>JAEWFA010000012.1 GCA_023389055.1 Pseudomonadota bacterium | reverse complement strand
GGGGAAGGGGGAAGGGGGAAGGGGGAAGGGGAAGAGAAGACGAGCCCCGCGTGACCAAACCGGGGGCGTTCCCCTTCCCCCTTCCCTACCTCCCCAGCCATGCCGCAATCGTCACCATGGCGAACAGGCTGATCCACAGCACGACCGAGCGCCAGACGAGGCCGACGGCGCTGCGCAGCGCGGCGGCGTCGGGTTCGGCGCCGGGCCACTCGAAGCCCTGGTCGCCTGCGGCCCAGCGCGCCTCGAGCGCGGGCTCGGCCAGGCGCAGGCCGAGCGCGCCGCCGCCGCAAGCGAGCAGCAACGCGCGCGAGTCGTTCGCGGTGCCCGAGGCGACCGCGCCGCGCCAGCAGTAGACGGCGTCCTCGAAGTTTCCGACGACGGCGAAGCCGGCCGCGGACAGTCGCACGGGTAGCCAGTCGATGACGTGGAACGCGCGATCGGCGAAGGCGCCATACGGCTCCGCCACGTGCGTCACGCCTTCGACGACGGGCTGCGTCCAGCGGCGGGCGAGGAGCTCGGCGACGCGGTAGAGCACCGGGCCGGTCACGCCGGGCAACAGGATGTACCAGAACAACGGCCCGAAGACGTGCCGGTGCGCGGCAACGAGCGCTCCGGCGACCGCCTCGCGGCAGACGGCGGGTACCGATGCATCCCGAACGACACGATCCATCGCGTCGTCGGCGTGCACGCGACCGAGCCAGCGATCAAGCACGCTTCGGGCACCGGCGGGATCGTCGGCGGCGAGCGCGACCTGGATCTCGGTGAAGGCGTGACTGAACTGGCGGAAACCGACCGTCAGGTACAGCACCGCCACGTGGACGACGAACACGGCGAGCGGATGCACGGCCGACGCGAGCCATTCGAGCAGCGCGGCTCCCGCGACGGCGGCGCCTGCGACCAGAAGCCAGCCGAGAACTCCGTACTGCCGTTCGCCCGCGTCGGTATTCGCCCGAACGAAATCGGCCACGGCAAGCGCGGCGCGATGCGCGGGGTTTCCGGCCCCCAGTGGCCGGCCCTGCTCGATCAGCAGCGTGAAGATCAGCGCAATGAAGCCCATGCGTCGGTGTCGCCCGCGGCAGCGCCCGCCGTCAGGCGATCAGCAGCCGATACAGGTTGCGCAGCATCGCAGCCGTGGCGCCCCAGATGAAACGCTCCTCGGTTTCGCCCGGCGCGCGATAGGGCATCGTGAAGAACGTACGCTCGGCGTCGTCGGCGATGCGTATGCTGCGACGCTGATGATGGCGGGGATTCATCAGGAAATCGAGAGGGACCTCGAAAACGTCGGCGACTTCGGCCGGATCGGGGTGCAGCGAGAAGCCCGGATGCAGCAGCCCGACGATCGGCGTGACGAGGAACCCGGTTCCGGTGAGGTACTCGGGAAGCGGACCGATGACGTCGACGCGCGCCGGCTCGAGCCCGATCTCCTCGTTCGCCTCGCGAAGCGCGGCCTCCACGGGCGATGCGTCGGTGCTTTCCAGCCTGCCCCCGGGGAAGGCGACCTGACCCGAGTGGTGGCGCAGGTTCCAGGTGCGCTGCGTCAGCAGCAATGTGCTGCGCTGCGCGTGCGCGACGATCGGCACCAGAACGGCGGCCGCGCGCGGGTCGTCGCGGTCGAGGCGGAATCGGTCGTCGGTCTGCTCGGGCTGCCAGGGCGGCGGATTCGCGAAACGCTCGCGCAGCGCCGGCTCGCTCAGCCGCTCGATGGGTACCGGCGGAAGTCCGTCGTGCGCCTCGAAGGCCGGCAGATCGCGGGGATCGAACGAAGGAAGGGGCGCGACCGGATCGCGCGGCATGCGCCCTGCCCGCGTGCTCAGCTTCGGGCGGCGCCGGTCCGTACGGCACGGCCGGGAAGCTTCTCCTTGATGCGCGCCGATTTGCCGGAGCGCTCGCGCAGGTAGTAGAGCTTCGCGCGGCGCACGTCGCCGCGACGCTTGACCTCGATGCCGGCGATCAGCGGCGAGTACAGCTGGAAGGTGCGCTCGACGCCTTCCCCCGAGGAAATCTTGCGGACGATGAACGAGGAGTTCAAGCCGCGATTGCGAATCGCGATGACGACGCCTTCATAGGCCTGCACGCGCTTGCGCGTACCTTCGACCACGTTGACGCTGACGACGACGGTGTCGCCGGGCGCGAACGGGGGAATCGTCTTGCCGAGCCGGTCGATCTCTTCCTGCTCGAGTTGTCGGATCAGGTCCATCGGATCTCTCCTGGCCGTCGTGTCGCGCCCGATGTTTTCGTAGGCACGTGCCCATGCACGTGCGCTTTGGATCTCCGCGACGAAGGCCGTGCGGAAGATATGCGCGCAGAGGACGGAAAGCCCGCGATTCTAGCGCGTACTGCCGGTCGGCGCCAGCGGCGCCCCCCGCAAGGTGCGCTCGTCGTCTGCGTCCAGAAGGCCCCGGGCCCGCGCCCGCTCGATGAGGTCGGGCCGTTTGCGCTGCGTGGCGAGCAAGGCCTGTTGTCGACGCCACCGCTCGATCTGCGCATGGTGGCCGGACATCAGCACGGCGGGCACCGCCTGGCCCTCGAAGACCTCCGGCCGCGTGTACTGCGGATGATCGAGCAGGCCCTGGGCGAAGGATTCGTGCGCCGGCGAGCGCTCGTCGTTCATCGCGCCGGGCAGCAGGCGAACCACGGCATCGATCAGCATCATCGCGGGAAGCTCGCCGCCCGAGACGACGAACTCGCCGATCGCGATCTCCTCGTCAACGCGGCGATCGAGCAGGCGCTGGTCGATCGCCTCGTAGCGGCCGGCGACGAGGATCGCGCCCGGCGAGCGCGCGAGCGTCCTCGCACGTGCATCGTCGAGCGGGCGGCCCTGCGGCGACAGCGCGATGACCGGCCGGCCCGCAGGACCGGCTTGCCGCGCTGCGTCGATCGCCGCCGCGAGCGGCTGAGCGAGCATGACCATGCCGGGGCCGCCGCCGTAGGGGCGATCGTCCACGCTGCGATAGGCGTCGGTGGCGAAGTCGCGCGGATTCCAGCAGGCGAGCGTCCACAACCCGCGCTCGTGCGCGCGGGACGTTATGCCGAAGCGGGTGATCGCGTCGAACATCGCCGGAAACAGCGTGATCGCGTCGAATCGCATGATCACCAGTCACGCCGCCAGTCCGCGACCACGACGCGCGCCGCGAGATCGACCGAGCGGATCAGTTCGGGCACCAGCGGAACGAGCCGCTCGTGGTCGGCGTCGGACAGGCGCATCACCGGATGCGCGGGATGATCCTCGATCGCCGCGACGGTGCCGAGCGATGCGCCATCGGGGTCGAGAACGGCGCATCCGATGAGGTCGGCCCAATACACCTCGTCGGCCCGCGGTTCGGGGAACTGCGCGCGGTCCAGCGAAATCGCGGCGCCCTCGAGACCGAGCGCAACGTCCCGATCCTCGATGCCGGCCAGTTTCGCGACGATCTCGTCGCCGCCGTGTGCCCTTGCCTGTTCGACGTCGACCGCTCGCCATCCGCGGTCGGCGGGCGCAGCCCCCGGACGCAGGAACCACACCGGGAGCTGCAGCAGCAGCGAACGACGAGGATCGTTGAACGGCGCCACGCGCACCCAACCGTGCACGCCCCACGCGCCGACGATGCGGCCGACGAGAACCGGGTCGGCCGGGCCGGCTGGGCCGGACGCCGGCAGCGACCCAGTCGCGCGCGGCGATCCGGGCGCCTTTGGCGACCCGGGCGCCGTCGGCTCAGGCGGCCGGCGCTTGTCCGGGCGCGTAGCCACGCGCGAGACGCGCGACCGTCGGCGACAACGCCGCGCCCTGCTGCTTCCAGTACTCGAGGCGCTCGACCGCCAGCTTCAGCCCCGGCTCGTTGCCGGAAGCGATCGGGTTGTAGAACCCGAGGCGTTCGATGAATTCGCCGTCGCGCCGGCTGCGCTTGTCCGCCGCGACGATGTGATAGAAGGGGCGCTTCTTGGCACCACCGCGCGTCAGGCGGATGACGACCATGTTTCGATTTCCTTGGGTTGGGGCGAAAAACCGAGCATTCTAGCGCAGAACGGGCCGGTCAACGCGCCATGCGGGGGCCTTTCTTCAGAACAAACCCGGCTGTTCGGCCTGCGGATCGCGGCGGAACAGATCGGTGCGCAACTCGAGCCGATCGCGCTCGTAGCCGAGCCGGCGCAGCGCCATCTCGAAGCGAAGCCGCACGAGCTCGGCCCACGCGCCCTCTCCGCTCAGCCGGGCGTGCATTCGAGCGCGCGCGGGCGAAGCGCCTTTGCCGGGCTTGAGGTCGAGCAAGCGCCCAAGCACGCGCGCCGCGCGCTGTGGATAGTGCTGCTCGAGCCAGTCGACGAAGAGTTCGTGCAACTCGTGCGGCAGGCGCAGCACGGCGTAGAACGCGCGCCGCGCCCCGGCCTCGCGCGCGGCGGCGAGCACGCGCTCGATCTCGGGCTCGTTCAGGAACGGCGCGATCGGCGCGAGCGACACGCCGACCGGTATCCCCGCCTCGTGCAGACGGCGCATCGTCTGCAGCCGGCGCCACGGCGCTGCCGCGCGCGGCTCCCAGCGTCGCGCGAGATCGGGGTCGAGCGTGGTGAGGGTCAGCGAAACGCTGACCAGCCCGGCGCGCGCCATCGGCGCGAGCAGGTCGATGTCGCGCTCGACGAGCGACGACTTCGTCAGCACGCTGAACGGGTGCCGATGCGCGTGCAGCACCTCGACGATCGCGCGGGTAATGCGACGGCGTCGCTCGAGCGGCTGCCAGGCGTCGGTAGCGGTGCCGATCGCGATCGGCGCACAGCGATAGCCCGGCGCGGAAATTTCGGCCCGCAGTCGCTCGGCGGCGTTTACCTTGACGAAGATCTTCGATTCGAAGTCGAGCCCGGGCGACAGCCCGACGTAGCCGTGATTGGGCCGTGCGTAGCAGTAGATGCAGCCGTGCTCGCAGCCGCGATACGGGTTGATCGAGCGATCGAAGGGAACGTCGGGTGACTGGTTCCGGGCGATCAGCGTGCGCGCCTGCTCCTCGAACACCTCGTTGGGCAGCGGCGATTCATCGGCCGGCGCATCGTATGCCCAGCCGTCGTCGAAGGCTTCGCGCGGCGACTCGAAGCGATTCTGCGGATTGGAAACCGCACCGCGTCCGTGCCGCAGCGGGCTGCGCGGCGCTGGGAATCCGGGACCCATCGCGACCCCCCGACATACTGTATCCAATCACAGTATAGACGGAGATCACCGGGAACGTCAGAACGCCGCTTCGGGGATCGCGAGCACGCCGCTGGCGCCTTCGACGATGGTGTCGGCGAGGCCCGGCGCCTGCACCAGGATGTGATCGGCGTAGAAGCGTGCGGTGGCGATCTTGGCGTCGAGGAAGCCCGCGTCTCCGACACCTGCCGTGCGCATGGCCTGCGCCTTGGCAGCCGCGCGCGCCATCTGCCAGCCGCACAGCACGATTCCGGCGAGCTTCAGGTACGGCACGCTGCCGGCAAACACCGCGCGCACGTCGGCGCCGAAGGAGTCGACGACGAAATCGACGGACCGCGCGAGCGCCTCGCGTCCGGCGCGAAGGCGCGCCGCGATCGCGAGGAGGTCGTCGCCGCCGCGCTCGGCGAGCGACTGCTCCGTCTCGCTCACCTGCTCGATCAGTTGCCGGGCGACGGCGCCGCGGTCGCGCACCGTCTTGCGCCCGACGAAATCATTCGCCTGGATCGCGGTGGTGCCTTCGTAGATCGTCAGGATGCGTGCGTCGCGGTAGTACTGCGCGGCACCCGTCTCCTCGATGAAGCCCATGCCGCCGTGCACCTGCACGCCGAGCGAAGCCACGTCGATCGACATCTCGGTGGACCACCCCTTGACGACGGGGACCAGGTATTCGTAGAGCCGCTTGTGCTGCTCGCGCGTGGCCCCGTCGGGCGCGTGATGCGCCCAGTCGGCGTGCGCGGCCGCAACGCAGGCGAGCGCCCGCGCGGCCTCGGTGTGCGCGCGCATCGTCATCAGAAGGCGGCGCACGTCGGGGTGATGGATGATCGTGACCGCTCCGGCAGAGCCCGCCACGTCGCGGCTCTGCACGCGCTCCTTCGCGTAGGCGACCGCATGCTGGTACGCGCGCTCGGCCACCGCGATGCCCTGGATGCCGACGGCGAAGCGCGCCGCATTCATCATCACGAACATGTACTCGAGGCCTCGGTTCTCCTCGCCGATGCGATAGCCGATGGCGCCGGCGCCCACCTCACCCTTGTCGTCGCCGTACAGCAGCACGGCGGTGGGGCTCGCCGAAATGCCAAGCTTGTGCTCGATCGAAGCGCACCAGACGTCGTTGCGCTTGCCGCTGTCGCCTTGCTCGTCGACGACGTACTTCGGCACGACGAACAACGAGATGCCCTTGATGCCCTCGGGCGCATCGGGCGTGCGCGCGAGCACGAGATGGACGATGTTCTTCGCCATGTCGTGTTCGCCGTAGGTGATGAAGATCTTCTGGCCGAAGATGCGGTAGCTGCCGTCGGGCTGAGGCACGGCCTTCGTACGCACGAGCGCGAGGTCGGAACCCGCCTGCGGCTCGGTGAGATTCATCGTTCCGGTCCAGTCGCCGGAAATGAGGTTCGGCACGTACAGTTGCTGCTGTGTCGGCGAACCCGCGGTGAGCAGCGCCTCGATCGCGCCGTCGGTGAGCAGCGGGCACAGCGCGAACGACAGGTTCGCCGAATTGAGCATCTCGATGCACGGCGTGGCGATGAGCTTGGGCAGCCCCTGGCCGCCGAAGCGCTCCGGATGCTGCACGCCCTGCCAACCGCCCTCGACGAAACCGCGGAAGGCCTCGGAAAAGCCCGGCGAGGTCTTCACTTCGCCGTTCTGCAGCGTTGCCGGCTGCAGGTCGCCGCTGCGATTCAGCGGCGCGACGACGCCCTCGTTGAACTTCGCGCACTCCTCGAGCACCGCGCGCGCGGTGTCGTAGCCGGCGTCGGCGAAATCGGGCAGCGTCGCGAGCTCGTCGATGCCGGCGAGTTGCCGCAGGACGAACAGCATGTCTTCGAGCGGGGCGCGGTAGGTCGCCATGGCGGCTCCTCTTGCGCGGCGAGCGCGTCGCGCTCGCGCGCCGTGCAGTTGCGTGTCAGCCGAGTTCCTTGACGAGCTCCGGCACGATCGTGAACAGATCGCCCACCAGTCCGTAGTCGGCTACGCCGAAGATCGGCGCTTCCTCGTCCTTGTTGATCGCAACGATCACCTTGCTGTCCTTCATGCCGGCCAGGTGCTGGATCGCACCCGAGATGCCGATGGCCACGTACAGCTGCGGCGCGACGATCTTTCCGGTCTGCCCGACCTGCCAGTCGTTCGGCGCGTACCCGGCGTCGACGGCCGCGCGCGAGGCGCCCAGCGCCGCGCCGAGCCGGTCGGCGAGCGGCTCGAGCATCTTGAAGTTCTCGGCGCTGCCCATCCCGCGCCCGCCCGAGACGACGACGCGTGCAGCGGTGAGCTCCGGACGGTCGCTCCTGGCGATCTCGGCTCCGATGTAGCGGGATTTGCCCGAATCCTCCACGGTGGCGACCGGGTCGACCGGCGCCAGATTGCCGCTCGCCTCGACCGGATCGAAGCCCGTCGTGCGCACGGTGACGACCTTGACCGCGTCGGCGCTCTGCACGGTGGCGATCGCGTTGCCCGCGTAGATCGGACGCGTGAAAGTATCGGGCGACTCGACGCCGATGATGTCGGAGACCTGTGCGACGTCGAGCTTCGCCGCCACGCGCGGCAGCACGTTCTTGCCGAAGGCGGTAGCCGGCGCGAGGATGTGGCCGTAGCCGCCGGCCACCGCAAG
Source organism: Pseudomonadota bacterium (assembly GCA_023389055.1). Lineage (GTDB taxonomy): Bacteria > Pseudomonadota > Gammaproteobacteria > Burkholderiales > Burkholderiaceae_E > Zeimonas. Next base: position 82,932 of record JAEWFA010000012.1, on the reverse strand, counting down.
CACCTGCGCGGCTACATTCTCCGCGAGCTGGTTCTTCAGCTGCGGCGCGTCGGCAAGCAGCACCTTCGAAACGCCTGCGGCCTGCGCCGCGGCCTGCGCTGCCTTCTCGCAGCCGCTGCCGGCGACGAGCACCGTGACGTCGCCGCCGATCTTGCGCGCTGCTGCGATCGTGTTGAGCGTGCTCGGCTTGAGCGACGCGTTGTCGTGTTCGGCCAGGACGAGAACTGCCATGTCGTCGTTCCCCTTCAGATCACTTTCGCTTCGTTCTTCAGCTTCGCCACCAGCGTGGCGACGTCCGGCACCTTGACGCCCGCGCTGCGTGCCGGCGGCTCGCTGACCTTCAGCGTCTTCAACCGCGGCGAAGGATCGACGCCGAGGTCTTCGGGCTTGACGACGTCGAGCGTCTTCTTTTTCGCCTTCATGATGTTCGGCAGCGTGACGTAGCGCGGCTCGTTCAGTCGCAGGTCGGTGGTGACTACCGCCGGCAGCGAAATCGAAAGGGTCTCCAGCCCGCCGTCGATCTCGCGCGTGACCTGCGCCTTGCCGTCGGCGATCTCGACCTTCGAAGCGAAGGTGGCCTGCGGCAACTCGGCGAGCGCGGCCAGCATCTGGCCGGTCTGGTTGGCGTCGTCGTCGATCGCCTGCTTGCCGAGGATGACGAGCCCGGGCTGCTCGCGATCGACCAGCGCCTTCAGCAGCTTCGCGACGGCCAGCGGCTGCAACTCGACATCGGTCTGCACGAGGATCGCGCGGTCGGCGCCGATCGCCATCGCGGTGCGCAACGTTTCCTGGCACTGCTGCGGCCCGCAGGAGACGGCGACGATCTCGGTGCCCACGCCCTTCTCCTTCAGGCGCACCGCCTCCTCGACGGCAATCTCGTCGAACGGGTTCATCGACATCTTGACGTTGGCGATGTCGACGCCGCTCTGGTCGCTCTTGACGCGCACCTTCACGTTGTAGTCGACCACGCGCTTGACCGGGACGAGGATTTTCATCGGGAGTTCACCAATGGAGATTCGGGGTCGGCGGGGAAACGGCGATTATAGGGAGTCGCACCGGCACGCGCCGCGGCAGCGGCGCCGCGGTGCGCTCAGTTCCAGTGCGGCGGGCGCTTCTCGATGAAGGCCTGCACGCCCTCGAGCGCCGACGGCTCCATCATGTTGCACGCCATCGTCTGGCCGGCAAGCTGATAGGCGCCCTCGACACCCATCTCGAGCTGCCGGTAGAACAGGTCCTTGCCCAGCGCGATCGCCTCGGGCGGCTTTGCGACGATCAGCTTCGCGAGCGAATCGATCTCGGAATCGAGCTCGGCCGCCGGCACGACCCGATTGACGAGCCCGCGCGCGAGCGCGGTCTGCGCATCGATGAATGCGCCGGTGACGAGCATCTCGAACGCGGCCTTGCGCGGAACGTTTCGCGACAGCGCGACCGACGGGGTCGAACAGAACAACCCGAGATTCACGCCCGAGACGGCGAAGCGGGCGCTGTCGACGGCGACGGCGAGATCGCAGGCCGCGACGAGCTGGCAGCCGGCCGCCGTGGCGATGCCCTGGACGCGCGCGATCACCGGTTGCGGCATGCGCTGAATCGACGTCATCAGCCGCGAGCACTGCGCGAACAACGTGCGGTAGTAATCGTGCGAGGGCTCCGCGCGCATCTCGCGAAGATCGTGCCCGGCGCAGAACGCCTTGCCCGCAGCGCCCAGCACGACGACGCGCACCGATCGGTCGGCGGCGATCGCGTCGAGTTCGCGCTGCAGCGATTCCATCAGCGCCTCGGACAGCGCATTGAACTGCGCGGGGCGATTCATCGTGACGCGGGCGACCGGCCCGTCACGCTCGACGGTGACGAGGCTTTCGCCCTCGCCGCCCGCCGTGGCCTGGGGTTGTGCGGACATGGATCCTCCGGAAAAGTGCTGCGACGGCGCGTCGAGCACCGCCGATGACGGCCGAAGCACCGATTATCGGCGCGCCGGCGCGATCGGCCAAACCGCGAGAACAGCGACACGCAACGCGCGCACGGCATCCCGTACACTCGACGGCCACTCCCCTCGACGCTCCGATGTCTCCATGCTGGAACGGATCCAGGCAGTTGCCGCGCAGGTAGGCGAAGTCGTCGTCGGCAAGCAGCCGCAGATCCGGCTCGCGCTCGCGTGCCTGCTCGCGCGCGGACACCTGCTGATCGAGGACCTGCCCGGCGTGGGCAAGACGACGCTCGCTCACGCGCTGTCGATCTCGCTGGGGCTGCGCTTCAAGCGCGTGCAGTTCACCAACGACCTGCTGCCGGCGGACATCGTCGGCGTGTCGGTGTTCGATCGCGAGCGCACCGCGTTCGTCTTCCATCCCGGCCCGGTCTTCTCGCAGGTCCTGCTCGCCGACGAGATCAACCGGGCTTCGCCGAAGACCCAGTCGGCGTTGCTCGAGGCGATGGAGGAAGGGCAGGTGTCGATCGACGGAGAACCGCGCGCCCTGCCCGAGCCGTTCTTCGTCATCGCCACGCAGAACCCGCAGGACCAGATCGGTACGTTCCCGCTTCCGGAATCGCAGCTCGATCGATTCCTGATGTGCATCGAGCTCGGTTATCCGGACGCGAAGGCCGAGCGCGCACTGCTCGAAGGCGTCGACCGGCGCGAACTGCTCGAACGACTGCCCGCGAAGATGGACCCGGCGCAGCTCGTCCAGGCCCAGCGCCGCGTGCGCGAGATCCGCTGCGCGCCAGCGGTGCTCGACTACGTGCAGAACCTCGTCACGTACAGCCGACGCAGCCCGTCGCTGGCCGAAGGGCTCAGTCCGCGCGCCGGGCTCGCGCTGCTGCACGCATCGCGCGCGTGGGCGATGCTCGACGGGCGCAACCACGTGCTCCCCGACGACGTGCAGGCGGTGCTCGTCGCGGTGGCCGGCCACCGGCTTCGCCCCGCGAAGGGCAGCAGCGGGTCGCATCGCGCGCGCGCCGAGCTCGTCGCCGAGTTGCTCAAGGCGGTCGCGGTGCCGTGAGCGCCGTCGTGCAGCCGGGCGAGTACCGGATCGGCCGGCGCAACGTGGCGATCGGGCCCAGTGCCGCCGGCGCGCTGTTCGGCGCCGCGCTGCTCGCGATGCTGATCGCGGCACTGAACTACCAGCTCACGCTCGGTTACGCGCTCACCTTCCTCATCGCCGGCGTCGCCGTCGTCGCGCTGCTGCACACGGTGCGCAACCTCTCGATGCTGACGCTGCGAGGGGCGCGCGCCGAACCCGTTTTCGCCGGCCAGCACGCCGAGTTCACGCTGATCGCGCGCAACGCGACGCGGTTCGAGCGTTTCGCGCTCGCGGTGCACGCGCCCGGCATGGCGCAGCCGGAGCATTTCGACGTGCCTGCGGGCGCCGAACAGTTCGTCTCGGTGGCGCTGCCCACCGAGCGGCGCGGCTGGATGAGGATGCCCCGCTTCACGTTGACGACGACGTTTCCGATCGGCATCTGGCGCGCGCGCGCGCGCTGGCAGCCCGCGCAACGCGTGCTCGTGTTCCCCGCCCCCGAGACGCCGGCTGCGCCGCTGCCGGCGCGCAGTACCGCGCACGGCGAAGGAACGCGCAACGGAAATGGACACGGGGATCCGATCGCGCTGCGCCCGTACGCCGAAGGCGATCCGCCGCAGCGCATCGCGTGGAAGGCGGTCGCACGCAGCGCCTGCGGCGAACTGGTCACGCTGCAGCGGGGAGAGGCCGAACTCGGCGAGACCACGCTCGACTGGGACGAGCTGCCTGCGTCGATGGACGACGAGGCGCGGCTGTCGCGGCTGACGCGCTGGACGATCGACGCCGACGCGACGGGGAGCCGCTTCGCGCTGCGCTTGCCCGGCGTGCTCATCGAGGCCGACAGCGGTCCCGCGCATCGGTTTCGCTGCCTCGAGGCGCTGGCGACCTGGTCGCGCTGAACGACCCCGGCCAGGACGACGATGGCACGCCCACTGCGATACTCGCTTCGAGCGCTCGGCGGCGCGATGGGCGCGCAATGGGAACGCGAGCGGCGCGACACGCTGTTCCTGATGGTGCCGGTGCTCGCGTCCGTGCTGCCGCACCTGCCGCACATCCCGGCCTGGGCCGGCCTCGCGTTCGCCGTTCTGTTCGGATGGCGATTCGCGCTCGTGCTTTCCGGACGGTGGTTGCCGCGCGCCTCGGTTCGCTGGGTCGCAGCGATCGGCTGCTGCACGGCCGTCTACGCGCAATACGGGACGCTGTTCGGCCGTGAGCCGGGTGTCGTTCTGCTCGTGCTGTTCCTCGGCGTGAAGCTGATGGAGATGCAGGCGCGACGCGACCTGTTCGTCGTCATCTTCCTGTGCTTCTTCCTGCTGCTGACGACGTTCTTCCATTCGCAGTCGATCGCGACCGCCGCCGTCGTCGTCGTCGCGCTGTACGGTCTGCTCGCCGCGATGCTGACGATGCAGTATCGGCGCACGGAGGCGTCGATCGCCACCCGCATGAGGGTGGTCGCATCGATGGTCGCGCAGGCACTGCCGCTGGCACTCGTCGCCTTCCTGCTGTTCCCGCGCGCGGGAACACCGTTGTGGGGAACCGGCGCCGACGAAAGCCGTGCGACGACCGGCCTGTCGGATTCGATGACCATCGGCAACATCGCGCAACTCGGCGAATCGGACGCCATCGCGTTTCGCGTGCAGTTCGAAGGCGCGACGCCGCCGAACGCGCTGCTGTACTGGCGCGGGCCCGTCTTCGGCGATTTCGACGGCCGCACCTGGCGTGCGCTCGCCGCGCCTCGCCGGCTCGCATCTCCGCAAATCGAGCCCGCCGACGACGCGGCGCATCGCTTCTCGTACGACGTGACGCTCGAGCCGTCGGGACGCGACTGGCTGTTCGCGCTCGAAATGCCGATCGAAGCCGACGCCGGGCGCTACCGCCCCGCGCTGCGCCTGCCCGACCTGCAACTGGTCGCCTCGGCGCCGGTGCACGAGCGGATCCGCTATCGGGTCGTCTCGCAGGCGACGTTTCGCATCGGCGTGGACGAGAGCGCCGACAACCTTCGACCGTGGCTCGCGCTTCCCGCCGGTTTCGAGCCTCGGACGATCGCCCTCGCCTCGCGCTGGCGCAGCAGCGGCGACGAGCCCGCCGCGCTGGTCGAGCGCGCGCTCGCGATGTTCCGCGACCAGCCGTTCCGCTACACGCTCGAGCCGCCGCCGCTCGGCCCCGACGCCGTCGACGATTTCCTGTTCGAGACGCGCGCCGGATTCTGCGAGCACTACGCCAGCGCCTTCGTCGTGCTGATGCGCGCGATGTCGATTCCCGCGCGCATCGTCACCGGCTACCAGGGCGGCGAGCGCAATCCTGTCGACGGATACTGGCTGGTTCGGCAGGCCGACGCGCACGCCTGGGCCGAGGTGTGGCTGGCCGGACGAGGCTGGGTTCGCGTGGACCCGACCGGCGCCGTAGATCCCGCACGCATCGAACACGGCCGCCGCCTCGGCGGGGGGTTTGCGGCCGCGGCGGCGCGCGCCTCGGCACTTCCGTGGCTGCATCGAATCCGCTTCGGCTTCGAGGCGATCGGCAATGCGTGGAACCAGTGGGTGCTGCAGTACGACCGCGGCCGCCAGCAGTCGCTGCTGTCGAAGCTCGGCGTCGACGTGCGCGAGGGAACGCAACTCGCCGCGCTGCTCGCCGCCGTGCTCGGCACGATGATCGTCGCCGCAGCGCTGCTGACGCTGCGCCCGCGCGTCGTGCGAACGCCGCTCGAACGTTGCTGGGACGAGTTCTGCGCGCGGCTCTCGGCGATCGGATTGGGACGCATGCTGCACGAGACGCCATCGCGCTATCTCGCGCGGATCGAGCGGGCGCTGGGCGACGACGCGGTGATGCAGGCGCGTCGCATCGTCACCACGTATGAACGACTGCGCTACGAGGTCGTGGAGCCCGACCGGGAGGCCGTGCGAAACTTGCGCCTCGCCGTGCAAGCGTTCCAGCCGTGACCCGCCGCAGCAGTCGTTTCCGCCACTGCCCGACCCCTCGCTTCTCCGCTGTCCCGCTACTCGCGCTGGTTCTGGCAGCCGTGTCGACGCTCGCCCCGGCGTGGCTTCCGTCAGCGGCCGCGCAGACGAAACGGCCTGCCGCCGAGGCATCGCCCGCCGCGAATGCGAGCCGCGCGCAGCCGGCCTATGCAGACCGACGCGACGTCGATGCGTTCATCGTCGAGATGACCGCGCGTCACGGGTTCGTCCCTGCCGAGCTCGAAGCGATGTTCGCGCGCGTGCGCCGCGACGAATCGGTGCTGCGCCTGATCGCGCCCGCCCCGAGCGATTTCCGCAAGTCGTGGCGTACGTACCGCGCCCGATTCCTCGACCCGGTCCGGATCCGCGAAGGGGTGCGCTTCTGGAGCGAGAACGAGAGCTGGCTCGCGCTGGCGTCGGCGCGCTACGGCGTGCCGCCGGAGTTCATCGTCGCGATCATCGGCGTCGAGACGATGTACGGACGCATCACCGGCGACGTGCGCGTCGTCGACGCGCTCGCCACGCTCGCCTTCGACTATCCGCGACGCGCCGACTATTTCCGCAGCGAACTCGAGCAGTTCCTGCTGTACGTGCGCGACGAAAGACTCGACGCGTTCTCGCTGCGCGGCTCCTTCGCCGGCGCGATCGGCCTGCCGCAGTTCATGCCTGGCAGCATTCGTCGCTTTGCGGTCGACCTCGACGGCGACGGGCACATCGACCTGCGAGCCAATGCGGCCGACGCGATCGGCAGCGTGGCCAACTTTCTCGCCCAGCACGGATGGCAAAGCGGCGCGCCGGTGGTCTTCCCGGCTCGATACGACAGCGAGAGCCGGCTGACGCCGCTGGTGGAAGCCGGCATCCGACCGCAGTTCACGCTGCAGGAACTGGCCGGGTACGGCGTGGCCAGCGCCCAACCGGTTTCGCTGGACCTGCCGCTGGCGCTGATCGACCTGCCCAACGGCGACGACGAAACGAGCTATTTCCTCGGCGCGCCGAACTTCTACGTGATCACCCGCTACAACCGCTCCAGCTTCTACGCGATGGCGGTGCACGACCTGGCGCGCGCGCTGGCCGAGGCACGCTGAGGCGCGCCCCGGCCGACCGACGTCCGCGCGTCGTCAACGGTTCGTCGAAGTCGATCCCGATCGGGCATCCGACCGCGACGGCATCTGCGACTGAGAGTGCGGAGCGGTCTGCGAAGAGCGCGTGCGGTCCGTCTTCATGCTGTCGGTGGAGCTCTTCTTCACGTCGTCCATCGTCGCCTGCGCCATCTTCTCGTGCTCGCGCAACGTCGGGACCGCCTGCTGCGCGTGCTGCTGAAGCTCGTCGTCCTTGGCCGACTTCGCGGCTTTCTGGTACTCCGAGACGTCCTTCTTGTGATCGGACGTCATCTCCTTCATGTAGGCGCGATCGAACTCGGCGCCGGAGAGTTTCGACAGGCGGTCGTAGGTCTTCTCGTGCTTCCTGTCGAGTTGCGACGGAAGCTTCACGCCGTCCTCGCTGGCGATCTTCGACAGCCGCTCGATCTCCTTGCCGTGGTCGTCGACCATGCGCTTGCCGAAATCCTTCACCTCCTGGCTGGAAGCCTTGTCCTGCGCGAGCTTGCCGAGGCGAACCTCCGCCATGCTGCCCATGTACGCTTCCTCGAGGAACTTGCGGTCGCTGCGCGCCATCGCGTCGGAGCCCTTTGCGGGCCTGGCGGTAGCGGTCGACGAACCGGTTCGGGAAGCCGTGGATCCGGACATCGCGCTGCCGTTGCTGCCGGAACGGTCAGTTGCCGCGGCACCCGACGAGCCGCTCTGCGCAGCGGCGGCGCCCGTGGCAGACGACGGGGTGCCCGAGGCGCTGCCGCCGGCACTGCCCTGCGCGAGCGCGCCCATCGAGAAGCCCAGCGACAGGACTGCGGCGGCCAATGCGCTTTTCTGGAATCGGGAGTTGGACATTTTCGGGATCCTCGCTGATGGATCGGTGGAGCGATCCGATCCGCAAGCGCAATGCCCGAAGGAAGCGGTCAGAGTGTCGCCGACGACGCGGGCGGCGCCGCTGCTGCGGCGCGCTGGAACACTCCGGTCGACAGGTAGCGATCCCCGCGATCGCAGACGATGAACACGATCGTCGCGTTCTCGACCTGCGCAGCGATGCGCAACGCGATGCAGCAGGCACCGGCAGCGGAGATTCCGCAGAACAGCCCCTCCTCGGCCGCGAGCCGGCGCGCCATTGCCTCGGCCTGCGGCTGCGTCACCGACTCGAGCCGGTCGACGCGTGCGTGGCGGAAGATCTTCGGCGTATAGGCGTCAGGCCATTTGCGGATCCCCGGAATCGACGCGCCATCGGCCGGCTGCGCGCCGATGACGACGACGTCCGGATTCCGCTCCTTCAGACAGCGCGAAACGCCGGTGATCGTGCCGGTGGTTCCCATCGCCGAGACGAAATGCGTGATCTCGCCGTCGGTGTCGTCCCAGATCTCCGGCCCGGTCGTCTCGTAGTGCGAGATCCAGTTGTCGTCGTTCGAGAACTGATCGAGCAGGTGGCCGCGGCCGTCGCGCTGCATGCGCTCGGCGAGGTCGCGCGCGCCTTCCATCCCGCTCTGGCGATCGACCAGCACCAGCTCGGCGCCGTATGCGCTCATCGCGCTTCGCCGCTCCGCGGTCTGGTTGTCGGGCATCACGAGCACCATCCGATAGCCGCGCGCAGCGGCGGCCATCGCCAGCGCAATGCCGGTGTTGCCCGACGTGGCCTCGATCAGCGTGTCGCCGCGGCGAATCTCGCCGCGCGCCTCGGCGCGCTCGATCATCGCGCGCGCCGGCCGATCCTTCACCGACCCGGCGGGGTTGTTGCCCTCGAGCTTGCCGAGCAACACGTTGCCGCGCTCTTCGAGCACCTCGCGGCCGATGCGCTGCAGGCGTGCCAACGGCGTGCGCCCGATCGCGTCCTCGATCGTGGGGTACGGGCCGCGTCGGACGGACTGCGGCATCGGCTCGCGTCGCATCGGACGGTCCTCGGCTTCTCAGTGCGCCACCGGGCGCTGGTTCGGCAGCTTGAGCGCGCCGCGCAGCTCGCACGCGAGAATGGCCTGGCGCAGTCTTTCGATCGCCGGCACGCGCGTGAAACTCTTTCGCCAGACGAGCGAGACGCGGCGCGTGGGCGGCGGCGAGGCGAACGGGATGTAGCGCAGCAGGTCGTCGTCGCTGCGCGGCGCGTTGCAGGCGGTGATCGGCAGAACGCTGATGCCGACTCCCGCGGCGACCATGTGGCGGATCGTCTCGAGCGACGACCCCTCGAAGGTCTTGTGGATGCCGACACTCGACTGCGAGTAGCGCGACAACTCGGGGCAGACCTCGAGCACGTGATCGCGAAAACAGTGTCCGTGGCCGAGCAGCAGCATCGTCTGCTCCTTCAGCTCGGTGGAACGGATCGTCTCGCGTTTCGCCCACGGGTGTCCGGCCGGCACGCAGACGACGAAGGGTTCGTCGTACACGCCGAGCGACACCAGCCCGCCGTCCGGAAACGGATCGGCCAGGATCGCCACGTCGATCTCGCCCTGGCGCAGCAACTCCAGCAGTCGCACCGTGAAGTTTTCCTGCAGCAGCAGCGCCATCTGCGAAGTGTCGTCGATCGTCCGCCGCACGAGCTCGGGCAACAGGTACGGCGCGATCGTGTAGATGACCCCGATGCGCAGCGGACCGGCGATCGGATCCTTGCCCTGCTCGGCGATCGCGCGGATCGCGCCGGTCTGCTCGAGCACGTGCTGCGCCTGCTCGACGATCCGCGCTCCGATCGGCGTGACGGCGATTTCGACGCCGCCCCGCTCGAAGAGCTGCACGCCCAGCTCTTCCTCGAGCTTCTTGATCGCGACCGACAGCGTCGGCTGGCTCACCAGGCAAGCCTCGGCCGCGCGCCCGAAATGGCGCTCGCGCGCCAGCGCGACGATGTACTTGAGCTCGGTGAGGGTCATCGGGCCGAAATGATAGCAAGCGGCGGGCTCTTCGAACCGGCGCGGCAAAGGCGCGGCCGCCTGCCGCGGGCGCGCCGATGCGCAGCCCCCGCTTCGCGGGGGTTCGCTGCGATGCTCGCATCGCCGGCTGCGCGGCCGAACTCGCTGCGCGAGCTTCGCTCGCTCCGCTCGGACATTGCGGCCGCGATAGTGATGACGACGCGCGCTTCGCGCGCGCGCCGGCGCTGCTGCGCTTCTCGCCCGCGCAACGGCGCGCCCGCGGCAGGCGGCCCGCGCCTTTGCAGGCAGCGTCGAGGCGTGCCGGTGCCGCAACACCTTCGTCCGCGCCTTTGTTTCTTCCTTCTTTCCACACCACGAGCGCTGCTCTGCAGGTGGCTGCGGGCCGGCGCCGACGGCGCGTTGCGGTGTGGCGCATCCGGGGCGGCCGGGCCCGCTTGCCGCCGCGAGCGGAGCTCGCGCAGCGAGTTCGGCCGCGCGACCCCGAGGCGAGCAGCGGAGGGAAGTCGGTGCGCAGCGCCGACCGCCGCGGTCAGCGCCCCGTCAGCGCAGCCTCAGCCCGTTGCGCCCCGCTGGCCGCGTCAGTTCGCGACGAGAACCTCGGTGCACGGGTCGCCGTCGACGTCGACCGTTTCCATGCGCACCGTGAAGCCCCACAGGCGCTGCAGGTGCGACAGCACCCGCGTGGTGTCGTCGTTCAGGGGCCGACCGCGGAACTGCGTGTGGTGCAGCGTGAGACTGCGGTCGCCGTCACGTTCGTAGCGCACGACCTGGATGTCGGGCACCCGCGCATCGCGATCGTGATGCGCGGCGAGCAGCTTGCGCACGCGGCGGTAGCCCGCTTCGTTGTGGATGCTGTCGACCTCAAGCGTCGGTTCACCTTGATGGTCGGCAATGGCGAACAGGCGGAACTCGCGGATCAGTCGCGGCGACAGGAACTGCGCGATGAACGACTCGTCCTTGTAGTTGCGCATCGCGAAGTCGAGCACCGGTCGCCAGTCGGTGCCGGCGATGTCGGGGAACCACTCGCGGTCTTCGGCGGTGGGTCGCTCGCAGATGCGCCGAATGTCGGAGAACATCGCGAAGCCCAGCGTGTACGGGTTGCATCCGGAGTAGCCCGGATCGTCGTAGCCGGGCTGTGCGATGACGTTCGTGTGAGCGCCGAGGAACTCGAACATGAAGCCGTCGTCGACCAGGCCCTTGTCGTACAGGCGGTTCAGGATCGTGTAGTGCCAGAACGTGGCCCAGCCCTCGTTCATCACTTTCGTGAGGCCCTGCGGATAGAAGTACTGGGCGACGCGACGCACGATGCGCACCAGCTCGCGCTGCCAGGGCTCGAGCTTCGGGGAGTTCTTCTCGATGAAGTAGAGCAGGTTCTCCTGCGGCTCGTCGGTGCGCGCCGGGTCGGGGGCGAGCGCCTTGCGCTCGCGTCGCGGCAGCGTGCGCCAGATCTCGTCGTGGTGGCGCCACGCGTGGTCGCGCCGCTCGCGCACGCGCTGGCGCTCGGCCTGCGGCGTGAGCGGGCGGGGATGCGGATAGCGGCTCACGCCGTGGTCCATCAGCGCGTGGCAGGCATCGAGGATTTCCTCGACCGCCTCGGCGCCGTGGCGCTCCTCGCAGTCCATCACGTAGCGGCGCGCGAACACCATGTAGTCGACGATCGCGTCGGCCTGCGTCCACTGGCGAAAGAGGTAGTTGCCCTTGAAGAACGAGTTGTGCCCGTAGCATGCGTGCGCGATCACCAGCGCCTGCAGCGGCATCGGGTTCTCTTCCATCAGGTACGCGATGCACGGGTTCGAGTTGATGACGATCTCGTACGCCAGCCCGCGCGCGCCGCGCCGATACATGTGCTCGTGCGCGATGTACGACTTGCCGAAGCTCCAGTGCGGGTAGCCGATCGGCAGCCCGGTCGACGCGTAGGCGTCGAGCATCTGCGCGCTGCTGATCACCTCGATCTGGTTCGGATAGCAGTCGAGCCCGAATTCGCCGACGGCGATCTCGGCAATCGCCTCGTCGTAGCGGGCGATCAGGTCGAAGGTCCACTCGGCTCCGGAGGAGATGGGAGTCGTCATGTCGCCTCAGCCCGCCGTGGCCGCGGCGGCCTGCTGTTTTCCGAACAGGCCGCGGAACACCGGCCAGATGTCGCGGCTCTCGTGGACCTCGCGCATCGCGAAGGAGTCGGTCGGAATGCGCCGGTATGCCGCCGACAGCGTCGAGACGCGCGAACCCGCCTCGCAGACCTCGATGTAGGCGTAGTGGCGAACGAAGGGCAGCAGCGTCGACTCGAGAAAGCCGCGGCTCTTCTCCGGGTCGGCGCCGAAGGCGTCGCCGTCGGACGCCTGGGCGCCGTAGATGTTCCAGGCGTCGAGCGGGAAACGCTCCTCGATGATCCGGTGCATCAACGCGAGTGCCGACAGCACGACCGTGCCGCCGGTCTTGCGGTCGTGGAAGAAGCGCTGTTCGTCGACTTCCTCCGCGTCGTCGGTATGGCGAATGAAGACGATCTCCAGGCGCTCGTACTTGCGCGACAGGAACAGGTGCAGCAGCGCGAAGAAGCGCTTGGCGAGGTCCTTCTTGCGTTCGTCCATCGAGGCGGAGACGTCCATCAGGCAGAACATCACCGCCTGGCTCACCGGCTTGGGCGTGAGCGTGCGATAGCGGTAGCGCAGGTCGATCTCGTCGAGGAACGGAATCGAAGAAATACGCCGCTGCAGGCGCGCCGCTTCTTCCATCCACTGCGCACGCTCGGGGGCGTCGGACGGCGAAGAATCGAGCAGCAGCTGGACGTCGGCGAGCGCGCGACGCGGCCCGCCGCGCAACGCGATTCGTCGCCCGATCGCGTTGCGCAACGACCGGTTGACGGACAGGTTCGTGGGCGAGCCGTTCGTCGTGTAGCCGGCGCGCGTGAGGCACTGCTCGCGGATCTCGCCGAAAGTGGTCCGCACCATCCGCGGCAACTCGAGATCGTCGAAGAAGATCTGCATGAACTCTTCGCGCGACAGCGTGAACGCGAACGCGTCGGTGGCTTCGCCGCTGCCGCCCTCGCTGCCCGAGCCGCCGTCGCCGTCGCCCCCCTCGGGGCGCGGCAGCCTGTCGCCGGCCTGGAAATGGCGGTTGCCCGGCAGCACGTGTTCGTAGTCGCCGCCCGTGCCGTGACGGAACGCGGGCTCGGAGACGTCGCGCACCGGTATCGAGACCTTCCCCCCGCGATCGAGGTCGCGGATGGAGCGGCCGGCGACCATGTCGGTGACGGCGCGGCGGATCTGCGCCTTGTAGCGGCGCATGAACCGCTCGCGGTTCACCGCGCTGCCGGACCGGTCGTTGGGGCGGCGATCGATGACGACGGACATCGCAGCCTTCCTCCCTGCTACTACTGTGACTTGCGCACGCGCAGATACCACTCGCACAGCAGCCGCACCTGCTTCTCGGTGTAGCCCTTCTCGACCATGCGGGCGACGAAGCTTTCGTGCTTGCGCCGGTCTTCGGCCGAGGCCTTCGCGTTGAACGAGATCACCGGCAGCAGCTCCTCGGTGTTCGAGAACATCTTCTTCTCGATCACCTCGCGCAGCTTCTCATAGCTGGTCCAGGCCGGGTTCTCGCCGCCGTGCTGCGCGCGCGCGCGCAGCACGAAGTTGACGATCTCGTTGCGGAAATCCTTCGGGTTGGCGATGCCCGCCGGCTTCTCGATCTTCTCGAGCTCGGCGTTCAGCTGCGAGCGGTCGAAGCTCTCGTTCGTCTCCGGATCGCGGTAGTCCTCGTCCTGTATCCAGTAGTCGGCGAAGGTGACGTAGCGATCGAAGATGTTCTGCCCGTACTCCGAGTACGACTCGAGGTACGCCGTCTGGATCTCCTTGCCGATGAACTCCGCATAGCGCGGCGCGAGCCAGCTCTTCGTGAAGTCGAGCCAGCGGCGCTGCGTTTCCTCCGGCAGTCCCTCGCGCAGCAACCGCTGCTCGAGCACGTACATCAGGTGCACCGGGTTCGCCGCGATCTCGGTCTGGTCGTGGTTGAACACCGCCGACAGCACCTTGTACGCGAAGCGCGTCGACAGCCCGCTCATGCCTTCGTCTATTCCGGCGTAGTCGCGGTACTCCTGCACCGACTTCGCGTTGGGCTCCACGTCCTTCAGGTTCTCGCCGTCGTAGACGCGCAGCTTCGCGTAGATGCTCGAGTTCTCCGGCTCCTTCAGCCGCGTGAGGACGGCGAATTGCGCCATCATCTCCAGCGTTCCCGGCGCGCACGGGGCGGCGGACAGCGAACTGCCCGACAGCAGCTTCTTGTAGATCTTCACCTCCTCGGAGAACTGCAGGCAGTACGGCACCTTGACGACGTAGATTCGATCGAGGAAGGCTTCGTTGTTGCGGTTGTTGCGGAACGCCTGCCACTCGCTCTCGTTGGAGTGCGCCAGGATCATTCCCTGGAACGGGATCGCCGACAGTCCTTCGGTGCCCTTGAAGTTGCCCTCCTGCGTGGCCGTGAGCAGCGGGTGCAGCATCTTGATCGGCGCCTTGAACATCTCGACGAACTCGAGCAGGCCCTGGTTGGCCAGGCACAGGCCGCCGGAGTAGCTGTAGGCGTCGGGGTCGTCCTGCGACAGCGACTCGAGCTTGCGGATGTCTACCTTGCCCACCAGCGACGAGATGTCCTGGTTGTTCTCGTCGCCGGGTTCGGTCTTCGAGATCGCGACCTGCTTGAGTACGGAGGGCTGCACGCGAACGACGCGGAACTTCGAGATGTCGCCGTCGAACTCGCCGAGCCGCTTCACGGCCCACGGGCTCATGACGCCGTTCAGGTAGCGGCGCGGGATGCCGTACTCGGCTTCGAGCATCGGCCCTTCGCGGTCGGGGCGGAACAACCCGAGCGGCGACTCGTTGACGGGCGAGCCCTTGAGCGCGTAGATGGGGTACTTCTCCATCAGCGACTTCAGGCGCTCGGCGATCGACGACTTCCCGCCGCCCACCGGGCCGAGCAGATACAGGACCTGCTTGCGCTCTTCGAGCCCCTGCGCGGCGTGGCGGAAGAACGCGACGATCTGCGCGATCGCGTCGTCCATCCCGTAGAACTCGGCGAACGCCGGATAGCGACGGATGATCCGGTTCGAAAACAGCCTCGAGAGTCGCGGATCGTTGCGCGTATCGACGACTTCGGGGTCGCCGATCGCGGCGAGCATCCGCTCGGCTGCGCTGGCGTATGCGAGAGGATCGTCGCGGCAAAGCTCGAGATATTCGAGGAGCGACATCTCCTCGTCGCGCGCCTTCGCGTACGTCTCTCGATACGCATCGAACAGGTTCATGGTTCCTCCTTATGAACTTCTGCTCTATCGATTCCGCTTGATGCGTGACGCGGAATCGCCGCATGCGTCGGCTTGACAGCAATCGTAATGCCTACGCACTCCTGTGTAACGATACGGCGTTGCGTCGGGAGGACACGGCGATGATGGGAATGCGGGTATCCACCGACGAACGGTAGCCTGCCGGACACTTCAACGCGCCCTCGCGACGAGAAACCAGGGGCGCGCGAGCGTGCGGATCAGCCTGCCGTCGATGGTGAGCGGCAGCTTCGTCATGGCGACGCTGTCGAAGACGTTGCCGCCGACGACGCGCGCGATGCGCCGGGGGCCGTCGACGGCGACGACGAGATCGCAGTGTGCCGACGTCAGGTGATCGAGGTCGTCGACCGATTCCATGCGCAGCAACGTGATGCGATCGCGAAGGCGCGAGATGTTCCGCGGGCCGCACAGCAGGTCGCCTGGTTTCGCAGGTGCCTGGTCGGCGCGCAGCAGCTCGAACTGCGCCTCGTCGCGCGCTTCGCGCTCGCGCGCGAGCAGGGCCCGCAGGTAGCGCGAATGCGCGGCGTTGCCGACGAACGATGGCGCGACCACGCCGACCTGCTGCATCAGGAACGAGATGAACGCGGCCGACCACGGGGCGTTCGCGCGCGGGGGCTCGCCGGGCCGGCTCGCATCGCCCGTGCCCAACGACCAGTAGCGCAGCACGCGCGCCTGCGCGTCGAACGGCGCTGTGTCGAGCTCGTCGGCGCCTGCTCGCTCGAGCCGAGCGGCGCCGTCGGTGGCGTCGACGCAGGTGCGGCCCCAGTCGTGCCATTCGCGCAGCGCGACGGCGACGAGGTGCGCGGCGACCTGCTCGCCGGGGAGCCGGCGCGCCAGGGCCGGAGCAGGCAGCAAGGCCGCCAGCAGCAATCCGGTGCAGGCGGCTGCCGACACGCGTCGCAGGACCTGGTGAGTCGGGGGCAAGCGATTCCTCCGGACACGCGGTTTGCGCATATCCTCGCGCGAATCCGACCGCACCCCCGATGCCCGCCTCGACCCCCGATCCGATCTACCGCGTTCGCGGGCTCACGCGCACCTACCGGATGGGGGAGGTGGAGATCCATGCGCTGCGCGGCGTCGACCTGGACCTCTACGCGGGGGAGTTCGTCGTGCTGCTGGGGGCATCGGGCAGCGGGAAATCGACACTGCTGAACATCCTCGGCGGGCTCGATCGCGCGAGCTCCGGCGAGGTGCTGTATCGCGGCATCGATCTCGGGCGCGCCGACTCGGGCGAGCGCACGCGCTTTCGCCGCCGCGAAGCGGGTTTCGTCTTCCAGTTCTACAACCTGATCGCGAGCCTCACGGCGCTCGAGAACGTGGCGATCGTCACCGAGATCGCCGAGAACCCGATGGACCCGTCGGAAGCGCTGCGCCTGGTGGGGCTCGCCGATCGCGCGGACCATTTCCCGGCGCAGTTGTCCGGCGGCGAGCAGCAGCGCGTGGCCATCGCGCGAGCGATCGCCAAGAATCCGTCGGTGCTCTTGTGCGACGAGCCGACCGGCGCGCTCGATTCCCGTACCGGCGTGCGGGTGCTCGCCGTGCTCGCCGACGTGAACGAGCGGCTGGGCACGACGACGGTCGTCATCACGCACAATGCGGTGATCGCGGACATGGCCGATCGGGTGATCCGGCTCAGCGACGGCAACGTCGCGGAGGTGCGCGTCAACGAACGCAAGGTCGCCGCCGAGGCGCTGCGCTGGTAGATGCGGGCGCTGAACCGCAAGCTGCTGCGCAATCTGCGCGCGCTGCGCGGGCAGGGGCTTGCGATCGCGCTCGTCGTCGCCGGCGGTGTCGCGATGTTCGTGATGTCGCTCGCCGCCGTCGATTCGCTGCGGCGCACGCAGCGCGACTTCTATGCCGACCAGCGCTTCGCCGACGTCTTCGCCGACCTCAAGCGTGCGCCCGAGTCGCTGGCCGAGCGCCTGCGCGAGGTCGACGGCGTGGCGGTTCTCGAGACTCGCGTGCTTGCGCCGATCAGGTTGCAGGTGCCGGACTACGCCGATCCGGTGGCAGGGCTCGCGGTGTCGATTCCGGACGGCGCGCAGCCGCTGCTCAATCGACTTTTCCTCCAGGATGGGGTGCTTCCCGACCCGGCCAGCGACGACCAGGTGGTCGTGAACGAGGCCTTCGCCCAGGCTCACCGGCTTCGTCCCGGCGCACGCATCGAGATGGTCGTCAACGGGCGGCTGCAGGCGCTCACCGTCGTCGGCACGGGGCTGTCGCCGGAGCACGTCTACCAGATCCGCCCGGGCGATCTCTTTCCCGATCACGCACGCTACGCGGTGCTGTGGATGAACCGCACGGCGCTCGCAGCCGCTTTCGGGATGCAGGGCGCCTTCGACAGCGTCGTCGCCGCGCTGTCGCCCGGCGCCTCGTCCGCGAAAGTCGGCGACGCCTTCGATCTGCTGCTCGCGCCCTACGGCGGACTGCGCGCGCACGATCGCGAATTGCAGATTTCGCACCGCTACCTCGACCAGGAACTGGTGCAGCTCGAAGCGATGGCGCGCTTCGTCCCGATGATCTTCCTGGGCGTCGCGGCGTTCCTGCTCAACGTCGTCGCCGCGCGCGTGATCCGCACGCAGCGCGCCGAGATCGCGGTGCTGAAGGCCTTCGGCTACGGCGACGGCGCGATCGCGCTGCACTACCTGTCGCTCGTGCTCGCAGTGGTCGTGCTCGGCTCGGTCGCGGGGGTGCTCGTCGGCGCATGGCTCGCCGACGGGCTGGCGACGATCTACCAGGAGTTCTTCCGCTTCCCGTTCCTGCGGATGAGCGTGCGGCCGGCCGTTGCCCTGATCGCGACCGCGATCGCGCTGGTTGCCGCAGCGCTCGGTGCATGGTCGGCGGTGGCCGCCGCGTTCCGGCTCGAGCCGGCCGAGGCGATGCGTCCGGCCTCGCCCGCGCGCTATCGGCGCACGCTGGTCGAGCGCCTGGGCATCGGGCGCTTCGTCAGCCAGCCGACGAGGATCGTGCTTCGCAACCTGGAGCGCCGGCCGTGGCGCTCGACGCTTTCGGCGCTCGGCATCGCGCTGGCCGTGGCGCTGCTCGTTCTCGGCGGCCTGCAGCAGGGGGCGGTCAACTTCATGATCGACGCGCAGCTTCGGGCGGCGCAGCGGCAGGATCTCACGGTCTCCTTCGACGAGGCGCGCTCCGTGCGCGCCGTGCACGAACTCGCGGCGCTGCCCGACGTGCGTCGCGTCGAAGGCTTCCGGCTAGCGCCGGCGATCCTGCGCAACGGGCACCGCGAGTACCGCACGGCGCTGCAAGGCTACGAGGCCGATGGCGAATTGTTCCGCGTGCTCGACGAGCGGCTGGCGCCGATCCGCCTGGTCGACGGCGGCGTCATGCTCACCGGTCATCTCGGTCGTCTGCTCGGCGTGAAGGCCGGAGACCGGCTGCAGGTCGAGGTGCTCGAGGGCCGGCGCTCGAGCTTCGAGATTCCGGTCGCCGGCCTCGTCACCGAGTACGTCGGCGTCGGTGCATACCTCACACGCGAGACGCTGAACCGTCTGCTCGACGAAGGATCGACCGTCAGCGGTGCGTTGGTCGCCGTTGCCCCCGACGCTGTCGCGCCGGTGACCGGTCGCCTGGATCGCATGCCGCGGGTGGCGAACGTGACGATCCGTGAACGGGCGATCGCGGCCTTCGACGATCTGATGGGCGAAACCCTGCTCGTCTACGCGTTCTTCTCGATCGTTCTCGCCGGGTCGATCGCGTTCGCCGTCGTGTACAACAACGCGCGCATCGCGTTGGCCGAGCGCGGCCGGGAGCTCGCGACGCTGCGCGTGCTCGGCTTCGGTTTCGGCGAAGTCGCCTGGGTGCTGCTCGGCGAACTGGCGCTGCTGGCGCTGCTGGCGATTCCGCTGGGCTTTGCCGTCGGCACGGGCTTCGCCTGGGTCGTCACGCGCGCAATGCAGACCGATCTGTTCCGCGTGCCGGTCGTGATCGAGCCGTCGGCCTACGCCACTGCGGCGGCGGTGGTCGTCGCGGCGTCGCTCACTTCGTCGCTGCTGGTCGGGCACAATCTGCGCCGGCTCGACCTTCTCGACGCCCTGGAAGCTTCGGAGTGAACCGCCGGTGCCGGCGCCCGCGTGGATGAACAGGCGAAACCTCGTGCTCGCCGCGACCGCCGCAATGCTCGTGCTCGGGCTGGTGCTGGGGTTCCGCGAGCCGCCCGCGAGCGTCGATGCGAGCGACGTGCGGCGAGCGGCGTTTCGCGTGAGTTTCGAGGAGGAAGGGCGCACGCGGGTGAAGGATCGGTACGAGATCTCGGCGCCCATCGCTGGCCAGCTCGCGCGCGTGCAGCTCGAGCCGGGCGATCGCGTCGCGCGGGGCGATCGCCTGTTCACGATCGCTCCGTCCTTCGCCGCGCCGCTGGACCCGCGCGAGCAGGCTCGGGCGGGAGCGCTGCTCGCCCGTGCCGATGCATCGTTGCAGTCGGCGCGAACGCAGATGCTGGCCGCGCAGGCGCGTTCGGAACTCGCCGCCAGCGAAGTCGAGCGGCTGCGGCCGCTGGCGCAAAGCGGACACGTGCCGGCCGCCACGCTCGATCGCGCCATCGCCGACGCACGCGGCGCCGATGCGCTGCTGCGATCGGCGCGTTTCGCGATCGACGTGGCACGGCACGAGCGCGACGTCGCTCGCGCCGTGCTGGACGTGCGCGGCCCGAATCCTTCGCTCGAGCCGATCGTCGTCGATTCGCCCGTGGCCGCCACCGTGCTCACCCGCGCGCGTCAGAGCGAGGGACCCGTGCAGCCGGGCGCGCCGATCCTCACGCTCGGCGACCCCGACAGCCTGGAGGTCATCGTCGACGTCCTTTCGCCGGACGCGGTGCGCCTGCAACCGGGCATGACGGTCGAGCTGGATCGGTGGGGGGGCGGCGAGACGCTCGCCGCGAGCGTGCGCCTGGTCGAGCCCTCGGCCTTCACGAAGGTATCCGCGCTCGGCGTCGAGGAGCAGCGCGTCTGGGTCGTGGTCGATTTCTCCGGAGACGCCGCCGAACGCCGGGCGCTGGGTGACGGCTACCGCGTGCTGGCGCGCTTCGTGCTGTGGCAGGGCGACGACGTCCTGCAGGCGCCTGCGGCGGCGCTGTTCCGCGACGCAGACGGCTGGGCGGTCTTCGTTGTCGACGGCGGCCGCGCGCGGCTGCGGCGCGTCGAGACCGGCCGGCGCAGCGGGCTGCTGGTGGAGATCAGCGGCGGCCTGCAGGCGGGCGAGCAGGTGCTGCTGCACCCGAGCCGCGGGCTGCGCGACGGCGATCGAGTTCGCCTGCGCGGAGCTCGGGCTCGCGCCCCTGCGCCGCAAATCCGTTGATGTGCATCAAGGGAGCGCTCGCACGCGTTTCGCGCCGCCGGCAATAATGGTAAAACGGTACCGGAATACCGGAGGTCGATCGCGATGCACATCGTCGTCTGCGTGAAGCAGGTCCCCGATTCGAGTCAGATCCGCGTTCATCCCGTGACGAACACGATCATGCGCCAGGGCGTTCCCGCGGTCGTCAATCCGTACGACCTGGTCTCGCTGGAGGAGGCGCTGCGTATCCGCGACCGCTTCGGCGCGCGCGTGACGGTTCTCAGCATGGGTCCGAAGATGGCGGTCGACGCGCTTCGAAAGTGCGTGTCCTTCGGCGCGGACGACGCGGTGCTGATCACCGATCGCGTATTCGCCGGATCCGACACGCTGGCCACCTCCTATGCGCTTGCCTCGGCAATCCGCACGATCGGCGCGCAGCAACCGGTCGACATGGTGTTCTGCGGCAAGCAGACGATCGACGGCGACACCGCGCAGGTCGGGCCCGGGATCGCGAGGCGCCTCGGGCTGCAGCAGCTCACCTACGTCTCGAAGATCGAACGCGTCGACCCGCAGGCGCGAGAGATCGTCGTGCATCGGCGTGCCGAAGGCGGCGTCCAGGTGCTGCAGACGAAGCTGCCGTGCCTGGTCACGATGATGGAAGGCGCCAACACGATCCGCTTCGCCGGCATGGACGACATGTTCCGCGCCGCGCGCTGCGCGGTCCTCGAGTGGGACCACAAGGCCGCGGGCATCGTCGAGCTTGCACGCTGCGGCCTGAAGGGATCGCCCACGGTAGTGAAGAAGGTGTTCGCGCCGTCCGCCAGGGCCGTGAAGGCGCAGTGCTTCGACGGCTCGGAAAAGACGCCGCGCGAAGTCGTCGACGCGCTGCTCGCGCGGATGTTCGAGCAGCATCCGTCGCTCGAAGAGGAGATCGCACCGTGAGTGCCGAAGAAGCCCGCCCCACCGAGCCCGCTGCGGCCGTGTCCGCACCCAGACGCGCGAGCGGCGTCGATCTCGGTGCGTGGAAGGGCGTCTGGGTCAACATCGAACTCGAACGCGGGCGCGTTCATCCCGTCTCGTGGGAGCTGCTCGGCGAAGGCCGCAAGCTCGCCGATCATCTCGGCGTGCCGCTGTCGGGCGTCGTGCTCGGTCCCGACGACGACGCCACCGGCGCTGCTGCCGCCGATGCGATCCGCTACGGCGCCGACCAGGTGCACGTCGTGCGGCACGCGGTGCTGGCGCATTACCGCACCGATCCCTACACGAAGGCGTTCACTGCGCTGGTCGAGTTGCGTCGCCCGGAGATCCTGCTGCTCGGCGCCACGACGCTTGGCCGCGACCTCGCGGGCGCCGTCGCCACCACGCTCGGCACCGGGCTCACCGCCGACTGCACCGAACTGCGCATCGACGACGAGACGCGCAGCCTCGCAGCGACGCGTCCGACCTTCGGCGGCACGCTGCTGTGCACGATCCACACGCTCGAGTACCGCCCGCAGATGGCCACCGTGCGTCCGCGCGTGATGGCGATGCCGCGGCGCGACGACGCGCGCACCGGCACGGTGATCGAGGAGCGCGTCGCGCTCAGCGAAGACGACGTCGTCACCAAGATCCTGTCGTACATTCCCGACGCCGACGCCGACAGGGCGCAGCTCGCCTACGCCGACGTCGTCGTTGCCGGCGGCCGCGGCCTGGGCAAGCCGGAGAACTTCGCCCTCGTCGAGGAACTCGCGCAGGCGCTGGGCGGCGAATACGGCGGCTCGCGGCCGGTTGCGCAGGCGGGATGGATCGCGCCCGAGCGCCAGATCGGGCAGACCGGCAAGACGATCCGCCCGAAGCTGTACATCGCCGCCGGCATCTCGGGCGCGATCCAGCATCGCGTCGGCGTCGAGGGCGCCGACGTCATTGTCGCGATCAATACCGACCCGAAGGCGCCGATCATGGACTTCGCCACCTACGCGATCGTCGGCGACGCGCTGAAGATCCTGCCGGCGCTCACGGCGGCGCTGCGCGAACGCAGGGCGCTGCGCGAACGCGCCGCCGCGGCATGACCCGCCGCCCCGCACCGAATCAGGCACGAGGAGCGAACATGGCCGAAAAATTCGACGCGATCGTCGTGGGTGCCGGCCCTTCGGGCAACACCGCCGCCTACCTGATGGCCAAGGCCGGAATGAAGGTGCTGCAGCTCGAGCGCGGCGAGTACCCGGGCTCGAAGAACGTGCAGGGCGCGATCCTGTACGTCGACGCGCTCGAGGCAGTAATCCCGAACTGCCGCAAGCAGGCGCCGCTCGAGCGCGCGGTCATCGAGCAGCGCATGTGGCTGATGGACGACCGTTCGCACGTCGGCTCGCACTATCGCGGCGCCAGCGACTCCGACGAGCAGCCGACGCGTTATACGGTGATCCGGGCCAACCTCGACAAGTGGTTCTCGAAGAAGGTGCAGGACGCAGGCGCCTTGTTGATCTGCGAGACCACCGTCGTCGAGTTGCTGAAGGAAGGCGAGCGCGTCGTCGGCGTTCGTACCGACCGGTCCAACGGCGACATCCGTGCCGACGTCGTCGTCCTCGCCGACGGCGTGAATTCGCTGGTCGCGACGAAGTCCGGGCTTCGTCCGGCGATCCAGGCGAAGGACGTCGCGCTCGCAGTGAAGGAGATGCACTTCCTGCCGAAGGCGACGATCGAGGAACGCTTCAACGTCTCGGGCGACAACGGCGTCGTCATCGAGATGCTCGGCAAGATCACCAGGGGAATGGTCGGGACGGGCTTCCTCTACACCAACAAGGAGTCGGTATCGATCGGCGTGGGATGCATGGTCGACGACTTTCGCAAGGTGCGCGTCACTCCGTACCAGTTGCTCGAGGAGCTGAAGCAGCACCCGTCGGTGAAGCCGCTGATCGCCGGCTCCGAGGTGAAGGAGTACTCGGCGCACCTGATTCCCGAGGGCGGCTACAACGCGATCCCGCTGGTGCACGGCGAAGGCTGGGTGATCTGCGGCGACTCGGGCGGATTCGTCAACGCGGTGCACCGCGAGGGCTCGAACCTGGCGATGACCACGGGGCGGCTGGCCGCCGAGACGATCGTGAAGCTGCGCGACGAGGGCAAGGCGTTCACGGCGGCCAACCTGAAGCGCTACCGCAAGGCGCTCGAGGCGAGCTTCGTGATGAAGGACCTGAAGAAGTACCGCGACGTGCCGGAGATCCTGCACGGCAACCGCCAGTTCCTCACGACGTATCCGGAGTTGATGTCGCGAGCGGCGCACACGCTGCTGAAGGTGGACGGCGTCGACAAGCTCACCAAGGAGAAGCAGATCAAGCGCGACTTCGTCGCGAAGCGATCGCGCTTCGGACTGTTCGGCGACGCCATCAAGCTGATGAGGGCCCTGCGATGATCAAGGTCGAGGAGAAGCTTTTCGAGAACCGCTATCGGGTCGACGAAGGGCATTCGCACGTGCGGCTGAAAGACCCCGAGGTCTGTCGCGACTGCGAAACGCCGGCGTGCACGTGGGCCTGTCCGGCCGGTTGCTACACGGTCGGCGAAGGCGGCGGCGTCGTGCTGTCCACCGACGGCTGCCTGGAGTGCGGCACATGCCGGCTCGTGTGCAACGAGCACTTCAACGTCGACTGGGCCTATCCGCGCGGCGGCTACGGCGTGCTGTACAAGTTCGGTTGAGCGCCGACTGCCCCGGGCGTTCCCATGAGACCTCCCGGGGCGGCGCCGCACGAATGCGGCGCTATCGCTGCTGGAGCCGGTTCACATACTCGATGAGCGCGAGAATCCGCGTGCGGACGTATACCTCGGGGTCGTAGGGTACGTCCATGTAGTACTCGCCGGCTCGGACCTTGTAGTCCTGACCCCAGATCGGCATGTCGCGCGAGCCGTGAGCGGCGCCTGCGCCTTCGATCACCTCGTAGACGCGCGAAAGCGGAAACACCCCGCCATTGCGCGCGGCGAGCTTCGTCAGGTCGGGGGCGCTGCGTTGCAGGAATTCGTTGTACGGGCCATGGCCCTTGCCGTCGACGCCATGGCAGTTGGCGCAGTTCGAGTCGTACTCCCGCTTGCCGGCATCGGCCGGTGTTCCCTGTGCCTGGGCGGCGGCACACGCGGACAACGCAACGGCAAGCAGAAGATGGTTCCGGATTCCCGCGTTCATGGAGCCCTCCAGCAGGCTAGTGGATCGCCGCTCAACATGAAACGGCGCGGTTTTCGCCGCTTGACCTTCGTCAAGCGCGCCGACGGCGGCGTTCGTCGATGCGACGAAGCAAGACAGCGGACATCGGGGCTCGACTCCTGCGCCCGGGCTTGTTAGCTTCGGGTTCGGCGCTCGGCCTGCCGTTGCCGCCGCTTGCACACAGGAGCCACTCATCCGATGACCACTTCCTCGAAGTTCTTCGTCGCCCTTGCGGCGCTGCTCGTCGCACTCGTTGCCGGTGTCCTCGCGCCCGTGCAGGCGCGCGAGATGGTCAGCGTCGACCGGCCCGAGATCAACATGCGCACCGGGCCGGGTACCGGTCACGACAGCATCTGGCTGCTCAGCCGCGGTTATCCGCTGCAGGTCCTCGGGCGCAAGGGCAAGTGGCTCCAGGTGAAGGATTTCGAGAACGACAAGGGGTGGGTCTACCGGCCGCTGACGGGCAACACGCCGCATTTCGTCGTCAAGGCAACGGTCGCCAACATCCGCAAAGGCCCGAGCACGGCGACGCGTGTCCTCGGCAGGGCGAACTACGGCGACGTGCTGAGCACGCTCGCGCACAAGGGCGACTGGGCGAAGATCCGCGATGCCGACGGCCTCGTCGGATGGGTTGCGCGTCGCCTGCTCTGGGGCTGGTAGCAAGCCGGGTACGAGGCGGGAGTCCGCGCCGCGCTTGCTGTCTCTGCAGCCCCGCCAGCGTCGCGAATCGCAATATCGGGTCTCCTTCCCAGCTGACGCGAGGCCCGTCGTGGATCCCCTGTTTCCCCCGTCGAACGCCGAGATTTCGCGCAAGCGGCGCGAACTCGCCCCCGAACCGCTTGCGGCGTTCCGCAAGTTCAGCGAGACGGTGTTCGCCGACGGCGCGCTGCCGGGCAAGACCAAGCAACTGATTGCCGTTGCCGTCGCCCACACCACGCAATGCCCGTACTGCATCCGCGGCCACACCGAAGCGGCGTTGCGCCACGGGGCGAGCGAACAGGAGATCATGGAAGCGATCTGGGTCGCCGCCGAGATGCGGGCCGGAGGCGCCTACGCGCACTCCGCGCTGGCGATCGACGTCATGCAGCGGCACGACGCAGCGACGCGCCAGGTGTGAGCGCGGGCTCGCGCGGCGGGCGAGCGATCGCGTAGCCTATCGCAATGAACTCGCCCGACCGCCCCTACGCCGATCTCACCCCCGACCGGATGCTCGACGCGCTCGAGGCGGTCGGGCTGCGCGGCGACGGCCGGTTCCTTGCGCTGAACAGCTACGAGAACCGCGTCTACCTGGTGGGCCTCGAGAGCGGGGCTTCGATCGTCGCGAAGTTCTACCGCCCCGGGCGCTGGAGCGACGCGCAGATCGCCGAGGAGCACGCGTTCGTCGCCGGGCTCGCCGCGCGCGAGATTCCGGTGGTCGCGCCGATGCGCCTCGAAGCCGCGCCGGACGGCGTTGCCGGCTCCTGCGCCGTGAACCTCTCGCCCACGCTCGCCCGGTACGGCGGTCATCGCTTCGCCGTCTATCCGCGTCGCGGCGGTCGCGCCCCGGAACTCGACGACGCGAACACGCTCGAGCGGATCGGCCGCTTCATCGGCCGCATTCACGAGGCTACCGGCACCGCTGCCTTCGTCGAGCGGCCCGCGCTGGACGTCGAGACGTTCGGCCGCGAGCCCCGCGACTGGCTGCTGGAAAACGACTTCGTCCCGTCGGAGCTTCGACCCGCGTGGACCGGCATCGTCGACCTGGCGCTCGAAGCGGTGCGGGCTGCATTCGACCGCGCGGGCGACGTGCCCTCGCGCAAGCTGCACGGCGACTGTCATGCCGGCAACATCCTGTGGACCGACGAGGGCCCTCACTTCGTGGACTTCGACGACGCGCGCAACGGCCCGGCCGTGCAGGACTTGTGGATGCTGCTGTCGGGGGACCGCGCGTCGATGACGCGGCAGCTGTCGGCCGTGCTCGCCGGCTACGAGGACTTCATCGAGCTGGACCGCCGCGAGCTGCAGCTCGTCGAGCCGCTGCGAACGTTGCGGCTCGTGCACTATTCCGCGTGGATCGCGCGGCGCTGGGAGGACCCGGCGTTCCCGGCCGCGTTTCCGTGGTTCGGCACGCAGCGCTACTGGCAGGATCGCGTGCTGGAGCTGCGCGAGCAGGTGGCGGCGATGGCCGAGCCTGCGCTGGAGGCGGTCAAAGCACCCGGTTGAACCACAACATCGACAGCAGCGCGGACGCCACGGCGAATACCGCAGCCACCGCGGCGAACAACGAAGTGATCTCGGTGTCGCGCGTCTCGAACACGAACTTGCTCGTCAGCGAGTCGTAGACGCGCTTCAGGTCGTTCGCCGTGGCCGCGTAGAAGTACTCGCCGTCGGTCGTCCTGGCGATCGCCTTGAGCGCCTCCTCGTCCAGCCGCACGCGCATCGACCAACCGTCGCCGATCAGGATTTCCCCGTTGGGCGTGCCGATGCCCACCGTGTAGATCCGCACGCCCCGGTCCGCCGCCAGTTTCGCCGCCTCGAGCGGGTCGGGGCCGGTAGTCGTCTGGCCATCCGACAGAAGGATGATGACCGCCGAGGTGTACGAACCGGGAGCCACTGCCTTCGGCGGCTCGCTTGCCGGCCTTTGCGGAATGTCGAGCGAAGTTGCCTTGGCGGCGCGTCGCGCGTCGACCGAGGGCAGTTCGAGTTCCTGGTCCGGGAAGATCGTCTTCAGCGACATCAGGATTCCGGCGCCGACCGCGGTGCCGCGCTGCAGCTCGAAGCGGTCGATCGCGGCGAGCAGGTCTTCGCGGCTCTGCGTGGGCGGCTGCACGAGTGCGGCGCCGCCGCCGAAGGTGACGATTCCCACGCGGGTGCTGTGCGGCTGCTGCTCGACGAACGAACGCGCCGCCAGCTGCGCCGCACCGAGCCGCGTCGGGGCAACGTCGCTGGCCCGCATGCTGCCCGAGACATCCATCGTGAGGATCACCGTGTCGTGCTTGGACGGCAGCGTCACGACCGCGCTCGGGCGGGCAACCGCAAGGAGCAGCGTCGTGATCGCGACCAGCAGCAGCAGTGGGGGGACGTGTCGGCGCCACCGCTGGCGGCTGGCCGCTTCGCGCACGATCTCGAGCCCCGAGTATCGGACCGCCACCTTCTTGCGACGCGACAGCGTCCAGAAGTAGAGGGCGACCAGCAGGGGAACTGCGGCGAGCAGCCACAGCAGATGGGGCCATAGGAAGCTCATCGCACGCTCCCCGGGTTGGCGGCGACGGGCGTGCAGGCGCCGAAGCGGCCGCGCTGTTTTCGCAGATCGGCGAAGCGCAGCAGCGCATCGACGAGGTCGTCGCCGGTGGACAATTCGAGAACGTCGACGCCGGCCGCGCCGAAAGCCTCGCGAAGCGCGTTCTCGCGCCGTTCGGCCGCCTTCGCGAAGCGGTGTCGGAAAGCGAAGTCGTGCGTGTCGACGAACAGCTGCTCGCCGGTCTCCGAGTCCTGCAGGGTGACGAGTCCGAGGTCGGGCAGCCGATGCTCCAGCGGGTCGTACAACCGCACCGCGATGACCTCGTGCCGTTGTACGAGATGTGCGAGCGGCGAGGCCCAACCGGGCGCCGAGAAGAAGTCGGACACCACGAAGACGAGCGAGCGTTTGCGGATGGCCTGCGAGGCCGCATGCAACAGTTCGCGCAGGTCGGTGCCGTGGGTTCTCGCCGCAGGCGGGCGATGCGTGATCCGGTGCAGCAGTTGCAGCACCTGCGTGCGGCCGCTGCGTGCCGGCAGCATCGATTCGACCCCGTCTCCGTAGAACAGTGCGCCCACGCGGTTGCCATGGCGCGTGAGCAGGCGCGAGAGCACCGCGACGAAATCGCGTGCGACGTCGTGCTTGCTGGTCCGACCCGATCCGAAATCGATGGATGCGCTCAGGTCCAGCAGCATCCAGGCGGCGATCTCGCGCGACTCCGTGTACTCGCGCACGTAGGGCGTCTGCAGGCGTGCCGTGACGTTCCAGTCGATGTAGCGCACGTCGTCGTGGTGCTGGTATTCACGCAGGTCGGCGAGGTCGAGCCCGACGCCGCGGAACAGCGTCCGGTAGTCGCCCTGCAGCAGGCCGTCGAGGCGGCGCAGCACGGTCCACTCGAGGCGGCGCAGGATCTGCTCCGCGCCGGCGGACCGATCACCGGAGGAGGCTTGCGTCGACATGGGCTTCGAGCGGCGCTTCCGGCGCCGGCACCGCAGCGATGATTCGCCGAATGATCTGGTCGGGCGACATTGCCTCGGCGAGCGCCTCGTAGGACAGCACGAGCCGATGGCGAAGCACGTCGGGAACCAGGTCGACGACGTCCTCCGGCAGCGCGTACGGGCGACCGCGCAGGCACGCCAGCGCGCGGGCGCCCTCGATCAGGTGGATCGTCGCTCGCGGGCTTGCGCCGAAGGCGAGCAGCCGGCCGAGATCGTCCAGGCCGAATCGCGCCGGCTCGCGAGTGGCGAACACGACGCGCACGGCGTATTGCACGAGCGACGGATCGACGTACACGCGCCGGCAGGCACGCTGCAACTCGGCCAGTCGCTCGGTGCTGGTCACCGACGAAATCCCGACCTCGGCGCCGGTGACGCGCTCGACGATCACGAACTCCTCTTCCTCGCTCGGGTAGCCCACGAGCACCTTCATCATGAAGCGGTCGACCTGCGCCTCGGGCAGCGGATAGGTGCCCTCGGTCTCGATCGGGTTCTGCGTGGCCATGACGAGAAAGGGCTCGGGTACCTTGTGCGTCTGCCCGGCGATCGTGACCTGCCTTTCCTCCATCACCTCGAGCAGCGCGCTCTGCACCTTCGCGGGCGCACGGTTGATCTCGTCGGCGAGCAGCAGGTTCGCGAATACCGGGCCGAGCACGGTGGCGAATTCGCTCGTCTTCTGGTTGTAGATGCGCGTGCCGACAAGGTCGGCCGGAACGAGGTCGGGCGTGAACTGGATTCGACGGAAGCTGCCGCGGATCGTTCGCGCCAGCGTCTTGATCGTCAGCGTCTTGGCCAGGCCCGGCACGCCTTCCACCAACAGGTGTCCCTGCGCGAGCATCGCGACCAGCACGCGCTCCAGGAAGCGGTCCTGCCCGACGACGACGCGCTTGACCTCGTAGAGAACGCGTTGCATCTCTTCGGCGACGTCTTCGTCGACCGGCGCTCCTGTCGTTGCAGGACGATCGTTCTCGGGATTCATGGCGGCGGTTCCGGTGCGGTCAGAAAGGCGACATTCCGGCCGATGCGGCGGCGGTTTCGATCGGCACGGCGAAGCCGATGCCGATGAACACGCGTTGCTCGGTGGGATTCATGATCGCGGTGACGATTCCGACGACTTCGCCTTGCGCGGTGACGAGCGGTCCGCCCGAGTTGCCCGGGTTTGCGGCGGCGTCGAACTGGATCAGGTTCGTGAGGAGCCGCTTGCCCTCGGGCGAGCGGAATTCTCGGCGCAGGCCCGAGATGATTCCGGCCGTTGCGGTAGGCCCGATGCCGAAGGGGAACCCTACGGCGACGACGGCATCGCCTACCGACAAGTCGCTGGTGCTGCGCATCGTCGCCGCCTTCAGGTCATCGGGTATCGTCTTCGCCTGCAGGACGGCCAGGTCCTGGTCGGGCTCGAGCCCGGCGATCGTCGCCTCCGAAACCGAGCCGTCGGCGAATTCGACTTCGAGTCGCGGCGCCCCGAAGACGACGTGCAGGTTGGTGAGGATCGTTCCCGTGTCGACGATGACGACGCCGGTTCCGACGTTGCGCTCCGTGTCGGAGTCGTCGTCCTTCGCGGGATCGAGCGCTCGCACGCGCACGACCGAAGGGCGGATCACCTGCCAGGCGCGTGCCGCCGCCGACGGCAGGGCGTTGGCCTGCAGCGTGTGCAGAACGGCCTGGTCGATGTCGTGCTGCGTCAGGACCCGCGCCGGCGGCGGGGCCATCCACGAGACGGCGAAGAGCGCCGCGATCAGTAGCGCAGCGCCGGCGGCGAGCAGGCTGCGCGAGTGCGATTTCGCCCAGCGGTGCAGTTGCAACCGGAGCGTCTGGCCCGCGATGCCGCCCGCGGCGTCGGCTGTGCGATCGGTGCGCGCGGTACCGTCGTCGCGCGACGACGCTCGGTAGTCCGCCGGCGGCGTTTGGCGCGAAGCGGACGCAGCAGCGTCGTCGGGCGCATCTGCGGTCCGGCTCGAACGGCTGTAGAGCGGCACGCGTCGCATGCGGTCCTCCGTGCGGTCATCCGGATGCCGGCGGTACGAGCGCGCGGTAGGCGTGCCAGGTGGCGTGGCCGACCAACGGCGCGGTGATCACGAGCAGCCCCAGCCACAGGACGAGGCTGGCGCCGATCAGAAAGACGATCGCCGCTGCCCAACCGTACGCCGCGGCGGGGTTTGCCGCCAGGGCCCGCACGCTGGTGAACACGGCGACCATCGTGTCGCTGCCGCGATCGAGCATCATCGGCATCGAGACGATCGAGATCGCGAAGACCAGCGAAGCGAACACGAAACCCACTGCGCTCCACAGCGCGAGGAACTCGAAGTTCGACGCTGACGCGATCTGCGCGAGCATGCCGCGCATGGTCGGGAACTCGGTAGTCGAACTGAGTGCGAAGAGCACGACCGACACCCGCGCCCAGACGATCATCAGGAAGGTGAGCATCGCGGCGAAGAAGCCGATGGACCCCGGCGCCCGGCGCCAGCATGACAACGATCGCAACAGATCGGGCGGCTCGCCGCGTTCGTGCTGGCGCGAAAGCTCGTGAATTCCGGCGCAGACGAACGGTCCGAGCAGGAAGAAGCCTGCGGTCAGCCCCATCGTCAGCTGCCATCGGGTCTCGTAGACGAAGCCGATCGCCCACCCCATGGCGGCGAAGACAGCGCCGTAGAACGCCGCTCGATAGCCCGTTGCGCGGAAATCGTGCCACCCTGCCTTCAGCCAGTCGAAGGCTGCCAGCGCCGGCAGCGGGGGGTGCGTGCCGGCCCGAAGCTCGTCGTATGCGGCGCGTGCGGGTACCGATTCGACGTCGGGCACCTTCGTCTCCTCTCTTGCTTCGGCCTCGGGGCAAAATTCCGACGGCCGTGCCTCTGCGGACACACACCGCTATCGTACGTCGCCTCGCGGCTTGCGGCGACCGATGCTGCACGCATGGACGGCGTGCCGGCCGCGCATCGTCGCCGCAAACCTTCCGCCAGTCTCTACAGGCGGCCCATCAGCGCAAGCACCACCACCACGACGAGGATGACGCCCAGTATCCCGCTGGGACCGTAACCCCAGCCCTGGCTGTAGGGCCAACTGGGAATCGCGCCGATCAGCAGAAGGACGAGTACGATCAACAGGATCGTCGACAGTGCCATGCAGACCTCGATTGGATGAGTGCGCGGCGCGCACGGGCGTGCCCGGCGATGCAATCGGCGTGCCCTCGCTGTCGGGCGCGGCCATCGACCGGGCACCCGTGTTGCGCCTGCGGCCCGAGAACCGGAGGTTTCGTGCGATGAACAGATCGAAGAAGGACGTCGCGGACGTCGAGGGCATCGAGCAGTCGATCCCCCGGATGCCCCATGAACGCGATCAATCGAGCGACAGCCAGCAGGGCGCGCCGAACGAGGTCATCGAGAAAGCGTACCGAGACGTCGAGGAAG
The DNA here is from genome assembly GCA_023389055.1 of Pseudomonadota bacterium. Classification (GTDB taxonomy): domain Bacteria; phylum Pseudomonadota; class Gammaproteobacteria; order Burkholderiales; family Burkholderiaceae_E; genus Zeimonas. The sequence continues at coordinate 50,613 of JAEWFA010000012.1, read as the reverse complement.
GGCAACAGGACACCGACCGCCGTGGCATCCACGGCTACGAGAAGCCCGAAAACCGGATCCTGAACGACAAGGCGAAGCACCGCGCGCAACCGCCCGAAGGCTGATGCCGCCCTCGCTCGAGCGCCTGTGGCATTCGAGCTTCGTTCGCTCGATCACCGGCGCGCTTGCCGGTTTCAGCCGCGACCGTTGTCCCACGATGGCCGCGGCACTCGCGTTCTACGCGGCGTTCTCGTTGGCGCCCATGCTCGTCATCGTCATCGCCGTCGCGGGCTACTTCGTGGGGTTGGAAGCCGCGCAGGGCAGGCTCATCGGCGAGATCGGCAGCCTCGTCGGCGAGGACGGCGCGCGCGTCGTCCAGGCGATGCTCTCGAGCGCGTGGAAATCCGGCCAGGGCGGGCCGAGCACGTGGATTTCGGCCGCCGGAGTGGCGGTAGGCGCATCGGCGACCTTCGCGCAGCTGAACCAGTCGCTGAACGTCATATGGAACCAGACGCCGTCGCAGAAGGCGTGGCTGACGATGCTTCGCGTACGGCTCACGTCGTTCGGGCTGGTCGTCGGCATCGGATTCCTCGTCGTCGTGCTTCTCGTGCTCGACGCCGCGGTCTCCTTCGTGGTGAGCGACGTGCTCGGCGACGTCGGTACGCGCCGCTGGATCTCGCTCGTCCAGCGCGTCACGATGCTGCTCGCATTGACGGTGGCCTTCGCGGCGTTGCTGAAGTTCCTGCCGGCGCCGAGACTGCAGTGGCGCAACGTCGCGATCGGCGCCTTCACGGCGGCGGTGCTCTTCAGCGTCGGCAAGAACCTGTTCGGCCTGTACCTGTCGCGTGCCGGAACCGCGAGCGCGTTCGGCGCCGCCGGTGCGCTGGCGGTGCTGCTGATGTGGCTGTATTTCTCGTCGGCCGTGTTCCTGTTCGGTGCCGAGATCACCGCGAACCTGCGTCGCGAACTGCACGTCGAGCAGCCGGCGTCGTTCGACGACGACCCTGGACGGCCGCTCGGTTGACGCGGCGGGCGCCGCCGCGCCCGCCGCGCGTCGACGACGAGGCGATCAGGCGTGCGGCGCCAGCACGTGCATCGCGAAGCGACCCCGCTCGTCGGTCCAGCCGGCCAGGCGGCGCAACTTCGCGCGCGCAGCCATCGCTTCGACGGCGTCGCGATCGTATTTGTAGGAGTTCTCGGTGTGGATCGTCTCGCCCCGGGCGAACCCGAAGGGCTGGCGCAGCACCTCGGCCGACTGCTCTCGAACGCTCACCAGGTGCATCTCGATGCGACGCTGCTCGCGGTCCCAGCGCGCTTCGTGGCGGAAGGCGCCCACGTCGAAGGTGCCGCCCAGTTCCCGGTTGATCCGCTCGAGCAGGTTCAGGTTGAACGCAGCGGTGACGCCGGCGGCGTCGTTGTACGCCGGAAGCAGCGTCTCCTCGTTCTGGTTCTGGTCCACGCCGAGAACGACGAGGCCGTTCGGCCCGCACAGGTTCGCCAGCCGCGCGAGGCAGGCGATCGCTTCGTCGGGGGTCAGATTGCCGATCGTCGAGCCCGGAAAGAAGACGATTCGTCGACCGCGCGCCGGCGCGAAACGCAGCGCGTGCGGCAACTGCACCGGCCTCTTGAAGTCGCCGACGACCGGCATGATGCGCACATCGGGAAAGCGCCCGCGCAGCAGCGCCGCCGAGTGCATCAGGAACGCCCCGGAGATGTCGACCGGGACGTAGGCGTACGGGCGCTGCATCGCGCCGAGCAGCAGCGGCGTCTTGCGACTCGAGCCGCTGCCGATCTCGATCATCGTTGCATCGGGTCCGATCTCCTCTGCGATGAGGCTGGCGCAGTTGCGCAGCAGCGAGATCTCGCTGCGCGTGGCGTAATACTCCGGCAGTTCGGTGATCGCCTCGAACAGCTGCGACCCGCGCTGGTCGTACAGCCAGGTCGACGGAATCGATTTGTGCGGCTGCGAGAGGCCGGCGAGCACGTCGGCTGCCAGGCGCGGGTCGTAGCTCGTCCATCCGGTGATTTCCGCCCGCGGTTCGCGCGACGGGCGCGCGTCGAGCCGGCCGGCCGGTGCGCGGTCGGCACGGTCGCGCTCCGCCGGCGGACGCAGCAGCGGCCGGGGGGGACGGGGCTCGGCGCCGGGGGAAGAGCTGCGGAGATGCTGCGTGGTCATGAACGATCCTCGGCGAGGCGCACGCCGGAGAACTGCCAGCGTGCGGAAGGTGGAAAGAAGTTGCGGTACGTGGCGCGCACGTGCCCCCGGGGGGTGGCGCACGAGCCTCCGCGCAGCACGTACTGGCCGCACATGAACTTGCCGTTGTATTCGCCGGCTGCTCCCGGTGCGGCCCGGAAGCCCGGATAGGGCGAGAACGAACTCGAAGTCCATTCCCAGACGTCGCCGAACAACTGCTGCAACCCGCTCGCGCCGTTCGCCGGCGTCGGCAGGAGGCAGGCATCGTCGGCGAAATGACCTGCGCTGACCGGCCCCTGTTCGACGAGATCTGCGGCCTGCACGTCGTCCCTCGCTGCGGGAAATTTTGTCCGGGCCCCGTCGCGAAGGATGCCGCGCGCCGCAGTCTCCCATTCGAATTCGGTCGGGAGTCGCTTGCCCGACCAGCGCGCGAAAGCATCGGCCTCGTAATAACTGACGTGCGCGACCGGCGCGAGCAGATCGAGATTCCGCTCTCCGTGAAGGCTCATCGTATTCCAGCCGTTGCCGCCGCGGCGCCAATACAGCGGAGCTTCCCAGCGTTCCTCGCGAACGCGGTCCCAGCCGTCCGACAGCCACAGCAGCGGATCACGATAGCCGCCCGCGTCGACGAAAGCGAGCCATTCGCCGTTCGAGACGGGGCGGCTGGCCAGCGCGAACGGCCTGAGCAGCACGTCGTGCGCCGGGCCTTCGCAGTCGTAGGCAAAGGCGCCGCCGTCGTAGCCGACGCGCACGCGCCCGCCGGCGAACTCGACGAAACGCAGGGGCGTTGCGCGTGCGACGGGTGTTGCGTCGGCGAATTGCTGCGCGCGCGCGTGCGTCGGTGTCTCCCGATACACGGGGGCGAGCGGATTGAGCGAGAACAGATGCAGCAGATCGGTGAGCAGCAGTTCCTGGTGCTGCTGCTCGTGCTGCACGCCGAGTTCCACCAGCCAGCGAACGGCTTGCCTTTTCTCGTCGGGCAATTCGTGCAGGCGCGCGAGCAGCGACTCGATCGCTTCGTCCACATGAGCGCGGTACTGCCGAACGCGGTCGAGGTCGGGTCGCGTGAGCATTCCGCGCTGCGGACGCGGGTGGCGCTCGCCCAGCGTCTCGTAATACGAATTGAACAGATAGGCGAAACGCGGGTCGAACGGCCGGTAGGCTCCGTCGTGGGGCGTCAGCACGAAAGCCTCGAAGTACCAGGTGGTGTGCGCGAGGTGCCATTTCGCCGGGCTCGCATCGCGCATCGACTGGACGGTGGCGTCGGCGTCGGAAAGCCCCTCCGACAGCTGCGCGGTCGTGCCGCGAGTCTCGAGAAAACGCAGCCGCAATGCGGCGTCGCCGGCAATCGGCAACCGGCGATCGAATGCAGACGGGCGTCGACCCATCGATCAGCCGCGCTTCGGTACGGCGCAGGGCACCAGGGACACAGGCTCCTCCGGATTGCGGGCGTCGATTGATGTTCTCGCTGCGCCCGAGCGGAAGGATGTAGCAACCCCGGTGCCCGGGCCCGGTGTGCCGGCCGCGCCCCATTGCGCCGGATTTGCCGACACGCTTGCCGAAGGCACGCCGCTTGCGTCCGCCGTCGTCGATGGCGAAGGCAGTCAACCGGAGGTGGCAGATGCAAGGCCCGAGAACGAACGATCCCCAAACGGTGCGAGACACGCGCCCGAACCGGGACGCGCACGACTTCGAGCGGGATCGCGGACGCGCGTTCGAGGAAACGATGCACGATCCCCGAACCGGCGAGGCGGTTCCCCGGCGCTACCTGCGTCACGAGGAGCCGCGATACGACGAGTACCGCACGGACTACGACGATCGCTACCCGGGCGGCACGATGCAGGCCGGGCCGCGCGACGACGCACGACACGGTCAACGCGAACTGGATACGCGCTTCACCGGTCGTGGCTATCACTATCCCGGCGGGGCGCAGTACGCCGACGAATCCGGCCGGCGCGATGCGCGCCGGCTGGCACACTTCGACGAGACGCGTTCGTGGGACCCCGAGGACCGCGACGACCTGTGGCGGCGCGGCGCGTACGGCAGCCGGCTATACGGAAACGTCGTCGGCGCGGCCACTCCGAGCGGAACGGCCGGCCTCGCGCGTTACGGACGCGGCGGGGCCGAGCGCCGCGGCCCGAAGGGCTATGTGCGCTCGGACGATCGGCTGCGCGACGACATCTGCGAGCGCTTGAGCGATCAGACGTGGATCGACCTGAGTCGCGTCGACGTGCACGTCGACGACGGACGCGTGAGGCTCGAGGGCGAGGTGCCCGACCGTTTCAGCCGGTACGCGATCGAGGACATCGCCGACGGGGCCTGGGGCGTGAAGGAGATCGACAACCGACTCCGGGTCCGCGTTGCATGATCACCGTTCCGCGGCCCGACCCCCAGACGCCCGACGGACCGCTCGGCCCGATCGGCGATCCTGTGCCGCAACCCTTGGGCGACCCGGCGCCGGTGACCGACCCGCAGCCGTCGCCGGTGGAGCCGGATCCGGCGCCCGAACCGGATCCGCAGATTCCTCCGCAGCAGCCTCCGCCGCGCTGAAATGGCGACGGGTGAACGCAGGGAGCACGCAGCGGCGGCCTCGGCAGATCCTTCGGAGGCGCCGTTACGGGTTCGGGTGCTGACCGTGAACACGCACAAGGGTTTCACCGCCTTCAATCGTCGCTTCGTGCTGCACGAGCTGCGCGAGGCCGTTCGCGCGGTCTCTGCGGACATCGTGTTCCTGCAGGAGGTCCTCGGCGCGGCAACGGTGCCGGCCGGCCATCGGCGCGACCAGTTTCCGGCGTCGCAGTACGAATTCCTCGCAGACTCGATCTGGCCGCAGTACGCCTACGGCAAGAACGCGGTCCATCGTGGCGGGCATCACGGAAACGCCGTGCTGTCCAAGTTCCCGATCGTCAGTTTCGAGAACCGCGATGTCTCGGTGAACGGGCGCGAAAGGCGCGGCCTGCTGCATTGCGTGCTGCAGATACCGGGACGGTCGGTGCCGGTGCACGCGATCTGCGTGCACCTCGGATTGAACGAGGCGCAGCGGCGCTGGCAGATCGAGCGCTTGTGCCAGCAGATCGACGAGAGAACGCCGGCGAGCGCGCCGCTGATCGTGGCCGGAGACTTCAACGACTGGCGCCTGCGGGCGCACGCCCGGCTGCGACGATGCTCGGGGCTTGCCGAGGTGTTCGTACAGGCGACGGGGTCCGCCGCGCGTACCTTTCCCGCCCGCTGGCCGGTCCTGAAACTCGACCGGATCTACGTTCGCAACGCACCGCACGCGCGGCCGGTGTTGCTGCGGCCCCGGCCGTGGTCACGGCTGTCCGATCATGCGCCGCTGGCTGCGGAGTTCGTGCTGTGAAGGCGCGCTGGATCGGCGGCAACGAGGCGCGCCTGCTGGAGAACGGCGAGCAGTACTACCCGCGCGTCCTCGAGGCGATCGCCGGCGCGCGGCGGCAGGTGCTGATCGAAACCTTCATCCTCTTCGAGGACAAGGTCGGAAACGAACTGCGACGCGTGTTGATCGAAGCAGGCCGCCGCGGCGTGCAGATCGACCTGACCGTCGACGGATATGGCTCGTCGGACCTGACGCCCGCTTTCCTGTCGGCGATCACCGAGGTCGGCGCCCGCGTTCATCTGTTCGATCCGAAGCCGAAGATCTTCGGTTTACGTCGCAACCTGTTCCGGCGCATGCACCGCAAGATCGTCGTCGTCGACGCCGAGGTCGCCTTCGTCGGCGGTATCAACTTCTCCGCGGATCATCTCGCCGACTTCGGTCCGATGGCCAAGCAGGACTACGCCGTCGAGGTGCGTGGTCCGATCGTGGAAACGATCCACCGTTTCGCGCTGCGCGTGCTGCCGCGCGAGCGGCGACGCACGCTGCGCGAGGCGCTCGGCGAATGGCTCGAGCGGCGCCGCGAGTCGCAGGGCAGCCGGTCCGGGGACGGCGGCGTGCTCGCCGCTTTCATCGTTCGCGACAACCTCGCGCACCGCAACGACATCGAACACCAGTACCGGATCGCTTTTCGCGCCGCGCGATCGTACGTCTGCCTGGCCAACGCGTATTTCTTTCCCGGCTACCGGCTGCTGCGCGACATGCGCCGCGCAGCGCGGCGGGGCGTTCGCGTCGAGCTGATCCTGCAGGGCGAGCCGGACATGCCCATCGTACGCATCGCCGCACGGATGCTGTACGAACACCTGCTTCGTGCCGGCGTGCGCATCCACGAGTACTGCGAGCGACCGCTGCATGGCAAGGTCGCCGTCGTGGACGACGAATGGGCGACGGTCGGTTCGAGCAACCTCGATCCGCTGAGCCTGTCGCTGAACCTGGAGGCGAACCTGATGCTGCGCGATCGGGCGTTCGCCGTCGAGTTGCGCGAGCGGCTCGAGCGCCTGATGGCCGAACACTGCAAGGCGATGGAGCCGGGAATCGCGCGCAACTCCGGATTGTGGCGGTTCGTACCGACCTTCGTCGTCTTCCACGTGCTGCGCCGGTTTCCGAAGTGGGCTACCTGGCTGCCGGCGCACGAACCGCGATTGAAGACGATCGGCGTGAGGCCGGATGATCGACAGCGCGAGGTCGCGCCGCGCGACGGAGCCGATCGCGTGGACGAGCACGGCGGCGCGGACGAGCAAGGCGACGCGGACGAGCAGGACGACGCCGACGAGCAAGGCCGCGCCGGCGGCGGCCTTCCTTCCGCGGGCGAAGGCCGCGCGCACCCTGCGCTGCACTGAATGCCGGGCGGGCATGCGCGCTGCAGGAATCGGCCGATACCGTCGCGCCGTACGGGTGTGTACCGGAATGCCGCCATGACTGAAAAGCGATCGTCGACGACGCTGCCGCCACAGCAGCAGGAACATCAGCCGGGTCGCCAGTCGGCGATGAAGCCGCAGCCGGTGAGCGCCAAGCCGGGTTACGTCGGCAGCGGAAAGCTCGCCGGTCGCGTTGCGATCGTCACCGGGGGCGACAGCGGCATCGGTCGCGCCGTGGCCGTCGCCTTCGCGCGCGAGGGCGCCGACTCGGTGATCGGTTACCTCGAGGAGCACGATGACGCGAAGGAGACGGTTCGCCTCGTGCAGGAAGCGGGCCGGCGCTGCATCGCGATAGCGGGCGACGTCGGCGATCCGGCGATCGCCGCGCAACTCGTCTCGCAGGCGATCGACGCCTTCGGCAGGCTCGACGTCATCGTCAACAACGCAGGCGAGCAGCACGTGGCGCGTTCGATCGAGGAGATCTCGGGGGAGCAGCTCGAGCGAACCTTTCGCACCAACGTCTTCGCGATGTTCCACCTGACGAAGGCGGCGCTCGAGCACCTGGAGAGCGGCGCGGCGATCATCAATACGGCGTCGGTCACGGCCTACGCCGGCAGCCCCGGCCTCGTCGATTATTCGGCCTCCAAAGGCGCGATCGTGTCGTTCACGCGGTCGCTGTCGAAGCAACTGGTCGAACGCGGCATCCGCGTGAACGCGGTCGCTCCGGGGCCGATCTGGACGCCGCTCATCCCCGCGAGTTTCGACGCCGAGCACGTGTCGCATTTCGGCGGCGACGTCCCGATGAAGCGGCCCGGTCAGCCGGCCGAAGTGGCCGGCTGCTATGTTTTCCTCGCCGGCGACGACTCCAGCTACATGAGCGGCCAGGTGCTGCACCCGAACGGCGGGGAGATCGTCAACGGCTGAAGGCGCCCGCCCCCTGCGCGGCTCGCCGGTCGCGGTCGGCGGCGAACCGACTTCGACGAGCCGCGCCCGGCGCAGCCGGTGGCGCCGCTGGGCGGGGCGGCTGTTCCTGCTCGCCTTCTTCTGCCTGGCCGGCTGGCTCGCCTACCGGCAGGCGAAAACGGTCGACTGGAGCGAGGTGGTGCGCACGCTGCGCGACTATCGGGCCACGACGCTGGCGGGCGCGTTCGCGCTCGCGGCGACGAGCTACGCGATCTACGGCTACTACGACGTGCTCAGTCGCCGTTACGTGAAAGCCAGTCTGTCCGACTGGCAAACCATGATGGTCGGTGCCGTCAGCTACGCGTTCAACCTGAACATCGGCTCGATCGTGGGCGGCGCCGGCTTTCGGCTTCGCCTGTATTCGCGACTCGGCCTCGAGCAGCGCACGATCGCCGCGATGATCGCGTTCAGCATCGCCACGAACTGGATCGGCTACCTCCTAGTGGCAGGAGTCGTCTTCGCCGTCGGCGGCGTGCAGTTTCCCGAAGGCTGGAAAGCGGGCGACGGCGCGATGCGGGCGATCGGTGCGCTGATGGCGCTGACGTCGCTCGGCTACATCGTCCTGTGTCGATTCTCGCCGCGGCGCGAACTGTCGTTTCGCGGCCGCTCGTTCGTGCTGCCGTCGGCGTCGATGGCGCTGCGCCAGGTGGTCGTCGGCGCAGCCAACTGGCTCGTCATCGCCGGCGTCGTCTTCGTGCTGCTGTCGCATAGCGTGAGTTTCGCGACGGCGCTGGCGGTCGTCTGCGTCGCGAGCATCGCGGGAGCACTGGCGCATATCCCCGGCGGGCTGGGCGTGATCGAGGGCGTATTCGTCGCGATGCTCGGCTGGACGATGGGAACCGGGGCCATTCTCGCGGGCGTGCTGGCCTACCGCGCCGTCTACTACCTGGTTCCGCTGATCGTCGCCGCGGTGCTCTTCGTGGCGCTCGAGTGGCTGGCGCGGCGCGGCGACGCACGAGCGGCAACTCGAAGCCCGGGCACCGCGCTTGCGCGCGGCCAACGGTTACGGCCGGCCGCGCCGGATCACCGGGAAACTGACGCATGAATACATCCGAGGGCTCGGAAGTGCGCGGCCACCCCTTCGCCGATCGGAGGAAGCGCGCCTACGGATTCTTCGAACGCTTCGCCGCGCTGGCGACGAGAGCCTCGGGCAGCAGCGCCGTTTTTGTCCTCGCCGCCGCTGCCGTCGTCGTCTGGGCGTTCAGCGGCCCGATGTTCGGTTTCTCGCAGACATGGCAGCTGGTGATCAACACCGGGACGACGATCGTCACCTTCCTGATGGTCTTCCTGATCCAGCACGCGCAGAACAAGGACAGCCGCGCGGTGCACCTGAAGCTCAACGAACTGCTCGCGTCGCACGAATACGCGAGCAATCGGCTCGTTGCCATCGAGGACATCGACGAGGAATCGCTGCGTCGGCTGCACGAGTTCTACTGTCGGCTCGCCGAACTGGCCGAGAGCGAGGGCGGACTGAAGGTCAGCCACTCGGTCGACGAGGCGGCGAACGTGCACGGCCGCAAGAAGCGCGCGCGACAGGCGCGCGTCGAGCAACGCATTGCATCGGTCCAGGCCGCCCGCGAGGCGGCCGACGCAGCGGGAGAAGCCGCCGACGCCACGCGCGACGCGGCCGAAGCGACGCGCCGGTTGAACGACGCCCATCGCGCGTGCGCATCCGCCGACCGGCCGGCGCGTATCGAAAAGGCGTGAGATGCGCGTCGGCGCGGACGCGGACGCGGACACGGTGATCGGCTTCGACGACGTGGAGCGCGCGGCCAATCGCCTCGCGGGCCACGTCGAGCAGACGCCGTTCCTGCATTCGCGCACGTTGTCCGAGATCGCCGGCGCGCAGCTGTTCCTGAAGTTCGAGAACCTGCAGTTCACCGCGTCGTTCAAGGAGCGCGGCGCGCTGAATCGGCTCGCGCAGCTCGGGCCCGAGGCTCGCGAACGGGGCGTCATCGCCGCATCGGCGGGCAATCACGCGCAGGGCGTTGCCTGGCATGCGAAGCGGCTGGGCATTCCGGCGACGATCGTGATGCCCTCGGGCACCGCGTCGGTGAAGGTCGCCCGAACGCGGGCGCTGGGCGCATCGATCGTGTTGCACGGCGAGCGCTTCGACGAGACCTGGGCGCGCGCCGCCGCGCTCGCCGTCGAGCGCCGGCTGACGATGATCGATCCGTTCGACGACGCTGCCGTCATCGCCGGCCAAGGCACCGTCGGGCTCGAGATGGCGCGCTCGTCACACGAACTCGACGACGTCGTCGTGTCGATCGGCGGCGGCGGGCTCGCGGCGGGAATCGCCACGGCGATGCACCATCTGCTGCCTTCCGTGCGCGTCGTCGGCGTCCAGAGCGAGGCTTTCGCGCTCGTGCACGATGCGTTGACCGGGGCACACCATCCGTTGGGCGTCGGCACGATCGCAGACGGCATCGCGGTCAACCGCCTCGGTGCGATCACGCTGCCGATCCTGCGCCGTCGGCTCGACTCGGTGCTGCTCGTCGACGACGGGCAGATCGAGCAGGCGATCCTGCTGTTGCTCGAGATCGAGAAGACGGTGGTCGAAGGCGCCGGTGCGGCCGGCCTCGCCGCCGTGATCGCCCACCCGCAGCGCTTTCGCGGGCGCCGCGTGGGCCTGGTACTGTCCGGCGGCAACATCGATGCGTTGCTGCTGTCTGCGATCATCGAGCGCGGGCTGGCGCGCTCGGGCCGGCTCGCGCGGCTGATCGTCGACCTGCGCGACGTTCCCGGCGCGCTCGCGAAAGTGACGGCGCTGCTCGCCGAAGAACGCGCGAACATCGAGCAGATCCGCCATGAGCGCGCATTCGGTACCACGGGCGCGCAGCGCGCCGAGGTGGAGATCGTCGTGCAGGCGGAGTCGGCCACTCACGTGGCGCGTTTGCTGGATCGCCTGCGACAGGCGGGATTCGAGGCGCGCGGAGACTGAGGTTGCCTCGCCTACAATTCGTGCATTCGTCAACGACTGCACAGGACCGAGGCAATGACTATCGACACCGTGGGCATCATCGGCGCAGGCACGATGGGCAGCGGCATCGCGCAGGCGTGCGCCCAGATGGGCATCGGCGTGATGATGCAGGACATCGATGACGCCGCCACCGCGCGCGGGGTTCGCACGATCGGCTCCTCGCTCGATCGCCTGGTGAAGAAGGGATCGATCGACGAGGCGAAGAAAGCCGCGGTGCTTGGCCGCGTGCGTACGACGACGCGCGCCGAGGATTTCGGCGACTGCGAATTGATCATCGAGGCGGCCACCGAGAACGAGGCACTGAAGGACAAGATCCTGCGCAACGTCGATGCGATCGCGCGCCCGGGCACGATCATCGCAACGAACACCTCGTCGATCTCGATCACGAAGCTGGGCGCCTCGCTGAAGGACCCCGAGCGCTTCGTCGGCATGCACTTCTTCAACCCGGTGCCGGTCATGGCGCTGGTCGAGATCATCCGCGGGTTGCGCACCTCGGACGAAACCGTGCGTGCAGTGACCGATCTCGCGCAGCGTCTGGGCAAGACGCCGATCGGCGTGAAGAACAGTGCCGGTTTCGTCGTCAACCGCATCCTGTGCCCGATGATCAACGAGGCCGTCTTCGCACTGCAGGAAGGACTGGCGAGCGCCGAGGAAATCGATGCGGGGATGAAGCTCGGCTGCAACCACCCGATCGGACCGCTCGCGCTGTGCGACCTGATCGGCCTGGACGTCGAGCTTGCGGTGATGGAAGTGCTCTACGGCACCTTCAACGATCCGAAGTACCGCCCGGCACCTCTGCTGCGCGAGATGGTCGACGCAGGCATGCTCGGCCGCAAGACCGGCCGCGGCTTCTACTCGTACGAGAAGTGAGTCGCGACGCTGCGAAGTCGGCGGGCGGTTCGGGCCGTACAGGCGCGGCCGGCCCGGCACCGACCGCGCCTGCCGGACCGACCGCCGAGTTCTGGCAGGAGCGATTCGCCTCCGGGCGCACGCCCTGGGACCGTGGCGAGGTCAACCCGGCGCTCGAGCCGTTGATCGCGCGCGGCACGTTCCCGGCTGGCGCGCTCGTGCTCGTTCCCGGCTGCGGCGCGGGGCACGAGGTGGCGCGATTGGCAGCGGCAGGCTGCCGCGTGCTCGCCGTCGATTACGCCGCCGGCGCAGTCGCGCTCACGCGCGAACGCCTGGCGCGCGCGGGGCTCGACGCGCAGGTGATCGAGGCCGACTTGCTCGATTGGACGCCGCCGGCGTCGATCGACGCGATCTGGGACCAGGCCTGCCTGTGCGCGCTGCATCCCGATCGGTGGACCGCCTACGCGACGCGGCTCGCCGACTGGACGTCGCCGGGCGGCACGCTGGTGCTGCTGGCGGTGCAGGTCGAGCGCGAAGGACGGCGCCAGGGATTGATCGAAGGCCCGCCGTACCACTGCGACGTGAACGCGATGCGCGCGCTCTTTCCGTCGGGCGCGTGGAAGTGGCCGAAGCCGCCGTACGACAGCCGCGCGCACCGGTCGGGGTTTGCCGAGTTGCAGCTGCTGCTGACCCGAGTTCGATGAAATTCGGGACGCGCTCTGCAACCGCACACGCCCACCGCGGCTGCTTGCCGCGCGCGTCTCACCCGTCGAAGTGGCGCAGCCCGTCGAGCGAGACGACCGTGAGCGCGCCGTATTCCACCTGCAGGAATCCGTCGCGCTCGAGGCGCTGCAGCGCGCGGTTCACGGTCTGCCGCGACAGGCCGGTCAGGAAGCCGATCTCGCTCTGCGCGATCTCCAGCCGCGTGCCGACACCCGGGTAGAGCAACGGGTTGAACAACTGCGCCAGGCAACGGGCGACGCGTGCATCGGGGCCGAGCAGCCGGTCGATTTCCACGGTTCCGATGAACTGGCCGAGCCGCTCGTTGAGTTGCTGCAGCAGATGGCGGTTGAACGCGATGCTCGTGTCGAGCAACCATTGGAAGGTCGCCCGAGGCAGGTACGCGATGCGACTGTCGCGAAGCGCGACGACGTCGTACTTGCGCGGTTCGTCCTTCAGCAGCGACCCTTCTCCGAACCAGCCGCCGGCGGCGATGCCCGTGAGCGTTACCGGTTTTCCCGACGAGGAGACGTTGCTCACCTTGACGATGCCGCGCACGACGCCGATCCAGTGCTCGACGGCGTCGCCCTTGCGGCAGACGAACGCGCCGGCGCACAACTCGCGCTCGAACAGATCGCGATGCACGCGCTCTTGCTGCGCCGCGTCAAGCTCGCGCAGCCACGGCGACAGCGAAACGTGGTCGTCGAATGCGGACACGGCCTCCCGGTTATCCCTGAGTTTGTCGGTCAGGCGACAACTATAACCATGCGCGTACCATAGACTGCGCGACACGAGGCAGGGGGGCTGCAGGTTGGGTATCGATTCGGCGCCGATTCTCGAGGTGCGGGACGTCTCGCTGCAATTCGGCGGCGTCAAGGCGCTGATGCGCGTGGACTTCGAGGTGCGCCCGGGCGAACTGTTCTCGATCATCGGCCCGAACGGCGCGGGCAAGACGTCGATGCTGAACTGCATCTCCGGACGCTACTCGCCCACCGCGGGCTCGATCCGCTTCAAGGAACGCGACATCACGCGGCTCACGCCGAGCCAGCGCGCGGCGCTCGGGCTCGGACGCACGTTCCAGAACCTCGCGCTCTTCAGTCACATGACGGTCCTCGACAACATCATGGTCGGCCGTCACCATCTGATGAAGAACAGCTTCCTGGGCGGGTCGCTGTACTGGTTCGGCGGCGCGCAGAAGGAGGAACTCGCGCACCGCCGCCACGTGGAAGACATCATCGATTTCCTCGAGATCAGCCACATCCGCAAGGCGGTGGCGGGAACGCTGTCGTACGGCCTGCGCAAGCGCGTCGAACTCGCGCGAGCGGTGGCGGTGCGTCCCGACCTGATCCTCCTCGACGAACCGATGGCCGGCATGAACCTCGAAGAGAAGGAGGACATGGCGCGCTACATCGTCGACCTCAACGAGGAGTGGGGGATGACGGTCATCATGATCGAGCACGACATGGGCGTCGTGATGGACATCTCGCATCGGGTGATGGTGCTCGACTTCGGTCGCGTGATCGCCGCCGGCCTGCCGCACGAGATCATGGACAACGAGCAGGTGAAGACGGCCTACCTCGGCGTGGACGACGCGCAAGCTGCGCCCCAAGTGCAGGGCTGAAGCGATGGCATCCGCGAAGGTTCCCGCGACGGTTCCCGAATATCCCGACGTCGCGCGGCACGACACCTTTCCCAAGCTGCTGCTGCACAACGCCGCGCGCTGGCCCGACGAGGTGGCCATGCGCGAGAAGGAATTCGGCATCTGGAACGAGTTCACCTGGTCCGACTACCGCGACCGGGTGCGCGAGATCTCGCTCGGCCTGCTTTCGCTCGGCGTTCGGCGCGGCGAAGTCGTCTCGATCATCGGCAAGAACCGCCCCGAGATGATCTGGGGCGAGCTCGCCGCGCATGCGGTCGGCTGCATGTCGCTGGGCATCTATTCCGACGCGCTGAACGACGAAGTGGCGTATCTCATCGACTACGCGCAGGTGCGCGTGGTGCTCGCCGAGGACGAGGAGCAGGTCGACAAGCTGCTCGAGATCGCCGAGCGGCTGCCGTGCATCGAGCGCATCGTGTATTTCGATCCACGCGGCATGCGCAAGTACGAAGACGCGCGGCTGATGAGCTGGGAGGACCTGAAGGCCGCAGCCGCGCGCGTGCACGCCGACGATCCGAAGCGCTTCGAGAACGAGGTTGCGCTCGGAAAGGGCAGCGACGTCGCCGTGCTGTGCACGACCTCCGGTACCGTGTCGAACCCGAAGGTCGCGATGCTGCAGTCGGGCCCGTTCCTCGCGCACTGCCTGTCGTACCTGCGCGCCGATCCCAAGCTGCCCACCGACGACTACGTCTCGATGCTGCCGCTGCCGTGGATCATGGAGCAGGTCTACGCGGTGGGCCAGGCGCTGATCTCGCGCATCACCGTCAACTTCGTCGAGGAGCCCGAAACGCAGATGGCCGACCTGCGCGAGATCGGACCCACATTCGTGCTGCTGGCGCCGCGCGTCTGGGAGCAGATCGCCGCCGACGTGCGCGCGCGCATCATGGATGCGACGCGCTTCAAGCAGAAGATGTTCGCGCTCGGCATGAAGCTCGGCCTGGCCGCGCTCGACCGGCGGCGTCGCTCGCGTCTGGCCGACTGGATCCTGTTCCGCGCGCTTCGCGACCGGCTCGGCTTCACCTACCTGAAATCCGCGGCCACCGGCGGGGCGGCGCTGGGGCCGGAGACCTTCCGCTTCTTCCAGGCGATGGGTGTACCGCTGCGGCAGATCTACGGCCAGACCGAGCTGGCCGGCGCCTACACGATCCATCGCGCCGACGACGTCGACTTCGACACCGTGGGCGTTCCCTTCGACACGTCGCAGATACGCATCGACCACCCCGACGCGAACGGCGTCGGAGAGATCGTCGCGAAGAGCGAGGGCCTGTTCCTCGGGTTCTACAAGAACGAGGAAGCCACGAAGGCCGACCTGCGCGACGGCTGGATGCACACCGGAGACGCCGGCTACATCAAGAAGGACAACGGCCACCTCGTCGTCATCGATCGCATCAAGGACCTCGCCGTCACCTCCACCGGCACGCGCTTCTCGCCGATGTTCATCGAGAACAAGCTGAAGTTCTCGCCGTTCATCGCCGAGGCGGTGATCCTCGGCCACGACAAGCCGTTCCTGTCGACGATCATCTGCATCCGATATTCGATCGTCTCGAAGTGGGCCGAGCAGCGGGGCATCGCGTTCACCAACTACACGAACCTGTCGGCGCAGCCGCAGGTGTACGCACTGCTGCGCGACGAGGTCGAGAAGGTCAACGCGACGCTCCCCGAGCCGCAGCGCATCGGCAAGTTCGTGCTGCTCTACAAGGAGCTCGACGCCGACGACGGAGAGCTCACGCGCACGCGCAAGGTTCGACGCGGCGTGATCAACGAGAAGTACGCCGACATCATCGACGCGATCTACACGGGTGCATCGACGGTGCACGTGGACACGATGATCACTTTCCAGGACGGAACGAAGGCGCGCATCCGCACCGATCTCGTCGTCGAGACGCTGAAGGCGTACACGCCGCCGCTGCGGCGCACCGACGAGGAGGAGGCGGTCACCGCCTGAGCGCGCAACATGAACACCACTCTTCTCCTGCAGCTGCTCGTCAACGGACTCATCATCGGCACGCTGTACGGCGTCGTCGCGATGTGCTTCGTGCTGATCTACAAGTCGACGCAGATCGTGAACTTCGCGCAGGGCGAGTTCCTGCTGATCGGCGCGTGGGTGTGCTGGTGGCTGCTCACCACCTGGCAGCTTCCGTTCTGGCTCGGCTTCCTCGTCACGCTCGCCTTCATGATGGTGTTCGGGATACTGCTGCAGGTGATCGTGCTGCGCCCGATGATCGGCGAGCCGATCATCTCGGTGATCATGGTGACGATCGGCCTGTCGATCTTCTTCCAGGCGATGATGAAGTGGATCTTCGGCGTCTGGGCCAAGCCCTACCCGGAAGTGTTCGGCACGAAGGCGGTGAACATCCTCGGCCTGAACGTGCAGACGCCGTACGTGATGTCGATGGTGATCTCGCTGGTCATCATGCTGGGCTTCGCGTGGTTCTTCAAGTTCTCGCGGCTCGGGCTGGCGATGCGCGCCACGGCGTTCAACCAGCAGGTGGCGCAGAGCCTGGGCATCTCGGTGAAGTCGGTATTCGCGATGGCCTGGGCAATCTCGGCGATGGTCTCGGCGCTGGCGGGCGTCGTCGTCGGCATGGTGAACGGCGTCTCGTCGGCGCTGTCGTTCTTCGGCATCAAGGTGTTCCCGGTGGTCATCCTCGGCGGGCTCGACTCGATCATCGGCGCGATCCTCGGCGGGCTGATCATCGGCGTGCTCGAGAACGGCGCCGAGTTCGTCGACAGCCAGTACCTGAACTGGGGCAACCTGTACACGATCGTCCCGTTCTACGCCCTGATCATCATCCTGATGATCAAGCCGTACGGGCTGTTCGGCACCCGACAGATCGAGAGGGTGTGACGTGGCGAGCACCCCTTCCGCGCTGATTCCCTGCGGGCAGTTCAAGACGACCTATCGTCGCGACACGACGATCTTCCCGACGCCCGTCTCGCGCTGGCTGGTCGTCGCCGCGGTGGCGCTGCTCGCGCTGGCGCCGCTCGCGGGCCTGCTGAGCAAGTACCAGCTTAACCTGCTGATCCAGATCGGCTACTACGGAATCGCCGCGCTGGGCCTGAACATCCTGGTCGGCTTCACCGGGCAGATCTCGCTCGGGCACGCGGCGTTCTTCGGCTTCGGCGCCTTCTCGTCGGCGTGGTTGAGCAACAGCTTCGGCATTCCGGTGTTCTGGTCGATTCCGCTCGCCGGCGTGATGACCACCGTCGTCGGGCTGCTGTTCGGCATTCCTTCCGCGCGCATCAAGGGCCTGTACCTGGCCATCGCCACTTTCGCGGCGCAGTTCATCCTCGAGGACTTCTTCGCGCGCGCCGACTGGTTCACCGGCGGCTCGTCGGGAACGCTCGCGCAGCCGTTCGGCATCTTCGGTTGGGAGATCGACGGAGACCACGGCTACTTCTACGTCGTGCTCGTCTACCTGGTGCTGATGTACCTGCTCGGCACGAACCTGCTTCGCTCGCGCGACGGCCGGGCGTTCGTCGCCGTGCGCGACCACTACCTGTCGGCCGAGGTGATGGGCGTGCGCCTCACCTGGTATCGCGTGCTGTCGTTCGGCATCTCGTCGTTCTACGCGGGAATCGGCGGTGCGCTGTTCGGCCACTACCTCGGCTACGTGTCGTCCGAGGCGTTCACGATCCTGCTGTCGATCCAGTTCCTCGGAATGATCATCATCGGCGGGCTGGGCAGCGTGATGGGCACGCTGCTCGGCACGGCGTTCATGGTGCTGCTGCCCGAGACGATCGCTTGGATGTCGCAGGGGCTCGGCGGCTTCTTCCCGGCGCTCACCGAAGGGCTCGCGTTCGTGAAGGAAGGCGCGATCGGCCTGGTGATCGTGCTGTTCCTGATCTTCGAGCCCGAGGGGCTGGCGCACCGCTGGCACCTGATCAAGGCGTATTGGAAGCTGTATCCGTTCTCGTACTAGTCCCGTTCCGACAACATCACCTCGAGAGGAGCATTGCCATGAAGGGAACCACGTTCACCGTCGCAGCCGCGGCGGCCGTCCTGCTCGGCGCCGGTCCGGCCGCCGCGCAGGGAATCTTCGTCGGTCACCTCGCCGACTACACCGGTGCCACTTCGGACGTCGGCCGACCGTACGGCCAGGGCGTGGCCGACGCGCTGGCGTACGTCAACAGCCACGGCGGCATCAACGGCAAGAAGATCGAGTTCGAGACCGTCGACTACAGCTACGAGATCCCGCGCGCGATCGCCACCTACAAGAAGTGGACCGGCGCGCAGAAGATCGCGGCCATCCAGGGCTGGGGCACCGGCGACACCGAGGCGATGGTGACCTTCGTCGCCAAGGACGAAATCCCGTACTACTCGGCGTCGTATTCCGGGCACCTCACCGACCCGACCGGCAAAGGCACGCACGGCTCGAAGGCCGCGCCGTACAACTTCTTCTACGGGCCGTCGTACACCGACGGCTGCCGCGCGCTGGTGCAGTGGGCGGCTTCCGACGCGAAGAAGAAGAACATCGCGTCGCCGAAGTTCGTCCACATGGGAGACAACCATCCGTATCCGAACGCGCCGAAGGCCGCCTGCGGTGACTACGCGAAGGAAATGGGCTTCACGATCGTTCCCCCGATCCAGTATTCGCTGAAGCCCGGCGACTTCAAGGCGCAATGCCTGAGCCTGAAGGAGTCGGGGGCGAACTATGCGTTCCTCGCGAACACCGGCGGCTCGACGATCTCGTTGCTGAAGTCGTGCTCGACGGTCGGTGTCGACACGCAGTTCATGGGCAACGTCTGGGCAATGGACGAGAACGCGCTGAAGGCCGCGGGCGACGCGGCGAACGGCACGGTGTTCGTCGTGGGTGCGGCCGCGTGGAACTCCGATGCGCCGGGCATGAAGACGGTGCGCGAGATCTCGAAAGTCTCCGACGCCTCGGGCAAGGAATACCGCCCGGTGCACTACATGCGCGGCATCTGCTCGGTCTACTACATGCGCGACGCGATGGCGGCGGCCGACAAGGCGGGCGGCATCACCGGGCCGAACATCAAGAAGGCGATGGAGCAGATGAAGGACCACGTCCCGGCCGAACTGCAGGGCGTGTGCATTCCGTCCACGTGGACGCCGGAAGACCACCGCGGCACGACGAAGGTCTTCATCTACCAGGCGAACTCGAAGGGCAGCGAGCAGTCGATCTCGAAGATCGGCGAAGCCGACATCGAGCGCAAGCCGGAGTGGCTCGGCTGGTAAGACCGTCGCAGCCCCTCCCCCCGCGGGGAGGGGGCTGCAGCGGCCCGACGGATCGAGGCAATGATCGAAGCGCTGGCGAAGGAAGCGACCGTGGCGGTGGCGTCGAAGCCGCCGATGCTCACGGTCAACAACATCGAGGTCGTCTACGACGAGGTGATCCTCGTGCTGCGCGGCGTGAGCCTCGAGGTGCCCGAGGGCGAGATCGTCGCGCTGCTCGGCCCGAACGGCGCCGGCAAGTCGACGACGCTCAAGGCGATCTCGGGGTTGCTGCAGACCGAGGACGGCGAGGTAACGCGCGGCAACGTCACGTTCATGGGCGAGGAGATCGCGAACCTCGCGCCCGAGGAGATCGTTCGCCGCGGAATCTTCCAGGTGATGGAGGGCCGGCGCATCGTCGAGGACATGACGGTGATCGAGAACCTGCGCCTGGGCGCATACACGCGGCGCGATTCCGGCGTCAAGCGCGACATCGACATGGTGTTCGACTACTTTCCGCGGCTGCGCGAGCGCACCGGTCTTGCCGGCTATCTGTCCGGCGGCGAACAGCAGATGCTGGCGATCAGCCGCGCGCTGATGGCGCGCCCGAAGATGATCCTGCTCGACGAACCGTCGATGGGGTTGTCGCCGCTGCTGGTGAAGGAAGTGTTCGGCATCATCCGTGAATTGAACCGCGAGCTGAAGATCACGATGCTGCTCGTCGAGCAGAACGCGCGCATGGCGCTTCACACGGCGAGCTTCGGCTACATCATGGAGTCGGGCAAGATCGTCCTCGACGGCACGCGCGACGAACTGGTGAACAACGAGGACGTCAAGGAGTTCTACCTGGGCGGTGGCGGAGACGAGCGCCGCTCGTTCAAGAACCTGAAGTCGTACAAGCGGCGCAAGCGCTGGCTGTGATCCGGGCGCGGGCTTGAGCATGAACGAGCATTTCGATTCCCTCGAGACGCGACCGGCCGAGGCGCGCGAGGGCGCGCTGATGGCCCGCCTGCCCGCGCTCGTCGAGCACGCGCAGACGAACGCGCCCGGTTGGGCGAAGCGCCTCGATGGCGTGCCAGCGCGCGACGTCGACTCGCGCAAGGCGCTCGCGCAGCTTCCCGTGCTGCGCAAGAGCGACCTGAAGGCGCTGCAGGAACAGGCCCCGCCCTTCGGCGGTTTCGTCACCGTTGCGCCGGGGCGGCTGTCGCGTCTGTTCCTGTCGCCGGGACCGATCTTCGATGCCGAGGGCATGGGGGACGATCCATGGCGCGCCTCGCGGGCGCTATACGCGGCCGGCATCCGGGATGGTCATGTCGTGCAGAACTGCTTCGGCTACCACCTGACGCCCGGTGCCTGGATGATCGACGGGGCTGCGCGCAAGCTCGGCTGCGCGGTGATCCCTGCGGGTGTCGGCCAGATCGAACAGCAGATCGAGATCATCCGCGCGCTCGCACCCGACGCCTACACGGGAACGCCGTCGTTCCTGCGCATGATCGTCGAGAAGGCGCGCGAGGCATCGCTCGACATCTCGAACCTCAAGCGCGCGCTGCTCGCGGCCGAGGCGCTGCCGCCGAGCCTGCGCCAGTGGTTCGTCGAGCAGGGGATCGAAACGGTGCTGCAGTGGTACGGCACGGCCGACGTCGGCCTGATCGCCTACGAATCGAAGGCGATGGAGGGCATGATCCTCGACGAGGAGCTGATCCTCGAGATCGTGCGGCCGGGCACCGGCGAGCCGGTCCCCGACGGCGAAGTCGGCGAGGTCGTCGTCACCAGCTTCAACGCCGTCTATCCGCTGATCCGGTTCGGTACCGGCGATCTGTCCGCCGTGCTGCCGGGGATCTCGCCGTGCGGGCGCACGAACGTGCGCATCCGCGGCTGGCTCGGACGCGCCGACCAGACGACGAAGGTGCGCGGGATGTTCGTCCACCCCGAGCAGGTCGCCGAGGTGGCGAAGCGTTTTCCGCAGGTACGACGCGCGCGGCTCGTCGTCGAGGGCGAGCGGGCGGACGACCGGATGACGCTGAAGTGCGAGCTCGCCGACGACGTCGTGCCGCCGTTGGAGGATCGCGCGGCGCTCGCCGCGCAGCTGGCCGGCGCGTTGCGCGACGTGACGAAGCTGCGCGGCGACGTGGAGCTCGTCGCGCAGGGCACCCTGCCGAACGACGGCAAGGTCATCGAGGACGCCCGCACCTACGCCTGAGGCCGTGATGTCAGCGTTTCGCTCGCTTCGCTACGAGATCGACGCGCGCAACCCGCGTATCGCGCGCATCGTGCTGAACCGTCCCGAGCGGCTGAACGCGATCGACGAGCCGATGCCCGGCGAGATTCGTCGCGCGGTCGCGCTCGCCAACGACGACGACGGCGTTCACGTGATCGTGCTGTCCGGCGCCGGGCGCGCATTCTGCGCCGGCTACGACCTGCAGGCCTTCGCCGAGGGAGTCGTCGACCACCCGTGCCAGCAGGAGCGCACGCCGTGGGATCCGATGCTCGACTACCGAACGATGAAGCGCTTCACCGAAGACTTCATGAGCCTGTGGCACAGCTACAAGCCGACGATCGCGCAGGTGCACGGCCACGCGGTGGCCGGCGGCAGCGACATCGCGTTGTGCTGCGATCTGCTCGTGATGGCCGACGACGCGCGTATCGGCTACATGCCTACCCGCGTGTGGGGGTGTCCGACGACGGCGATGTGGACGTATCGGCTCGGACCGATGCGCGCGAAGCAGTTGCTCTTCACCGGCGACACGATCGGCGGCGCCACCGCGAAGGACTGGGGCCTGGCAGTGGATGCGGTGCCCTCCCAGGCGCTGGAAGAGAGCGTGCGCTCGCTCGCCGAGCGCATCGCCGGCGTGCCGCGCGGCCAGCTGATGATGCAGAAACTCGTCGTCAACCAGGTGCTCGCCTCGATGGGGCTCGAGCAGACGCAGATGTTCGCCACGCTGTTCGACGGGATCACGCGGCACGATCCCGAAGGGATGTGGTTCCGTCGCCGCGCGCAACTGCACGGCTACCGGGACGCCGTTGCCTGGCGGGATTCGGGCCGGCCGATTCCCGAGGGCGCCGAAGCGCAATCGCTCGTCGAGCAGATGCAGCGCGAACTCGACGAGAAGCGGCGCCGCTGAACCGCGTACGCGCCCGCCGGCCGGGTGCAAGGAGGAAGCGTCATGTTTCGTGCGGATTTGCTGCGGGGCAAGCGGATCCTGATCACCGGCGGCGGCACCGGCCTCGGCCGCGCGATGGGCGAGCGCTATCTCGCGCTCGGCGCAGACCTCGCGATCTGCGGCCGGCGCAAGACCGTGCTCGACCGGGCCGCCGAGGAAATGACCAAGGCGCACGGCGGGCGCGTCGATACCTGGGGCGTCGACATCCGCGATGCGCAGGCGGTGGAGGCGATGGTCGGGGAGATCTTCGATTCCGGTCCGTTGACCGGGCTCGTCAACAACGCGGCGGGCAACTTCATCAGCCCCACCGAAATGCTCTCGCCGCGCGCTTTCGACGCGATTGCCAACATCGTCTTTCACGGCACGTTCTACGTGACGAACGCGGTCGGCCGGCGCTGGATCGAGCAGGCGCGCGCGGCCGGCGGCTGGGCGAGCCCGCAGCCGATGAAGTCGGTCGTATCGATCATCGTCACCTGGGTCGAAAACGGCGGACCGTTCACCGTGCCGTCGGCGATGAGCAAGGCCGGCGTCGCCGTCATGACGAAGTCGCTCGCCGTCGAATGGGCGAAGTACGGAATCCGGCTGAACGCGATCGGCCCGGGCGAGATCCCCACCGAGGGAATGAGCAAGCGGCTGAGTCCCGGCGAGGAACCGGGGGCGCGTTCGAAGGAGACCAACCCGCAGCATCGCGTGGGCGAGATGGGCGAGCTGCAGAACCTCGCGACGTTCCTGATGGCCGACGGATGCGACTGGCTCAGCGGGCAGACGCTTTTCATGGACGGCGGGCATTCGCTGGCCACCGGCGGCAATTTCTATCCGCTGCGCGACTGGAGCGACGAGCAGTGGCGCGAGGCGCGCGCGCGCATCGAGGCGCAGAACGCGCGGGATCGCGGACAACGCGGCTGATCAGACCACCGGTTCGCCGAGCACTTCGCCGTAGCGCACGACGCGATTGCGTCCTTCGGTCTTCGCGCGATATACGCAGTCGTCGGCGCGCACGAGCACTCGCTCGAGCGACTCGGCGTCGACGATCGGCACCGCGCCCACGCTGGCAGTGAGCGCGATCGTCGCCTGTCCGACGCGAAGCGGCGAACTTTCCAGCGCCGCGCGCAACGCGTCGATCGCGCGTCGTGCTTCGCTGTCGTCGCGAGTCCAGATCAGCGCGCAGAACTCCTCGCCGCCGTAGCGGGACACCAACCCGCAGTGGCGCACCGACGCGCGCAGCACGCGCGCCGCGTGGCACAGCGCCCGATCTCCGACGCTGTGTCCGAAGCGGTCGTTCACCGACTTGAAGTGGTCGAGGTCGATCATCAAGAGGTGATGCACGTTGCGGCCGACGGGCGGCCGGGAGAGGCGATTGCGCGCGAGCTCGAAGAAATGCCCGCGCGTATGCAGTCCGGTCAACTCGTCGGTCGTGGCGCGCAGGCGCAACTCGCCGGTCACCCGTCCATGCAGGATCGTCTGCACCACGAGCGCGAGCACGACGGGCATCATCGCGAAGAACAGGGTGAACAGTACCTGGCCGAGGCCGGGGGCGGTTGCGCCGCCGGCCGGCGAGCCGCCCAGAAGCGCCACGGCTGCGCGCAGCAGGTGTGCCGCGCCGTACACGCCGAAGGCAGCGCCGAGCGTTCGCACGTAGCGTTGCCGATTCCAGGCCGCAGTCGCCGACAGCGCGGCGACGCCGGCGAATGCGTACGCGGCGTGAATGCCGGAGAACGCGACGACGCGAAGCAGCGAGTCGCCGCCGTCGCTGCCGATCGCCAGCCAGATGACGGCCAGCGCGCTCATCTGCGACGCGAGCGCCCATCGCGGCTGTCGCCGATCGAAGGCGTGCAGCGTCGCATCGACGCATAGCGCGATGCCGACGCAGGCCAGCAGGTTCGGGGCTACGTGCGCCAGCGGCAGTGCGATCGCGCCGCGCAGCGCGTACAGCAGCATCGCCAGGCTCATGACGCCCATCGCGATTGCGTACCGGCGCAGCGCGCCCGCCGAGCGAGCGTGCATCGGCAGCAACGCGACGAAGAGCGCGCAACCGAGCGCCGCCGTGCACGCCGCGACGAGAAAGATCGTACTGGGGTCGAAGTTCACGGCCATCGGGGCCAGTATCGCCGCCGGCCCCCCGGGCCCGACGGTGCGCTTCCGACGGGCGGTGCTGGGGGTCGGAGGAGCGCCCGGTGCCGGCGGGCGACGTCTCGTCGCAGCGACGCACGTGCGCCGGCACAGCGTGTGCGGACCGGCACGCAGCGCCCCCGGAGAGGGCGCGGGGACGGGTGTTAGCATCGAAACCGCTCCCCTCTCCGGCTCCCGTTCATGCATACGACCGTTTACGCCTTCGAAGGCGTCGTTCCGGTGATCGATCCGCAGGCCTACGTGCATCCGAGCGCCGTCCTGATCGGCGACGTCATCGTCGGCCCGGGCTGCTACGTCGGACCGGGCGCGGTGCTGCGCGGCGACTTCGGCCGGATCGTGATGCAGCCGAACGCGAACCTGCAGGACAACTGCGTCGTTCACTCGGCGCCCGATTTCGACTGCGTGATGGAAGAGGAGTGCCACATCGGGCATGGCGCCGTCATTCACTGCGCGCGCATCGGGCGCGATGCGCTCGTCGGCATCCAGGCGGTGATCATGGATACGGCGGTCGTCGGCGAGCAGGCGATCGTCGCGGCGAAGTCGTTCGTCAAGGTGGCGGACGTCGTTCCGCCCCGCGTGCTCGCGGCCGGGGTGCCGGCGCGCGTGCGGCGCACGCTCAACGACGAGGACCTGGCGTGGAAACGACGCGGGACGGCGCTGTACATCGAACTCGCGCGCCGGGCGCTCGACGGCGGGATCACGCAGACGAATCCGCTCGAGCGGGTGGAGGAGGCGCGCGGCCGAACGCGCTGGGACTTCGTCAGCGTGCGGCCGCGGGACTGACGCGCCTGCGCCGCTCGTTGCCGCTGGGAGACCGCCGGTGAGCCGGGTTTCGCCGTCGCGACGCCGGGTGCTGGTCAACGGTGCGGCTGCGCTCGCCGGTACCGTCCTCCCCCGCGCTCGTGTCCGCGCTGCGGCCGATGCGCCCGCATCGGCCGCTCGCGCAGCGCCGCCGGCCCGCGTGCGTCCTGCCGATCCGGGCTGGCCTTCCGCCGCACAGTGGCAGCGACTCGCCAAGCAGGTCGGCGACGCCTTCGTGACGCTGCGCTCGCCGCTCGTCGACTGCGCTTCGAAGGGGGCGGGGAAGTGCGACACCCTTTTCGCGTCGATGAAGAACCCGTACTTCCTTCGCGACGAAGTCGCGCTGACGCAGTCGCTCGGCTGGGTCGACGCGTGGGCGTCGCGCCCGAGCGCGCACGCGGTGGCCGCGCGGACCGCGAACGACGTGGCCGCGGCAATCGATTTCGCGCGCGAGCATCGGCTGCGTCTCGTCATCAAGGGCGCCGGGCACAGCTACCACGGGACGTCCTGCGCGCCCGACTCGCTGCTCGTCTGGACGCGATACCTGGATGCGATCGCGTTGCACGACGCCTTCGTTCCCGCCGGCTGCGATGCACGAGTCGCGCCGGCGCGGGCAGTGTCGGTCGGCGCCGGCGCGATCTGGGCGCAGATCTACGACGCGGTGACCACGCGCGGCGGGGGCTACGTGCAAGGCGGCGGTTGCCTGACGGTCGGTGCCGCAGGACTCGTGCAGAGCGGCGGCTTCGGCAGCTTCTCGAAGGCTTTCGGTCTGGCCGCCTCGAGCCTGCTCGAGGCCGAAGTCGTGACGGCGGACGGCGCGATCCGCACCGTCAATGCCTGCACGCAGCCGGACCTGTTCTGGGCGCTGAAGGGCGGCGGCGGCGGATCCTTCGGCGTCGTGACGCGGCTGACACTGCGCGTGCACCCGTTGCCGGAGACCTTCGGCGCGGTGAACTTCGTCGTGCGTGCGAAGTCGCCGTCGAGCTTTCGAAGGCTCGTCGCGCTCGTCGTCGATTTCTGCGCTTCGAGCCTGCTCGACCCGCGCTGGGGCGAGCAGATCCGCATGCGCCCCGACGACGCGGTTCAGGTGGCGATGGTCTTCCAGGGACTGAGCCGATCGCAGGCGCAGGCGGTCTGGCAGCCGTTCCTCGATGCGGTCGAGGCCGCGCCGGGCGACTGGTCGATCGACTTCTCGCCGTTGAAGTTCGTCGCGACCTCCGCGCGTACGTTCTGGGAGCCGTCGCTGTTCAAGCGCATGCTCGGCTTCCAGCGCGCGGACGACCGCCCGGGCGCACCGCGCGGCAACGTCTATTGGGCCGGCGACGAGCACCAGGCCGGGCAGTTCATCCACGGCTTCGGATCGGTGTGGCTGCCGGCGTCGCTGCTGCATCCGCAGCGTCGCGACGCGCTCGTCGATGCGCTGTTCGCCGCGAGCCGGCGCGTCGGTGTCTCGCTGCACCTGAACAAGGGCCTGGCCGGCGCTGCGCCGGAAGTCGTCGACGCCGCGCGCGATACGGCGATGAACCCGGCCGTGCTGGACGCCTTCGCGCTCGCGATCAGCGGCGCCGCCGAGCCGCCCGCCTACCCGGGCGTCCCGGGGCACGAGCCCGACGTCGAGCGCGCGCGCGAACGCAGGCATGCGATCGCCGACGCGATGGGCGAGCTGCGTCGGGCCGGCGCGACCGGTTCGTACGTCAGCGAGAGCGACTGGTTCGAGCGCGACTGGCAGCGCTCCTACTGGGGGGCGAACCACGAGCGGCTGCAGGCCGTGAAGGCGAAGTACGACCCCGACGATCTGTTCATCGTGCACCACGGGGTGGGCAGCGAGCGCTGGAGCGACGACGGGTTCAGTCCCGTGGGCTGAGCAGCGACCCGCTCGTCGTCGATATCAGGCGTCGACGAGTTCGCCGCCTTCCCGCCGCAACAGCCCCTGCGCGACGAGCGAATCGGCCGCCCATTTCAGCGCCTGCTCGTAGTCCATCCCGATCTGCGCGGCCGCGTGGCGCATCACGACGGCGTCCTGCGCGCGCTCGTGCAGCGCGCTTTCATCGATGCGCTCGACGTCGAGCAGCAGGAACTTCACGAGGACCTTCAACGCGTGGCGAGCGTGCCGACTGCGGTCGCTGCGCATCGCGTCGAGCTTCGCGCGTGCGCGGGCGAGCGCTGCGTCGACGTCTTCGAACATCGGGCCGTGCCCCGGGAGCACGCGCTCGACGCGAAGGCGCCCGATGAGGTCGAGCACCGCGCGCTGCTCGTCGAATCCCGACTCGCCCTCGATCTCCGGAAACACGATGCCGAAGCCGTTGTCCCACAGCGCGTCGGCCGAGATCAGCAGCCGCTGCCGCTCGCAGTGGAAGATCAGGCTCTTCGGATCGTGACCCGGCGCCGCGTGCACGTCCCAGTCCAGGCCGCCCAGCCGAAGCGTGTCTGCGGGGCCGAGCGTGGCATCGTGCGAGAAGCGCGGGCAGTGCTGCCCGGTGGCGGCGAAGCTCAGGCTCGATTCGTCCCACGTCGCGACCTCGTCGGCGCTGGCCCGCGGGATCGTGATCGAGCAGCCGAAAGCGTCGACGAGCGCGCGGTTGCCGCCGCAGTGGTCCGAATGCAGGTGCGTGTTGACGACGCGCGAAAGCCTCGCGCCGGTGCCGGCGAGAACCCGCTTCATCAGTTCGACGGTGTGCGCGGCGTGCTTCGCGTAGCCGGTATCGACGACGGTAGCCTCGTCGCCGTCGATGCCGACGATCTGGTTCGACGACAGCCAGTCGCGTTCGACGAAGCGCAGCGATGCGGGCAGCGGCCTCACGGTGTGCGAAGCATCGGCTTCACGCCCCTGCGTTGCGCGGCTGCGCGCAGGCTGCGGCGCTCGTCGATCGCCTGCCGGACGAAAAGCCGCTCGCCATCGTCCATCGATCCCCAGCGGGCGATCTCGTCGAGGGTGCGCAGGCAGCCTTCGCACCAGCCGCTCGCGGCATCGATGCGGCATACGGAGATGCACGGCGACGCGCCGCGCCGCGCGTCGTTCATGCTGCCGCCTCGGCCTGGGCGCGCCGGCGCGCGGCAATCGCATTGCCGGCGCGCGAAGCGCTCGCACGGCCCAGCTGCCGGGAGATCCACTGCCCGGTCTCGACGAGCGCGTCGAGCTCCAGGCCGGTCTCGATACCCAGGCCGTGCAGCAGGTAGACGACGTCCTCGGTGGCAACGTTGCCGGTGGCGCCCTTCGCATAGGGGCAGCCCCCCAGCCCGGCGATCGACGAGTCGAAGCGGTAGATGCCCGATTGAAGACTGGCGAGCACGTTGGCGACGGCCTGGCCGTAGGTATCGTGGAAGTGCGCCGACAACTGGTCGAGCGCAATCTCGCTCGATACCGCCTCGAACACGCGCTGCACGTGTTCGGCCGTGCCGACGCCGATCGTGTCGGCGATGCCGATCTCGTCGCAGCCGAGGTCGCGCATCCGCTTCGCGACGTCGACGACGTCGGCGATCGGCACTTCGCCCTGGTACGGGCAGCCGAAGGCGACCGACACCGCCGCGCGCAGACGGATGCCGTTCTCGCGCGCCGCTGCGGCCACCGGCGCGAAGCGCTCGATGCTTTCGGCGATCGAGCAGTTGATGTTGCGCATCGAGAATGCCTCGCTGGCTGCGCCGAAGATCACGACCTCGTCGGCGCCCGAGGCGAGCGCCGCATCGAAGCCCTTGCGGTTCGGCGTGAGCACCGAGACGCGCACCTTCGGGCGCCGGCCGATGGCCGCCATCACGTCCGCGGCGTCGGCCATCTGCGGAACCCATTTCGGCGAGACGAACGACGTCGCCTCCAGCTGGCGCACGCCGGCGGCGAGCAGGCGCTCGCACAGTTCGATCTTCGTCGCGGTGGGCACCGGTTGCGCTTCGTTCTGCAGCCCGTCGCGCGGGCCGACCTCGGTGACGTAGGCGCGTTGCGGCAGCTTCATCCTGGCTCTCCGGTGTCGGTTCGTGCAGCCGCGCCCGGCGCGTCGGCGCGGGGCGGATGCCCCGATGTTGCCAGAACGGGTGACCGGGGGACGGCGTCGCGACCGATTCGCCGCGCGCCGCGTCAGCGTGCGGCGAATTCCACCAGCTGCACGCCCTCGGCTACCTGGTCGCCGACGCCGAAGCGCAGCGACGAGACGCGGCCGGCGGCGGGCGCGACGATCGTGTGCTCCATCTTCATCGCTTCGATGACGAGCAGTGGCTGTCCGCGCTCCACCGAAGCGCCCGCCTCGACGAAGAGCGCGATCACCTTGCCCGGCATCGGCGCGACGAGCGTCGAATCGTCGTCGCGCTCGCCGACGTGCGCGAGCGTCGGCGTATAGCCGAGCGCGTAGTGGCCCAACGGACTGAAGACGTGCAGCGTCTCGCCGTCGATGACCGAATCGACGACGAAGCTGCGGTCGTCGACGACGCCTCGTACGGTGCGCGCGTCCGGGCCCGACGCTTTCCAGTGCAGCTCGGCCAGCCGCGCGCATTCCTCCCCGTCGCGCACGAGCCATTCGTCTTCGGCGTACTCGACCTGCACGGGGCAGGGCTCGCCCGCGTGCTCGAGCTGCAGCGTGCGCACCAGCTTCGATCCCGGCCGCCAGCCGCTGCGCACGTTCCACGGATCGGCGCGCCACGCACGCGCGGCCGAGTGGGCGTCGTCGATCTCGTCGGCAAGCACCGCCGCGACGGCCAGCGCGCGTCGGCGCAGCGAAGGTTTCGTCGGCGCAGGCAGCAGCGTGTCCCGCTCGCGCTCGATCAGGCCCGTGTCGAGTTCGCCGGAAGCGAAGGACGCATCCGCGACCAGTCGGGCCAGGAAGTCGACGTTCGACGCCGGGCCGACGACCTCGAACTTCGCCAGCGCGCGCGCCATGCGGGCCAGCGCCGTCTCGCGGTCGGCGCCGTGCACGATCAGCTTGGCGATCATCGGGTCGTAGTGGGCGCTGATCGTGTCGCCCTCGCGCACGCCGCTGTCGATGCGCACCGGCGCCGTGGGCGCGCCGGCAGCCGCGATCTCGGTGCGCGCGAACTCGACCGCCGGCGGCGTGCGCAGGTAGCGCAGTGTTCCGATCGACGGCAGGAAGCCCTTCTCGGGATTCTCCGCGTAGATGCGCGCCTCGATCGCGTGGCCGTCGATGCGCAGCTCGTGTTGCGCGACCGCAAGCGGCTCGCCGGCCGCTACGCGCAGTTGCCACTCGACCAGGTCGAAGCCGGTGATCATCTCCGTGACCGGGTGCTCGACCTGCAGGCGCGTGTTCATCTCCATGAAGAAGAACGCGCCGGACGGATCGGCGATGAACTCGACGGTTCCCGCTCCCGCGTAGCCGACGGCGCGAGCGGCAGCCACTGCCGCCTCGCCCATCGCGCTGCGTCGCTCCGCGGTCATCCCCGGCGCCGGCGCTTCCTCGATCACCTTCTGGTGCCGGCGCTGCACCGAGCAGTCGCGCTCGAACAGGTGAACGCAGTTGCCGCGCGTGTCGGCGAACACCTGGATCTCGATGTGTCGCGGCCGCGTGACGTAGCGCTCGACGAGCACCGTGTCGTCGCCGAATGCATTCTTCGCCTCGCGCCGGCACGAGGCGAGCATGGCGTCGAACTGTTCGCGGCTTTCGACGACGCGCATTCCCTTGCCGCCGCCGCCGGCGCTCGCCTTGATCAGCACGGGGTAGCCGATGCGGTCGGCTTCCGCGGCCAGCTTCTCTCCCGCCTGCTCGATGCCGTGATAGCCCGGCACGAGCGGCACGCCGGCCTGTTCCATCAGCCGCTTGGCCGCCGCCTTGTCGCCCATCGCGGCGATGGCCGACGCGGGCGGACCCACGAAGACCAGCCCGGCGTCGGCGACCGCGCGAGCGAAGGATTCATTCTCCGACAGGAAGCCGTAGCCGGGATGGATCGCCTGCGCGCCGCTGCCCCGTGCGATCTCGAGCACGCGCGCGGCGTTCAGGTACGACTCTCGTGCCGGCGCCGGACCGAGCCGCCACGCCTCGTCGCAGAAGGTGACGTGCCGCGCCGAGGCGTCGGCGTCGGAGTAGACCGCCACCGTGCGGATGCCGAGGCGTCTCGCCGTGGTGGCGATGCGGCATGCGATCTCGCCGCGATTGGCGATCAGCAGCTTGTCGAACATGGGCGTTCCCGGGAGGTGTCGCGGATGTCTTCGCTGTCGGAGCGGTCGCGCGGTTCAGGGTTCCTTCGGAACCCATGCCGCGCGACGCCGCTCGAAGAACGCGGCGATGCCTTCCTGCGCCTCGTCGCTCGCGCGGATGCGCGCGATGCGCGCCGACGTCTCGTCGACGAGCGCATCGTCGATGTCGCGGCCGTCGACGTCGCGGATCAGCTGCTTGGCCTGCGCGAGCGCCTTCGGACCGCCCATCGCGAGCTGTCCGAGCACGGCGTTGATCGTGCCGTCCAGCTCCGGGTCCTGCGCGATGTCGTGCACGAGGCCGATGCGGTAGGCCTCGGCCGCATCGAACACTTCGGCGGTGAGGAAGTAGCGTCGCGCGCGATGCGCGCCGATCGCGCCGATGACGTACGGGCTGATCACCGAGGGGATCAGCCCCAGCTTCACCTCGGACAGCGAGAAGCGCGTTTCGGCGCCTGCGATTGCGACGTCGCAGGCAGCGGCAAGGCCGATGCCGCCGGCGAAGCACGAGCCGTGCACGCGCGCGACGACGGGCTTGGGGCTGTCGTGGATCGTGCGCAGCAGGCGCGCCAGGCGAAGCGAATCGTCGTGCGCCTGCTGCGGCGTGAATTCGCGCGCGCGCTTCATCCACTGCAGGTCGCCCCCGGCGCAGAACGCCTCGCCCCGTCCGGCGAGCAGGATGCTGCGCACCTCGTCGTCTTCGATCGCCGCCTCGAAGGCGTCGGCGAGCTCGCCGATCATCCGGTCGTCGATCGCGTTGCGCTTCTCGGGCCGGTTCAGCCAGATCAGTGCGACGCCCTGGTTCAGCGCGGTTTCAATCGTCTCGTAGCTCATCGTGGTCACTGCGCAGTTGTTTCTCACATGCGGAACACGCCGAAGCGCGGCTCGGGAATCGGCGCGTTGAGCGACGCGGACATCGCCAGCGCGAGCACGGTGCGCGTGTCGGCCGGATCGATGATGCCGTCGTCCCAGATTCGGGCGCTGGCGTAGTACGGATGTCCCTGCACCTCGTATTGCTCGCGGATCGGGGCCCGGAACGCTTCTTCCTGCTCCTTGCTCCAGCTGTCGCCGCGCGCCTCGATCCCGTCGCGACGCACGGTGGCGAGCACGGAAGCGGCCTGCTCGCCGCCCATCACGCTGATGCGCGCGTTCGGCCACATCCACAGGAAGCGCGGCGAATACGCGCGCCCGCACATCCCGTAGTTGCCCGCGCCGAAGGAGCCGCCGATGATGATCGTGAACTTCGGCACCTGGGCGCAGGCGACCGCCGTGACCATCTTCGCGCCGGCGCGCGCGATGCCCTCGTTCTCGTACTTGCGACCGACCATGAAGCCGGTGACGTTCTGCAGGAACACGAGCGGGATGCGCCGCTGCGCGCACAGCTCGATGAAGTGCGCGCCCTTGTTCGCCGACTCCGAGAACAGGATGCCGTTGTTCGCCACGAAGCCCACCGGCATGCCGTGGATGCGCGCGAAGCCGGTGACGAGCGTGGTGCCGTATCGCGTCTTGAATTCGTCGAAGACGGAGTCGTCCACGATGCGCGCGATCACCTCGCGCACGTCATAGGGCTTGCGCACGTCGGTGGGGATGATCCCGTGCAGTTCGTGCGCCGGATAATGCGGCTCGAGCGGATCGGCGACGTCGAGCGGCTGGGGCTTGCGCCGGTTCAGGTTGCCGACGATGCGCCGCGCGAGCGCCAGCGCATGCGCGTCGTCGTGCGCGAGGTGGTCGGCCACGCCCGACAGCCGCGTGTGCACGTCGCCGCCGCCCAGGTCCTCGGCGCTCACCACTTCGCCGGTGGCCGCTTTCACGAGAGGCGGGCCGCCGAGGAAGATCGTTCCCTGCTCGCGAACGATGATCGCTTCGTCGCTCATCGCCGGAACGTAGGCGCCGCCCGCCGTGCACGACCCCATCACGACGGCGATCTGCGGGATGCCCATCGCCGACATCGTCGCCTGGTTGTAGAAGATGCGCCCGAAGTGCTCGCGATCGGGGAAGACGTCGTCCTGGTTCGGCAGGTTGGCGCCGCCCGAGTCGACCAGGTAGACGCACGGCAGCCGGTTCTCGCGCGCGATCTCCTGGGCGCGCAGGTGTTTCTTCACGGTGAGCGGGAAGTACGTTCCGCCCTTCACCGTGGCGTCGTTGCACACGACGACGCACTCCACGCCCGAGACGCGGCCAATGCCGGTGACGACGCCGGCGCTGGGCGCCTCGCCGTCGTACATGCCCCAGGCGGCCAGCGGTGAGAACTCGAGGAACGGCGTTCCCGGGTCGAGCAACGTCTGCACGCGCTCGCGAGGGAGCAGCTTGCCGCGCGCGATGTGCTTCGCCCGCGCAGCCTCCCCGCCGCCGAGCGCGGCCTGCGCGATCTTCGCGTTCAGGTCGTCGACCAGCGCGCGCATCGACGCGGCGTTGGCCTGGAACTGGGCATCGCGCGGATTGAGCTTGCTCTCGATGCGGTTCAATGGCTTCTCCGTTGGGGCGCGCGTCGCAGGCGGCCGGCCGAACATAGCAGAATCGAACGAGCGGACCTCCGTTGCGGGGCCGGTTGCGGCTTCGGGGGACGTGCGTTCGCCGGGGTTTCGATGCGCAGTGTGGGCTCGCTGCTTGCTTCGGTCGCGCACCGCCTGCCGGGGGCGCCCGCGCCGCCAGCAGCGGGACGCGTTGGGGGAGGGCATGTCGCATCGAGTCATCGGGAGAAGGCCGGCCGCAAATCCGCGCTCGATGCTCGGCTTCGGCGTGCTGGCCGGGCTCGGCGTGCTCGTTGCGGTTCTCGTCGCTACCATCGCCGTCTGCGAATGGATCGGCTGGCCGTTCCTGCGCGGCCCGATCGAGAAGTTGATCGAGAAGCAGGTCAGGCGCGACGTCTCATTCGGTGACGACTTCAGCCTGAGAGTGTTCGGTGGCCTGCGGCTGAGCTCCGACTCGTTCTCGATCGGCCCGCCGCGGGATCTGCCGCCCGGCGCCCCGACCGAGTTCGTGCAGACGAATGATGTCGAGCTGAAGCTGCCGTATTCCACGCTGGTCGGTCCGCTGCGCGGTTCGGAGGAGCCGTTGCGGGTCACGTCGCTGAGCGTCGCGCAGCTCAGCGCGAACCTGTGGCGTGGCGAGGACGGCAAGGCGAACTGGATCTTCGGCACCGGCGAGGAGGAGGTCGGCAAGCCCGTCGTGCTCCCGCAGTTCGATCGCCTCGTCGTGCGCGAAGGGCGCATCCGGATCGACGACGCGCCGTCGTCGGTGCACGCGGTGGTCGACCTGAGCACCGAGGAGGGGGCGCTGGTCGGCGAGAAGGCCGGGCTGAAGGCGTCGGCGCGCGGCACCTACGACGGCCGGCCTTTGCGCGCGCAGTTGACCTCGTCGGGCCTGTTGCCGCTGGCGCACTCGGCGCCGGACAAGCCGCTGCCTGTCGCGCTGAAGGTCGAGGCGCGCGGCGCGAAACTCGATTTCGAGGGCCAGGCGGCCGACGTCCTGCATCTCGAATCGCTGCGCGGCGACTTCGCGCTGTCCGGCCCGACGCTCGCCGTGGTCGGCGCCACGATCGGCCTCACGCTGCCCAACACGCCGGCCTTCGACATGAAGGGAAAGGTGCGCAAGGCGGGCGTCGTATGGGAGGCCGACATCGATGCATTCTCGGTCGGCGACAGTGAGTTGTCCGGCGAGTTCACCTACGACCCGCAACAGCAGCCGCCGCTGCTGTCGGGTGCCCTGCGTGGTGATCGGCTGGTGCTCGCCAACCTCGCGCCCGCGGTCGGCGCGCCTCCGAACGTCGACAAGGGAAAGAACGGAAAAGGCAAGGCTGCCGCCAGGGCGAAGCCGAACGGTACGAAGGACAAAGCAAGAGCCGGCAACGGCGGCGTGCTGCCCGAACGCAGCTTCGACATCCCGTCGTTGAAAGCGATGAATGCGTCGGTCGAGATCGAGCTGAAGCGGCTGGACCTGCCCAGCGATGCGCTGCGCTCGTTCGCGCCGCTGCATGCGAAGCTGACGCTCGACGACGGTGTGCTGAAGCTCGACCGGCTGTCGGCGACGACGGCGGGCGGGCAGGTGCGCGGGGCGCTGTCGCTGGATTCGAACCGGCAGCCGCCGCGGTGGACGGCCGACATCGGATGGTCGGGGGTCGATCTCGCCCAGTGGATCACGTTGCGCAACGCCGCCACGAAGGAGGCGAAGCCGCAGCCCTACATCACCGGGACGCTGTCGGGGAAGGCGAAGGTCGGCGGCAGTGGACGATCGACGGCGCAGGTCCTCGGTTCGCTCGACGGGCAGACGTTGATGTGGATACGCGACGGCACGCTGTCGCACCTGCTCGTGGAGGCGCTGGGGCTGGACGTCGCGCAGGGGCTCGGCCTGCTGGTGGTGGGCGACGATCCGCTGCCGCTGCATTGCGCGGTGGCGCAACTGAAGGCCGACTCCGGACTCGTCCAGACCGAACTCGTGCTGCTCGACACGCCCGACAGCACGGTGCTGGTCGACGGCAGCGCGTCCCTGGCGAAGGAGCAGCTGAAGCTTACGCTGCGTGCTCGCCCGAAGGATTTCTCTCCGCTCACCGTACGCGCGCCGGTGCACATCACCGGCTCCTTCGAGAATCCGGATGTCGCCCCGGACGCGAAGACGCTCGGCCTGAAGGCGGCGGCCGCTGCGCTGCTCGCGGCGATCAATCCGCTGGCGGCGCTGATTCCGCTGATGGACCCGGCCGATCCGGCGACGCGGCAATGCGCCGACGTTCTCGATTCGGGCGTCGCCAGCGGCCAGCCGAAGTCGAAGCGGGAACCGAAGCCCAAGGCGCGGGCTCAGGCGCGAAGCGGACTGGGAACCGAAGGCGAAGGCAGGACGCGATAAGGCGAGGCGCCGCAAGCTGCGTCAGCCGCTGCCGGTCGCCAGCGCACGTGCGATCAGGATGCGCTGGATGTCGCTCGTGCCTTCGTAGATCTGGCAGATGCGCACGTCGCGCCAGATGCGCTCCACCGGGAAATCGGCCGTGTAGCCGTAGCCGCCGTGGATCTGGATCGCGTCGGAGCACACGCGTTCGGCGATCGTCGACGCAAAGAGCTTGGCCATTGCGGCTTCCTTCAGGCAGGCGCGACCCGCGTCCTTCATCGCGGCGGCGTGATGCACGAGCTGGCGCGCCGCTTCGATCTGCGTGGCCATGTCGGCGAGCCGGAACGAGACTGCCTGATGCTCGAAGATCGGCGCGCCGAACGATTCGCGCTCGTGCGAATAGCGCAGCGCCGCGTCGAAGGCCGCGCGCGCCATGCCTACCGATTGCGAAGCGATCGCGATGCGACCGCCTTCGAGCCCGGACAGCGCGATCCGGTAGCCCTGGCCTTCGTCGCCGATGCGGTTCGCGTCGGGCACCCGGCAGCGCTCCAGCGCGATCTGCGCGGTGTCGGAAGCGTGCTGACCGGCCTTCTCCTCGAGCCGCGCCACGCGATAGCCGGGCGTGTCGGTGGGAACGATGAAGGCGCTGATGCCGCGCTTGCCTGCGCCGCGCTCGGTGACGGCGAAGACGATCGCGACGTCGGCCGTCTTGCCCGACGTGATGAACTGCTTGACGCCGTCGATCACCCAATCGCTGCCGTCGCGCACGGCGACCGTGCGCAGCGCCGCGGCGTCGGAGCCCGCCTGCGGCTCGGTCAGGCAGAACGCACCGAGCTTGCGCCCCGCGGCGAGCGGGCGCAGCCAGCGCTCCTTCTGCTCGTCGCTGCCCCAGGCGAGCAGGATCGAGCACACCAGCGAATTGACCGCGACGATCGTCGACGTCGCGCCGTCGCCGGCGGCGACCTCCTCGAGAACGACCGACAGCGACAGGTAGTCGAGTCCGGGCCCGCCCCATCGCTCGGGCACGACGATGCCGTAGCAGCCCAGCGACGCGAGTCCTGCGAGGGCCTGCGCAGGGAACGTCGATTCGCGATCCCAGCGCGCGGCGTTCGGGGCGATCTCGCCGCGTACGAAATCGCGCACGGCATCGCGGATCATCGTCTGTTCTTCGTTCAGCAGCATGAGGCGAGACCCTGGGTTGCGGCAGCGTCGAAGAGGCGATCACCAGGCGAGCGCTTCGCCCCGGTAATCGAAGAAACCCCCGCTCGCGTGCGATCGCGCATCGCCGAGCACGCGCCGCATGCCGCGCACGCTCTCCTCGAGGCCCAGGTCGGCGTTCGGTCCGCCCATGTCGGTGCGTACCCATCCGGGATGCAGCGCGAGCACGCGCACGCCGTCGGGCGAAAGCTCGACATGAGCGGCCTTCGCGACCATGTTCTCGGCGGCCTTCGAGACGCGGTAGAGCAGGCTGTTCGGCGTGCTCGCCGCCGACACCGATCCCATCCGGCTGGTGACGAGCGCGAGCGTTCCCTTCGACGCCGCCAGCGCAGGCGCGAGCACGGCGAGCAGGCGCATCGGGCCGAGCACGTTAGTGTGCATCACGGCGTCGAAGTCGGCGCTCGACGGCGGGTGCGCGATGCGCACCTGCCGGGGGCCGTGGATACCGGCGTTGACGACGACGAGGTCGACCGCCGCCGGCTGCGGTTCGAGGCGCGCCAAGGCGCCGGCGAGCGTCGTCGGCGCGTCGGCGTCGAGCACGTCGAGCGCCAGCGGCTGCGCGCCGATCTCG
Organism: Pseudomonadota bacterium; assembly: GCA_023389055.1. Classification (GTDB taxonomy): domain Bacteria; phylum Pseudomonadota; class Gammaproteobacteria; order Burkholderiales; family Burkholderiaceae_E; genus Zeimonas. Next base: position 12,520 of record JAEWFA010000012.1, on the reverse strand, counting down.
CGCAGACGCTGCTCGTCGGCTGGCGCTCGGTGCGTTGCCAGCACCGACCAACCGTCGGAGGCGTACTGCCGGGCGAACTCCAGCCCGAGGCCGCGCGACGCGCCGACGATCAGCGCGCGAGGCACCTTCAGACCAGCTCGACCGCCAGCGCCGTGGCCTCGCCGCCGCCGATGCACAGCGACGCGATGCCCCGCTTGCCGCCCGTCTTGCGCAGCGCGCCGAGCAACGTGACGATCAGGCGTGCGCCCGAGGCGCCGATCGGGTGCCCGAGGGCGACTGCACCGCCGTGCACGTTGACCTTGTCGTGCGGCAGCCCGTGCTCCTTCATCGCCGCCATCGTCACCACCGCGAAGGCCTCGTTGATCTCGTAGAGGTCTACCGATTTCGAGTTCCAGCCGGTCTTCTCGTACAGACGCGCGATCGCGCCCACCGGCGCCGTCGTGAACCACTGCGGCTCCTGCGAGTGCGTCGCGTGCCCGACGATGCGCGCGAGCGGCTTGGCTCCGACGCGCTTCGCGGTGGATTCGCGCATCAGCACGAGCGCTGCCGCGCCGTCGGAGATCGACGACGAGGTGGCGGCAGTGACCGTGCCTTCCTTGCGGAACGCCGGCTTCAGCGACGGGATTTTCTCGGGGTTGGCCTTGAAGGGCATTTCGTCCTTCTCGATCTTCGTCTCGCCCTTGCGGCCGGCGACGGTGACCGGTGCCATCTCCCATTCGAAGCTGCCGTCGGTGTTCGCGGCGACGGCGCGTCGCGTCGATTCGATCGCGTACTCGTCCTGCGCGGCGCGCGTGAAGCTGAATTTCGAGGCGCAGTCTTCGGCGAACTGGCCCATCGACTTGCCGCCGCCCACCGGCGTCTTGTCGTAGGCGTCTTCCAGGCCGTCGAGCGCCATGTGGTCGAACACGGTGCCGTGGCCGTAGCGGTAGCCGCCGCGGCCCTTGAGCAGCAGGTAAGGCGCGTTGCTCATGCTTTCCATGCCGCCGGCCACGACGATGTCCTGGCTTCCGGCGACGAGGAGGTCGTGGCCGAGCATCACGGCCTTCATGCCCGAGCCGCAGACCTTGTTCAGCGTGGTGGCGCCGGTGGCCACCGGCAGCCCGGCGCCGATCGTCGCCTGGCGCGCCGGCGCCTGTCCCTGCCCGGCGGGCAACACGCAGCCCATCAGCACTTCCTGCACCTGCTCGGGCTTCAGGCCCGAGCGTTCGACGGCGGCACGGATGGCGATCGACCCGAGTTGGTGGCCGGCCAGGCTCGACAGATCGCCCATCATGGCGCCGATGGGGGTGCGCGCCGCGGAAACGATGACGACGGGATCGTTCATTGCGAGATCTCCTTCGAAAGACGGGCGGGCGCGCGCCACAGGACGGGCGCGCCGCCCAATACCGTAATGGTACTCAGGCGCCGACCGGCGCGCTTTGCGTTGGGACAGGCTCGGGCGCCATTCGGTGGCGCAGCCGAAGCGAATCGGGATACGGGAAGACGTCGTCGAGCTTGCCTTCGCGGATGCGCTGCTGGCGGGCCTGCCAGTATTCGGGCTCGAGCAATTCCGCGTGATGCTTCAGGAAAGCGCCGCGGATGCGCGGGTCGCCGAGCAGGAAGGTGCCGAACTCCTCCGGAAACACGTCTTGCGGGCCGATCGAATACCACGGCTCGGCCGACATCTCCTCCTCGGGGGTGCGCGGCTCGGGGATGCGCCGGAAGTTGCAGTCGGTGAGGTAGGCGACCTCGTCGTAGTCGTAGAACACCACGCGTCCGTGGCGCGTGACGCCGAAGTTCTTGTACAGCATGTCGCCGGGGAAGATGTTCGCCGCCACCATGTCCTTGATCGCGTCGCCGTACTCCGCGACCGCCGACTCGAGCTGTTCGTCGTCGGCGCTCTCGAGATACAGGTTCAGCGGCACCATCCGGCGCTCGATGTACAGGTGACGGATCAGTACCGAGTCGCCTTCCTCCTCCAGCAACGACGGAATGTATTTGCGCAGTTCGGCGAGCAGCTGCGGATCGATGCGGTCCTTCGGGAACGGAACGCCGGAGTACTCCCAGGTGTCGGCCATTCGCCCGACGCGGTCGTGCGACTTCACCAGCTGGTACTGCGAGCGGATGAACTCGGCCGATACTTCCTTGTAGCGCTTGTCGCGGATCACCTTGAACACATACGGGAACGACGGCAGCGTGAAGACGAGCATCACCAGGCCCTTGATGCCCGGGGCGATCATGAACGAGTCGTGCGAGTGCCGCAGGTGGTGCAGCAGGTCGCGGTAGAACAGTGTCTTGCCCTGCTTGTGGAAGCCGAGCATCGTGTAGAGCTCCGACTCGGGCTTCGTGGGCATCAGCGTCGACAGGAAGTGCACGTAGGCGCTCGGCACCGGCATGTCGACCATGAAGTACGCGCGCGCGAAGTTGAACAGCGGCTCGATGCGCTCGCTGCCGAAGAGGATCGCGTCGAGGTACAGCCGTCCCCTGGTGTCGCGCAGGATCGGCACCGCGAAGGGAAGCAGTTCGCCGTCGTTCACCAGGCGCCCGATCAGGTACGCGCCCTTGTTGCGGAAGAACAGCGAGCGCAGCACCTGCAGCTGGCAGTCGCTCGCCTCGACGAAGCGGGGCCCCAGTTGCTCGCGCGCCGCATGCGATATCAGCGACAGGTCGCGCTCGATGTCGACGAAGGGGCAGGCGAGGCCCAGGTCGACGACCATCCGTCGCGCCGCGTTGCGCCAGCCTTCGCTGGGCGGGTAGTAGACGCGGTAGCTGGTCGGCTCGCTCTCCAGGTAGCCGGTGGACACCGCCGGGCGCACGAAGATGAAGTCGTTGTGGAAGTACGAGCGGTGCAGGATCTTGCAGCACACCGAGTTGAAGAAGGTCTCGGCGAGTTCGGGCTGGAAGTGCCCGGCGAGGAGCGCGACGTATTCGCGCTTGACGTTCTGCCAGAGCCGGTCGTCGGTGAGTCGCTTGCCGCTGCCGCCCAGGCCGAACTCGTTGCGGATCTGCTCGACCGCCTCGCGTACCCGGGTGTCGTAGAACGCGATGCGGTCGCGCGCGAGCTGGCGGATGGCGTGCCAGTCGCCGCGCTCGAAGCGCGCCTTCGCCTGCTGCGCGATGTAGCGCGACAGCGCGTAGTGGCGATCGAACCCGGCGAGCATCGTCTGCGCGATGGCCGCCGGACGCTCCAGGCCCGGATTCTCCGCGCGCTCGGTGCCCGCCCGGTTCATGCGGTTTCGGCGAACAGCTCGCGGCCGATCAGCATGCGGCGGATCTCGGAAGTGCCGGCGCCGATTTCGTAGAGCTTGGCGTCGCGCCACAGGCGGCCGGTGGCGTATTCGTTCACGTAGCCGTTGCCGCCCAGGCACTGGATCGCCTCGCCGGCCATCCACGTCGCCTTCTCGGCCGAGAAGAGGATCGCGCCGGCGGCGTCCTTGCGCAGGCTGCGCACGTCGACCTTGCCTTCGCGCGATCGATCGCACTGCCGGCCGACTTCATAGACGTAGGCGCGCGTGGCCATCATCGTCGTGTACATGTCGGCGAGCTTGCCCTGCATGAGCTGGAACTCGCCGATCGGCTGGCCGAACTGCTTGCGCTCGTGCACGTAGGGCACGACGACGTCCATGCAGGCGCTCATGATGCCCAGCGGTCCGCCCGAGAGCACCGCCCGCTCGAAATCGAGTCCGCTCATCAGCACGTTGACGCCGCGACCCAGGCCGCCGAGCACGTTTTCTGCCGGAACCTCGCAGTTCTCGAAGACGAGCTCGCCGGTATGGCTGCCGCGCATGCCGAGCTTGTCGAGCTTTTGCGCCACCGAAAAACCGGGAAAGCCCTTCTCGACGAGAAAGGCCGTCATTCCGCGCGGGCCGGCTTCGACGTCGTTCTTCGCGTAGACGACGAGCACGTCGGCGTCGGGACCGTTGGTGATCCACATCTTGGTGCCGTTGAGCACCCAGCGGTCGCCGCGGAACTCCGCGCGCAGCTTCATCGATACGACGTCCGAACCCGAGTTCGGCTCGGACATCGCGAGCGCGCCCACCCATTCGCCCGAGACGAGCTTCGGCAGGTATTTCCGCTTCTGCTCTTCGCTGCCGTTGCGGTGGATCTGGTTCACGCACAGGTTCGAGTGCGCGCCGTACGACAGCCCCACCGACGCCGAACCGCGGGAGATCTCCTCCATCGCGACGATGTGCGCGGCGTAACCGAGATCGGCGCCGCCGTATTCCTCGGACACCGTCATGCCGAGCACGCCCAGGTCGCCGAGCTTGCGCCACAGATCCATCGGGAATTGGTCGCTGCGGTCGATCTCGGCGGCGCGCGGCGCGATCTCCTTCGCGGTGAACTGTTCGAGCGAGTCGCGCAGCATGGCGATGTCTTCGCCGAGGTCGAATTTCAATCCGGGAATCGTTGCCATCGTGGGTCTCTTCTCGTCGAACTGGGATCAGGTGCGCGTTCGTACGGCGCGTGCGACCCGATTGTCGCTCAGTCGACGACGCCTTCGCGGCCCCGGATCACCATTACGGTAGCGGTCATCGTCGAAACCAGCTTTTCGCTGCCGTCGGGGCGGACGCCGATCGCTTCGCCCTCGGCGACGACGATCGTGCGACCCACCTTGCGGACCCGACCGACGAGCCGGAAGCGCTCGCCGGCGGCCGGCGCGAGGCAGTTCAGCTTGAACTCGACCGTCAGCACGCCGGCGCCCTCCGGCATCGTGCTCAGGGCGGCATAACCACAGGCCGAATCGAGCGCCGCGCCGATGATGCCGGCGTGCACGAATCCGTGTTGCTGGGCGATTTCGGGGCGGAAGGGCAGGTCGATCTCGACTTCGCCCTCGGCGACCCGTGCGAGTTGCGCACCGATGAGCCGCATGGCCGGCTGGCGCGCGAAACTCTCGCGCACGCGCTGCGCGAAATCGGGCGCCGTGGCCATCCGGATATCTTCGTCGACGGCCCGCGTGCGCGTCAACCGAGCGCCGGCGACGTTACCGGGCCTCTTCGGGGGGGCGTAGCGGCGGGCCGGGGTCGGTACGAGCGCTCGCGCGCCGATAGCGGGGCAGCACCTGCAGAACGCCGAGCGCGTCGAGTTGCGCGTCGACCTGCTCGGCCCAGCCGCGATTGGCAAGCGGGCTGGCCGGACTCGGATGCAGGATCTGGCCGATGCGCGGGAAGCCGGCGCGCACGTTCGCGTCGGCAGCATTCGTCGCCGAGCGCACAGCGTCGACGTCGTGTGCGCGCTGCGCCGCGCCGAGCACGGCTGCGAGCCGTTTCATCGCATAGCCGCCGATGCCGATGATCCACTGCGGCTCGAGCAGATCGAGCGCGCGTCGCAGATGCAGGTCGCAGGCGTGCTGCAGCGGCTGAAGCTCGGCGGCGGGCAGCTTGTCGGGAGTGCAGTTGCGTCCGCTTTCGGCGAGAAAGACCAGCGGGCAGTAGTTGAGTACCAGCGCGTGCTCGAAGAACGCCTCGGGCGCGCCGAACCGCGCCGCCGCCCACCCCCATACGCGCTGGCCGCTGACTTCGCTGCGCCGGCACGACATGCCCTCGATCGGACGCTTCGGATGCTGTCGCGCCGGGCGCGACAGCGGCGCGTCGAGATGCATCCAGTCGCGCACCGCAGCGACCTCGCCGAACGGAACGCCGGTCTGCATCATTCCGAAGGGGCCCGGGTTCATCCCGACGAAGACGACCCGCTTGCGCGTGGCCGCGAAGCGGCGCAGGTACGCCTCGTGCATCGCCCACGCGTAGTCGAGCGGGTTGTACACGTGCACGACCGGCGGGCCGAAATGCAGGCGATCGACGGCGCGCGCGAGCGAGCGCGCGTTATGGACGAGCTGGTCGGCGACGGTCAATCGACGACCAGCTCCCGACGCACGCCGCGCACGTCGATCTCGAACTCCAGGCCGTCGACCGGCGGACGGCAGAGGTGCCATTCGAGCCCCAGTCGCGTGAGCCCGCGCGGCGCGAAATGAGTCCCGACCAGCGCGCCGAAATCGTGCACGGTATAGACCTGTACCGCGGTGACGGCCTGCCATCGTGCGCCCAGCGCCGACGTGTTGCGCTCGAGTCCGCCGAGCACGAAATCGACTTTCTGCGCCAGTCCGTCGGCAGACGTGTCGCCCCAGGCGACGATGCCTTCGGGGAAGGGCGTGCCTTCGAGCCATTCGGTGAAGCCCGAGACGACGAAGCCGCGCGGCGCCGGCGCCTCGGGCGCGTGGTCGGAGGTCGTCAGCAGCCCGGCGTGCGCCGCACCGATCGGCGCCGTGTAGCAGAACGCGTGGAACGACGGTTCCTCGGGCGGCTCGTATAGCGGACAGGCGTTGCTGCGCGCCACCGGAACCGCATCGTCGACGGCGAGCCCCCACTGGCGCAGCACGCCGACGTACTGCGCGTTGAAATGGCCGAAGCCGCCCAGCGTGAACGGACGCGGCGAGCGCAGCTCCGCCGCGCACAGCGCCGTGAGCGGTCGGTTGCGCTGGCGCAGGTGGGCCGCTATCGCGTCGAAACCTTCGTGCAGCGGCAGCAGGCGCGAGAAGCGCGCGCGCACGATCTCGAAACCGGGCAGCGCGATGACGCCAGCGGAAAACGCAGGTCCGCCGCGCAGGTACGCGTAGTCCGCGCCGGTGGAATTGTGTATGGTGGGCATTTCCCGGTCCGTGCCGCTTCGCACGGACTATGAACGCCGCATCGCCGGCGTGCAAGCCGATCCCCATGACATCCGTTCCGTCCCGAATGAAACAGATCGAGCACGGCGAGGGCGGTGCGCCCTCGGTGCTGCGACTCGTCGACGCGCCGGTGCCGCGACCCGGGCCCGAAGACCTGCTGGTTCGCGTCGCCTACGCCGGCGTGAATCGACCCGACGTCGCCCAGCGCGAGGGACGTTATCCGCCGCCGCCCGGTGCCTCGCCGGTGCTGGGGCTGGAAGCGGCCGGCGAAGTCGTCGCGATCGGCGAGCGCGTCGACGGGTTTCGAGTCGGCGATCACGTCTGCGCGCTGCTCAACGGCGGGGGCTATGCCGAGTACGCGGTTGCGCCGGCGGCGCAGGCGCTGCCGATTCCGCGCGGGCTCACTCTCGCGCAGGCCGCCTCGCTGCCCGAGAACTTCTTCACTGTCTGGACGAACGTGTTCGATCGCGGCGCACTGCGCGCCGGCGAGCGCTTCCTCGTGCACGGCGGATCTTCGGGGATCGGGCTGGCGGCGATCCAGCTCGCGCGCGCGCGCGGCGCCACCGTCTACACCACCGTGGGCAGCGCGCAGAAGGCACGCGCCTGCGAACACTACGGTGCGACGACGGCCATCGAATACCGCAACGAGGATTTCGTCGAGCGCGTGCGCGCGCTCACCGGCCGGCAAGGAGTCGACCTGATTCTCGACATGGTCGGCGGCGATTACGTCGCTCGCAACCTGCGCGCGCTCGCCGTCGAAGGCCGGCTCGTGCAGATCGCATTCCTAGAAGGCGCGAAGATCGACGCCGACTTCACGCTGTTGATGGTCAAGCGGCTGCACTGGACGGGCTCGACGCTGCGGCCGCGCAGTGTCGAGGAGAAGGCGCACATCGCCCGCCAGTTGCTCGAGCACGCGTGGCCGCTGCTCGAATCGGACACGGTGCGGCCGGTGGTCTTCGAAACCTTCGATCTTGCCGACGCGCGTGCCGCGCACGAGCTGATGCAGTCGTCACGGCATATCGGCAAGATCCTGCTGAAAGCGGGCGGCGACTGAAGCGCCGCCGCGCACGCATCCGATCTTCATTCACCAACAGGAGTGCGAGATGACCGTTCGAAACGCATCGGCTTCGTGGCAGGGAACGCTCAAGGAGGGCGCGGGCCGGATGAAGCTCGGCAGCGGCGCCTTCGAAGGGCCGTTCAGCTTCGGCACCCGTTTCGGCGACACGCCGGGAACCAACCCCGAGGAGCTGATCGGAGCGGCCCACGCCGGATGCTTCTCGATGTACCTGTCGTTGCTGCTCGAGAAATCCGGCCACCCGGTGAAGGATCTGCGCACCACCGCGAAGGTGCATCTGGGCGAGGGGCCGCGCATCACGAAGATCGAGCTCGACACCGAGGCCGACGTGCCGGGCATCGACGACGCGACGTTCCAGCAGAACGTGCAGAGCGCGAAGAAGGATTGCCCCGTGTCGAAGGCGCTGGCCGCCACCGAAATCCAGGCGACTGCGCGGCTGAAATCGGCTTGAGCGGATCGCGCGGAGCGATCGGCGGGACGTCGGGCGTCCTCGCCGATCTTCCGCCGGCCGGCTTCGCCATGGTGATGGCGACCGGCATCGTCTCGATCGCGTCGCATCTGGAGGGCCTTGCGCGACTCGCGCACGCGCTGTTCGCGCTGAACATCCTCGCCTGGACCGCGTTGTGCGCGCTGAACCTGTTGCGCATCTCGCGCCATCGCGCGCGCTTTCTCGCCGACCTGTGCTCGCACGCCCGGGCGCCGGGGTTCTTCACCGCGGTTGCCGCCACTGGAGTGCTCGGCGCGCAATTCATCTCGCTGGTCGGCAACTATCGGGTTGCCGCGGTGTTGTGGGGGCTCGCGGTGGTGCTGTGGATCGCGCTCACCTACTCCGTGTTCACCGCGCTCACGGTTCGCGACGAGAAACCGACGCTCGAGCGGGGCCTGTCGGGAATCTGGCTGCTGGCGATCGTCGCAACGCAATCGGTGGCCGTGCTCGCCGCACAGCTCGCCACGCACGCCGATCCGCGGTGGAAGCTCGAGCTGAACTTCTTCGCGTTGTCGATGTGGCTGTGGGGCGGAATGCTGTACGTGTGGATCATGACGCTGATCTTCTATCGGTACACGTTCCTTCGCCTTTCGCCCGACGACCTCACGCCGCCGTACTGGATCAACATGGGCGCGATGGCGATCTCCACGCTAGCCGGCTCGCTGCTCGTGCTCAATGCGCCGAACGCGCCGTTCCTGGATTCGCTGCTGCCGTTCCTGAAGGGCTTCACGGTGCTCTACTGGGCTACCGGCACGTGGTGGATTCCGATGCTCCTGGTGCTGGGCGTCTGGCGCTACGTCTGGAAGCGATTTCCGCTCCGCTACGACGCGTCGTACTGGGGCGCGGTGTTCCCGCTGGGCATGTACGCGGTGTGCACGCACGAGATGCAGCGCGCGCTCGACTTCGATTTCCTCGATGTCGTCGCACGCGGCTTCCTCGTCGCGGCGCTCGCCGCCTGGACGCTCGCCTTCGCCGGACTGCTGCACTGGATCGTGGCCGGCGCGCTGCGCGGACGGGGCGTGCGCAGCTCCTGAAACCGATCGTTCTCAGGTCTGCACGAGCCTGCGCTGGCGCGCGATGCTCATCAGCAGGCCCATGCCGATGCCGAGCGTGAGCATCGCCGTCCCGCCGTACGACATCATCGGCAACGGCACGCCGACCACCGGCAGGATGCCCGAGACCATGCCGATGTTCACGAACGCGTAGGTGAACAGGATCAGCGTGATGGCTCCTGCGAGCAGGCGCGCGAAGATGTTCGCGCCGTTGGCGGCGATGACCATTCCGCGAGTGATGATCAGCAGGTAGATGGCGAGCAGCACGACGTTGCCCACCATGCCGAATTCCTCCGAGAACACCGCGAAGACGAAATCGGTCGTGCGCTCGGGGATGAACTCGAGGTGCGCCTGCGTGCCCTGCATCCAGCCCTTGCCCCAGACGCCGCCCGAACCGACCGCGATCGTCGACTGGATGACGTGAAAGCCGCGCCCGAGCGGGTCCGCCGACGGGTCGATCATCATCAGCACGCGCTGGCGCTGGTATTCGTGCAGCAGAGACCACAGCACCGGCATCGACGCGAGCACGCCGGCCAGCCCGCCGAGGATCACTTTCCAGCCCAGGCCGGCCAGGTAGATCACGTAGAACCCGGCGCCGAAGACGAGAATCGCCGTGCCGAGGTCGGGCTGGCGCACGATCAGGCCGAGCGGCACTGCGAGCAGGATGCCGGCGACGACGAAGTCGACCCAGCCCTGCGCGCCTTCGCGTTGCTGGAACCACCACGCGAGCATCATCGGCATCGCGATCTTCATCAGCTCCGAGGGCTGTATCCGCGTGAAGCCTAGATCGAGCCAGCGACGCGCTCCCTTGGCCACGTCGCCGAACAGCGCCACCGCCACCAGCAGCGCCAGCCCGATGAGATAGGCGGGCGATGCGATGCGCTGTATCCATTGAAGCGGCAGGTTCGCCGCGAACCACAACGCCGCGAAGGCGATGAACAGGTTGCGTGCGTGATCGGCCATGCGTCCGTCGTAGTCGAGCGCCGCCGACTGCATCGTTACCAAGCTCAGCGCGACGAGCATCGCCAGCGCGATCGAAAGCACCGGATCGAATACGAACAGGTGCGGACGCACACGGCGCCACAGCGACGGGCTTTCGTGCAGCGTCATGGCCGCGCGGCCTCCGGCACCGGCAGCGTCTCGGGCTCCACGTCTTCGGGGATGTCGCGCAGCTCCGCCTCGTCCTGGATCTTCGGCAGCAGGTCTTCGTCGAGATCCTTCGGCAGCTGGCCGAGCAGCTGATAGTCGAAGAGCTTGCGCACGATGGGCGCGGCTGCCTGCGCGCCGAAGCCGCCGTTCTCGACGATGACCGCCACGGCGATCTTCGGGCTGTCCAGCGGAGCGAAGGCCATGAACAGCGAGTGATCGCGGTGACGCTCGGAGACGCGCCGGGCATCGTAGCGCTCGTTCTGGCGGATGCCGATGACCTGCGCCGTTCCCGTCTTGCCGGCGGCGACGTACTGCGCGCCGGCGAAGGCGAGACGTCCCGTTCCCACGCGGTTGACCTCGGCCATCGCTTCCTGCACGAGCTTCAGGTGCGCCGGTGCGAGCGGGATGCGGTAGCTTTCCTTCGGCACCGTGCGCCGGCGCTCGTGCGTGATCGGATCCTCGATGGACTGCACGAGATGCGGTTTCATCACGATGCCGTTGTTGGCGAGCGTCGCGGTTGCGTGCGCGAGCTGCAGGATGGTGAATGCGTTGTAGCCCTGTCCGATGCCGATCGACGGCGTCTCGCCGGGGAACCATTTCTGCTTGTAGCGGCGCAGCTTCCAACGCGTCGACGGCAGCACGCCGGTCGTCTCGTTCTCCAGGTCGATGCCCGTGAGCTGGCCGAAGCCCCACGGCTTCATGAAGTCGTGGATCCGGTCGACGCCCATTTCATAGGCGACCTTGTAGTAATAGGTGTCGCTCGAGACGACGATCGACTTGCGCAGGTCCACGGTGCCGTGTCCGGACGGCTTGGAGTCGCGGAACCGGTGCGCGCCGAGCAGGAAGTAGCCCGGGTCGGAAATCGTATCGGACGGCGCGCGTGCGCCGGTCGTGAGGGCGGCCAGCGCCATGAAGGGCTTGTAGGTCGAGCCCGGAGGATAGGTGCCGCGCAGCGGCCGGTTCATCAGCGGATGGTCCGGGTCTTCGTTCAGCGACTGCCAGGTCTGCGGGTCGATGCCGTCGACGAACAGGTTCGGGTCGTAGCCCGGACGCGAGACGAAAGCCAGCACGTCGCCGGTGGCCGGCTCGATCGCCACCAGCGCGCCGCGGCGTTCGCCGAACAGCTCCTCGGCGAGCTTCTGCAGGCGGATGTCGATCGACAGAATCAGGTTCGAGCCGGGAATCGGGGGCGTGCGCGACAGCGTGCGAACGACGCGACCGCCGGCCGAGACCTCGACTTCGTCGGCGCCGACCCGGCCGTGCAGCACCGGCTCGTACGACTGCTCGATGCCCACCTTGCCGATGTGCGTCGAGCCCGCGTATTGCGCCAGCCGTTCCTGGTCGTCGAGTCGCGTGAGGTCGTCGGTGGAGATGCGACCGATGTAGCCGAGCACGTGCGCGGCGGTGTCACCCAACGGATAGGTGCGGAACAGCCGGGCACGGATCTCCACGCCGGGAAAGCGGAAGCGTTGCACTGCGAGCCGTGCGACTTCCTCGTCGGTGAGCTTGACCTTCAGCGGCACGCTCTCGGAGCGTCGCGAGTCCTGGAGCAGCCTGCGGAAGCGTCGGCGATCGCGCGCGCTGATCTCGACGACCTGTGACAGCGCCTCGATCGTCTCCTCGAGCCGCGCGTTGCGCATCGGCGTGAGCTCGAGCGTGTACGCCGATACGTTCTCGGCGAGCAGCACGCCGTTGCGATCGAAGATCAGGCCGCGCGAAGGCGGCGCCGGAACGAGCGCGATGCGGTTGTCCTCGGCCTGCGCATGGAAGTCGGCGTAACGGTAGATCTGCAGCCACCAGAAGCGCGCTCCGAGCAAGCCGAAGCAGCCGAGCACGACGAGCGTCGCGACCGCCAGGCGCACGCGCAGGCGATGCAGTTCGCGTTCGGGATTCCGGACTTCGACCATCGCTCGATCTCAGCGTGCCACAGCGCTCGGTTCGCGGCGCGAATGGACTGCGCGAGCAAAGGCGCGGGCCGTCTGCCGCGGGCGCGCCGATGCGCAGCCCCGCTTCGCGGGGTTCGCTGCGATGCTCCCAGCGCCGGCTGCGCGGCCGAACTCGCTGCGCGAGCTTCGCTCGCTGCGCTCAGACATTGCGGCCGCGAGAATGATGAACGA
>JAEWFA010000010.1 GCA_023389055.1 Pseudomonadota bacterium | reverse complement strand
CCCGCGCGCCGCGCCGAAGCGCGGCGTCGGCTGCGCGGTGAAGCGTCGCGCGCCGCAGCAACGCGCGAGCGTGCGCGTCGAGCGCGCGCAGCGCCTGTGTGCGACGCCAGACCGACAGCACCCAGCTGCGCGGCGACTCGCCGGTGCGCGCGGCGCCGATGCGGAACTGGTCCGACCAGGCGACGAGCGGCCGGAACACGAAGACGTCGTAGAGCGCGATGACGACGAGCATCGCCGCCAGCGCCCACCCGACGGCGGCCAGGTCGCGCTCGGCGATCGCCAGCGCCACGTACGAACCGATGCCGGGTAGCGGGATCGTCCATGATCCGACCGCGATCGCTTCGGAGGCGACGACGAAGAACCACCCGCCCGACATCGAGACCATCAGGTTCCAGACCAGACCGGGGGTGGCGAAGGGCACGTCCAGGTGCCAGAAGCGCTGCCAGGCCGACATCCGCATCGAGCGCGCGGCATCGTGCAGCTCTTCGGGCACCGTTCGCAGCGACTGGTAGAAGCTGAAGGTGACGTTCCACACCTGGCTGGTGAAGATCGCGAAGATCGCGGCGAGCTCCGCGCCGAGCACCGACCCGGGAAACAGGCGCAGGAAGACGACGACCGTGAAGGAAAGATAGCCGAGCACGGGCACCGATTGCGCCACGTCCAGCAGCGGCAGCACGATCGCCCGCGCGCGCGCGTTGCGCGCGGCGAGGGTGCCGACGGCCAGTGCGAAGGCGAGCGACAGGGCGAGCGCCGCGAACATCCGGAAAGTGGTCCGAAGCGCGTAGAGGGGGAGGTTGGCGACGGCCAGCGAGACGGGCGCCGCCTCGAGCGCGGCGAGCGGCTGGCGCATCGGGTGCATCGCGGCGACGACGAACGCCAGTGCGCCGAGCGCGAGCGCCGCGGCGAGCAGGTCCCAGCGATTGACGCCGACCCGCACGGCGAGCGGGAATGCGTAGCGGCGATGCATGGGGACGGATTGTCTCAGGCCGCAGGCGATTGACGCGCGGCGGATGCGCTACATTCTTCGCCGGAGGAATACGACGTGAACGACGACATCCCGACGCTGCGGCGGATCCTGAAGTCGTGCCGGACGATCGCGGTCGTCGGCCTGTCCGCCGAATGGCACCGACCGAGCTTCTTCGCCGCGAAATACCTGCAGGAGCACGGCTACCGCATCGTTCCGGTGAACCCGCGCTACACCGAGGTGCTCGGCGAGCGCTGCTACCCGTCGCTGCGAGACATTCCGCATCCGGTCGACATGGTCGACGTCTTTCGTCGCACGCAGGACGTCGGACCCATTGCGGAGGACGCGATCGCGATCGGCGCGAAGTGCCTGTGGCAGCAACTCGGCGTGCGCAACATCGAGGCCCACGCGCGGGCTCGCGCCGCCGGCCTCGACTCGGTCATGGATCGTTGCGTGAAGATCGAGCACGCGCGCTTGTTCGGCGGCCTGCACTGGGCGGGCGTGAACACCGGCGTGATCTCGGCGCATCGGCCGGTCTGAGAACTCCTGCGCGAGGGCAATTCGATGGCCGATCGACGGTTCCATCCCGAGACGCTGGCGATCCACGCCGGACAGATTCCCGATGCCGCAACCGGATCGCGCGCATTGCCGATCTACCAGACGACCAGCTACGTCTTCGACAGCGCCGACCACGCGGCGTCGCTGTTCAACCTGCAGACTTTCGGCAACGTGTATTCGCGGCTGTCCAATCCGACGGTGGCAGCGCTCGAGGAACGCGTGGCCGCGCTCGAGGGCGGGCGCGCGGCGGTGGCGAGTGCGAGCGGGATGGCGGCCGAGACGATGGCGTTGACGACCCTGCTTTCGCAGGGCGATCACGTCGTCGCGGCGAGCGCGTTGTACGGCGGCAGCGTGACGATGTTCGCCGTGAACCTGCGCCGCCTCGGCATCGAGACGACCTTCGTCGACCCGACGCGCGCCGAAGCCTTTGCCGAGGCGATGCAGCCGAACACGCGGGCGGTCTTCGCGGAGACGCTCGGCAACCCGAGCCTGCAGGTGCTCGACATCGCCGCGGTCGCCGACGTCGCGCACGCGCACGGCGTGCCGCTCGTCGTCGACAACACGGTGCCCAGCCCCTTCCTGTGCACGCCCATCGCCTTCGGCGCCGATCTCGTCGTGCACGCGGCGACGAAATATCTCGGCGGCCACGGCACCACGCTCGCCGGCGTCCTCGTCGAGAGCGGAAGATTTCCCTGGGACAACGGCAGGTTCCCCGGCATGACCGAGCCGTCGCCGGGCTATCACGGCGTGAAGTTCTACGAGACCTTCGGCGACTTCGGCTTCACGATGCGCGCGCGGATGGAGTCGCTGCGCGTGTTCGGGGCGTCGCTCGCGCCGATGAGCGCCTGGCAGATCCTGCAGGGCATCGAGACGCTGCCCGTGCGCATGGAGCGCCATTGCGCGAATGCGCTACGCGTGGCCGAGCACCTGCGTTCGCATCCGCGCGTGAGCTGGGTGTCGTACCCGGGGTTGCCCGATCATCCGCAGCACGAGCTCGTGCGTCGGCAGATGCGCTCGATCGACGGCCGCCCCGGCGCTTCCGGCCTGCTCGCTTTCGGCGTGAAGGGCGGCCTCGACGCGGGCGTGCGCTTCATCGAGGCGGCGCAGTTCATGAGCCATCTCGCGAACATCGGCGACACGCGCACGCTGATCATCCATCCGGCTTCGACCACGCACCGGCAGCTCGACGAGGTCCAGCAGCGCGCGGCGGGCGTCACGCCCGACATGGTGCGCGTGTCGGTCGGGCTCGAGCACATCGACGACATCCTCTGGGACGTCGACCAGGCGCTCGAGCGCAGCGCCCGATGAGGACGCGATGAGCGCCATTGGCACCGTTCGGGCCGTGCTGACGGGGCGGGCGACGACGTTCGGCGAGCGTTTCGTCACGGCGATCCGATCTCGACCTCGCACTGCGCCTGCCGCTCGTGCCGTCGTGGCGACGTCTGTTCGAGCGTCGCATCGAGACGCGAACCATCGAGGACTGGCGGCACCGCCTGCTCGGAGAGTGATCGCGTCGACGGCTCGGGAGAAGCGCACGATGCCGGTAGTCAGAATGTTCCCCGGCACAGCGCGCAGCCGCGGCACACCTGCGGGCGACGGGTCGGCGCAATCGCCATACCCGTGGCGGAAGCGATAATGGCGAGGAGAGCATCACCCAGAACGTCGCCTGCCGGCCGCCCGGCGAGGCAAGTCGCCCCACGGAGAGCACGATGAGCTTCAGGAAACCGGTCGAGGAATTCACGACCCCCAACCCCGTCACCGCGAGCGAGAAAACATCGATCGACGAGTTGCGCGCGCTGATGACGACCTACGGCGTGCGGCACCTGCCGATCGTGCGCGGCACCGACGTCGTCGGCCTCGTCAGCGACCGCGACCTGCGGATCGCCCAGGGCCTGAGTACCGCGCACCAGTTGCAGGTGCTCGCGGCCGACATCATGTCTACCGACCCCGTTTCGGTGAAGGCCGACACGCCGTTGGACGACGTGGCGTTCACGATGTCCGACCGCAAGATCGGCAGCGTCCTCGTTCACGAGGCGGATGGGAAGTTTCTCGGAATCTTCACGCTGACCGATGCGCTGAACGCGCTGATCGAGGTCGTGCGGGCTCGCGGCAACTGAAGGCGCTACGGCAGGAACCGAGGCCCGCGACGCCGGGCCACGGTGCCTGCGGAATCGGGGCGAGTGGCCGTTTCAGCCGGCCTCGCGTTGCCGATCGAGCGCCTCGACGATCGCGTCCGTCCGGTGCGGACGCACGAGGCGGGCCACTTCGCGACCGTCGTTCAGGAAGACCAGCGTGGGCCAGAGCTTCACGCCGAACGAGCGCCCGAGGCGACGCCCCGGGCCATCCTCGATCTTCAGGTGACGAACGTCGCCACGATCGGCCAGCGCCTTTTCGAGCATTGGTTGAGTGCGGCTGCAGTGGCCGCACCACGGCGTCCCGAACTCGACGAGCGTTGCGCCGGGCAACGCGTCGATTTCGTCGCGCGACGGTTCGCGCTCGGCATAATCGCGGTTCATCGCCATCGGCTGCCTCCTGCAAGCGCGGTTCCCCGACTGCCTGCCGAGCGGTCAGAGAAGCTCGGCGCGAAGCGCTGCGGCGCTCCTGGGCGACAGCAATCCGGGTGCGATGTCGAGCACCGTGCACGCCCCGGTCTCGCCCCGCCGCGCGAGGCGCGACGCTGCCCGCGCATAGGACACCAGCACGCTGGCGGTGAATTCGGGGTTGCTGTCGAGCTTCAGCGAGAACTCGACCACCTGCGGGGTGTTCTCGCCCGTCGTGCCGGTGCGAATGACGAAACCGCCGTGCGGCATCGCCGAGTGCTCGCAGCGCAGCGTCTGCTCGTCGATGAAATGCACGGTCGTGTCGTAGTCGGCGAAGTAGTCGGGCATCGTGCGGATCGCGTGTTCGACGGCGCGCGCATCGGCGCCTTCGTCGAGCACCACCCAGCATTCGCGCGTGTGTTTCTCGCGCGTCGAAAGGGCGGGGTTCTCGCCGCGGCGTACGCGCTCGATCGCCTCGGGCACGGGTACCGTGTACTGCACGCCGGCGCGCACGCCGGGCACGCGGCGGATTGCATCGGAATGCCCCTGGCTCAGGCCGCGTCCCCAGAACGTGTACGTCGCCCCTTGCGCGAGCACCGATTCGCCGTACGCCCTTGCGAGCGAGAACAGGCCCGGATCCCAGCCGACCGCGATGATCGCGATCCTGCCGTTTGCGCGCGCGGCCGAATCGACCGAGTCGAAGTATTCCGGGATGCGCGCGTGCGTGTCGAAGCTGTCCACCGTGTTGAAGCGTGCGGCCAGTGCGGGCCCCTGCTCGGGCAGGTCGGACTTCGAACCGCCGCACAGCACGAGCACGTCGATGCGATCGGCGAAAGCGTCGATGCGATCGAGCCGGTGCACCGGAACCTTTTCGGACAGCGGGCGCACCGACTCGGGATCGCGCCGCGTGAAGATGCCGACGAGTTCCATGTCGGGATTCTGTGCGATCGCCGCTTCGACACCGCGACCGAGGTTTCCGTAGCCGGCGATGCCGATCCTGATTCGTTCGTTCACGTTCTTCCTGCGCGTTACGTGTTTTCGCGAGGCGGTGATTATGCGCTCGGGGCATCGACGTCGCCGTCGCCGGGCGGCCGGCGCAGCGCGCCCTCAGCGATGGCGAAGCACCTCGATCACGCTGACTGCGCCCGCATGGCTGCCCCATGCGTTGCGCACCCAGGTGGCAAGTGCCGCGATCTCCTCGTCGCCGAGCGTTTGCGCAAAGGGCGCCATGCCGTACGGCCGCGGATTGCCGGCCGTCGCAGGGGGGAAGCCGCCGTCGAGCACGATTCGGATCAGGTTCGTGGCCGAACGCATCGTGACTGCCCGGTTGCCCGCCAGCGCCGGCACCGCGCCGATCGCGCCTTGGCCTTCGTCGCCGTGGCAATCGGCACACCGATCGTCGTAGAGCGAGCGCCCGCGTTGCATCGTCGCGGAATCGGGCGCGGTGGGCGCGGGCACGGAGCCGGTTTCCTGCGGCAGCGAGCGCAGGAACACGGCAATCGCGCGCACGTCGGCGTCGCTCGCGAACTGCAGGCTGTCGAAGACGATTTCGGCCATCGGCCCTAGCGTGCTCGCGTGCGCGGAGCGGCCGCTGGCGAGAAGGGCGGCAATTTCGTCGATGCTCCACGTGCCGACGCCGGCCTGCGACGGATCGGTGAGCGACGGCGCGTACCACTCGCCGGCGGGCAACGCCGAACCGGCCAGCTCGGTCGAGTTCACCGCGGCCCCGAGGAAATCGCGCGGCGAATGACAGGCGCCGCAGTGTCCCAGTCCCCGCACCAGGTAGGCGCCCCGGTTCCACTCGATGGAGCGCTGCGGGTCGGGGTCGAAGCGTGCGCGCTCGAACGACAGCGCGCGCCAGACGGCGAGCGACGCCTGCCGGTTGTACGGGAACCGCAGCGCGTGCGGCCGGTTCGGCCGGGTTACGGCGGCGAGGCTGCGCAGGAAAGCGTAGATCGCGTCGGAGTCCTCGCGCGTGACGAGCGTGAAGTACGGATACGGAAAGGCCGGATAGAGCGCTCGACCGTCCTTCGCGCGTCCTTCGTGCAGTGCGTTCCAGAAGTCGTCGGGTGACCAGTCGCCGATTCCCGTCTCACGATCGGGCGTGAGGTTCGTGCCGTAGACCGTGCCGAACGGGGTTTCGATCGCGCGGCCGCCTGCGTAGTCCGGGGCGCCGGGTTCGGTGTGGCAGGCGCGGCAGTTTCCGATGCGAGCGAGATAGGCGCCGCGCGCTATCGCGGCCTGCGCCGGCGCTGCGGCAGTCGTCGCGGCCACTTCGACGTCGGCCGAGGCCTGCGCGATGCTTCCGCAGTTCAGCGGCGGCGGGTCGGGGAACGATGGCGCCGGATGCGCATCGCGCGGCACCGGGCGCGAGGCCAGCCAGTTCGCGATCGCGCTCACGTCGACCGGCGTCAGCCGCCGGGCGATGGTTGCCATGCAGTCGGGCGTCCTCGCGTGGCGCAGGCCGTTCTTCCAGGCGCCCAACTGGCTTGCGAGGTAGTCACGCGAAAGTCCGAGAATGCCCGGAACGTTCGGGCGAACGCCGGTGAGCCGCTCGCCGTGGCAGGCAGCGCACGCGGCAAGCTCGCGCGACGCGTCGCCGCGGCGTACCAGCGCCTCGCCGTGGGCAAGCGCCGCTGCCGGCAACGCACTCGATTGCGGCGGCGCGTACGGCAGATCGAGCGAAGCGAAGTACGCGGCAATCTCCTGCAGGTACGCATCGGAAAGCGGCGCGAGCAGCCGGCTCATCGCGGCGTTCCTGCGCCGGCCTTCGCGGAAGTTGCGCAGTTGCTCGTGCAGATAGCCGGCCGGCTTGCCGGCGATTCGCGGCAGGAAGCCGTCCGGCGTCGCGCGGCCTTCGTCGCCGTGGCAGGCGACGCACGCCTGCAGTCGCTGCTCGACGGTGTCGGGCACGGTGTGCACGGGTGCCGCTCGCGCCGTCGTCACGCAGGCGAGCAGCGCCGAAAGCGATGCGAGCTTCGCCAAGGCGCGCTTCATCGCCTTGTCGCGGCACGCCCGCGAGCCAGAAGCACGACGGCTACGACGCAGAAGACCGCGCCGACATGGAAAGTGTATTCGGCCCCCCAGCGTTCCCAGACGAAACCGGCGAGCACGCTCGCGACGAGCATCGCGATGCCGCTGACCAGATTGAAGAATCCGAACGCCGTTCCGCGCAGATCGGCCGGAGCGACCGCCGCGATCATCGTTGCGAGAAGCCCCTGCGTCATCCCCATGTGTACGCCCCAGAGCGCCACGCCGACGAGCACGCTGGACACTCCGGGATCGAGTGCCAGTACCACGTCGGCGGCGAACAGCACGACGACGCCCCAGCCGAGCAGCGCGCGATGATCGGTTCGATCCGCGAGCATTCCGAACGGGTACGCGGTGAGCGAGTACACGACGTTCATGGCGACCATCACCATCGGCACGAGTGCGATCGCGATGCCCGCCTGTTGCGCCCGCAGCACGAGAAATGCCTCGCTGAAGCGCGCGAGCGTGAATACCGCGCCGATCACGACGATCCACCAGTAGCCGGCGCCCAGTCGAGCGAG
Source organism: Pseudomonadota bacterium (assembly GCA_023389055.1). GTDB lineage: Bacteria > Pseudomonadota > Gammaproteobacteria > Burkholderiales > Burkholderiaceae_E > Zeimonas. Next base: position 27,705 of record JAEWFA010000010.1, on the reverse strand, counting down.
GCTGGCGCGACGGATCGGGTTGGATCGGCGCCCGGAATGCTGCGGAGGCGGTTCGTCAACGCCGACCACGAGCAGCAGCACGGCGAGCGCCGCCGGCACGACCGCGACCCAGAACACCGCACGGAAATCGTCCGCCCACAACAGCATCAACCCCGTCGCAAGCAGCGGACCGACGAACGCGCCGACGGTGTCCAGCGACTGGCGCAGGCCGAATGCGGCGCCGCGCACCTCGGGCGGGGAGAGGTCGGCGACGAGCGCGTCACGCGGCGCGCCGCGGATTCCCTTGCCGATGCGGTCGACGAAACGCGCGGTGAGCACGAGGCCGGAACCCGATGCAATCGCGAACAATGGCTTCGTCACCGCGCCCAATGCGTAGCCGAGAACGGCGAGACCCTTGCGCCGGCCGAGGTAGTCGCTCAGTGCGCCCGAGAAGACCTTGACGATCAGCGCCGTCGATTCGGCGATGCCCTCGATGAGTCCGACGGCGAAGGCGCCCGCGCCGAGCGTCGTGACGAGAAAGAGCGGCAGCAGGCTGTGGATCATCTCCGACGAGATGTCCATCAGCAGGCTGACGAAGCCCAGCGTCCAGACCCCGGCGGGGATCGTGATCCGGATATCGGGTGTAGAGACCGATCGACGCACGGATCTCGATCAGCGCAGGCGCGTAGTCCTGTACCGAGTTCCGACTTTCACCGTTGGCGTCGCCGTCAAGGGGATTCCTGCGGCGCGCCGTCGAGGAACAGCGCCGGATCGACCATCGCCCGATTCAGGCTCACCGACCAGTGCAGATGCGCACCCGTCACCCGGCCCGTGGCGCCGACGGCGCCGATCCTGTCGCCCGAGACGACGGCATCGCCCGCCTTTACGTCGATCGCGCTGAGGTGGCAATACATCGTCAGCAGCCCGCTGCCATGGTCGATCCAGACGGTCTTTCCGTTGAAGAAATAATCCCCGGTGTCGATCACGCGCCCCGACGCGGAGGCCACGACCGGCGTACCTTCGGCGGCTGCGATGTCCATTCCGCTGTGCGGATTGCGCGGCTGGCCGTTGAAGAAGCGGCGCAGGCCGAACGAGCTCGAGCGTGGCCCCGGCGTCGGCTGTGCGAACTGCATCGAAACGGGCAGCACTGCGCTATGCGTCCCTGCCACCTGTGCCAGATGCACGCGTTCGCGCTCGTAGCGTTCGAGATCTTCCTTCGACAGGTCGACCTTGCCTTGCGGCACCTTCAGGTGCTGCTCGGCGTAGTGCGCCGTTTCGATCGTGAACGGTACGCGCGCCTCTCCCGCTTCCGCGCGACGCACGGTCAGGTAGGCGGGGCCGGGGTCGGTCTTCAGCGCGATCCCGACGACCGCAGTCCATCCGTCCGCGTCGCCGACCACCAGCACGGGTTCCTTGCCGAAGCGCACGGCGGGGGCTTGCGTGGACGGACCCAAGTCGATCAATGCGACGCCCCCGGGAACGGCGCGCTGCTGCGGCAGTTCAGCCGCCGGGACGCTCGCGGCGGCCACCAGGATCGCGCACCCAACGCCATACAGGAATCGCTGCACTTCTTTCAACCCTCGCTCATGCTTGTTTGAGGACGGCACTGGCCATGACGCTTTCCACGATTTATCTTGATATTTCATGGTAGAGCAAGTAGCCGAAGCGATGCCCCCAAAAAGAAAGGGCCCGGAGATCATCCGGGCCCTCGTCAGATGGTGGAGCCGGCGGGAATCGAACCCGCGTCCGCAAGTCCTCTACGACCAGTTCTACATGCGTAGTCGATCTATTTGAGTCTCAGTGCAGGCTTAGCCGATCGACAGGCCGACCTGCACCCAGCCACCTTGGTTTTAGCTCCGCATCAAGTAGCCCGATGCGGCACGAGCCGACATGAATGACACTGCAGTTCCTTGCGGAACCCGGGCTGTCGGCGACCCGGTGCAGCGGCTCAGGCCTTAAGCGGCCAGTGCGAAACGCTCGTCGTTGGCGTTTGTGGTTTTGCCAATGGATTTACGAGGAAAAGGCGCCTCGGCATGCCCTGTGCCGCTTCGCTACCCACGTCGAAACCTGGTCGGCCCCGAATTCGGTATCTGGCAACACTGCGCGACGACTTCGCGCACCTCGCAAGTATAGGTGGTTCGCCGGTTTTCAAGAGAAGCGATAGAACATTACTTGCTTGTGCAGATGCAGACGTTCGGTGTAATTTTAACGCATGAGACCCGAAGCCCGCCACCTCGTGCTGAACCTGCTGCTCGGTACCGCGCACCGCCGGCTCTCGGCACGGGAGGCCGTCGCGTCGTGCGCGCTCTTCGGCATCCGCGAGAACAACGTCCGGGTCGCCCTCGCGAGGCTCGCGGCAAGCGGCATGATCGAGCCGATCGAGCGCGGGCAATACCGGCTCGGCCCCAAGGCCGAGGGGCTCGCCGGCGACGTCGCCAGCTGGCGGGACGTCGAGCGTCGGGTTCGCGACTGGGACGGCGGCTGGGTGGCGGTGCACGTCGGCGCGCTGCCCCGAAGCGATCGCGCCTTGCGACGTGCGCGCGAACGTGCGCTCGGGCTGCTCGGGCTGCGCGAACTCGACGGCGGACTCTTCGTCCGGCCGGACAATCTTGCCGGCGGCGTCGAGGCGGTGCGTGAGCGGCTTGCGCGGCTGGGCCTGGGATCGGAGGCGGCCGTGTTCGTCGCGCATTCGCTCGACGACGAGCGCCGACGCCGCGCGGAGCGTCTGTGGGACGTCGCGGCGCTCGATCGCGGCTACCGCGACACGCGGGTGGTGCTCGAGGATTGGCTCTCGCGCTGGTCGTCCGGCGCGCCTTCGCTGCCGATCGAGGCGGCGGCGCGCGAGTCGTTCATGCTCGGCAACGACGCGATCCGACAGCTCGTCTTCGATCCGCTGCTGCCCGAGCCCCTGGTCGACGTCGCTGCCCGCCGTGCGTTCGTCGATGCCGTGCGGCGCTTCGACGGCGTCGGTCACTCGATCTGGCGGCGCTTTCTTCTCGGCGCAGCCGGCGGGCTCGTCCGCCCGCAGCGCGCCCTCGCTTCCGACATTCCGGCCGCGCCCTCGCGCGCGCGGCCGGCTTCCCCCACGCCCCTCTCGAAACTGGAGACGTCCTGATGAACGCCCCCGAAACGCTGCGCAAGGATTCGCTGTATCTCGCCGAGACGCACGAGGTCGTCAACGTCGGCCGCGAGTTGGTCGACTACAACCTGTATGCGCAGGACGCCGCGTTGCAGGAAGCGGTGCGCCGCGAGGGCGCCTCGTGGGCCGACGCGCAGTTGTCGGCCTTCGGCGCGAAGATCGGCACGGCCGAATATCTCGATCTCGGCGTCGTGGCCAACCGCGTTCCTCCCGAGCTCGATACGCACGACCGCTTCGGCAATCGAGTCGATCTCGTGCGGTTCCATCCCGCCTACCACGCACTGATGCAGACGGCGATCGGGCATGGGCTGCATTCGTCGCCGTGGATCGAACCGCGTCCCGGAGCGCACGTCGCGCGTGCCGCGGGCGTCTACCTGCACTCGCAGGTCGAGGCCGGCCACCAGTGCCCGATCACGATGACCTTCGCCGCCGTACCGACGCTGCGCACGACGCCGCAGCTCGCCGCGCTATGGGAGCCGCGCGTCACCGCGCGCGCCTACGATCCGCGCAACGTGCCCGACGCGCAGAAGGTCGGCATCACCATCGGCATGGCGATGACCGAGAAGCAGGGCGGCTCGGACGTGCGGGCGAACACGACGCGCGCCTTTCCGGTGGGCGCTGCGCGGGGTCCCGGCGAGGCCTACGAGCTCGTCGGACACAAGTACTTCGTCTCTGCGCCGATGTGCGACGCATTCCTCGTGCTCGCCCAGGCGCCCGGCGGCCTGTCGTGCTTCCTGATGCCGCGCTGGCGACCCGACGGCAGCAAGAACCCGATGCAGGTGCTGCGCCTGAAGCGCAAGATGGGCAACGTCTCGAACGCTTCGAGCGAGACCGAGCTGCGCGGCGCGCTGGCCTGGATGGTGGGCGAGGAAGGGCGCGGCGTGCGCACGATCATCGAGATGGTCGCGATGACGCGCTTCGACTGCATGGTCGGCTCCTCGTCGGGGCAACGCGCGGCGATCGTTCAAGCCTTGCATCACTGCTCGATTCGTTCGGCCTTCGGCAAGGTGCTGAACCGCCAGCCGTTGATGCAGAACGTGCTCGCCGATCTCGTGCTCGAGCACGAGGGTTCGCTTGCGCTGACGATGCGCATTGCCCGTGCGCTCGACGGTCGCGCCGCCGACGAGCACGAGGATCTGCTGGTTCGGCTCGTCACCGCGGTGGGCAAGTACTGGATCTGCAAGCGCACACCGCAGCTCACCTACGAGGCGATGGAATGCATCGGCGGCAGCGGGGTGATGGAGGACGGTCCGTTTCCGCGCCTGTTTCGCGAATCGCCGGTCAACGCGATCTGGGAAGGCAGCGGCAACGTGCAATGCCTGGATGTGCTGCGTGCGATGCAGAAGACGCCGGAGACGGTCGACGCGTTCTTCGCCGAGGTGGCGAAGGCGAAAGGCGCCAGCGAGACGCTCGATCGCTACGTCGGTGCGCTGCGTCGCGAGTTCGGCGATCGCGGTGATCTCGAGTACCGCGCGCGCGACGTCGTCGACCGGATGGCGCTTTCGATGCAGGCGGCACTGCTCGTGCAGCATGCGCCGCCGATGATCGCCGACGCCTTCTGCGTGTCGCGACTGAGCGCGTCGGGACACCACAACTACGGCACGCTCCCCCGGGGCGTCGATTGCGCGGCGATCGTCGATCGCGCGACGCCGCGCAGGTAGGAACGCAAGACGCCAGGGCGCTGCTCAGGCCGCGGGCACGGCCGTGGCCTGGGCGATGCGCTGCTCGATGTGCGCGAGTGCGGCTTCCACCTGGTCGACGAGAATCACGCACAGCTCGCCGGGTGCCAGCGCTTCGAGCGCCGCGTCGATCGCGACGAATTCCCCCCGGATCGTGCGCACCGTCGAGGTGCGGCGCGCCCCTTCGAGACCTTCGCGCAGCAGCGCGATGACTTCGCCGTCGGCGCGGCCGCGCTGGCACTGGTCCTCGTAGAGGATCACTTCGTCGAAGGCCGCGCCGAGCAGCCGCGTCTGCCCACGCAGGTCCTCGTCGCGCCGATCGCCTGCGCCGCTGATGACGATCGAGCGCCGCGTGGCCGGCATCGACTCGACCGCCTGCACCAGCGCGGCGATCGCATCGACGTTGTGGCCGTAGTCGGCGATGACGGTCGCCCCGGCGTGCTCGAAGACGTTGAAGCGCCCGGGCGCCGTGCGCGCATCGGGCGCGAAGCGACGCAGCGTCGCACGCACGACGCTCCAGTCCAGGCCGAGCGCCCACGCGGCGCCGATCGCTGCCATCGCGTTTTCGATCTGGAATCCGATCGTGCCGCCGTGCGTGAGCGCGATCTCGCGCAGTGCGATTCGCTGCTCGGCGCCGCGCCGCGCGCAGACGATATCGTCGCCGTCGACGTGGACGACTCGCCCGCCCTGCGTTCGATGCGCCGCCAGCACCGGGTTGGCCGCATTGCGCGCGAAGTACACGATCGAACCGGGGCACCACTGCGCCATTGCGGCAACGCGCTCGTCGTCGGCGTTGAGCACGGCGAAGCCGTCGATCGAGACGTTCTGCACGACGACCCGCTTGACCGACGCGAGCGTGTCCACGTCGTCGATGTAATTCATGCCGAGATGGTCGCCTTCGCCGATGTTCGTGACGACCGCGACGCGACATCGATCGAAGCCGAGCCCTTCGCGCAGCAGCCCGCCGCGCGCGGTCTCGAACACCGCGGCATCGACCTGCGGATGCAGCAGCACGTTGCGCGCGCTCTTCGGACCGCTGCAGTCGCCGTCGTCGATGCGCCTGCCATTCACGTAGACGCCGTCGGTGGTCGTCATGCCGACCCGTGCGCCCGTCTCGGCGAGCAGTTGTGCGATCAACCGCACGGTGGTGGTCTTGCCGTTCGTTCCGGTGACGGCGACGATCGGGATCCGTGCGTCGTCGTCGGCGTCGAACATCGCCGCCATCACGGCCTCGCCGATCGCGCGGCCCTTGCCGTACGAAGGCGCGATGTGCATGCGAAGCCCCGGAGCCGCGTTGACCTCCACGATGCCGCCCGCCTGCTCTTCGAGCGGTCGAGAGATGTTCTCGCAGACGACGTCGACGCCGCAGATGTCCAGCCCCACGGTGCGCGCCGCCTCGATCGCGCGCGCGGCGACCTCCGGGTGCACGTCGTCGGTGACGTCGGTTGCACTGCCGCCGGTGCTCAGGTTCGCGTTGTGTCGCAGCACGACGCGTGCGCCCGGTGCCGGCACCGAAGCGGGCGACAGGCCGAGCCCGGCGAGTCGCGCGCAGGCGACCGCATCGAGCGTGATCCGGGTGAGGGCGGTCGCGTGTCCTTCGCTGCGGCGCGGGTCGCGGTTGATCTCGTCGACGAGCTCGCGGATCGTATGAACGCCGTCGCCCAGCACGGCGGGCGGATCGCGGCGTGCGGCGGCCACCAGGCGTCCGCCGACGACCAGCAGCCGAAAGTCGCTGCCCGGTATGTAGCGTTCGACGAGCAACTCGCTCTCGAACTCGCGCGCGCCGGCCCAGGCCGCTTCCAGCTGGTCGCGCGTTCGCACGTTGACCGATACGCCCTTGCCCTGGTTGCCGTCGCGGGGCTTCACGACGACAGCGCCCAGCCGCTGCATCGCCTGCCATGCGTCTTCGATCGTCTCGACGGCCACGCCCTCGGGCACCGGAATGCCGGAGTCGGACAGCAACTGCTTGGTCAGTTCCTTGTCCTGCGCGATCTGCTCGGCGACCGCGCTCGTCGCGTCGATCTCCGCCGCCTGGATTCGCCGCTGCCGGCTGCCCCAGCCCAGTTGCACCAGGCTGCCGGTGGTCAGCCGCCGGTACGGAATTCCGCGCGTTCGGGCGGCCTGCACGATCTCGCCGGTGCTCGGCCCCAGTCGCTCGTCCTCGTCGATCGCGCGCAGTCGTGCGAGCGCCGTGGCGACGTCGAAGGGCCAGTCTGTGCGCACGGCGCCCAGGAGCGTTTCCGCAAGCTCGAAGGCGAGTCTTCCGACCGCTTCCTCGCTGTACTCGACGACGACCTGGTAGACCCCGGCTTCCGAAGTTGCCACGGTGCGCGCAAACGAGATCGGGCAGCCCGCGCGCGATTGCAGCGCAAAGGCCGTGGCGCACAGCGCGTGCGCCAGCGACTGCGCCGCTTGCGAATCGTCAGGCAGTTGCGCCACGTCCGGAAAACGATCGCGCAGCCGCTCGGCGAAGCCGGGAATCGCTGCGATTTCGCGTTCGGAGTCGTCGCAGCGCACCAGCGCTTCGATTGCGCGGGTGCGCGTCCATCGGTTGGGGCCGCGCAGCGCGCGAATTCGTTCGACTTGCATGAGGTTTCCGGGCCGCCGCGCGGCGGCGAGTGCCGTCGTGAAGGGGGGCGGACGCCGGTTCAGGCGGTTGCGGCGACGACCGCGACGTTCGGGCGAGCGAGCGCTTCGAGTCGTTGCGTGATGCGCTGCACGGATGCGCCGGCCGCCCAGGCCGCCGCGACTGCCGGCAGCAGGTCTTCGAGCGTGTCGCTGCCGAGGACGTCTTCGTCTCCCACGTACTCGACGCGCTTTCCGGTGCGCAGTGCGATCCGGCCGTCCTCGATGCGCACGGCACGTTTGCCCTCGCGCAGGTGAGCCTCGATGCACGCGTCTGCGCGCGCCTGCGTGGCGTAGAAGATCGTTTCGCCCTCGCACAGCGCAGCCATCTGGGCAATCATCGGGTCGCCCGCATCGAGCACCGCCGTGCCGCCGGCGAGCACGACGTCGATCTGCGTGCGCAACACCGCGTACATCTGGTCGGGGGTGAGGACGTCGAATTCGTCGACGCGCGCGTTACGCTCGAGCGACGTGACTACCCCGATGCTGCAGCGGTCGTAGGCAAGGCCCTCGGAGACGATCGAACGAGCGCCGTTCTCGATGACTGCGCATTCGACGAAGCGGTTTCGCAACAGCCGGCGGCCCTGCTCCCAGTGCGCGGCATCGCCGTCGTGGATGCGCCGCTCGTCGACGAACAGGCCGTCGGCGTTCGCCAGTCCGATGCGCCGGCCATCGCCGCGCAGCAGCGCTGCGGCGAGCGCCGCGATGCGCGCGCCGCTGCGGGTGCCGGCGATGCCGATGATGGGGATGCGCCCGTTCGTGTCGTCGGGGAACAGGTGATCGACGATCGCCTCGCCGACCGGCCGGCGACGCCCGACGGCGGGCTTCAGGTGCATGAGCAGGCCGGGTCCGGCATTGACCTCGACGATCGCGCCGCGCTGCTCTTCCAGCGGACGCGAGATGTCCTCGGCGACGAGGTCGATGCCGGCGATGTCCAGGCCGACCACTTCGGCCGCCAGCGCCGCCATCGCGGCGACCTCGGGATGCATCTCGTCGGTGACGTCGATCGATACGTTGCCGTTGCGCTGGATCAGCAGCCGAGTTCCCTCGGGCGGAATCGAGTCCGCATCGAAGCCCTGCCGCGCCAGCTCGATGCGCGCCGATGAATCGATTCGAACGAAGTTCAACGGGCAGTCTTCGGTGGTACCGCGCAGCGGGTGGCTGTTCAGCTGCAGGTCGATGAGCTCGCTGACGGTGGATCTGCCGTCGCCGACGACGTGCGCCGGCTCGCCGCGCGTGGCGGCCACGACCCGCCCGCCGACGACCAGCAGGCGGTGCTCGTTGCCGTGGATGAAGCGTTCGACGATGACGCCGCTGCCTTCCTCGCGCGCCACCTGCCAGGCGGCGAGGACTTCGTCCCGGCTGACCAGGTTGGTGAAGACGCCCCGTCCGTGGTTGCCGTCGGACGGCTTGACGACCGCGGGCAGCCCCACCTCGAGTGCGGCGGCCCACGCATCTTCGGCGTCGGCCACCGGGCGGCCCTCCGGCACCGGCACGCCGCACGAGTGCAGCAGTTCCTTCGTGAGGTCCTTGTCGCGCGAAATGCCTTCGGCGATGGCGCTGGTGCGATCGGTCTCGGCCGTCCAGATCCGGTGCTGCGCCGATCCGTAGCCGAGCTGTACCAGGTTGCCGTCGTTCAGCCGCACGAAGGGAATCGCGCGCTTCTCGGCGGCGAGCACGATCGATTCGGTGCTCGGTCCGAGGTAGTACTCGTCGTTCAGCGCACGCAGCTCTGCGACCGTTCCGGCGACGTCGAAGGGCCGGTCCTCGATCGCCGCCATGACGAGTTCGCGCGCGGCAGCCAGCGCCGCCCGCGCCGTTTCCTCCTGGAAGGCGCAGACGACGACGCGGTAGACCCCCGGCGTGGAGGTTTCCCGCGCCCGGCCGAAGCCCGCATTCGGCGCCCCGGCCAGCACCTGCAGTTCGACGCAGACGTGCTCGAGGATGTGCGCCGGCCAGGTTCCTTCGTGCAGCCGACGCAGGAATCCGCCGCGCTCGCCATAGCTGCAGCGGTGCTCGACCAGGCCCGGCAGCCACCGCTCGAGCCGTTGCGGCAACCCCGGGATGCGGTCCGACGGGTATTCCTCGAGGCCCCCGATATCGACGACCGCCTCGAGCACGGGCGGGTAGGTCCAGCGGCCCGGCCCCCGGATGTAGTGCACCTCCACGATCTCGATGTCGAGGCGGCGGTCGGTAATGGCCTGCGGGCGCGGAGCGAGCATGAACGAATCCGGGAAAAGGGGTAGGGCCCTACGGTAGGGCCTACAACGCCGGCAGCGTAATTCCGGTTGACTGCCAAGCACGTACCGCGCCTGCCCGCCATACGGGAGGACCCGTAGTCGGTACCCCGGATGCAGTAAGCTTCCCGGTTTCGATGGCCACGATTCCGTCCGCCGCCTTGCTCGCCGAGCCGTTTCCCGCGGAATGGCAGCGCGAGATCGGCGTCCAGGCTCCCGAAGCGGTGCCGCTTGCCGCCCTCGGCTGGGCGGAGCTCGATCTCGATGCCCGCCTGCAATTTCGCCGGGGGTTGCTGGTCCTGACCCCGTCGCGGCTGTGGTTTTTTTCCGCCGACGGCGACGGGCCGGCCGCCTACCCTCTGGCGGCCGATTCCCGACTCGAGCTCAGTGATCACGGCGGCGTCGGCGCGCTGCACTTGGGCAACGAGAGCGGACGCATCGCTTCGTGGCGTTTCACGCTCGGCCGGATGGCAGGCGTGCAGCGCCTGGCCGAGCACTTCGAGCGCGCCCGCGAGATCGATTTCGTTCCCCGCCCGGAAGGGGGGGCCGAGGGCCCGATGCCGCGCGCCCGAACTCCGGAAGCCCCGTCGGCACGGAAGGACGAGCCCGACGGCGCGACCCCTGCGGCCGGCCGCGGGGTCGACGCCGACGAGCGGACGTCGACGTGGACGCTGTTCCGAATCTGGCGTTTTGCGCGGCCGTACAAGCGCCGCCTGCTCGCCGGCTTCCTGCTCACGCTGGCCTCCACCGGCGCGACGCTGGTGCCTCCGTACCTGACGATGCCGCTGATGGACGAGGTGCTGATCCCGTTCCAGAACGGCGTGCCGATCGATCCGCGACTCGTTTCGGTGTACCTCAGCGGCCTGCTCGGCGCTGCGCTCGTCGCGTGGGGGCTCGGCTGGGCGCGTACCTACCTTCTCGCGCTCGTCAGCGAACGCATCGGCGCCGACCTGCGCACGGCGGCCTACGAGCACCTGCTGAGGCTCTCGCTGCAATACTTCGGCGGCAAGCGCACCGGCGACCTGATGGCGCGCATCGGCAGCGAAACCGATCGCATCAACGTCTTTCTTTCGTTGCACCTGCTCGATTTCGCCACCGACGTTTTGATGATCGCGATGACGGCGGCCATCCTCGTGTCGATCGATCCGTGGCTGGCACTCGTCACGCTGATGCCGTTGCCGCTGATCGTCTGGCTGATCCATCTGGTGCGCGAGCGGCTGCGCCACGGTTTCGAGAAGCTCGACCGCATCTGGGCCGAGGTCACGAGCGTGCTCGCCGATACGATCCCCGGCATCCGCGTCGTCAAGGCTTTCGCACAGGAGCGACGCGAGGCCGAGCGCTTCCGCGTCGCCAACGAGCACAACCGGATCGCCAACGATCGGCTGAATCGGACCTGGTCGCTGTTCTCGCCGTCGGTCACGCTGGCCACCGAGGTGGGCCTGCTGGTCGTCTGGGCCTTCGGTATCTGGCAGGTGTCCCGCGGGCGCATCACCGTCGGCGTACTGACCGCGTTCCTTGCGTACATCGGCCGCTTCTACACGCGGCTCGACTCGATGAGCCGAATCGTCTCGCACACGCAGAAGGCCGCAGCCGGCGCCAAACGGATCTTCGAGATCCTCGACCACGTCTCGAGCGTTCCGGAAGCGCCGGCCCCGCTGCAGATGCCGCGGATGAAGGGACACCTCGAAGTGCGCGACGTCGACTTCCGCTACGGCAACCGCGCCGTGCTGCGCGGGCTGACGCTGGATGTCGCGCCGGGCGAGATGATCGGACTGGTGGGCCACAGCGGCTCGGGCAAGAGCACGCTCGTGAACCTGATCTGCCGTTTCTACGATCCCACCGACGGCGAGATTCGCGTCGACGGCGTCGACATCCGCGCGCTGCGCATTGCCGAGTACCGCCGCCACATCGGCCTGGTACTGCAGGAGCCGTTCCTCTTCTTCGGGACGATCGCCGAGAACATCGCGTATGGAAAGCCGGAGGCGTCGCGCGAGGAGATCGTCGCCGCCGCGCGCGCCGCGCACGCGCACGAGTTCATCCTGCGCCTGCCGCACGGGTACGACTCGCTGGTCGGAGAGCGCGGCCAGGCGCTCTCCGGCGGCGAACGCCAGCGCATCTCGATCGCACGCGCGCTGTTGATCGATCCGCGCATCCTGATCCTGGACGAAGCGACCTCGTCGGTCGATACGGCCACCGAGCAGGAAATCCAGAAGGCGCTCGACAACCTCGTCCAGGGCCGCACGACGATCGCGATCGCGCACCGACTCAGTACGCTGCGCAAGGCGGATCGTCTCGTCGTGCTCGATCGCGGGCGGGTCGTCGAGACCGGAACGCACGAAGAACTGATGAACCGCGAGGGCGCCTATTTCGAGCTGTATCGCGCCCAGCAGCGGCGCGCCGAGATCGAGCCGTCCGGCAATGTCGACGATCGCGTCGACGCGCTCGTGGCCGAGGCGTCGCAATGAGCGCCGACACGACCTCGTTCTCGCTGTCGCGGGACGCCTTCGGCCGGCTGGTGCTGCGCGAGTCCGACGGCACGATCCACGTGGGGGTCGTGCCGGTGCGCGCATTTCCGATCTCGGCGCCCGGTGAAGGCGTCTCGCTGCTCGGGCCGGATGGTCGCGAACGCGTCTGGATCGATCGCCTTTCCTCGGTCGACGACACGCCGCGCGTTTTGATCGAGGAAGAGCTCGCCGCGCGCGAGTTCGTTCCGCAGATTCGAGCGATCCGTGCCGTGTCGAGCTTCTTCACGCCATCGACGTGGTACGTCGCTACCGACCGCGGCGAGACGCAGTTCGTGTTGCGCGGCGAGGAGGCGATTCGCCGCCTGTCACGCAACGTGCTGCTGATCGCCGACCAGAACGGCGTGCATTACCTGGTGCGCGACGTGGAAGCGCTCGATGCGCAGAGTCGCAGGCTGTTGGACCGGTTCATGTAAGCAGACCCAGCAACTGGCGCGGTTCCGTGACCAGCGCATCCGCCCCCCAGCTGTGCGGGGGCGATTCGTCGCCGCAGAAGCCGTAGGCGGCGGCGACGGTGCGCATCTTCGCGGCACGGCCGGCGACGATGTCGCGCAGGTCGTCTCCGACGTAGATGCAGGAGCGGGCTTCGACGCCCGCGATTCGGGCGCCGTGCAGCAGCGGCTCGGGGTGGGGCTTCGCGAAGGCGGTCGTGTCGCCGCCGATGGCGCAGACCGCGCGCTCGAGCACGCCGAGTGATTCGAGGATCGGCGTGACGAGTCGTTCGATCTTGTTGCTGACCACGCCCCACGGGATCGAGGCGTCGTCCAGCGCGTCGAGCACGTCGGCGATCCCCGGGAACAGGCAGGTGTGCACGCTCATCGCCGCCTCGTAGCGGCGCAGGAACTCGTCGCGCAGCGGCTCGAACTCGGCAGACTCGCGGTCGATTCCCAGCCCCTTGAGCAGCAGGCCGCGCGCACCCATCGACGCATAGGGGCGCAGCACCTCGAAGGGCATCGGGGGCAGCCCGCGTTCCACGCGCATCGACTGCACCGGTGCGACGAGGTCGGCCGCGGTGTCGGCGAGCGTACCGTCGAGATCGAAGAAGACGGCGCGCGGCCGCACGGCGTCGCCGACCACACCGGGCAGGCCGGCATCGGCTGCCGTTCGGGGAGCTGCGCGGCTCATCGGGCAATCGCGCCGAGTGCGTCCGTGCGTCGGCACGCCATCATGTAGTTCACGTCCGGATCACCGGAGTCGAGCCGGTACCGACGCGTGATCGGGTTGTAGGTGAGGCCCGTGAGTTCGATGACCTCGAGCCGGGCCCGGCGCGCTGCAGCGGCGAGTTCCGACGGACGAATGAATTTCTCGTATTCGTGGGTGCCGCGCGGCAGCAGGCGCAGCACGTATTCGGCGCCGACGATCGCCAGCGCGAAAGCCTTCGCGTTGCGGTTGATCGTCGAGAAGAAGACCCAGCCGCCGGGGCGCACGAGCGCAGAGCAGGCGCGCACCACCGATTCCGGATCGGGTACGTGCTCGAGCAACTCCATGCAGGTGACGACGTCGAAGGATTCCGGTTCCCGCTGCGCGAGCGCTTCGACCGCGATGCGTTCGTAGACGACGGCAGCGCCGCTCTCGAGCGCATGCAGCTCGGCCACCTGCAGCGCTCGCTCGCCCAGGTCGATGCCGTGGACGGCTGCGCCGCGCTCGGCCATCGACTCCGACAGGATGCCGCCACCGCAACCGACGTCGAGCACGCGGCGGCCGTCGATCGACGCATGTTCGTCGATCCACTGCAGGCGTAATGGATTGATCTCGTGCAGCGGGCGGAACTCGGACTCGGGATCCCACCACCGCGCGGCGAGCGCCTGGAATTTCGCCAGCTCCGCCGGATCGACGTTCGCGCTGCGAGGGGCGGATGGGGCGGGAAGCGACATGGGGAGCGGGCCGGGATGGCGAGGGGACGACAGGCCCGATTCTACGGTGACCGACGACCGCGCCGGCTACCGTTGCGCCCGGGCGCCATGGCGAAAAAAAACCCCGCCGAAGCGGGGTTTCTGGAGGGCGACCGGTGAAGGTCGCAAGAGTCCGGGATCAGCGACGCGAGCGCGTGCCGACCACCTCGACTTCCACGCGGCGGTTCTTCGCGCGGCCTTCGCGGGTACGGTTGTCGGCGATCGGCTGTTTCTCGCCTTTGCCTTCGGTGTAGATACGGTTCGCTTCGATGCCCTTGCTGACCAGGTACGCCTTGACCGCTTCGGCACGACGCACCGACAGCGCCTGGTTGTACTTGTCGGTACCGATGCTGTCGGTGTGGCCGACCGCGATCACGACCTCGAGGTTCACGCCCTGCAGCTTGCCGACGAGGTCGTCGAGGCGCGCCTTGCCTTCGGGCTTGATGACCGACTTGTCGAAGTCGAAGAAGGTGTCCGCCGCGAAGGTGACTTTCTCGCTCGTGGGAGCCGGAGCCGGAGCGGGCTTCGGAGCCGGCGCGGGCGTCGGCGCGGGTGCAGGCGCGGGGGCAGGAGCCGGAGGCGGCGCTTTCGGGAGGAGGTCGTCGTCGCAACCCGGGAACGCGTCCGCGGGCGTCCAGTAGCCGGTATGAACGCAGGTGCCTGCGCCGCTGCGAACCACGTTGCGGTCGGGGCTGACCACGTAGCCCGTCTTGTTGGGAGGTGCGACCTGGGCGACCGCCACCATCGAGACCGACATCATCGCGGCAGCGACGACGCAGGTCAGTTTGACCGGTTTATTCATGTTTCTCCTTTCGGTAGAACTGAAATTCTGTTACGACGCTGACAGGCGCAAACGAACGGCCCGAAATCAGACCCGACCTGACAAGATTTCGCCAACCCGATTCTGCCACACCGCTGTTCGACCAAGCACCTCGGCGAGGGCCTCGCGGACTCGCAGATCGGCGAGCTGTCGCGTCCGAACAACAGGTTTTCCGGCCACCCAGACGTCGCTGACGTGCTCTCGTCCGCACGCGTAGATCAACTGCGAAACCGGGTCGTATACGGGAGAAAGTTCCGCCGCGCGCAGGTCGACCGCGACGAGGTCGGCCTGCTTGCCGCACTCGATCGAGCCGATCCGGGCATCGAGCCCGAGCGCGGCGGCCGCATCGAGCGTCATCGCGCGCAGCGTCCGCGCAGCGGGCCAGGCGTCGGCGCGCCCGCTCGTTGCCTTCGCGAGCAGCGCCGCGGTGCGGGCTTCGCCCAGCAGGTCGAGCCGATTGTTGCTGGCCGATCCGTCGGTGCCGATGCCGACGCGGATACCCATTTCGTGCATCCGTGCCGTGGGCGCGATGCCGCAGGCCAGCTTTGCGTTCGAATGCGGGCAATGCGCCACCGACGCTGCGCCGGCGGCCAGGCGGCGCAAGTCGTCGTCGTCCAGGTGCACGGCGTGCACCGCGATCATCTCGGGACCGACCAATCCGAGCGCGTCCAGCCGCGCGAGCGGTCGCGCACCGTAGCGCGCCATGCCTTCGGCGATCTCCTCGGCGGTCTCGTGCACGTGAATGTGGACGGGCAGCCCGATCTCGCGCGAGATCGTCGCGATCTCGCGCAGCGTCTCGTCGGCCACCGTGTACGGCGCATGAGGCGCCAGGCAGAAGCTGACGAGCGCTTCGTCGCGCATCCGATCGCGCAGCGCGAGCCCCTTGCGCAGGTATTCGGCCGGATCGCTGGCGTAGACGGTGGGGAAGTCGACGACGATGATCCCGTGCGCGCTGCGGATGCCGACGGCGAGCGCCGCCTCGATCGACGCCTCCGGGAAGAAGTACATGTCGTTCACGCAGGTCGTGCCGCCGAGCAGCATCTCGACGAACGCGAGCGTCGCGCCGTCGCGCACGAACTGCGGATCGACCAGCCGCGATTCGAGCGGCCAGATCCGGTCGCGCAACCAGGCCGAAAGCGCCAGGTCGTCGCCGACGCCGCGCAGCAGCGACATCGCGGCATGCGCATGCAGGTTCACGAAACCGGGAACGAGCAGGTGCCCGGGCAGCGAGACGCGCTCGGCGTCGGGATGCTGCTGTCGCGCCCGTTCGGTGGGCAGCACGTCGGCGATCCGGTCGTCTTCGACGACGACCGCATGATCGACGAGGCACTGGCCGTCCGGAGCGGCGAGCGTTGCCTGCACGGGCGCTATCCATTGCGCCTCGATCAACAGGCGGGCGGGCGATTCAGGCGGCGGCATGGGCGTTTCCCGAAGGTTCGAGCGCCGCGGCGGCGCGCCGGCACGGCGTGGGCGGGCCAAAAAGGCGCCGATCCCGCATGGTAAAATAGCCGGTTCCCTGCCGCTTGCCGGGCCCCGACGCGAGTCGGCGTCATTTTTCACGCGAGTCGGCGTCTTTTCCGCGCAAGTCGCCGCTTTTCCGCACGCCCCGACGCATGGACTCCTTCGCCAAAGAAACGCTCCCGATCAGTCTCGAAGAGGAGATGCGTCGTTCCTATCTCGATTACGCGATGAGCGTGATCGTGGGTCGCGCATTGCCGGACGTTCGCGACGGCCTGAAGCCGGTGCATCGGCGCGTGCTGTTCGCGATGCACGAGGCCAACAACGTCTGGAACCGGCCCTTCGTGAAGTGCGCCCGCATCGTCGGCGACGTGATGGGCAAGTACCACCCGCACGGCGACGCGTCGATCTACGACACGCTGGTGCGCATGGCGCAGGACTTCTCGCTGCGCTACCTGCTGGTGGACGGGCAGGGAAACTTCGGTTCGGTCGATGGCGACAACGCGGCGGCGATGCGCTACACCGAGTGCCGGCTACAACGCCTGGCCGGCGAGATGCTCGCCGACATCGACCGGGAAACCGTCGATTTCCAGCCGAACTACGACGGCAAGGAGTCCGAGCCCACCGTCCTGCCCGCGCGCATCCCGAACCTGCTGATCAACGGCTCGGCGGGAATCGCAGTGGGAATGGCGACGAACATACCGCCGCACAATCTCGGCGAAGTCGTCGATGCGTGCCTGGCGCTTCTCGGGCGGCCCGATACGACGATCGACGAGCTGATCGAGATCGTTCCCGCACCCGACTTTCCCACCGCCGGAATCATCTACGGCGTGCAGGGCGTGCGCGACGGCTACCGCACCGGCCGCGGGCGCGTCGTGATGCGCGCGGCCACGCACTTCGAGGAACTCGACCGCGGCAACCGCAGCGCGATCATCGTCGACGAGCTGCCGTATCAGGTGAACAAGCGGCTGCTGCTCGAGCGCATCGCCGAACTGGTCAACGAGCGCCGGATCGACGGCATCTCCGACATCCGCGACGAATCCGACAAGTCGGGGATGCGCGTCGTCATCGAACTGAAGCGCGGCGAGCTGCCCGAGGTGGTGCTGAACAACCTCTACAAGCAGACGCAACTGCAGGACACCTTCGGCATCAACATGGTCGCGCTCGTCGACGGCCAGCCGCGGTTGCTGAACCTGCGGCAGATGCTCGAGGCGTTCCTGTCGCACCGGCGCGAGGTGGTCACGCGGCGCACCGTGTTCGAGCTGCGCAAGGCGCGCGAGCGCGGCCACGTGCTCGAGGGGCTCGCGGTGGCGATCGCCAACGTCGACGAGATGATCGAGCTGATCAAGGCCTCGCCGACGCCGCCGATCGCCAAGGATCGACTGATGGCGCGCGAATGGCGAGCGGGTGTCGCGCGCGAGATGCTCGAGCGCGCCGGCAGCGGCATCGCCGAGTTCCGCCCTGAAGGCGTGGATTCGTCGGTCGGGCTGCAGGGCGACGTCTACCGGCTCTCCGACGTGCAGGCCGGCGAGATCCTGCAGATGAGGCTGCAACGCCTCACTGGGCTGGAGCAGGACAAGATCGTCCAGGAATACCGCGAGGTGATCGAGCAGATCATCGACCTGCTCGACATCCTCGCGCGTCCGGAGCGGATCACGACGATCGTCGGCGACGAACTCAAGGCGATCAAGGCCGAATACGGCGACGCGCGTCGCTCGGTGATCGAGCTGAACGTCAGCGAGATCGACACCGAGGACCTGATCGCGCCGCAGGACATGGTCGTCACGCTTTCGCACACCGGCTACATCAAGAGCCAGCCGGTGTCGGAATACCGCTCGCAGCGCCGCGGCGGCCGAGGGCGCCAGGCGGCGGCGATGAAGGAGGAAGACTGGATCGACCAGCTCTTCATCGCGAATACGCACCAGTACATCCTGTGCTTCTCGAACCGCGGGCGCGTCTACTGGATCAAGGTCTGGGAGGTGCCGCAGGGAACGCGCAATGCGCGGGGTCGGCCCATCGTCAACCTGTTCCCGCTGGCCGACGGCGAGAAGATCACCGTCGTGCTCCCGGTGCAGAGCTTCGACGAGTCGCATTTCGTGTTCATGGCGACGAGCCTGGGCACGGTGAAGAAGACGCCGCTGTCGGAGTTCTCGAATCCGCGCCGGGCCGGGATCATCGCCGTCGATCTCGACGACGGAGACTTCCTGATCGGCGCCGCCGTCACCGACGGCGCGCACGACGTGATGCTCTTCTCCGACGCCGGCAAGGCCGTGCGCTTCCACGAGAACGACGTGCGCCCGATGGGCCGCAACGCGCGCGGCGTGCGCGGCATGTCGCTCGACGAAGAACAGCAGGTGATCTCGATGCTCGTCGCCGGCAACGAGGAGCGCTCGGTGCTCACCGCAACGGAGAACGGCTTCGGCAAGCGCACGCCGATCGCCGAGTACACGCGGCACGGCCGCGGAACGAAGGGGATGATCGCGATCCAGACGAGCGAGCGCAACGGCAAGGTCGTCGGTGCGGTGCTCGTCGATCCGGCCGACGAGATCATGCTGATCACCACGGGCGGCGTGCTCGTGCGAACGCGCGTGAGCGAGATCCGCGAGATGGGGCGCGCCACGCAGGGCGTCACGCTGATCGCCGTCGACGAGGGAACGACGCTGTCGCGCGTGCAGCGGGTCGTCGAGCGCGACGCCGCCGAGAACGGCGACGCCGACCTGGAGACGGCGGCGGCCAACGCGCTCGGGCCGGTCGGGCCGATCCCCAACGAGCGCGACGAGATCGAGGACGACAACGCCGATCGTCCGCCGCGGGCCGACGACGAAGGAAACGGCGCGGACTGACGGGTTCGCAGGCACCGCGCGTTTCTGTCGCCAGGCGGGCTTCGCCCATGTCGCTGTTCGGCGAGATCGTCCTGCCGGTCTTCGTGCTCATCGCGGTGGGCTTCGCTGCCGCGCGGCGCGGGCTGCTGGGCGGCGAAGGGGTGCAGTCGCTGTCGGATGCAGCCTTCCTGATCTTCATGCCCGCATTGCTGTTCGGCGCCATCGCGCGCGTCGATTTCGAGCAACTCACTCCGGGCGCCGCGTTCGCCTACTATGCCGCCGGGTTGCCGCTGTTCGGCGTGGTGCTGCTCGCCCAGGCGATGCGCGGGCGCGGTGCGGCCATCGCGACGATCCACGCGCTCGGCTCGGTGTTCGGCAACACGGTGATGCTCGGCATCCCGGTCGTGCGCCTGGCCTACGGCGAGACGGGACTCGCCTTCCTGCTGACGATCATCGCGTGGCACGCGCTGATCTTCCTGTCGCTCGGTACCTTCGTGCTCGAGACGTCGTCGCTGGACAGGGACG
This sequence comes from Pseudomonadota bacterium, assembly GCA_023389055.1. Taxonomy (GTDB): domain Bacteria; phylum Pseudomonadota; class Gammaproteobacteria; order Burkholderiales; family Burkholderiaceae_E; genus Zeimonas. The sequence goes on along the minus strand of JAEWFA010000010.1, from coordinate 8,007 downwards.
CCGGCGCTTCGCGCTCGTGGCGCACGCTGCTCAGGCATCTGCTGCAGGTCGCGCGCTCGGCATTGATTCATCCGGTCGTGTTGCCGATCCTCGCCGGTCTCGCCTGGTCGGCGACTCACTGGACGCTGCCGGTGCCGATCGACCGCGCACTCGCGATGCTCGGCACGGCCGCCGCTCCGCTGTGCCTCGTGCTGCTCGGCGCGTCGCTGGCGCAGTTCGACCTGCGCGCGGGCCTCAGGACCGCGGCGGCGCTCACCGCCGTCAAGAGCGTGCTGTTTCCGCTGCTCGTCTGGGCCACGGGCACGTGGATCCTTCGACTCGACCCGTTGCCGCTCGCCGTGGCGACCGTCGCGGCGGCGCTGCCCACGGGCGCCAACGTGTACCTGTTCGCCCAGCGTTACCGCGTGCAGGTGGGCGAGGTGAGCGCGACGGTGGCGCTGTCGACGATCGCCGCAGCGCTGGCCTTGCCGTGGCTGCTCTACCGGCTGCCGACGGCGTCGCTTTGATACGATGCCCGACGCCATGTCCGACTCCGCAGACAACGACGCGAAGACTTCCGAATCGGCGCCCATCGCATCGCTCGATGTGCTGCGTGCGCAGATCGACCGGGTCGACGGCGAGCTGCTCGAGCGCCTCGCCGAGCGCGCGCGCCTCGCGCAACAGGTCGGCGCCTGGAAGAAGCGCAACGACGCGCCCGTGATGCGGCCCGAGCGCGAGGCGCAGATCCTCGCGGCGCTGCGTTCGCGCAATCCGGGACCGCTGTCGGGCGAGGCGATCGAGGCGATCTGGCGGGAGATCATCTCGGGCTGCCGCGATCTGGAGCGGCGCCTGCGCGTCGCCTATCTCGGGCCGCCCGGAACGTTCTCGGAGCAGGCGCTGCTCGCGCATTTCGGCTCGTCCGTGGACGCCATCGCCTGCGCATCCATCGACGACGTGTTCCGCTCGGTGGAGGTGGGCGGCGCCGATTTCGGCGTCGTTCCGGTCGAGAACTCGACCGAAGGCGCGGTGAGCCGCACGCTCGACCTGCTGCTGCAGACGCCGCTGACGATCAGCGGCGAGATCTCGCTGCCGGTGCGCCAGAACCTGATGCGGCTCGAAGCTTCGATGCAAGGCATCGAGCGGATCGTCTCGCATGCGCAATCGCTCGCGCAGTGCGCGCGCTGGCTCGACGCGCACGCGCACGGCGTCGAACACGTTCCGGTCGCGAGCAACGCCGAGGCCGCGCGCCTGGCGTCGATCGATGCCCGAACCGCGGCGATCGCAGGCGAGCGCGCCGCGATGCGCTACGGGCTGCAGATCGTGGCCACCGGCATCCAGGACGATCCGCACAATCGCACCCGCTTCGCGGTGATCGGCGAACACGCGTGCGAGCCGTCCGGAGCCGACCAGACCTCGGTGATCCTGTCCGTGCCCGATCGCGCCGGCGCGATGCATGCAATGATCGAGCCGCTCGCGCGCCACGGCGTTTCGATGAAGCGCTTCGAGTCGCGCCCGGCCCGGCAGGGGCTCTGGGAGTACCTTTTCTACATCGATCTCATCGGCCATCGCGATGACGCGGCCGTGGCTGCCGCGTTGCGCGAGATGGCCGAGCAATCGAGCTTCTGCAAGATCGTCGGCTCGTATCCGCGCGCTGCCGCCTGAGCCGGCGGGCCGCCTCCGTCTTTCACCCGTTGCCGCACCCGATCATGAGCATCCCCGCACCCGAATACGTCCGCGCGATCGCCCCCTACCAGGCCGGCAAGCCGATCTCCGAACTTGCGCGCGAGTACGGCCTCGACGCCGAGCGCATCGTCAAGCTCGCATCGAACGAGAACCCTCTGGGCATGCCCGAGTCGGCGCGCGCGGCGATCGTCGCCGAGCTGAACGAGTTGTCGCGCTATCCCGACTCCAACGGCTTCGAGCTCAAGGCGGCCATCTCGCGACACTACGGCATGGGCGCGGACTGGATTACGCTGGGCAACGGATCGAACGACGTGCTCGAGCTCGCGGCGCATGCGCTGCTGCAGCCTGGTACCTCCGCCGTCTATTCGCAGTACTCGTTCGCCGTCTACGCGCTCGCGACGCAGGAAACCGGCGCCCGGGCGATCGTGGTACCGGCGCGCGAGCTCGGCCACGACCTCGATGCGATGCGCGCGTCGATCGCCACCGATACGCGCATCGTCTTCGTCGCGAACCCGAACAATCCGACCGGCACCTGGCTGCCGCGCGAGGCGATCGAGTCCTTCGTCGCTTCGGTGCCCGAGGACGTCGTCGTCGTGCTCGACGAGGCCTACGACGAGTACCTCGATCCGTCGCAACGCTCCGACTCGATCCGGCGCGTTCGCGAGCATCCGAACCTCGTCGTCTGTCGCACCTTCTCGAAGGCCTACGGACTGGCCGGACTGCGCGTCGGCTTCGCCGTCGCGCAACCCGAGCTCACCGACCTGATGAACCGCGTGCGCCAGCCGTTCAACGTCAGCTCGATCGCGCAGGCGGCAGCCGTCGCCGCGCTGGACGACCGGGCATACCTGCAGCGCAGCTACGAGATGAACCGCGCGGGACTGCAGCGGCTGCAGGGCGCCTTCGATCGAATGAGGCTCGAGTACGTGCCCTCGCACGGCAACTTCGTGCTGGTTCGGGTGGGCGACGCTGCGCGTGTCTATGAAGCTCTGCTTCACGCCGGCGTCATCGTGCGTCCGGTGGGGAACTACGGGCTGCCCGAGTGGCTGCGCGTATCGGTCGGCCTTCCCGAGGAGAACGAAGTGTTCCTGCGCGCCTTCGAGCAGGCGATGGGGCGCTCGTGACGGCGCGCAAGGTCGCGATCCTGGGCGTCGGACTGATCGGCGGATCGCTCGCTGCGGCGCTTTCGCGAGCGAAAGTCGGATGGCACGTCGCCGGGTACTCGCCGGGCGACGATGCGCGCGTTGCGCGCGCGCTCGGCTACGTGGACAGCGCCTGCGCCACGGTGGCCGAGGCGGTGCAGGGCGCTTCCTTCGTCGTCGTCGCGGCGCCGGTGCCGACCCTGCCGGCGCTGTTCGCGCAGATCCGCGAATCGCTCGAGCCGCAGGCCGTCGTCACCGACTGCGGCAGCACCAAGCGCAGCGTGATCGAGGGCGCGCGCGCCGGCCTGGGCGAGGCGTTCCTGCGCTTCGTACCGGGCCACCCGATCGCCGGCTCCGAGGGCAGCGGCGCGCAGGCGGCCGACGCCGACCTGTTTCGCGGGCGCCGCTGGCTGTTGTGTCCGGTGGATGCGACTCCCGCGCAGCACTGCGAGGCGGTGACGCGCCTGCTCGAGCCGACCGGGGCGAACGTCGAGACGCTCGATCCGCTGTTGCACGACCGGATCTTCGCCGAGGTTTCCCATTGGCCGCACGCGGTGGCTTTCGCGCTGTCGGCGGCGATCGCCGGGCACGACCTGGCGGAGCCTGCGCTGCGGTACTCGGGTGCGGGCCTGCGCGACACGACGCGCATCGGCGCCTCGTCCGCAACGCTGTGGGCGGACATCCTGCTCGACAACCGCGATCTGTGCCTCGGGTCGGCGCAGCGTTTTCGTGACAACATCGACGAGATCCGCTCGGCGCTGAGCGAAGGCGATCGCGAGACGCTGGTACGGATCTTCTCCGACGCGAGCCGCTGGCGAAACCGGCTTGCGTGAGCGGCCGCGCGAAAGCGGCTCGCGCTGCGGGAAAGCGGCGCGGTCCGACGCCTGCTCAGCGCCAGACCTCGGGATCGCGCGCGGTCGGTTCGGGGCGCAGCTCCGGGTGCAGCACGCCGACATAGTGCTCGCGCAGCTGCATCAGTTCGAGCGCCGCCTCGAACGAGAAGCCGCTGCGCGTGCCGCGCGCGTCCACCAGCAGCTCGTCGAAGGTCCGCATCGCGCGGCGCGGCAGCGGCCATTCGGCGGCGATCCGGTTGATCACGTGCGGATGGCGACGGCGCAACACCGGTACTCGGTGCATGACGGGCAACGACTCGAGCAGGCGTTGTGCGCGCAGATCCAGCGGCTGGCACTCGGGCGCGTCCGGGCGGCTCGGTAGAATCGGAACGGTCTTGCTTTTCATCGTGCAACTGTAGGGCGCCGGCTGCCGCCGCCCGAGGAACAATTTCAATGTCGCGCAGCTTTCGCGTAGGTCCGGGCGGCCGACTGGTCGGGCGCATCCGCGTTCCCGGCGACAAGTCGATCTCGCATCGCGCCGTGATGCTCGGCGCGATTGCCGAGGGTTCCACGCGCGTCTCGGGTTTTCTCACCGGCGCCGACGCGATCTCGACGATGAACGTCTTTCGGGCGCTCGGCGTCGAAATCGAGGGGCCTGTCGAAGGGCGGGTGGTGGTTCATGGCGTCGGGCTGCAGGGCTTGCACGCGGCCGCAGGCGCGCTGGACTGCGGCAACGCGGGCACCGCGATGCGCCTGCTGATGGGGCTGCTCGCCGGGCAGCGATTCGAATCGACGCTCGTAGGCGACGAGAGCCTTTCGAGGCGGCCGATGCGCCGGGTCGCCGAACCGCTGCAGCGGATGGGCGCGCGCATCGAGACGCACGACGGCTGCCCGCCGGTGCGCATCCTGCCCTGTGAAGGGTTGCACGCGATCCGCTACGAGCTTCCGATGGCCAGCGCGCAGCTGAAGTCGTCGCTGCTGCTCGCCGGGCTGTACGCGAGCGGCGAGACCGTCGTCGTCGAGCCGGCGCCCACGCGCGACCACACCGAGCGCATGTTGCGCGGCTTCGGCGTCGACGTGCGCAGCGACGGCCAGGTCGTTTCGCTGCGTGGCGGACAGGCGCTGCACGCCGCGGCGGTGGACGTTCCCGCCGACCTGTCGTCGGCGGCCTTCTTCATCGTCGGCGCGTCGATCGCGCCGGGCTCCGACCTGACGCTCGAGCACGTCGGGATGAACCCGACGCGCACCGGCTGCATCGAGATCCTGCGTCGGATGGGCGCCGACATCGAAGTCGTCGCGCCTCGCGAGGCGGGCGGCGAACCGGTCGCCGACCTGCGCGTGCGCTCGGCGCCGTTGCGAGGCATCGAGATTCCCTCGGAACTCGTCCCGCTGGCCATCGACGAGTTCCCCGCGCTTTTCGTGGCCGCCTGCTGCGCCGACGGACGCACGGTCGTGCGCGGCGCCGGAGAATTGCGCGTGAAGGAGTCGGACCGCATCGCGACGATGGCCGAAGGACTCTCGGCGCTCGGATTCGAAACGCGCCCGACCGACGACGGAATCGTCATCGACGGGCGCGGCGGCGACGACGCGGTGTTTCGCGCCGGGCGCGTGCATGCGCATCACGATCACCGGATCGCGATGTCGCTGTCGATGGCAGCGCTGCGCGCATCCGGCACGATCGAGGTCGACGATACGAAGAACGTCGACACGTCGTTCCCCGGTTTCGTCGAGTTCGCGCGCAACGCGGGTCTCGACATCGAGGAGCGAGGCGCCTGATGCGGTCCTGCACGCGCAGGAGCCGCATCGCATGAGCGGGCACGACGACGCGCCCGCGATCACCATCGACGGGCCCACCGCATCCGGCAAGGGCACGATCGCCGAGAAGGTCGCCGCCGCGCTCGGCTGGTCGTACCTCGACTCCGGCGCGCTGTATCGGCTGTGCGCGCTGCAGGCGCAACGCGACGGCGTCGATCTCGACGACGAGCAGCAGGTCGCGACGATCGCCCGCGCACTGCCGGTGCGCTTCGAGCCCGGACGCGTCGAGCTTGCCGGGCACGATGTCACCGACATCCTGCGCGACGAGGCGCTCGGCAACGCCGCCTCGCGGGTCGCGGCGCTGCCGGCCGTGCGCCAGGCGCTGCTGGCGCTGCAGCGCGGTTTTCGGCAACCGCCCGGACTGGTCGCCGACGGTCGCGACATGGGCACGGTGATCTTTCCCGACGCGCTGCTGAAAGTGTTCCTGACGGCGAGCGTCCAATCCCGCGCCGAGCGACGATATAAGCAGTTGATCGAAAAGGGGTTTTCTGCTAAACTCCCCGACCTTTTGCGGGACCTGCAGCAGCGCGATGCGCGCGATGCGAACCGCGCCGTCGCTCCGCTTCGGCCCGCAGAAGACGCGATCGTGATCGACTCCACGCATCTGGACATCGACGCCACCGTCGAACGGGTGCTGAAGGCGTATCACGCGCGAAGGCGCCGGGCTTGCTGAAATCGCTGCCCGGGTTTCGCAACACCGCCGGGTGCTGGCCGCCTACCGTACAGGCCGCCCGGCGAGACATCTTCATACGGGAATCAATTTGAGTACTGCAATGAGCACAGCGGCCACCGCAACGACGGGAACCGCGCCCTCGACCGAGGTCGAAAGTTTCGCCCGCATGTTCGAGGAGTCCCTGTCGCGCCAGGAGATGCGCCAGGGAGAAGTCATCACCGCAGAGGTGGTGCGCATCGATCACAACTTCGTCGTGGTCAACGCCGGCCTGAAGTCCGAGAGCTTCATCCCGATCGAGGAGTTCCACAACGATCGCGGCGAGCTCGACGTCAGCGAAGGCGACTTCGTCTCGGTCGCCATCGAGGCGCTCGAGGACGGCTACGGCGAGACGCGACTGTCGCGCGACCGCGCCAAGCGCCTGTCGGCGTGGATCAACCTCGAGAAGGCGCTCGAGTCGGGCGAGCAGGTCGACGGCACGATCACCGGCAAGGTCAAGGGCGGGCTCACCGTGATGACCAACGGCATCCGCGCGTTCCTGCCCGGATCGCTGATCGACACGCGCCCGGTGAAGGACACGACGCCCTACGAGGGCAAGACGCTCGAGTTCAAGGTGATCAAGCTCGATCGCAAGCGCAACAACGTCGTGCTGTCGCGTCGCGCGGTCGTCGAGCTCACGCAGGGCGAGGAGCGCGCGAAGCTGCTCGAGACGCTGCACGAGGGCGCGATCGTCCACGGCGTGGTCAAGAACATCACCGACTACGGTGCGTTCATCGACCTGGGCGGCATCGATGGCCTGCTGCACATCACCGACATGGCGTGGCGCCGCGTGCGTCACCCGTCCGAAGTGCTGCAGGTGGGACAGGAAGTCACCGCCAAGGTGCTGAAGTTCGACCAGGAGAAGAACCGCGTCTCGCTGGGCGTCAAGCAGCTCGGCGACGATCCGTGGGTCGGCATCGGGCGGCGCTACCCGCAGGGCACGCGCATGTTCGGCAAGGTCACGAACATCACCGACTACGGTGCGTTCGTCGAGATCGAACCGGGCATCGAGGGCCTCGTGCACGTCTCCGAGATGGACTGGACCAACAAGAACGTCAACCCCGGCAAGATCGTCGCGCTGGGCGACGAAGTCGAGGTGATGGTGCTCGAGATCGACGAAGACCGTCGCCGGATCTCGCTCGGCATGAAGCAGTGCCGTGCGAACCCGTGGGAGGAATTCGCCGACAACCACCGCAAGAACGACAAGGTCCACGGAACGATCAAGTCGATCACCGACTTCGGCGTGTTCATCGGGCTGCCGGGCGGCATCGACGGTCTCGTTCACCTGTCCGACCTGTCGTGGCACCAGCCGGGCGAGGAAGCCGTACGCAACTTCAAGAAGGGCGACGAGATCGAGGCGATGGTGCTGGCGATCGACACCGAGCGCGAGCGCATTTCGCTCGGCATCAAGCAGCTCGAGGGCGATCCGTTCACCAACTACGCCGCCACCAACGAGAAGGGCGCGGTCGTGCGCGGCACGGTGCGCAGCGTCGATCCGAAGGGTGCGGTCATCGACCTCGGCAGCGACGTCGAAGGCTACCTGCGTGCGTCCGAAATCTCGCGCGATCGCGTCGAGGACGCCCGCCAGCACCTGAAGGAAGGCGAAGAGATCGAGGCGATGATCGTCAACATCGATCGCAAGAACCGTTCGATCAACCTGTCGCTGAAGGCGCGCGACACGGTGGAGACGGCCGAGGCGCTGCAGCGCATCCAGGCCGAGAGCGGTGCGGCGAGCGGCACGACGAACCTCGGCGCGCTGCTGCGCGCCAAGCTCGACACGCCGAAGGAGTGAGAACGGAGCGTCGCGCGGCCCCGCGCCCCCCCCCGCCCCGCGTCCAGCCGGTCGGGC
>JAEWFA010000002.1 GCA_023389055.1 Pseudomonadota bacterium | reverse complement strand
AGCGAGCGAAGCTCGCGCAGCGAGTTCGGCCGCGCAGCCGGCGCTGCGAGCATCGCAGCGAACCCCGCGAAGCGGGGCTGCGCATCGGCGCGCCCGCCGCAGACGGCCCGCGCCTTTGCTCGCGCCGTGTCGCCCCCGTCACTCCATTCCGAGCAGGCGGTAGATGCGCCGCGTGTAGACGCCGAAGCGCTCATGCGTCTTCAGGTCGAGTGTGCGCGGGCGCGGCAGGTCGATCTCGAAGTTGTCGGCCATGCGCGCCGGGCCGGCGGTGAAGACGACGACGCGCGTGCCGAGGAACACCGCTTCGGAGATGCCGTGCGTGACGAAGACGATCGTCTTGCCCGACTCCTTCCAGATGCGCAGCAACTCGAGGTTCATCTTCTCGCGCGTGAGCGCGTCGAGCGCGCCGAAAGGCTCGTCCATCAACACCAGCTTGGGGTCGTGCACGAGCGCGCGCGCAATCGCCGCGCGCTGCTGCATGCCGCCGGAGAGCTCGTACGGATACTTCTGCTCGTAGCCGGCCAGTCCGACGAGTGCGAGGAGTGCGCGCGCGCGTTCGCGGGCCTCGCTCATCGGAAGTCCGAGCAATTCGGCCGGCAGCAGTACGTTGTCGAGGATGCGGCGCCACTTCAGCAGCAGCGGCGCCTGGAACACCATGCCGATGTCGCGCGCCGGATCGAAGGGGTGCGTCGTCGATCCGATGCGCACCTGGCCGCCGTCGTGCGGATGCAGTCCGGCGAGGATCTTCAGCAAGGTCGATTTGCCGCAGCCCGACGGTCCCACCAGCGAGACGAGCTCGCCGGGCAACACGTCGAAGGTCGCATCGGAGATCGCCAGGTGCTCCTTGCCGCCGCCCCGATAGACCTTGCGCACGCCCGCCAGGTGGATGAACGGTTCGACGCTCATGCCACGCGCGCATCCTTCGGCACGAACAGCCGCTCGAGCAGCAGCACCAGCCCGTACAGCACCATGCCCAGCAGCGTGATCAGGATCACCGCCATGAACATCGCGGGCGTATCGAGCGTGACCTGCACCTGCAGCATCAGGTAGCCCAGGCCCTTGTCGGAGCCGAGGAACTCGCCGACGATCGCGCCGGCCACGGCGAGGATCGCCGCCACTTTCATCCCGGCGAAAATGTACGGCAGCGATCCGGGCAACTGGATCTTGGTGAACAGCTGCCAGCGCGTCCCGCGCAACGAGCGAACGAGGTCGAGCAGCTCGGGCTCGATCTCGCGCAGGCCGCGTGCGGTGGTGAGCAGGATCGGGAATACGGCGATCGAGAAGGCCATGATCGTGTTCGGGAACACGCCGTACTTGAACCAGACGATGATCAGCGGCCCGAGCGCGACCTTGGGGATCATGTTCAGCGTGACGATCACCGGCAGCAGCAAGGCCTCGAGCGTCTTCGACCAGGTGAAGACCAGCGCGAGCGCCACGCCGACGACCAGCGCGAGCAGGTAGCCGCCGAAGATCTCGGTGCCGGTGACGAGCGTGTTCGCCCACCAGTCGTAGTTCGGCGACAGCAGCGCCTGGAAGGTCGCCTGCGGCGACGGCATCACGAACTGCGGGACGTCGCCGATGCGAACGAACAGGTACCACGCGACGAGCAGCGCAAGATGCGCGAGCACCGCCAGTGCGTAGCGACCGGTCTGCGCGCCGACGCGATTCATCGGCGCGGCTGCGCGCGGCGATGCGCGTTTGCCCGTCCGTTCACGACACCCATCGCTGCAGGTTTGCGGCGACGAAGCCGTCGTCGGACAGGTCGGCGTGCTCGCGGCAGACGCGTTCGATCTCCTCGCGCTGCCCCGGCGACAGCGTCTCTGCGGGGTCGAGGCAGCGGGTAGAGGAGAGCAGTCCCTGGCGGCGCAGCACTTCGTGGCAACCGGGGATGCAGCCGGCGAAGTCGTGCGCGACGTCGAAGAATGCGCTGTTGCAGTCGGTGACGCGAGAGTCGAGCGCGAGCAACGCGTCGTCGATGCGGCCTGCCGCAATGGCGGCGCGGATGCGCTCGAAAAGAGCGACGGCGCCCTTCGACCAGACGCTCCAGTGCCCGAGCAGGCCGCCGCGAATGCGCACGACGACGTTCTCGTCTCCTCGACGCACGCGGAACGGCGACAGGAGGTCCAGCACGATGTGGTCGTCGTTGCCGGTGTACAGCGTCACGCGTTCCTCGGCGCCCGCGGCGACGACGCCGCGCACGACGGCCAGCGTGCGGTAGCGGTCGAAAGGGGCGATCTTGATCGCGACGACGTTGTCGATCGCGGCGAATCGGCGCCAGAACGACATCGGCAGATCGATGCCGCCGACGGCCGTCTGCAGGTAGAAGCCGACCAGCGGAATCTGCGCGGCGACGGCCTCGCAATGCGCGACGAGCGCGTCGAGCGACGCGCCGCGCATCGCCGCCAGCGAGAGCAGCCCGGCGTGGTAGCCGTGCGCCTGCGCGATGCGCGCTTCGTCGAGCGCCTGCGCGGTGCGCCCGGCGAGACCGGCAATCATCACCAGCGGGCGTTGCGTCCATTCGCGCGCGGCCGTCGCGGCGAGCTCGAGCACCGGTTCGTACAGTCCGACGTCGCGGATCGCGAACTGCGTGGAGTGCACCCCCACCGCCAGGCCCCCGCAGCCGGCGTCGACGTAGTAGCGGGTGAGCGCGCGCTGGTGGCGACGATCGAAGCGGCCGTCGGCGTCGAGCGCCAGCGGATGCGCGGGGATGACGGTGCCCTGCTGCAGCAGCGATCGGACTTCGGCCGGCAATTCCGAGCGGTGAAGCGACATCGAGGGAGGATGCGGAAGATTTTCCGGAAGCGGGCGACGTTTCGTCCGGTTGCGCCGAGAACCGGATTCGCGTTGTTCCGGGTTGTAACCGCCCGGTTAATTATTTACTCTAGCGCAGCAGCGCAGCAGCGTCAAACGAACGGCTGCGCCGATGCGATCGGATGCTGACACGGAGACAAACACCATGAACGGGAAGGCGATGTTCGGTGCGGCGATGGCCGCGGCAGCACTGGCGCTCGGCGCGACGCCGGCCGGCGCGCAGACGCAGAAGCTCGATTTCATCCTGAACTGGGTGCCGGGCGGCGATCACGCACCGTACTACTACGCGAAGCAGCAGGGCTGGTACGAGAAGGAGGGCATCGAGCTGAACCTCGAGCCGGGCAAGGGTTCGGCGATCGCCACGCAGAAGGTCGGTGCGGGGGCCAACCCGATCGGCCTGGCCGACATGGCGGGCGTGCTCGTCGCGAAAGGCAAGGGCGCCGACACGGTCGCCGTCTATAACGTGTACGCGAATTCGCCGCAGGGCATGTACTGGCTGAAGAGCTCGGGCATCACCGGCGTGAAAGACTTCCCCGGCAAGAAGATCGGCAACCCCGCCGCCGACGGCGCGCGCGTGATGTGGCCCGCGTTGGCGAAGGCGAACGGCGTCGATCCGAAGTCCGTCACGTGGGTGAACATCGACGCCAACGGCAAGCTCGCCGCGCTGAAGGCGAAGTCGATCGACATCACGACGTCGTTCTACAACCTGCATCACGTCTTCCAGCGTGAACTCGGCGACGACATGGGCTTCCTCGCCTGGCGCGATGCCGGGTTGAACCCGTACGGCAACTCGATCATCGTCAACGCGAAGTTCCTCGAGGCCAATCGTCCGCTGATCGACAAGTTCGTGAAGGTCACGCAGCGCGCGTTCCGCGCCTGCGTCGACAAGCCCGAGCCGTGCGTGCAGGCGCTCGTCGACGCCAACGGCGCGCTGAAGTACGACAACGAGTTCCAGAACTGGAAGCTCGTCGAGGTGTTGATGAGCGACAAGTTCTCGCGCGAGGTGGCGCTGGGTATCCACGAGGACAAGCGCATGCAGGACGACTTCGAACTCGTGCGCGAGTACATCGGCTACGACAAGCCCTTTGACGTGAAGGCGGTCTACACGAACGAGTTCCTCGACCGTTCGATCAAGATGCCGAAGTAAGAGGGCGGTAGCCCGGTTCGGTCAGCCCAGTTCCGGCCCGGCGACGAGAAACACCTTCGACGCGTCGCCGGGCGTGCGCTCGAGGGCGTACAGCATCCGGGTGAACGGACGTTGGACGACGAAGCCGCGCTCCGCGATCGCTGCGAGCAGTGCGGGCTGCGCATCGACGGCGTCGACGTAGACGGGGCCTTCGAGCGGCGCGATCGCCGCATCGAGCAGCGCACAGGCGCTCGCATCGTCTTCGGCGACCAGCGGCCCCAGCTGCGTCGCCTCGCGCCCGTCGCGCCCGAGTACGTAGCCGATCACGCGGCCGTCGCGCTCGGCCACGTGCGCCGCGTGCGGCAAGCGCAGCGCGAGTCGGCGCAACAGCGCCGAGCGGTCGGCGCCGAAGGCCGGGGCATCGAACTTCGCGATCGCGGGCCAGTCGCTTTCGAGCAAGCCCCGCACGGCAGGCGTCGGCGCACGCGCGGGCGCAACTGCGGCGGCGCCGCCGCGCGCCGTTTCGCGACGATAGCGGCGAAAGCCCCAGCTGCCGACGAAGCCTTCCTGCACGTAGACCGGATGCCCGGCCGGCGTGGCATCGAGCACGCCGCCCCGGCCTTCGCGGGCGAGCTCGGCGAGCGCGTGGCGCAGCAGGCGTGCCGCCAAGCCGCGGCCGCGCAGTTCGGGCAGCACGAGCACCATGCTGACCCACGCGAAGTCGTCGCCGTACGGAAGCACGACGATCGACGCTGCAAGTGCGCGCCGCGCGCCGGGCGCGCGAATGCACCAGCCGCGTCCGAGCGCGAGCATCATCCCCCAGTCGTTCTCGTTCTGGTTCCACGACGCCGCTCGCGACAGGGCGAACGCGCCGGGCAGGTCTCGTTCGTCGAGCGCCTCGATCGCCGGCAATTCAGCGGGTGCCATCGGCGCCGATTCAGTATTTGCCGTCGCGCGTCTCGAAATGCGTCGGCTTGCCCAGGCTCGGGCGTCCGCGTGCGATCCAGTCGGCGGTCCAGTCGATCATCCGCTCGAACGGGATGCGCGGCTTGCCCAGCAGGCGCTGCGATTCGCGGGTGTCCTCCAGCCACGCCGTCGGCGCTTCGTTTCCGACGAAGCGCGGCGTGCGCCCGAAGCGCTGTCCGAACTGCTCGGCGAGCCAGCGGATGCTCGTGTGCGACGGGCCGGTGATGTTGATGGGCGTCGTGGGCGACGTGCAGTGCGCGAGCAGCCGCAACGACTGTTCGTTCGCGTCGCCCTGCCAGATGACGTCGGCGTGGCCCATCGTCAGGTCGAGCTCGCGCTGCCCGAACACGGCCGAGGCGACGTCGTGCAGCACGCCGTAGCGCAGGTCGATCGCGTACGAAAGGCGAACCAGGCGACCCGGCGTTCCCCATTTCTGCGAGCCGTACTCGAACATGCGTTCGCGCCCGACGCACGAGTTCGCGTAGTCGCCCGCCGGCGGCGCGGGAACGACGCTCTCGTCTGCGCCGGCTCCCTCCACCGGCACGAACGGATAGACGCAGGCGGTGGAGAACGCGACGATGCGCGCGTCGCGATAGACGTCGGCGACGTTCATCGGAACGCCGACGTTCATCATCCAGGTGAGCGCGGCGTTGTCCGCGGCGCCGAACTTGTGGCCGGCCATGAAGACGACGTTGCGAACGCCGTCAGCGACGTTGGGCAGCCGCGCGAGCGCCTCGCGGTCGAGCAGGTCGCAGCCGATGCATTCGATGCCGTGCGCCTCGAGCGAGCTGCGGGTGGCGGGGTCGGAGAAACGCGCGACGCCGATGACGCGGCGACCGGGCAGGGCGCGTTTCGCCATCCGCGCGAGCGTGGGACCCATCTTGCCGCCTACGCCGAGCACGAGGATGTCGCCATCGACGCGCTCGAGATCGTCGACCAGCGCCGGCGTGGGCTCGCTGAGGAAATCCTCGAGCGACGCGACGTCGTCGAATCGTCGGGGGAGGTCGGACATCTCGTGCGCTCCTTCAGTCGTTGCCCGGCGCGACGCCTTCGAACAGGTCTCGCCCGGCAACGAGCGCGCGCATCTTGGCGTCGGCTACCGAACGCGGCAGCATCCAGAAGCCGCAGTCGGGGTGCACGTAGCGAATGCGGCCCGCGCCGAGTACGCGCTCGGCGCGTTCGATCGCGCGCGCGATCTTCTCGGGGCTCTCGACCTCGTTGACCTTGATGTCGACGACGCCCAGCCCCAGCCCGATGCGCGGGTCGAGTTCGCGGAAGGCCTCGATCTCGGCGGGCGGCCGATGCGCGCACTCGAGCACGACGTGGTCGGCGTGCAGCGCGTTCAGGTAATCGACCAGGCGATTCCACGTGCCCTGCTGCACCGTCTGCCCGCCGTAGTTGCCGAAGCACAGGTGTACCGCGGGCCGGCTGCGCACGGCGTCGAGCACGCGGTTGATGGCCGATGCAGCCCATTGCCATTCTTCGGGGTGGCCGGGCAGGTTCGCTTCGTCGAGTTGCACGACGTCGGCGTCGAGCTGCGCGACCTGCTCGGCGAGTACGCCGGCGATCGCGTTGGCGAGTTCCGCCGGATCGCCGTAATGCCGGTCGATCAGCGTCTTGGCCAGCATGTGCGGGCCGGTCAGCGTGAACTTGAACGGCTTGCGGGCCAGCGCCTTCGCGCGCGCGCAGGCCAGCGGCAGGTCGAGCGCGCCGTGGCCGATCGGCCCGTCGACCACGCCCGGCGGGCGCGTACGAAAACGCATGCCGGCGTTCGCGCGCCAGGCGATCAGCGCATCGAAGGAGAAACGCTGCGAAACGCCGTCGAGCGGGCGCACGAAGTATTCGATCATCCCGTTCGTCTCGGGATGGTTAAGGTCGAAACGGTACAGCTCGCCGTCGCAGACGAGGTCGATGCCCATCTGTTCCTGGATTCCGACGACGACGCGCGTTGCGTCGACGAGCGCCTGTTCCGAGGGCGCGGCGACGAGCCATTGCGGGACCGGGTACGAGCCGACGACGGTGGTCGAGATGCGCGGCATCTGCGATATGCCTTGTTAACCGGATGGTGAGAAAGCGATCCTATCTCGCACTCGCGGCCCCTTCAAGTTCACTTGACGCGCTTCTTCGCGGGGACCTAAACTGTTAACCAGAAAGTTAATTAGCAGGAATGGCATCCCGCCCGCTGGCACCGAGCGATCCTGCTGCACCACGTCAACGCGGGTACCTTCTTCGCGCATCCGGCGCTGCCGTACGACGACAGCCTGAAGCTGCGCATCCGCTGATTCCAACTTCGGAGCGCCGAACGAATGAGTACGAGAAGACTCGGCATCGTCATGCACGGCGTGACAGGCCGCATGGGAATGAACCAGCACCTGATCCGCTCGATCCTCGCGATCCGCGACGAGGGCGGCGTGAAGCTCGCCGGCGGCGATCGCGTGATCCCCGATCCGATCCTCGTCGGTCGCAGCGCCGAGCGCATGCAGGCGCTGGCCGCAGCCCACGGCGGACTGCGCTGGAGCACCGATCTCGACCGCGCGCTGACGAATCCGGACGACACCGTCTTCTTCGATGCCGCGACGACGCAGCTGCGACCGTCGCTCGTGAGGAAGGCGATCGCCGCGGGCAAGCACGTCTATTGCGAGAAGCCTTCGGCCACGAGCCTGGACGATGCGCTGCAGATCTACGAGGCGGCGCGCGCCGCCGGCGTGCGGCACGGCGTCGTGCAGGACAAGCTGTGGCTGCCGGGGCTGCAGAAGCTGAAGCTGCTGATCGACGCCGGCTTCTTCGGGCGCATTCTGTCGGTGCGCGGCGAGTTCGGCTACTGGGTCTTCGAAGGCGATCTTCAGCCGGCGCAGCGCCCGTCCTGGAATTATCGCGAGGAGGACGGCGGCGGCATCATCCTCGACATGCTGTGCCACTGGCGATACGTGGTCGACAACCTGTTCGGCGACGTGAAGAGCGTCTCGTGCCTGGGCGCCACGCATATCCCCGAACGCATCGACGAGAGCGGCAAGTCGTACGCGGCCACCGCCGACGACGCGGCCTACGCCACCTTCGTCACCGAGCGCGGAATCGTCGCGCACTTCAACAGCTCGTGGTGCGTCCGGGTGCGACGCGACGACCTGCTGACGCTGCAGGTCGACGGGACGCACGGGTCGGCGGTGGCCGGGCTGCGCGAGTGCCGGACGCAGCCGCGGGTGAACACGCCCAAGCCGGTATGGAATCCCGACCTGCCGCAGCCGATCGATTTCTTCGCGGGATGGCAGCCGGTTCCGGACACCGTCGTCCACGACAACGCGTTCAAGTCGCAATGGGAGCGCTTCATCCGTCATGTCGTCGACGGCGAACCGTTCCCGTGGAACCTGCGCGAGGGCGCCAAGGGACTGCAACTGGTCGAGGCGGGGCTGCGGTCGTGGCGCGAGCGCCGCTGGGTCGATCTCGAGGCGCTGCCCGAATGAGCGTCTCGTTCCCCGCGCCCACCGCTTTCGACGGTACGAACCGATGCCCTCGCTGATGCTTCCCGAGGCCGGCGCAAGGCTGCGCCGCTTCACGCTTTCGCCGCCGCGCGGGTTCGACGTACCGCCGCGCGTCGCCTTCGATCGCATCGCTTATTCGGCCGCGCACGTCGTGGCCGATCCGCTGTCGTCCTCCGACCCGTGGACCGACTGCGCGATCGACTGGGATGCGACGATCGCCTATCGGCGCCGGTTGTGGTCGCTGGGCCTGGGCGTCGCGGAGGCGATGGACACCGCCCAGCGCGGCATGGGCCTGGACTGGCGTACGTCCTACGAGTTGATCCGGCGCACGCTCGACGCAGCGCGCGGCGAGCCGGGCGCGCTCGTCGCCTGCGGCTGCGGCACCGATCATCTGCCCGCCGGCGTCGCGTCATCGGTCCACGAGGTGATCGCCGCCTACGAGATGCAGATGGAGGCGATCGAGTCGCTCGGGGGCCGATTGATCATGATGGCGAGTCGCGCGCTCGCCGGCTGCGCGAAGTCGCCCGACGACTACGCGCGCGTCTACGACCGGCTGCTCTCGCAGGCGCGCGAGCCGGTGATCGTGCATTGGCTCGGCGAGATGTTCGACCCTGCGCTGGCCGGTTACTGGGGGCACCGAGACGCCGATGCGGCGATGGACGTCGCGGTGGAGATCCTGAATCGCAACGCCGACCACATCGACGGCGTGAAGATCTCGCTGCTCGACAAGAACAAGGAGATCGCGATGCGACGCCGGCTCGTGCCCGGCATCCGCATGTATACGGGCGACGACTTCCACTTCGCGGAGCTCATCGCGGGCGACGAGTACGGACATTCCGATGCGCTGCTGGGCATCTTCGATGCCATCGCTCCGGCCGCCTCGGCAGCACTGTCCGCGCTTGCGCGAGGCGAAGTCGCGCGCTTTCACGACATTCTCGGCCCCACGGTGCCGCTGTCGCGGCACATCTTCGGTGCGCCGACCCGCTTCTACAAGACGGGCATCGTGTTCATGTCCTGGCTGAACGGCTACCAGGAGCACTTCGTGATGGTGGGCGGCCAGCAGTCGGCGCGCAACACGCTGCACCTGGCGCAGTTGTTCCGGCTCGCCGATGCCGCGGGACTGCTGCACGATCCCGCGCTCGCCGCGGCGCGGATGTCCAACTGGCTCGCGACGCAGGGCGTCGACGCGGCGCTCGCATCGTGAGCGCGACGCAGCAACCCGGAGGCTCGCCGCCGAACGAGCGCGCATCGGCGCCCGATGGCGCGCGCCTTTCGCTGAACACGGCGACGGTGCGCGAGCAGTGGAACCTCGCGCAGATGATCGACGCCTGCGCGCGCCACGGGATTCGCGGCATCTCGCCTTGGCGCGACAAGCTCGCCGAACTCGGCGTGGACGAAGCCGCTCGTCGAATTCGCGCGAACGGGCTGAGCGTGAGCGGCCTGTGCCGCGGCGGAATGTTCCCGGCCGCCGACGCCGCCGGGCGCCGGGCGGCGGTCGAGGACAACCTGCGCGCGATCGACGACGCGGCGACGCTGGGCGCGCGCTGCCTCGTGCTGGTCGTCGGCGGCGTCGTTCCCGGTACGCGCGATCTCGGCGGCGCGCGTGCGATGGTGCGCGACGGCCTGGCCGAAATCCTGCCGCACGCGCGCGCCGGTGGCGTGCCGTTGGCGATCGAGCCCTTGCATCCGATGTACTGCGCCGACCGCGCCTGCGTGAACACGATCGACCAGGCGCTCGACCTGTGCGACGAGCTCGATCCGGCGCCGACGGGCGATCGACCGTCGGGCGCGATCGGCGTCGCCGTCGATGCCTATCACGCCTGGTGGGATCCGCGCCTGCCGCAGGCGCTCGCCCGCGCCGGCGTCGAGCGGCTGCTTGCCTATCACATCTGCGACTGGCTCGTTCCCACCACCGACCTGCTGCTCGACCGCGGCATGATGGGCGACGGCGTCATCGACCTGCCGGCGCTGCGGGCGCTCGTGGAAGCCAACGGGTACCGCGGGGCGCACGAGGTCGAGATCCTCTCGATGCGGTGGTGGCAGCGCGACCCGGACGAAGTGCTGCGAATCGTGCGCGAGCGACACCTGCGCTGCAGCTGAGCGCGGCCGCTTCAACGGGTTTGCAGCGCGGCGATCGCGCCGTCTGCGGCGTTTCGCACGGCGAACGCATCGGCTGCGGCGATGCGCAGCCGGCGCAGCAGCCAGGCGGCAGGGTCCTCCTGCGGCGCGGCCTCCGGCAGCACGCCCGGATCGGGCGGGGCGACTGCGGTCGTGGGCGTCGTCGGACCGGACGCTGAACGGTCTAGCGCCTGCTGCAACACCCGATCGGCGTGGTGCACGGCGGCGACGCTCTCCGGGCGATGCGGCGCATCGGCGCGCAATGCGAGCGACATCCGGATCACCGACAGGTGCGCCATCAGCCGCTGCGCGGCATCGAGCATCGAAGCGAGTTCGACGAGCGGCGGACGCACGTCGCGCGGCTCGTAGCGACTGCGTTGCAGCGCCGCGGCGATCGTCCCTAGCGCGTCGTAGGCGGCGCGGCGCGCGAGTCGCTGTGCCACCCCCGCCTGCGCGTCGCTGCGCAGCGCGTGCGCCGCGTACGAGCGCAACGCGCCGAGCGCGCGCTCGATCTGCTGCGGCAGCGTTCGCCGCTCCCACGACGGCAGCACGTAGCTGAAAGCCCAGGCCAGCCCTGCACCGAGGACCGTGTCGGCCAGGCGCTCGAAGATCGCGAGCGCCGCCTGCGGATCGACCAGATGCGCCTGCAGCAGCGCCATCACGGTCGCCGCGACGGCCGTGACGCGATAGCGCACCGTGACGAACGCGTGCGCGACGCCAACGCCGGCGACGAAGGCGAGGATCATCAGCGGCACCGAGTGCAGCCGTACCAGCAGCACCACCAGCAGGCAGCCGATCAACGTGCCCGAGACGCGGTCGTTGCGGCGCGTGAGCGTCTGCTCGAGCGTGCCGCGCAGCACGACGGCGACGCCGAGTACGAGCCAGTGCGGGTGCGCGCTCCACGGCAGGTGCAGCGCGATCGAGTACGCCGCACCGAGAGCCAGTCCCATGCGAACGGCATGCCGGAACACCGGCGAGCGTAGCGACAGGTTCGCGCACAGCGCCGACAGCGGCCACGAATCGACGGCTGCGAACATCTGCAACTGCGCGCGCGACAGCGAAAGCGGCTCGCCCTCGCCGCGCAGGCTGTGCCCGATGCGCCGCACACCGTAGGCGAGCCGCTGCAGCCGCGCGACGAAAGCGGGCACCAGCAGCGCGCGCGGGTCCGAAGCGTCGAAGATCCCGTCGAGCAGCGTGTCCGATCCGAGCGGCGCCTGCGCCGTCCGCGGTTCCCGCGCGGACCCGCGTTGCGTGGCGCGCCGGCTTGCCATGTCGCGCTCGAGCGCATCGGCGAAGGCGCGCAACGCGCCCGCTACGCGGCCGCGTACTGCTCTCGACGGTTCGTCGTCGCCCAACAGGTCGAGGTCGAGTCGGCTCGCGAGCAGCAGGTCGCGCAGGTCGATGGCCTCGACGAGCGCCTCCGTCTCGCTGCGTACGCGCGGAGAATCGGCAGCGGCGAAGAGCAGGTCGCGCGCCGACTGCAGGCGCTCGGCGAGCCGTGCCTCGTCGCCGATCCACGGGGGCAGCGCGTCTTCGAGGCGACCCGGCCCTGCCTCGAGCAGCGTCGCCCGGCTGCGCAGCAACTGGACGATGGCGTCGAGCGCCGCGACGAGGGCGCGCGTGCGGTACGTACGCTGCAGCAGCGGCATCGACGCGAACGTCCAGCCGAGGTAGGCCAGCGCGCCGATCGCCGTCCACGCAAGCGGCGCCGCGCTCGATGCCGTGCGCGTGGGCAGCGTGAGCGCGAAGATCGTCGCCAGGATCGGCGCGAAGGCGATCGGGCCGGCGCGGGGTCCCCAGGCCATCGCCATCATCGCGCCGAAGCCGATCGCACCGATGGCCAGGCCGAGCGCAACCGGGTTTGCCTGCGCAAGCCAGACGAGCGCCGTAGCGAGCCAGGCCAGCAGCGCTGCGACGAGCACGCGGCGCGCGGCTCCCGAGACGGTGGCGGGAACGTCGGCGAGGCTCGCGCAGACCGCGCCGCCGGTGGCGATCTGCGCGAATTCGTTCCCGACGAATGCGACGCAGGCGCCGTGGATCAGCGCGACGCCGGCGGCGACCGATACGCCGTTGACGACGTGTGCGCCGGACCCGGGCGCGCTCAGCGACCGGCCTCGTTTTCCATCGCCGGATCGTAGCGGCCTTCTCGCGCGCTCGCGTTCATCTTCGCGCGATGCACCAGCGCCCGCTGCGCCTGCGTCGAATTGCCCGCTTCGCCCCGCCAGGCGGCCAGCGCCGGTTCCTGCAGCGCGCGCGCATACGAGAAGCTGAGCACCCAGGGCTGCGGGCCGAGCCGGTTGATCGCGTCGAGGTTCGCCGTCGCTTCCTCGGGCGCCTGGCCGCCGGACAGGAAGAAGACGCCCGGGACGGCGGCCGGAACCGTGCGTCGCAATACATTGACGGTGTGCCGGGCGACGTCGCCGGGAGGCGCTTTCGCGGCGCGCTTGCCGGGCAAGACCATGCTCGGCTTGAGCAGCATCGACTCGAGCGCCACGCGTTGCCGATGCAGCGCGTGGAAGACCGCGTGCAGCACCTGCTCGGTGACCTCGCTGCAGCGTTCGATCGAATGGTCCCCGTCGATCAGCACCTCGGGCTCGACGATCGGGACGAAACCTTCCTCCTGGCAGATGGCCGCGTAGCGGGCCAGCGCGTGCGCGTTCTCCTTCACGGCGAGCCGGCTCGGCAGCGTCTGCGAGACGTTGTAGACGGCGCGCCACTTCGCGAAGCGCGCTCCGTCGGCGCGATAGCGCCGCAGGCGCTTCGCCAGCCCGTCGAGACCTTCGGTGATTTCATCCCCGGGCGCGTTGGCCAGCGGCACCTTGCCGGCGTCGACCTTGATGCCCGGCACGATGCCGCGTTGCGCGAGCAATTGCGGAAAAGGCGTGCCGTCGTCGGCCCGCTGCGCGAGCGTCTCCTCGTAGAGGATGACGCCGCTCACCGCGTCGGCAAGTCCGGGCGCGGCGAGCAGGACATTGCGCCAGGCGCGGCGATTCGGCTCGGTGGAGTCCAGGCCGATCGACGCGAAGCGTTTCTCGATCGTCGGGTTGCTCTCGTCGGCGGCGAGCAGACCCTTCGGCGGCTGCACGAGCGCTTCGACCGTCCGCTGCAGTTCGGCCTTGTCCATGCACATCTCCCTGCGGCACGGCTTGACAGCCTACGGTACGGCTCTCTAGGATCAAGTAACAAGTTACTTGCTTGCGGGGTTTCCGTGATGGCCGAGGCGATGGACGACGTACACGCAGTTCCGACGCGCGCGCGCCGCGATCGCTGGCTGATGGTGGCTGCCGTGGTCGCGATCGTTTTCGGCGTCGCCACGATACGCGCGGGGGGCCGGGTGCTCTTCGGCATGCCCGACGCGGTGGCCGCGGCAGGCAACTACGTCCCCTTCGTGCTCTGGTTCAACTTCCTCGCCGGTTTCCTCTACGTGGTCGCCGGCGTCGGCTTCTGGCTGCATCGACGGTGGAGCTTCCTGCTGGCCGCGGCGATCGCCGTCGCCACCGTCGTCGTCTTCGTCGCCTTCGTCATCTACATGGCAGCCGGCGGAGCGTGGGAAGCGCGGACGATGGGCGCGATGACGCTGCGCAGCGTCGCCTGGATCGTACTGGCGCTCGTTGCCGCGCGACGCATCGCGCGCTGAAACGGGAACTTTTCCGATTGCCGTTCGTTGAAGATCGGAGCGGCGCGAACCGGGTGCCGCGGGTACGAGGACGCGTGCGTTGACAATCGACGACGCCGGGCTGGCGGCGCGCGCGCGAAACGGCGACTCGAAGGCATTCACCGAGCTGGTTTCGCGCCACCAGGATCGCGTCTTTCGCTTCTTGTTGCGGATGATCGGATCGCGCGAGGAGGCGATGGACATCACGCAGGAAACCTTCATGAAGGCGTGGCAGGCGATGCCGCGCTGGCGACCGGAAGCGCAATTCGGCACCTGGCTGCTGCAGATCGCACGCAACGGCGCACTCGACGTGCTTCGACGCGGCAGCGTCGTGGCTTTCGAGCCGCTCGACGACGCGCTGCCCGTGGCCGACCCCGCCGCCACGCCCGAGCAACGCGTCGAAGCGAGGCGGCGCGTCGAGTCGCTCGACGCAGCGCTGCGTGCGCTGCCGCCCGAGCATCGCGAGGTGCTGCTGCTGCGCGAGGTCGAGGATCTGTCGTACGCCGAGATCGCGCAGGCGCTCGACGTGGCCGAGGGAACCGTGAAGTCGCGGATCGCCCGTGCGCGGGCGGCGCTGCTGGCGATCTTTGCACCCGACAGGGGGAAAACGTCATGACCAGGACCTGTCCCACGATCGAGTCGATGTCCGCCTATGCGGACGGCGAGCTGCCTGCCGCGCAGCACGGGGCATTCGACGCGCATCTCGCGTCGTGCCCGCGCTGCCGCGAGTGGCTGGCCGACCTGCGCGCGGCGCAGACGGGGCTTCGTGCGCTCGCCGACGAGTCGCTGGGCTTCGATCTTTCGCAGGTCGTGCGCGGGCGCATCCAGTCTCTGCCGCGACCCGTCGCTCCGATGCACGAAGGCGAGCGCCGCGGCTGGCGCTGGCTCGTTCCCGCCGGGCTGGGTGCCGCGGCTTCGGTGTCGCTGGGGCTCGCGCTGGGCATGGCGCTGACCGTTCCCGCGACGCTGCCGCGCCCGGTGGGTGGCGCGCTCGAGGTTTTCGCTCCGGTGGCACCGGGCGGGCTGTGCGCCGGAGCCGGCTCGTGCCGCCCGTCCACGGAAGCGCTGCGATGAAGCGAAACGCACTGGGCGTCGCACTGGCGCTGTCGCTGATGGTGAACCTCGGCGTTCTCGGCGCCGTCGGCTGGCGCACCTGGCAGGCGAACGACGCAGTCGACGCGGCCGGCTTTCCGGGACTGGCGCGGTATCTCGGGCTCGACGACGCGCAGCAGCGCCGCTGGCGCGAGGCCGAGGCGGGTTTTCTCGAACACTTCCGGGCCGGAGCGCAGCAGATCCACACCAGGCGTGACCAGTTGATCGATGCGATCTTCGCGGCCACGCCCGATTCGCAGGCGATCGAATCCGAGCGGGCGGCCATCGCGCGGCTGCAGGAGGCGCAGCAGAAGCTCGTCATCGAGCAGTTGCTGCGCGAGCGCGAGCTGCTCGATGCCGGCCAGCGGGAGCGGCTGCGCGAACTGCTGCAGCAGCAGCCGATCGGCGCATCCGGCTTCGAGGAACTGCACGAGCATCCGTGACGCGCCGCGGCGGTGCTGGCGGCGGGAACTTTTTCGCGCGTGCTTCGTTTCACTCCGGGAAGCCGCCGCATGGAGCGGCCTCGAAACGAAACGGAGAGACCGATGAAGCACGTTTTCTCGCGCCGGCTCGGCGCCGGTGGGTGGCTGGCGGCCGGCGGGTTGCTTGCGGCAGGCTCGCTCGCCTTCGCGGTGCAGGCCGCAACGCCCACGCACGCTGCCGACCCGCACGCGCACGACAAGCCGGCCGTCGCCGAGACGAGCGCGCATTCGCATTCGCACGGGCACGACGTGCCGACGCTGAAGCTCGATCACGGCCGCAAATGGGCGAGCGACGAGGCGCTGCGCACGAGCATGTCGCGGATCGGCAGCGCGGTCGACGCCAGGCTGCCTGCCGTGCACTCGGGGAAGATGAGTGCGGCGCAGTACGACGCGCTCGGTCGTGAGATCGACGCACAGGTCGCCAACATCGTGCAGAACTGCAAGCTCGAACCCGCCGCCGACGAGGTGCTGCACGCGATCCTCGCGACGATGATGGAAGGCAACGAGACGCTGCAGGGCAAGAACCCGAAGGCGAAACGCACCACCGGCATCGTGCAGGTCGTCAAGGCACTCGAGCAGTACGGCGATCACTTCGAGCACGCGGGCTTCGCCGCGCCCAAGACCGGGCACTGAACGGCGTGCCCGGGGCGGTCGGTGCTCACGCAACCGGCCGCCGCCGTCCGTTCAATCGACAGTGCCGACGATCACGCTGGAGGCCTTGAAGAGCGCGGTGACCGGCTTGCCGACGGCCAATCCCAGGGCCGCCGCGCTCTCCTTCGTGACGATGGCGGCGATCGTGCCGCCGGCGGGCAGGTCGACGACGACCTCGCTGTTCACCGCGCCGGCTTCGAGTTTCGCGACGGTACCGTCGAGGCGGTTGCGCGTGGACAACTTCGCACGCGCCACGTCGACGGCGAGCAGCACCGACGACGCCTTCACCAGTGCGAAGGCCTCGCGTCCGGGCGCGAGCCCGAGGTTCTGCGTGCTTTCGCGCGTGACGACCGCGACGATGCGCTGGCCGCCGGAGATCTCGATCTCGACCTCGTCGTTGACGGCGCCGGCGTGCACGGCACGGACCTTGCCGACAAACTGGTTGCGGGCACTGGTCTTCATCAGGTTCAACCTCCGCAAGAGTTGAAGGTCATCGGGCATTCCTCGCGTATATTTCGACAATACGTCGAGGAAACGGTGGTGCTCCGCCTCGATCAGGCGGAAGTTCCCGATCAACCGCTCGCCGCGCGGCGTCAGCCGCGTCGAACCGCCGCCGCGGCCCCCGGTCGTGCGCGAGACGAGCGGCTCGCCGGCCAGCGCGTTCATGCGGTCGATCGCATCCCAGGCGGCCTTGTAGCTCAATCCTGCGCGGCGCGCGGCCGCGGTGATCGAGCCTTCGCTGCGGATCGCCTCGAGAAGCGCGATTCGCCCAGGCCCGCCGAAATTTTCGTCGCCACAGGCGAGCCAGACGAGCCCGCGCACCGCCATCTGCGATTTCAAGCGACCTCCATCGACGCAACACCCGCATCGGCTGCGCGCCGCTCGTGCCGGCGCACGCGCCCGGCATCGAGCTCGATCACGTCGTCGCCGAAGCGATCGACGTCGGCTTCGTCGTGCGAGACCAGCACCATCGGCAGCGCGAGGCGACGCTGCAGGGCGTCGAGTTCGTCGCGCAGGCGGGCGCGCAGCGCCGGATCGAGCGCGGCGAAGGGCTCGTCGAGCAGCAGCGCGCGCGGAGTTCGTGCGAGCGCTCGTGCGAGCGCGGTGCGCTGGCGCTGCCCGCCCGACAGTTCATGCGGATAGCGATCGCCGAGCGCGGCGATGCCCAGCGCATCGAGCCATCGCTCGGCGCGCGGATCGCGCACCCGGCTCGCCGGATTGAAGACCGAGCGGGCCAGGCCGAAGGCCACGTTCTGCCGCACCGTGAGATGCGGAAAGAGCGCGTAGTCCTGGAACAGGTAGCCGACGTCGCGCTCGCGCGCGGCGACGTCGACGCTGCTGCGCGAGTCGTACAGGACGCTGCCGAGCACTTCGACGCGTCCCCGGTGCGGTCGCAGCAGCCCGGCGATCGCCTGCAGCGTGAGGCTCTTGCCCGCGCCCGACGGGCCGCAGACGACGATGCGCCGCGCGCGCGTCGCAAATCGCACCTGCAGCTTGAACTGCGGACTGCGCCCGGTCGCGGCGGCGCCGCTGGCGCGCACCGTCGATTCGATGTCGACGACGAGCGTGTGCGACGCAACGGGTTCGTTGCCGAGCCGAATCGCAGCCTCGTGAATCGCAGCCTCGTGAATCGCAGCCTCGTTCATCGCTCGCTCCTTGCGTTCCTCATGCAGCGTTTCGCGCCGCAGAGAGTCGACCGACGGCGAGCAGCACCGCCACGCAGGTCACCGAGACGATGGCGACGAGCACGTTGGCGGTGGCGTCCTGCCCCGCCTGGACCGCTTCGTACACCGCGATCGACAGCGTCTGCGTTCGTCCGGGGATGCTGCCGGCGACCATCAGCGTCGCGCCGAACTCGCCGAGCGCGCGCGCGAAGGCCAGCAGCAACCCGGCGAGAATCCCGCGTTGCGCCAGCGGAAGCGTCACGCGAAAGAACACCGCCGGCGCCGCCAGTCCGAGCACGCGAGCAGCTTTCTCGAACTGCGGATCGATCGTCTCGAAGGCGGCGCGTGCGGACTTCATCACGAGCGGAAACGCGACGACGGTTGCCGCGATCACCGCACCGGCAAAGCTGAAGATCAACGTGATACCGAAATTTTGTTGCAGGAATGCGCCGATCGGACCGTTGCG
The DNA here is from genome assembly GCA_023389055.1 of Pseudomonadota bacterium. Taxonomy (GTDB): domain Bacteria; phylum Pseudomonadota; class Gammaproteobacteria; order Burkholderiales; family Burkholderiaceae_E; genus Zeimonas. The sequence goes on along the minus strand of JAEWFA010000002.1, from coordinate 46,049 downwards.
GCCGAGCAGCACGAGCAGGTAGTAGCCGAGCACCGTCGGCGGCAGCACCAGCGGCAACGTGAGCAGCGCGTCGATCAGGTCGCGCCCGGGAAAGCGCAGGCGCGCCAGCGCATAGGCCGCGCCGATGCCGAACACCGCGTTGAGCAGCGTCGCCCATCCTGCGACCTGTAGCGACAACGACAGCGCGGTCCATGCGGGCTGCACGACGCGCTCAGGGATTGGCGAAGCCGTAGCGCGCAAGGATCTGCTGCGCCTGCGCTCCGACGACGAAATCGATGAACGAACGCGCCGCGGCGGGGTTCGTCGAAGCCGCCACCGGCGCGATCGGGTAGTGCACCGGTTCGTCGAGCGGGACTTCGAACGCGACGCGCACGCGGTCCTTCATGATCGCGGCGTCGGTCGCGTAGACGAAGCCGGCGTCCACCTCGCCGCGCGCCACGTAGTCGAGCACCTGGCGCACCGACTGCGCCTGGATCCACTTCGGCGCCAGCGCCTCGCCGGTTCCTGCGGTCCGTAGTGCCGTCCGTGCATAGCGGCCGGCCGGGACGCTGCGCGGATCGCCGATCGCGATGCGCCGAACGGACTCGCGCTTCAGGTCGGCGAGCGACGACAGCGCCTGCGCGGAAGCGGTGGGGACGACGACGACGAGCGCGTTCTGCGCGAAGGTGCGCCGCGCCGAGGCGTCGACGAGGTGCTTCGCCTGCGCGTGATCCATCGTCTCGCGGTCTGCCGGCGCGAATACGTCGACCGGCGCGCCCTTGTCGATCTGCTGCAGCAGCGTGCCCGATGCGGCGAAGTTCAGCAGGACGCGATCGCCCGGGTTTCGCGCTTCCCACGCGGCGGCGATCTCGCGAAACGCGCTCGACAGGCTCGCCGCTGCCGAAACGGTGAGGTCGGCCGCATTCGCCGCCGACGCGGCGAGCGCGACCAGGCAGGCGAGCGAAGCGAGCGCGAGGCGGTGAAGCATCCGGCGATCTCCCTGGCGGCGTCGATGCGGACGGGCGCCCGGCGACGAGGTAGGGCCCTTGGGGGACGATGCGTAGTATACGGTCGTACATAACGGTAGGGTCGCTGGTGCGGCGTTGTCCGACGCGCCGATTCACCGCGTATGATCGGCCGCATGTGCCGCCCCGAAGGATCGACCACTTCCGCGGCCCGCCCGCGGCGAGCCGGCGTGGTTCCCCGATGCGCGGCGACGGCGCTGGCGAACTGGTGGGCGGTGCTCGTCGCGATCGTCTTCGTCGCCGGATCGTCGAACGCCTCGCAGGCGTTCGCGCAGGAGGGGGGTACCTCGCAGCGCCAGGCGCTGGTGCTGACGATCGACGGAGCGATCGGGCCGGCGAGCGCCGACTACGTCGTTCGCGGAATCCGCCGCGCCGAGCGCGACGGCGCCGGGGCCGTCGTGCTGCGGATCGATACCCCGGGCGGACTGGACACTTCGATGCGCGAGATCGTGCGAGCGATCGTCGCCTCGCCGGTTCCGGTGCTGGGATTCGTCGCGCCCAGCGGCGCTCGCGCCGCCAGCGCTGGCACCTACATCCTGTACGCCTGCCACGTCGCGGCGATGGCGCCCGGCACGAACCTCGGCGCCGCCACCCCGGTGGCAATCGGCGGCGGATTGCCCTTCGGCGGCGACGACAAGCCGCAGGCGCCGAAGGACGAAGCGCCGAAGGACGAAGCGTCCAAGGGCGAAGCGTCCCAGGGCGAACCCTCCAAAGACGACGCATCGAAGGCGCGTCGTGCGCCCGCTTCGGCGATGGAGGCCAAGGCGATCAACGACGCCGTTGCCTACATCCGTTCGCTCGCCGAGATGCGAGGGCGCAACGCCGAATGGGCCGAGCGCGCGGTGCGCGACGCGGCGAGTCTTTCGGCCAGCGATGCACAGGCTCGCAACGTCGTCGATTTCGTCGCTCGCGACGTGCCGGACCTGCTGGCGAAGGCCGATGGGCGTACCGTGACGGTGGCCGGCGAGCGCATCGCATTGCGAACCGGCGGCCTGGCGCAGCAGGCGCTGGATCCCGACTGGCGCGCGCGACTGCTGTCTACACTGACCAATCCGAGCCTCGCGCTGATCCTGATGACGATCGGCTTCTACGGGCTGATCTTCGAGTTCCTGCATCCGGGCGCGTTGTACCCGGGAACGATCGGCGCGATCTGCCTGCTGCTCGGCCTGTACGCGCTGTCCGTGCTGCCGGTGAACTACGCCGGACTCGGTTTGGTCGTCCTCGGCCTCGTCCTGATGATCGCCGAAGCGTTCACGCCGTCGGCCGGTGCGGCAGCGCTGGGGGGTGCGGTGGCTTTCGTGCTCGGTGCGACGATCCTTATCGACACCGAGGCGCCGGGTTTCGGCGTGCCGTGGACGTCGATCGGAGCGATCGTCGCGGCGAGTCTCGCGTTCTCGCTGCTCGTGCTGCGCATGCTGTGGCAGGCGCGACGGCGCCCGGTGAAGACGGGTGAGCGCGGCATGCTCGGCGAGCGTGCAACGGTGCTCGAGTGGAGCAATGGCAGGGGGAGGGTGTTGGCGGCGGGCGAACGCTGGCACGCGGTGGGCGATGCACCGCTCTTGCCGGGCCAGCGAGTGCGCGTTGTGTCGATCGACGGCCTGGTCTTGCACGTCGTCGCCGAATCCTGAACGATCCGGGGCGAAACCGCCCGAGGAGATCCGATGTCCTTCGACCTGGCCGTCTACCTGCCCATCGTCATCATCATCGTCGCGATCCTGGCGACGTCGATCCGCATACTGCGGGAGTACGAGCGTGGCGTGGTGTTCACGCTCGGGCGCTTCACCGGCGTCAAGGGGCCGGGGCTGATCCTGCTGCTGCCGTACGTGCAGCAGATGGTGCGCGTCGACCAGCGCACGCTCGTGCTCGACGTGCCGACGCAGGACGTCATCTCGCGCGACAACGTTTCGGTGAAGGTCAACGCGGTCCTCTATTTCCGCGTCGTGCAGGCCGACAAGGCGGTGATCCAGGTCGAGGATTTCCAGCAGGCGACGAGCCAGCTGGCGCAGACGACGCTGCGCTCGGTGCTCGGCAAGCACGACCTCGACGAGATGCTCTCCGAGCGCGACAAGCTGAACAACGACATCCAGGACATCCTCGACGCGCAGACCGACGCATGGGGCATCAAGGTGTCGAACGTCGAGATCAAGCATGTGGACCTCGACGAGAGCATGATCCGCGTGATCGCGCGCCAGGCCGAGGCCGAACGCGAGCGGCGCGCGAAAGTGATCAGCGCCGAAGGCGAGGAGCAGGCGGCGCAGAAGCTGTTCGAGGCGGCCGAGATCCTCTCGCAGCGTCCGGAGGCAATGCAACTGCGCTACCTGAACACGCTCGCGACGATCGGCACGCAGAACAACACGACGATCGTCTTCCCGTTCCCGGTCGAGTTCGGCGACCTGCTCTCCGCGATGGCACGTGGCGTGCATCCGCTGCGCCAGGCGCAGCCGCAGGGCGACGCCGGCGCGCATTCCGAATCGGGACAGGCCAGGGATCTGCCGCGTTCGGGCGCCGGGGACGCGCCGCCGCCTGCGGGTCGGGCGGCGGTTTGATCGTCGGTTTTTCAGCCGCGTAGCGAGACGAGCCGGTGTGCGGCCGCTACGTGCTCTATGGACCCGACGAGGCGATCATCGAAGGCTTCAGTCTCGCCGAGTTGCCTCCGTTCGGTCCGCGCTACAACGTGGCGCCGTCGACGCCGGTGCTGGCGATCCGCACCGACCGGCGGGCGGGGCGGCGTGTCGCGGAAGTCATGCGCTGGGGGCTCGTGCCGCACTGGGCGAAGGACCCGTCGATCGGCACGCGGCTGATCAACGCGCGCGCCGAGACGATCGCGACGAAGCCCGCGTTTCGCGATGCGTTCCGCCGCGGGCGCTGCGTGATTCCCGCCAACGGCTTCTACGAGTGGAAGACGATCGACGGGCCCGGACGCCGGCGCAAGCAGCCGTACTACCTGCATCGGCCCGATGGCGGGCTGATCGCGATGGCGGGGCTTTACGATCGACACGATTCGCCGGACGGCCCGGTGGCGACGTGCTGCGTCGTCACGACGACCGCGAACGCGGTGGCCGCGCGCACGCACGACCGCATGCCGGTGTTGCTCGATCGGCCCGGCGTCGATCGCTGGCTGGACCCGGACGCGCCTGCCGATGAACTGCAGGAGCTGCTCGCTCCGTGTCCCGACGACTGGCTCGCATTGCGCACCGTCGCACCCGCGGTGGGCGATCCGCGGCACGAAGGCGCAGCACTGATCGAACCGTGGCAGGTGGGCGCCTGAGCGCGGCTCGCTGCGGCTGACGCGCGGGCGGTGCAACGTGCGAGCGCGCCGGCGCGCGCGTTCACGGGCTTCTCAGTTCACCGGCGGGAACACGAGTTCCGTGCGTTGCCCGAACGAAACCGCGTTGTCGGTGACGAACACCCGATCGACGTCGAGCGCGAGCCAGCGCACGTGCGCGAACGCGCGGGCGATCGGTTCGGGTGCCCGCGCGGGATCGCCGATCTGCGGGAATTTCGACGCGTAAGCCTGCTGCGCCGCGTGCAGCGCTGCCCCGTCGAGCGCACGGACGCGGCCGGCGATCTGCGCGCCTTGAAGCGTGCGCCAGTCCGCGGCGTCGCCGTGGATCGAGGCCGCGGCGCGCGCGTCGGCTTCGAGCTCCGCGACGTGCCGGCTCGACGGCGACGAGACGAAGACGAGGGACAGACGATCGTCGTCGAAGCGTTCGGCGTAGAACACGGCAGCCGCCCACGGGCCCTGTGCGCCGATGCTGGCCAGCGTCATCACCCGCTGGGAGGCCAGCAGCGCACGCAGCCGCCGGTGCGGATCGACCGGTTCCGTCATCGGCCGCCTTCGCCTGCACCCGCGGGCTCGGTCAACCGCTTCAGCCGGTAGGCAAGCTGCGCGCGCGTCAGCCCGAGCATGCGCGCGGCGGACGAGAGATTGCCGCGCGCCTTGTCGACGGCGGTCTCGAGCAGCATCGCCTCGACCTGGTCGAGCGTCATCACGCCGTTGAACACCGCCTCGGACAGCGCGCGCCCGGGCTCCCAGCTGCGAACGCCGAGTGCGCCGTGTGCGTCGACCGACAGCGAAGTGCCGTCGTCGTCGGGCTGTGAGGCGAACAGCTGGTGCACCTCGACGCGGGTGGCGGGCGGCGCGAGCAGCACGCCGCGCTCGACGACGTTGCGCAGCTCCCGGATGTTGCCCGGCCAGTCGTACGACAGCAGCGAGCGCTTGGCCTTGTCGCTGAAGCCGAGCAGTTTCTTGCCCTGGATCGCGCACTGCTCGGCGAGAAAGCGCTTGGCCAGCAGCGGGATGTCCTCCTTGCGCTCGCGCAGCGGCGGAATCTCGATCTGGAACGCATTGAGCCGGTAATAGAGATCGGAGCGGAAGCGCCCGTCGCGCACCGCCTCCTGCAGCCGGCAGTTCGTCGCCGCCACCACGCGGACGTCCACGCGCCGCGTGCGGTGATCGCCCACGCGCTCGATCTCGCCTTCCTGCAGTGCGCGCAGCAGCTTGCTTTGCGCCGGAAGCGGCAGGTCGCCGATCTCGTCGAGGAACAACGTGCCACCGTCGGCGCGTTCGAAGCGACCGGCGCGCGCGACCTGCGCGCCGGTGTAGGCGCCTTTCTCCACGCCGAACAGTTCTGACTCGACGAGGTCGTTGGGCATCGCCGCGCAATTCAGGGCGACGAAGGGCTTGGCGCGCCGATCGCTCATCGTGTGCAGCGCGCGCGCGAAGAGCTCCTTGCCGACGCCGGTTTCGCCGAGAAGCAGCACGGCGATGCGGCTGCCCGCGGCCATCCGCAGCAGCTCGAAAGCCTTGCAGAATGCCGGCGCGGTGCCCGCGATGTCGGGGGCGAGGCCCTGGCGCTGGTCGATCGTCGAGCGCAGCTCGACGATCTGCGTCTGCAGCTCGAGCAACTGCTCGGCGATCGATTCCCGGTTGAAGAACTTCTGGTGCTGTTCGCCGTCGTCCCATTCGTCGACCGGCTTGCCGACGATGCGGCAGTGCTCGTCGCCCATGCCGCTGCACTGCACTTCCTTGTAGAGGATCGGCCGTCCCATGAAGGTCGACGTGTAGCCGCAGGCATAGCCGATCTGCGTCCAGCACACCGGCTCGTCGTGGGTGCCGTAGTAGTGCCGATGCCATTGGCCTTCCCACGAGTTCTCCCAGCGGAACTCGCCATGGAAGTGTCCGTTCGCCCGGTCGAGCTCCAGGCGCAGCGGAACCACGTGCACGATCCCCTCGAGCGTGTGCAGTTCGGGCCCGGTCATGAACGCGTCGAGGTCGCTGGCGTTCTGCGAACGCGTGCGCGCGATCTCGGCGTCGCGCGCGCCCGAGGCGTAGCCCATGCGCATCAGCAGCCCGCGCGCGCGCGTCATGCCGAGCGAGTCGATCAGCTCCTTGCGCAGCAGCGCCTGCGCCTCGGCATGCACCAGCAGCATCCGGTGCTCGCGCAGCCAGATCTGGCCCGTCTCGGAACAGAAATGGACCTGCGCGCGGAGGTCGTCGGCGCGGATCGCGCCCGTTGCGCGATCGTCGTCCGTGACACGCGGCACGCTGCGCAACCTGGTCATCTTCGTCTCCCGCCGAAACCGCATTCGAGGCTTCGCTGCGCCTGCTTTCCTTGATCCGGATCAACTCCGCCGCGGGGTCCCGCGCGATCGCCGTTTGATCAAATGAGCAAGCGCCGGCCTGCGCCGTGTTGCGCTTCGATCAAAGGAGCAAGTGACCGCGCGGCCTCGTGACCGCGACGTGCGCGCATTCCGGCGAAGGAAAAGCCGGCGCTACCGCAATGCAGCAGCGGCAACGCGCGATTCGCACAAGCAGACCGCATGGGCCTCGGCGCCGGATTCCCCGACGCCCGTCGGCGGTCGGCGCGACGGCGCTGTTGCATTGCATCAGCGACGGTCTGCACGAATGGCATGGACCTTGCGATCTCTCCGGTTCGTGCAGCGCCCGCAATGCGCGACGCCGCCCGAAGGTTCATCGACATCCGAAGATCCAGGGAGCAGGCCAGCAATGAAATTCCCCGTTCCGCACGACGTGAAGAAAGACGTCATTCCCGGCACCGAAGGCTGGGAGCGCATGTATCCGTATCAGTACCAGTTCGTCACCGACGATCCGCAGCGCAATGCGTACGAGAAGGAAACGTTCTGGTTCTACGACGGCCTGCATTACCCGGAGCCGTTGTACCCGTTCGACACGATCTGGGACGAGGCCTGGTACCTCGCGCTCTCGCAATTCAACAACCGGATCTTCATGGTGCCGCCCGTGCGCGGCGTCGACCACCGGATCATCAACGGCTACGTCTACATCTCGCCGGTTCCGGTGAAGGACCCCGAGGAGATCGGCCGTCGCGTGCCGAACTTCATGGAGCGAGCGGGCCACTACTACAAGAACTGGGACGCGCTCGAGGCGAAGTGGAAAGTGAAGATGGAGGGGACGATCCGCGAGCTGGAGGCGCTGCAGATCCCACGCCTCGCCGAGATGGAGGACATCTCCGTGGTGACCGACGCGATCGGCACGTCGAACGGCTATCACCTGCTGAAGAACTACGACGACCTGATCAACCTCGGCATCAAGTGCTGGCAGTACCACTTCGAGTTCCTGAACCTGGGCTACGCGGCCTACGTGTTCTTCCTCGATTTCGTGCAGAAGCTGTTTCCGAGCATTCCCACGCAGCGCGTCACGCAGATGATCTCGGGCATCGACGTGATGATGTACCAGCCCGACGAGGAGCTGAAGAAGCTCGCGCGCAAGGCGATCGAGCTGGGCGTCGACGGCGTGGTCACGTCGAGCCCGGAGTGGAGCGAGGTCGAGCGCCAGTTGAAGGAGCATCCGCGCGGCATGGACTGGCTCACTTCGCTGAACCTCGCGCGCGAGCCCTGGTTCAACGTGTCCACCGGCACCGGCTGGTTCCACCACGACCGTTCGTGGAACGACCAGATGAACGTTCCGCTCGTCGGCATCGCCACCTACATCGGCAAGCTGCGCAACGGCCATGACATCGACCGTCCGACCGAGAAGGTGCGCGCCGAGCGCGACCGCATCGTCGCCGAGTACCGTTCGCTGATCGAGAAGGAGGAAGACCGCAAGCAGTTCGACGAGTTGCTCGGCTGCGCGAAGACGGTGTTCCCCTACGTCGAGAACCACCTGTTCTACGTCGAGCACTGGTTCCACTCGGTGTTCTGGAACAAGATGCGCGAGGTGGCGGCCGTCATGAAGGAGCACGGCGTCATCGAGGACGTCGAGGACGTCTGGCTGCTGCGGCGCGACGAGATCAAGCAGGCGTTGTGGGACATCGTCACCGCCTGGGCCACGGGCGTCACGCCGCGCGGCACGAAGACCTGGCCTGCCGAGATCGCCTGGCGCAAGGGCGTCATGGCGAAGTTCAAGGAATGGGGTGCGCCGCCGGCGATCGGCACGGCACCCGAGGTGATCCAGGAGCCGTTCACGATCGTCCTGTGGGGCGTGACGAACAAGTCGCTCGCCGACTGGGCGGCCGTGCAGGAGATCCTCGATCCCGAGAACATCACCGAGCTCAAGGGCTTCGCCGGCAGCCCAGGAATCGTCGAGGGCAAGGCGCGCGTCTGTCGCACGGTGAGCGAAGTGGGCGAACTGTGCGAGGGCGAGATCCTCGTCGCGCCGACGACGTCGCCGTCGTGGGCCCCGGCTTTCGCGAAGATCGGCGCCTGCGTCACCGACGTCGGCGGCGTCATGAGCCACGCGGCGATCGTCTGCCGCGAGTACGGAATGCCGGCCGTCGTGGGCACCGGGCATGCGACGAAGATCATCAAGACCGGCATGCGGCTGCGCGTCGACGGCTCGAGCGGCGCCATCACGATCAGCCGATGAGCGGGTGGCAGCGATGAACACCGTCACCGATCGCGTGCGGCCGGCGCGCGAAGCGGCGCCGCCGGCCGCGGCGCCGCGCCTGAGCTGGTTCGAGGAGTGCGACGCGAGCTCGCTCGCGCTCGTCGGCGGCAAGTGCTCGTCGCTCGGCGAGCTGATCCACGCCGGCGTGAACGTGCCGCCCGGCTTCGCGCTCACCACGCACGGGACGCGTGCGTTCCTCGCCGAGTCGGGCATCGATGCCGAGATCGAGTCGATGCTCGCCGGCGTGGACACGAATGACACGAACGCCGTCGAGGCGGTGAGCGCGCGAATTCGCGCGCTCATCGAGGCGCAGCCGTTCTCCACTTCCCTCGAGGACGAGATCGGCGAGGGCTACCGCAAGCTGTCGGTACGCTGCTGCACGCCGGGCGTTCCGGTGGCCGTTCGCTCCAGCGCAACCGCCGAGGACCTGCCCGACGCGAGCTTCGCCGGCCAGCAGGACACCTACCTGTGGATACGCGGCGCCGACGAGGTGCTGCACCACATCCGGCGGTGCATCTCGAGCCTGTACACCGGGCGCGCGATCGCCTATCGCGCCAACCGGGGCTTCGCGCACGAGCAGGTCGCGATCGCCGTGGGCGTGCAGAAGATGGCGAACTCGTACACCGCCGGCGTGATGTTCACCGTGCACCCGGCCAACGGCGACCGCTCGGTGATCGTCATCGACTCGAACTTCGGCTTCGGCGAGTCGGTCGTCTCCGGTGAGGTGACGCCCGACCACTTCGTCGTCAACAAGGTGACGCTCGACATCATCGATCGGACGATTTCGCGCAAGGAGCTTTGCTACACGGTTGACCTCAAGGAGCAGCGTTCGCGCGCGATCGAGGTGCCGCACGAGCGCCAGAACGTGCAGTCGCTGATCGACGACGAGATCACCGAGCTCGCCTGGATGGGCAAGCAGATCGAGCGCCACTACGGGCGCCCGATGGACATCGAATGGGCCGTCGACAAGGACGTCCCGGCCGGCGGCAACGTGTTCATCCTGCAGGCGCGCCCCGAGACGGTCTGGAGCACGCGCAGCAAGTCGGTCGAAGGCCCGCGCGGCAGTGCGATGGACTACATCGTGTCGAGCCTGCTCGTCGGCAAGCGCATCGAATGAACCGATTTTTCCCCACCCCCTGCATGAACCGCATCAACGTGGAGTCGCAATGAATGCACGTACCGAAGTGGGCCTGATCGACGACCTGCGCAGCTACATCGCGGCGCTCGAGGCGAACGGCCAGTTGCATCGCGTGAAGACCGAAGTCGACTGGAAATACGAGCTGTGCCACGTCTCGAAGGTCAACGAGGAGAAGCAGGGCCCGGCGCTGCTGTATGAGAACGTCAAGGACAACACGATCCCGGTGTTCACCAGCGCGTTCACGACGCCCGAGCGCATCGCGATCGCGCTCGAGCAGGATCCCGGGCTGACGATGTGCCAGCTCTCGCGCAAGTGGATGGAACTGACCACCAAGCAGATGGTCAAGCCGGAGTTCGTCGCCAACCCGCCGGTGATGGAAAACGTGATCCAGGAGGCGGACGTCGACCTCGAGAAGTTCCCGGCGCCGTGGTTCTACCCCGATGACGGCGGGCGCTTCTTCGTCACCGCCGGCTATCTCGTTACGCAGGACCCGGATACCGGCTGGACGAACCTCGGCACCTACCGCTCGCAGGTGCTCGGCAAGAAGATCCTCGGCTCGCAGATCATCAAGGGCAAGCACGGGGACATGCACATGAAGAAGTACCAGGAGCGCGGCGAATTGATGCCGGCTGCCGCCGTCGTCGGCTGCGACCCGGTACTGTTCCTCGCAGGCTCCACGCTGGTGAGCTCGCAGACCGACGAGTACGACATCGCCGGCGCGCTGCGCGGCCGACCCGTGCCCGTGTTCAAGTCGGAACTCACGGGCCTGACGCTGCCGGCGAACGCCGAGATCATCGTCGAAGGCTTCATCGATCCGAACGAGTTGATGGACGAGGGACCCTTCGGCGAGTACACAGGCTACTACTCGGGCAACAAGGGCAAGGACTATCCGAAGCCGGTGCTGCGCGTGAAGCGGATCCTGCACCGGAACAACCCGATCTTCTGGTCGACGACGGTCGGCAAGCCGATCAACGACATCCACATGATCCAGTCGCTGAACCGCACCGGCGCGCTGTGGTACGACCTCGAGACGATGAAGGTGCCCGGCATCCAGAGCGTCTACATGCCGGCAGCAGCCACCGGCCGGTTCTGGGCCATCGTTTCGGTCAAGCAGATGTATCCGGGGCACTCGAACCACGTCGGCAACGCCGTGATCGCGAGCACGACCGGGCACTACGGGCTGAAGGGCGTGATCGTCGTCGATCACGACATCGAGGCCGACGACATGGACCGCGTCTGGTGGGCGCTGGCGACGCGCTTCGATCCGAAGCGCTCGGCGCAGATCATCGATCGCGGCCGCTCCACGCCGCTGGACCCCGGCCTGCCGATCGAGGCGCGCGACATCACGAGCCGCATCATCCTCGACGCCTGCACGCCGTACGAGTGGGCGAACAAGCCGAACGAGATCTTCATGGACCGCGACATGCTGCAGCGCGTCTCCGACCGCTGGAACGAGTACGGGTTCACGGGACCGAGTCCGGTGGCTGAAATGATCGGCCGCTTGACGCGCCCTCAAGGCAAGAAAAAGTGAAGGGGGAAGGGTGAAGGGTGAAGGGGGCCGGGCCACTGCGGGGGTCCGCGCGTTGGACGGACGACGAGAACCGGGAGGGGTGACGAGAAGGATGCACGGGGCAGCCGGCTCGGCCCCCTTCACCCTTCGCCCTTCTCCCTTCACCAACTCATCTCACGCACGGAGTGCGTCATGAAAAAAAAAGGCGTGGCAATCATCTGCAACCTCGATACGCGAGGCGAGGACATTGCATTCGTGAAAGACCTGATCGCGTCGCGCGGGCTCGAGGCGATCCTGGTCGACTTCAGCATGGAGGAGCCGCCGCCTTTTCCCGGTGACGTTCGCACCGAGGAGGTCGCCCGGCGCGGCGGCTTGCCGATCGAGGTGGTGCGCGAGAAGTATCGGTCGGATCGCGATGCCGCGACGAACAACCAGATCCGTGGGGCTTCGGCGATCGTCGGCGAGCTGGTCCGGGCCGGGCGCGTGCACGGCGTGATCGGCATCGGCGGGGGGACGGCGACGCTGGTGGCCACGTCGGTGATGAAGACGCTGCCCTTCGGCATGCCGAAGGTGATGGCCTCGCCGATGGCGGCGCACCCGGCGTACATCGACCGCTACGTGGGCACGCGCGACATCACGATGCACCATACGGTGCTCGACATCGTGAAGATGAACCCGCTGCTGCGCGCGCAGATCGTCAACGCGGTCGGCGCGATCTGCGGGATGGTCGAGATGACGCAGGGCACGGACATCGAGTTCGACCGGCCGTGCGTGGCGTTGTCGTCGTTCGGCTTCGGCGAGATGGCGGTGCAGGGTGCGATGGGGATGCTCGATGAGAGCGGCTTCATCCCGATCGTCTGCCACGCGCAGGGCAAGGGCGACCGCGCGATGGAGGAGATGATCCGCGACGGCATGTTCCACGGCGTGATCGACCTGTGCACCGGTGGCATCGTCGAGCATCTGTTCCACGGCAACCGCGATCCCGGGCCCGATCGGTTGATGGCGGCGGTCGAGACCGGCATCCCGATGGTGCTGGGCCCGTGCGGCCTGGACATCCTGTCGTACGGCGGACGCGCCGACATGCTCGAGAAGACGCGCGACCGCGTGCAGTACGTGCAGGACGCGTTGCGCGTGCAGGTGCGGACGACCGCCGACGAGTTGCGACAGGCGGCCGACGTGATCGCCGAGCGGCTCAATCGCGCGAAAGGACCGTGGACCTTCCTCGTCCCGTTGCGGGGTTGGTCCTCTCTCGATCGCGAAGGCCGTTCGATCTGGGATCCGGCGGCTGACGCGGCATTCGTCCAACGGCTCGAGCAGCGCCTGGACGACCCGTCGCATCTGCGCAAGGTCGACCTGAACCTGTACACGCAGGAGTTCGCGCGCGTCGCCGTCGACGAGTTCCTCGCGCTGTACCGCAAGACCGCCGAGCCTGCGTTGGCCGCGGCGAAGTGAGGAGTAGCGATGCTCGTTCGAAACTGGATGCAGGCCCACCCGACCACCATTGCGGGCGACGTTCTCGTCTCCGAAGCCAAGCAGCTGATGAGCGAGCACCAGTTGCACGCGCTGCCGGTCGTCGAAGGCGGCAGGCTGCGCGGTCTCGTCACCCGCGCGAACCTGCTGCGAATGGGCCAGTTCGTGCTGCGCACGCAGAACCCGGACGAATTCGACTACTTCGTCACCCGCCTGCGCGTGCGCGACATCATGGTGCGCAATCCGGCCTGCGTGCAGGCGAGCGACACGATGGCGCATTGCCTGCGCAAGGGCCAGGAGCTCGGGGTGGCGCAGTTCCCGGTGCTCGACGGCGACGAGCTGGTCGGGGTGATATCGGCCAACGAGATCTTCCAGCTCGCCGCGCATTGCGTCGGCGCCGCGCAGAACGATCACGTGGTCATGCTCGCGCCGCTGCGGCTCGCGCCCGGCGCGCTGGCGCGCGTGTGCGCCGCTGCCGAGGCGGCGGGCGCGGCGCTGCACGGCCTCTATCCCGTCGGCAGCCAGGAAGATCCGCCGCAGGCGGAGGGCGGGGCGCCGGCCGGGCAGCCGGCGCCGGCGCGGGTGATCGTGCGCTTCGGCGCTCCCGATCCGCGCGCGGTCGTCGATGCGCTGGCCGCCGCGGGCTTCGCGGCGCTCGAAGCGGTTGCCGAACCCCCTCGACAGCGCGTAGCCTGAGCAGCGGGAGCGTGCGACGATGAGCGAAGCGAAGAAGCTGCCCCTGGTCGTTGCGATCACCGGGGCCACCGGGGTCGTCTACGGGGTCGAGATGCTGCGCGTGCTGCGCCAGCTCGGCGAGCCGGTGCACCTGATCCTGAGCGAGGCTGCGACTATGAACCTCGCGATCGAGACGAACACCTCGGTCGACGAGGTCAAGGCGCTGGCAGACGTGGTCTACCCGAACAAGGACGTCGGCGCCGCGGTGGCAAGCGGCTCGTTCCGCACGCGCGGGATGATCGTCGCACCCTGCACGGTGAAGACGCTGTCGGCGATCGCCAATTCCTTCACCTACAACCTTGTCGTGCGGGCCGCCGACGTCACGCTGAAGGAGCGACGTCCGCTCGTGCTGCTCGTGCGCGAGACGCCGCTGCACAAGGGGCACCTGGAGCTGATGGCGCGCGCGGCCGACTATGGCGCGACGATCCTGCCGCCGATGCCGGCGTTCTACCACCACCCGCAGACGATCATGGACATCGTTCACCAGAGCATCGGCAAGGCGCTCGACCAGGTGGGCATCGAGCACGAGCTGTTCCGGCGCTGGACCGGCGAGGATCGCGCGACGCTGCGCAATACGTTGCGGGTGGCTGCTCCGTGAGGCGACGCCGTGAAACGGGCCGGTGATGCAGGCCCGATGACGGCGAGGGGCGCTCCGCGCGACGGATGAGCGAGCGCCACTTCGCGTTCTGGCCGCGAGGCGTTCCGCATCACCTGACGACGCCCGACGTCGCGCTCGTGCACAACGCGCTCGTCGCGGCGCAGCGTTATCCCGACAAGCCGTACCTCGTCTTCTACGACACGCGAATCGGTTTCGCGCGCTTCCTCGACGAGGTCGAGCGACTGGCCGGCTGGCTCGAGCGGCAAGCCGGCGTGCGGCGCGGCGATCGCGTGCTGCTGTACCTGCAGAACAGTCCGCAGTTCGTCATCGGCTATTACGCGATCCTGCGCGCCAACGCGGTCGTCGTGCCGATCAATCCGATGAACCTCGAGGAGGAGTTGCGCCATTGCGTGCGCGACAGCGGCGCACGCGTGGCGATCGTCGCGCAGGAGTTGTATCCACGCGTGCGTCCCCTGCTGGGCGATCCGCTGGCACGCGTACTCGTCGCAACCTATTCCGATTACCTCGAGACGCAGACCGATCTCGCGGTCCCGGACTTCGTTGCGGCACCGCGCGCCGACATCGACGACAGCCGCGCGACCGCCTGGCACTCGGCCATGACAGCGAACCTTCGGCCGGGCGCCCTCGCCGTGGGCCCGGACGACCTGTGCGTGATGCCGTACACGTCGGGTACCACCGGCCGCCCCAAGGGCTGCATGCACACGCATCGCAGCGCGCAGTTCACCGCGATCGCCGGGCTGCAATGGTTCGGCCTGACGCAGGACGCCACGGTGCTTGCCGTTTTGCCGTTCTTTCACGTCACCGGCATGCAGGGCAGCATGAACGGGCCGCTGTTCATCGGCGCGACCGTCGTGCTGCTGCCGCGTTGGGACCGAGCGGTCGCCGCGCGCCTGATCGAGCGATACCGGGTCAGCGCCTGGACGGCGATTCCGACGATGGTGGTCGATTTCCTGTCCCAGCCCGGGTTGAGCCGCGCGTCGCTCGCGAGCATCGACCGGATGAGCGGCGGCGGAGCGGCAATGCCCGAGGCAGTCGCCGCGCGCCTGCAGGAGTTGTGCGGCATCGAATACGTCGAAGGTTACGGACTCACCGAGACGATGGCGCCGTCGCACATCAATCCGCCGCAGCGGCCGAAACGACAATGCCTGGGCATCCCGATCTTCGACACCGACGCGCGCGTCGTCGACGTCGACACGATGCGCGAGCTGTCCGCGGGAGAGGTGGGCGAGATCGTCGTGGACGGCCCGCAGGTGTTCCACGGCTACTGGGGCAACGAGGCGGCCACGCGCGAAGCCTTCGTCGAGATCGACGGCCGGCGATTCCTGCGCACGGGCGACCTCGGTCGTACCGACGAAGACGGCTACTTCTTCCTCGTCGACCGGCTGAAGCGGATGATCAACGCGTCGGGTTTCAAGGTCTGGCCGGCCGAGGTCGAGGCCATGCTCTACGCGCATCCCGCGATCCAGGAAGCGTGCGTGATCGCGGCGCAGGACGCATACCGCGGCGAAACGGTGAAGGCGATCGTGGTGCTGCGCGACGCGGCGCGAGGCAAGGTCGCCGGCGAGGAGATCGCCGACTGGGCGCGCGCGAAGATGGCGGCATACAAGGTGCCGCGCATCGTCGAGTTCGTCGACGCGCTGCCGAAGTCGGCGACGGGGAAGATCCTGTGGCGGGCGCTGCAGGAGGCGGAGCGGGGCGCCTGAGACGCCGATGTTTCAGCGGCACGTCGAGGCGGCGCTCTGCGCGGGCCGACGACGACGAAGCCGCCCCCCTGTTCTGCCTGATCATTTCGCTGCGAAGTGCTGCGCCTCGAGATGGGCGGCGGTTTCCGCAGCGGGAATTGCAGCGCTTTCCAGCTTTGCGCCAGCTCACGAACTCGTGCGCGCAAGCCGGGCAGCCGACGCCAGGCGCAGCACGCGCCACGCCGCGAATGTCGCAAGCGCCGACGCGCCGGCGCACAGCGCGATTGCGGCATCGTAATTTCCGTACCGGTCGAACAGCGCGCCCGCCAGGACGGGCCCGAGCAGCGCGCCGAAGCCCGCACCGGAGTACAGCAACCCGATCGTGCTCGACACCGCGCGCAGTCCGAACAGGTCCGAGCAGATCGGCGGCAGCAGCGAGACGATGCCGCCGTAGGACAGGCCGAAGACGAGCGCGAACAGCGCCCAGTTCGCGTACGGTCCGCCCAGCCACCACAGCGCGAACGAGGCGCCGAGCGCGAATTGCGCGACGACGTGCGTCTTAAGCCGGCCGAGCCTGTCGGCGAGCGCGCCGATCGCGAAGCGGCCGACGAGGCTGCCGATGCCGATCAGCCCGACCAGCGCGATCGCCTGCGCTTCGCCGATGCCGATATCGCGCGCGGCGGCCGACAGGTGGGCGAAGGGGACGAACATCGGCGCGCCGGCGAAGAGCGCCGCGGCGTACAGCCAGCGGAAGCGGCGCGTGCGAACCGTCTCGCGCAGCAGCAGTCCCGGCAACTGCGGGGCCGCCCGCGCTCGCGTCGGCAAGGCCGCCCTCGCGGGCTTGCGCCCCGTTGCGGCACTCGGGTTGGTGGTCGGAACGTCGAGCGCGTCGCCGTCCGGCGCGAGTCCGCGCGCGGCCGGGTTGCGGTCGAGCAACCAGGCGGCCGCCAGTCCGACGACCAGCGAGAACAGCGCGAGGCCGCGCATCGCGTCGCGCCAGTCGAAGGTTTCGATGAGCCAGGCGGCGAGCAGCGGAACGACGAGCGTTCCGGCTCCGATGCCGGAACTCGCGATGCCGGAGGCGAGTCCGCGGCGGCGCACGAACCACGGCTGCACGGCGCCCATCGACGGCGTGTAGGCCATCGCCACGCCCAGGCCGATGCCCAGTCCGTACGCGAGATAGATGCTGTACAGATCGGTGGCCAAGCTCGACAGCAGCAGCCCGGCCGACACTAGCGTGATGCCGACGATGCCGGTCATCCGCGGGCCGTGGCGGTCGGCGAGCGCGCCGCCGACGACGCCGAGCGAGAAGTACAGCAGCGACGCCAGTCCGAACATCCACGAGACGTCGGCGCGCTTCGCGTCGAACTCGCGGGCGAGAGGCTCGAAGAAGGCGGCGAACGAGTAGGCGACGCCGAAGATCACGGTCATCACCGCGAATGCCGCCCAGACGACGATCCAGCCGTGGAAAAGGCTCGACGATCGCCGGGCGTCGGGGCGTGCGCGCATCGGCTTCAGGACGTCTGCGGCGACGACCAGATGCGCCCGAGCAATGCGAGCAGCGTCTCGCGCTCGGTGTCGCTGAGCATCGCCGTCGCCTCGATCTCGGCGCGCGTCAACTGGCGCTCGAGGCGTGCGGCGAGGCGGCTGCCCTCGGAGGTGGGGTGCAGTCCGAGCGAGCGCGCGTCCGCCGGGTCGGGCCGGCGCTCGATCAAGCCGCGCGCTTCGAGCGTGGCGATGATCGAGACGAGGTTGGGCGGGTGCACGCCGAGCGCCCTGGAGACCTGGCGGCTGTTCAGTCCCGGTTCGTGATGAACCAGCGAGAGCACCGAGAACGATGCGGGCCGCAGGCCGTTCTCGCTCATGTATCGCATCGAGCGCTCGACGACGGCGAGATACGCGCGTCGGCAGTTGTATCCGACGAGCGCGCCGAGCGCGCGTTGCCCGGGGGGTAGCGTGGGCGAGTGCGCGACGGCGGGACCGTCGTGCGCGCCGGGCGCGAGTCGCGCGCCCGATGCCCCGCCGCGACGACGCGGCGCCCCTGCGCTCATCGGCAGCGTTCGAGGATGTCCTCGGGTATCGGGATCGCGCGTACGCGCGAGCGGTCGTTCGGGTCGCGCACGCAGAATGCGCGCGTCTCGCGGCTCTCGCACAACACGTCGTCGCCGCGCGTGATCGTGTGTTTCTGGATGAAGACCTTGTTGCGCCACTCCTCGACCTCGGTGCGGATCTGGATCGTCTCGCCGTAGGTCGCGGTCTTCATGAAGCGCGTGGTGTGTTCGAGCATCGGCGTGCCGATCACGCCATTGATGCGTTCGAGCACGTGCCACGGGGGCACGCCGAAACTCATGAAGAAGTGCAGCGAGGCGGCGTCCATCCAGCGGTGGTATCGCGGGTAGAAGACGATTCCGGCCGGGTCGCAGTCGCCGAAGCGCACTTCGACGGTCATGGTGGTGAATTTGCTCATTCGGGCAGGGGCGCGACGAAAAACGAAGGCGCCATCATAGTGGCTCGCTCGACGTACCGGCGCCGAGGTACGTTTCGGCGATCGGTGCGAATGCGTGTTCGAGCGGCGCGTCGGCAGGCAGGCCGGCGAGCTCGCGCACCCGCGGGGTAGGGAAGATCAGCGCGCCCACGTCGTTGCGGTTCAGCCCGGTGATGACGGCGTCCTGCACGTAGGGTGCGCCGAGCGCGACGATGCGCGCGCGCAGCGGTCCGACGCTGACGAAGCTTCCGCTGGAGAGCTTGAAATCCTCGGCAACGCGTCCGTCGAAGCGCAGCCCCTTGTGACGGTTGCTCTCGTCGATCCACTGCACGGCGTCGCCGGTGCGCAAGAAGCCTTCGTCGTCGAAGGCGTCGCGCGTTTCCTGCGGCGCGCGCCAGTAGCCGGGCGTCACATTCGGCCCGCGATAGCGCGCCTCGATCTTGTCGCCGCACCGCGCGAGCTTCAACTCGACGCCCGGTGCGGGAACGCCGAGGTCGCCGGCGCGAACCTGCGGGTTCGTGACGAACAACGCGAAGGGACTCGATTCGGTCATGCCCAGTCCGGTGCCCATCACGATGCGCTCGCCGATTTCGCGTTCCTGCGCCTCGTGCAGCGCGTCCCACACCGGTTGTCCGAGCGCAGCGCCGGCATAGAAGAACATCCGCACGCGCGACAGCAGCGTGCGCCGCAGTGCAGAGTCGCCTCCTCGAAGCCGAGCGGCACGTTGAAGTAGACGGTGGGAGCGATCTCGCGCAGGTTGCGCAGCGTCGCGCCGATCCCTGCCGGCGTCGGGCGACCGTCGTCGATGTACAGCGTCCCGCCGTTGTACAGCACGAGTCCGACGTTGTGGTTGCCGCCGAAGGTGTGGTTCCACGGCAGCCAGTCGACGAGCACCGGCGGCGTCTCGCCGAGCACCGGCATCGACTGCAGCATCTGCTGCTGGTTCGCGCACCATATCCGGTGCGTGTTGATCACCGCCTTCGGCTCGCGCGTGGACCCCGACGTGAAGAGGAACTTGGCGATCGTGTCGGGGCCGGTGGCCTCGAAGGCGGCGTCGACGGCGTGGCCGGGCGTTGCGTCGACGAGCGCCTCGAAGCTCGTCGTCCTGCGCCCGGGGAATTCGCCGACGTCGCGCTCGCCGGTGACGAGCTCGACGTCGGGCGGTACCGCTGCGTCGATCGCCGCGCGATAGCGTGCCGCGTCGGCGGCGAACACGAGCCCGGGCGTGAGCGTCGACATCACGTGGCGCAACTTGCCGAAGTCGCGGCTCAACAGCGAATACGCAGGCGAAACCGGACACCACGGAATGCCGGCCAGCAGGCAGCCCAGCCCGAGCAGCGCGTGCTCGATCCCGTTCTCGCTGAGGATCGCCAGCGGTCGTTCGGCGTCCAGGCCGCGGTCGATCAGCGACTGCGCGATCGATCGGGCGCGCGCCAGCGCCTCGCCGTAGGTGACGGTTTCCCAGTCGCCGCTGCTGCCGTCGGCAAGCGCTCGGCGACGCGCGATGAATACGCGCTGCGGAAACGCGCGCGCCGCGTCGAGCAGGCGGTCGCCGAACCGCGCCGGATAGTCGCCGAGCGGCTGGTCGGCGCGCACGACGAGCGACCCGTCGTTGCGATCGTCGACGACGACGCGCGTGACGCCGAAGACCAGCGGGCGGTAACGCGGGGCGGCGGGCGACCGGACGCTGCGCGGGGACGACGGCTGGCTCATGTCTCCTTTTCCGCTCTTCGGCGGCTGGTCGAGCGCCGGCGTGCCTTGGCGCCCCCGACCTTAAGGTTATCGAGTATATCCATCTACGCTGCGGCGACAAGGCCGGGAATGCCCATCGTCTGCGCGTCGATGCGCTCGATTCCCGTCTGCGCGCCCGCGCGTCGGGCTCCTGCCTTGACAAGCACGCGCCGCCACCGTGATAGTGCCCCGGCCACTACAACTGTGTCCGGGCCGACGCCGCCGTGCGTCCTCGCGGGGACTGCGTCCCGCAGCGAAGGCCGGAACAATCGGGAGACGAGATGAAAGCAAGCAGCCATTTCGCCGCGGCGATCGCCGTGGCCGCCGCCCTCGGGACGGGCGTTGCCGCTGTGCCGGCCAGCGCACAGGAGCTGAAGATCTCGCACCAGTTCAAGGCGAACGCCGACGGCCGCGACCTCGCCACGCGCGTGTTCGTCGAGGAGGTGACGAAGCGCGACAAGAACATCAAGTTCCGTATCTATCCGGGCAGCTCGCTGGGCATCAAGCCGGTCGCGCAATTCGATGCGCTGCAAAACGGAACGCTCGAGATGGCGGTGTTCCCGATGTCGTACGCCACCGGCAAGGCGCACGAGTTCTCGGCGGTGATCCTGCCCGGAACGATCCCGAACCTCGATTTCGCGATGAAGCTGCGCAAGTCGCCGTACGCCGAGAAGCTGCAGGCGCTGGCGCATCGCAACGGCGTGCACATCGTCACCTGGTGGTGGACGCCCGGCGGCTTCGCGTCGAAGGACGCGCCGATCACCGGACCGAAGTCGGTCGACGGGATGAAGATGCGCGCGGCCGATCCGACCTTCGAGTCGATGCTCAAGACGGCCGGCGCATCTGTCGTGAACATGCCGTCCACCGAGATCTATCCGGCGCTGCAGTCCGGCGTGCTCAACGCGACGCTGACCTCGGCCGAGACCTTCGTCAGCATGCGCCTGTACGAGCAGACGAAGTTCGCGACGGTGCCGGGCGACTACACGATCTGGATGCTGATGCAGCCGTTGGTGATGTCCAAGCAGCACTGGGACAAGCTCACGCCGCAGCAGCAGCAGATCTTCGAGGAGGCGGCGACGAAGTCCGACGAGTTCTTCCTCGGACTGCAGCGTGAGGCCGGCGACAAGATGGCCGAGGCTTACACGAAGGCCGGCGGCAAGGTGCACCGGATGACGAAGGACGAATTCGACCAGTGGCTCGCGCTCGCGCGCGACACTTCGTGGAAGGAGTTCTCCGCCGCCTCGCCCGAAGCCAAGGGCCTGCTCGACGCGCTGCTGCAGGCGAAGTGACGGCGCGCCTGCGCGCCCGCGCTGCGCCGCGGCGCGCAGGCGCCTTTTTCCGGGCGGTCGACCGACTCGCGGTGGCGCTGGCGGTCGTCGCCGCGGTGCTGCTCGTGATCGCGGCGATCGTCATCACGTGGAGCGTCTTCTGGCGCGCCACCGGACATTCGACCTGGTGGGAGATCGAGCTGTCCGTCTACCTGATGGTCGCCTCGCTGTTCCTCGCCTCGCCATACACGCTGAAGACGCAGGGGCACGTCGGCGTCGATCTGCTCGCGCACTACCTGCCGCAGAAGCTGCGCTTTCGCGTGGCGCTGGTCGTCGCGGTGATCGGTCTGCTCGTCTGCCTGTACCTCGCATGGCTCGGCGCCGATCTCGCGTGGGAGTCGTACCTGAAGGGCGAAACCACCGGCAGCACATGGGCGCCGAAGAAGTGGCCGTTGTTCGCGATGCTGCCGCTGGGCCTCGGGCTGACGGCGCTGCAATACGTCGTCGAAATCTTCCGGCCCGTAGAGAGCGTCGGCGATGAGTGAGCTGCTGGTCGGCCTGCTGATCCTCGTCGTCACGCTGCTGGTGCTGTTCTCGGGCCTGCCGATCGCCTGGGGGCTCGCGCTCGTGTCGGTCGGCTTCCTGGTGGTCTTCGAGGGAGCGGCGAGCCTGGCGAACATCCCGATCGTGATGATGGACGAGCTGTCGTCTTTCGCGCTGCTGACGATCCCGCTGTTCGTGTTGCTCGGCGCGGCGATCGGATCCTCGGCGGCCGGGCGCGACATCTACGAATCGCTGCATCGCTGGCTCGCGCGGCTGCCCGGCGGCCTGGTCATCGCCAATATCCTCGCCTGCGGCGTGTTCTCGGCGATCTGCGGGTCGAGCCCGGCCACCGCTGCGGCGATCGGCAAGGCCGGCGTTCCGGAGATGCTGCGCCGGGGCGTATCGCCGGCGCTCGCCACCGGCTCGATCTGCGCCGGCGGCACGCTGGGGATTCTGATTCCGCCGTCGATCACGATGATCCTGTACGGGATCGCCACCGAGACGTCGATCGGCCGGCTGTTCCTCGCCGGCATCGTTCCCGGCGCGCTGCTCGTGTTGCTGTTCTCGGCGTACGCGTGGCTGTCGACGCTGCTTTCGCGCCGCGGCCTGCAGGTCGACGAGGCGCGCTACACCTTCGCCGAGAAGGTCAGCGGCCTGGCGCGTGTTTCGCCTTTCATCGCGATCATCATCGCGATCGCCTGGGCGATGTACGGCGGGCTCGCGACGCCGTCGGAGGTCGCGGCGATCTCGGCGGTGCTCGCACTGATCCTCGTGTTCACGATCTACCGCGCGTACCGGCGCGACGATCTGTGGCGCATCTTCGGCGAGACAGTGCGCGAGTCCACGATGATCCTGATGATCATCGGCGCGGCGGCGATCTTCTCGTACATGATGTCGCTGCTGTACGTCACGCAGACCGCGGCGCAGGCGCTGGTCGACCTCGGGCTGAACCGCTGGGTGCTGATGCTGGCGATCAACCTGTTCCTGCTGCTGGCCGGCTGCTTCCTGCCCCCGGTGGCGATCATCCTGATGGTGATGCCGATCCTGCAGCCGGTGCTCGAGGCCAACGGGTTCGACCTGGTCTGGTTCGCCGTCATGCTCACGATCAACATGGAGGTCGGTCTGATCACGCCGCCGGTAGGGCTGAACCTGTACGTGCTCAAGGGCGTCGCGCCGCAGGTGACGTTGCCGACCGTACTGTGGGGCGCGCTGCCGTTCGTCGCGATCATGCTGGCGACGATGGTGCTGCTCGCCGTCTTGCCGGAGCTCGCGACGTGGCTGCCCGATCAGATGATGGGCGGATGAGCGCGCCGCCGTGGTCCGTCGCTTGCTCGGGGTGCGCGCACCGATGAGCACGCCGCGCCTCGATTCCGACGCCGATTCGCTGTCCGAGATCCAGGATCGCGCGTTCTGGTTGCTCGTGGCCGCGGTCACGATCGCGTTCTTCTGGATCCTCAAGCCGTTCTACGGCGCCGTGTTCTGGGCGACGATCATCGCGGTGCTGTTCGTGCCGGTGCAGCGGCGCCTGGTGCGCGCATGGAACGGGCGGCGCAACCTGGCTTCGCTGGCGACGCTGCTGCTCGTGCTCGTCGCGGTGATCCTGCCGCTCGCCTGGATCGGCGCGATGATCACGCAGGAAGCGGCGAGCCTGTACGCGCGCGTGCAGTCCGGCGAGGTCCAGCCGGGAACCTGGTTCCCGAAGATCCTCGAAGCGTTGCCGCCGTCGATCACGTCGCTCCTCGAGCGGTTCGGCTTCGGCAGCCTCGCCGAGGTGCAGGCGCGCGCCGCGGACGGACTGTCCCGCGCGGTGCGCTTCCTGCTGGAGCAGGGCGTGAACATCGGCCAGGGAACCTTCCAGTTCGTCGTCGCACTCTTCGTGATGCTGTACCTGTTGTATTTCCTGCTGCGCGATGGAGAGCGGCTGGTGCGTCGGATCCAGCTCGCGCTGCCCCTGCAGCCCGACCTGAAACGCCAGTTCGGCGAGAAATTCACCACCGTCGTGCGCGCCACGGTCAAGGGCAACATCGTCGTCGCCGTGGTGCAGGGTGCGCTCGGCGGGCTTGCGTTCTGGGTGCTCGGCGTGCGCGGCGCGGTGCTCTGGGGGGTCGCGATGGCCGTGCTTTCGCTGTTGCCCGCAGTGGGCGCGGCGATCGTCTGGCTGCCGGTGTCGCTCTATCTGATCGCGATCGGCGACCTCTGGCAGGGCATCGGGCTGATCGCCTTCGGCGTGCTGGTGATCGGGCTGGTCGACAACGTCGTTCGTCCGGTGTTGGTGGGCAAGGACACGAAGATGCCCGACTACGCGGCGCTCGTCTCCACGCTCGGCGGAATCGCGGCCTTCGGCGTGAACGGCTTCGTGATCGGTCCGGTGATCGCTGCGCTGTTCATAGCCGCCTGGGAAGTCGTCGCGGCTTCGCGCGAGCCGCTCGGGCTCGAGGCGCCCGATCGCGCGGCAGCGCCGCCCGAGCCGTGAATTCCTCGTCTGCGGGTTTCATGTCAAAGTTGCGCCTTCGGGACAGATTATCGGCAGGTTTGCAACCCAACGGAGGAGTCGCCGTGTTCAGGAAGATTGCTTTCGCCGCTGCCGTACTGGCCGCATTCGGGGTCGGTTCCGCGCAAGCGCAGCAGAAATGCACAACGACGATCGGCAGCGTGATGTCGCTCACCGGTTCGCTCGGTGCGCTGGGCCAGGAGATCGCCAAGGGCGCGCAACTGGGCGTGGCGGACCTGAATGCCGCAGGCGGCGTCAACGGCTGCAAGCTCGATCTGTCGCTGCTCGACGACCAGACGAGTCCGTCGGTCGGCGTCGACGCCGCGCGCAAGCTGGTCGACGTGCAGCACGTGCCGGCCATCGTCGGCGCGCTCGCCAGCGGCGTGAGCGCGGCGGTCCTCACGTCGGTGACGGCGGGCAGCAACATCGTGCAGATCTCGCCGTCGTCCACGTCTCCGTCGTTCACCGAACTGGCCGAGCAGGGCAAGACGAACGGCTATTGGTTCCGCACCTGCCCGTCGGATGCGCTGCAAGGCGTCGCGATGGCCAAGCTGGCCACCGACGCGGGAATCAAGAAGGTCGCCGTGCTCTACCTGAACAATCCCTACGGACAGGGGTTGAGCCGGGAGTTCATCTCGGCCTTCGAGAGGGCGGGCGGTTCGATCACGCAGAACGTCGTCTACAACCCGAGCCAGCCTTCGTACCGCTCGGAGGTGAACAAGGCGCTCGCTCCGAAGCCCGACGCGCTGTTCCTGATCGGATATCCCGGCGACGGCACGACGCTCGCGCGCGAATGGATCGCCGCCGGCGGTCCGCAGAAGTTCCTGCTGCCCGACGGGCTGCAGTCGCAGGACTTCGTCAACGACGTCGGCGCGCAGTACCTCAAGGAGGTGCACGGCACCGCAGCGGGGTCGGTCGAGACGCCGTCGCTGGAGCTCTTCAAGAAGGAATACCAGGCCAAGTACGGCGCATTGCCCGCGCAGCCCTACATCACCAATGCCTACGATGCGACGGTGCTGATCGGATTGGCGATGGCGCACGCGAAGAAGAACGACGCCAACGCGATCCGCGACAACCTGCGCAAGGTCACCGATCCGAAAGGCGAGAAGATCTACGCCGGCGTCGATTCGGTGAAGAAGGGATTGCAGATGGCGGCCGAAGGAAAGGCGATCCAGTACGTCGGCGCCTCGGGGCCGCTGCAGTTCGACAAGAACGGCGACATCGATGCGCCGATGGTCGTGTGGGACGTCAAGGACGGCAAGGTGACGTCCACCGGCATGGTCACCGTCGAGCAGATCCGGCAGTTGCGCTCCGCGTCGAAGTAGTCGGCCGATGCTCGAAGTCGGGCGCCTCGTCAAGGAGTTCGGCGGGCTGCGCGCAGTCGATGACGTCTCGTTCACGCTGCGCGCGAACACGATCACCGGGCTGATCGGCCCGAACGGTGCCGGCAAGACGACGCTGTTCAACACGATCGCCGGCGTTCACCGTCCCGACTCGGGAACGATCTCGTTCCTCGGCCAGGGCATCGGAGGGCTCGCGCCGCATCGCATCTTCGATGCGGGGCTCGTGCGCACCTTCCAGATTCCGCGGCCCTTCGCCGGCATGACCGTGCTCGAGAACTGCATGCTCGTGCCGCAGCGCCAGGCGGGCGAACGCTTCTGGAACAACTGGTTCGCGCGCGGGCGCGTCGCCGCCGAGGAGCGCGCGGTTCGCGAGCGCGCGCGCGAGGTGCTCGACTTCGTCGGCCTGTCGCGGCTGGCCGGCGAGTTCGCGCGCAACCTGTCGGGGGGGCAGCAGAAGCTGCTCGAGCTTGCGCGCGTGCTGATGTCCGAGCCGAAGCTCGTGCTGCTCGACGAGCCGGGCGCGGGCGTGAATCCGACGCTGTTGATGACGATCGTCGACAAGCTGCGCGAGTTGCACGAGCGCGGCATCACGTTCCTCGTCATCGAGCATAACATGGACCTGGTGATGAGCCTGTGCGATCCGATTCTCGTGATGGCGCAGGGCAAGCTGCTGCTCGAAGGCTCCCCGCAGGCGGTGCGCAGCGACGCCCGGGTGCTCGAGGCGTACCTCGGAGGCGTGCCGGCGTGAGCGAGGCGGCGCACGGCCCGGGAGCACAGGCGCTGGTCGTGCGCGATGTCGTCGCCGGCTACGTGCCCGAGGTCGACATCCTGCGCGGAGCCTCGCTCGAGGTGCGCGATCGCGAGATCGTCACCGTGCTCGGCCCCAACGGCGCGGGCAAGTCCACGCTGATGAAGGCGATCGCAGGTCTCGTTCCGGTGCGCTCTGGATCGATCCGCATGTTCGGCGACGAACTGGTCGGCGTTGCCGCGCATCGCATGGTCTCGCGCGGGCTCGCCTTCGTTCCGCAGACGGGCAACGTCTTCGCCCGCTTGTCGGTGCAGGAGAATCTCGAGATCGGCGCCGCGGCGCGCGGCGTGCGCGACGGCGTCGAGGAGGATCTCGAGCGCATGTACCGGCTGTTCCCCAGGCTCGGTGAACGACGCCGGCAGGCGGCGGGCACGCTGTCGGGCGGCGAGCGGCAGATGGTCGCAGTGGCGCGAGCGCTGATGTCGCGTCCGCGCGTGCTGTTGCTCGACGAGCCGTCGGCCGGCCTGTCGCCGCTGTTCGTCGGCATCGTCTTCTCGAAGGTGCGCGAGGTACGCGAACTCGGATTGACGATCCTCGTCGTCGAGCAGAACGCGCGTGCGGCGCTGGCGATCTCCGACCGCGGCTATGTGCTTGCCGAGGGGCGCGACCGTATCAACGCACAGGCCCGCGCGCTGCTCGAGAATCCCGAGGTCGGCGCGTTGTACCTGGGCACGCGGCGGGCGCTCGCATGATCCAGTACCTGGTCGACGGCATCGTCGTGGGCGCCACGCTCGCGCTCGGGGCGATCGGGCTCACGCTCACGTACAACATCCTGCGCTTCGCCAATTTCGCGCACGGCGAGTTCCTGACTTTCGGCGCCTATTTCGCGCTGGTCTTCGCGGCGTTCTTCGCGAGTGCCGGGACGATCGGTCCGCTCACCTTCGGCTGGGGATTCCTGGTGGCGGTGGCGATCGCGATCGTGCTCACGGCGGTGCTCGCGCTGGTACTCGACCGGCTGCTGTTTCGTCCATTGCGCCGCAGCGACGTCACGGTGACGCTCGTCATCGCGTCTTTCGGCGCATCGCTGATGCTGCGCAACCTCGTCGTCTTCGTCTGGGGATCGCGTCCCGAGTACTACTCGCGCAACATCGCCGTCTCCGCCGAGATCGTGCCCGGCGTGCGCATGAGCGGGGACGAGATCTTCGTCGTAGCGATCACCGCGGTGTTGATGCTCGCGCTGCACCTGTTCCTCACGCGTACCTCGCTCGGCCGTTCGATGCGGGCCGTTTCCGACGACCCGGCGCTCGCGCGCGTGGCCGGCATCGACGTCCAGGCGGTGATCCGCTGGACGTGGTTCATCGGCGCCGGTCTCGCGGCGGTGGCCGGCATCCTGTTCGGGCTGACGGTGCAGATCTCCTCCGAGATGGGCTTCAACCTGATCCTGCCGATGTTCGCTGCGGCGATCCTCGGCGGCATCGGCAGCATCTACGGCGCCGTGCTCGGCGGGCTGATCATCGGATTGGCGCAGTCGATGTCGGTGCCGCTGATCGGCGCGGCATACAAGCCCGCGGTGGCGTTCCTGCTGATGTTCGCGATCCTGCTGGTCTATCCGAAAGGCATTCTCGGAGACCGAGCTTGATTCGACGGCTTCGACGATGAGCGGACTGTTCTCCTACCTGGTCTTCTTCCTCGCCCAGGCGTCGATCTTCGCAGTCGTCTGCCTGGGGCTGAACCTGCAGTGGGGCTACACGGGGCTGTTCAACATCGGCGTCGTCGGCTTCTTCCTCGTCGGTGCCTACACCTTCGCGATCCTCTGCGGGCCCGAGTACCTGATGCACCTGGGCGGCTTCGACCTGCCGTACCTCGTGGGGCTCGTCGGCGCGCTCGTCGCCTCGGGCATCGTCGCGTTCATCGTCGGCATACCCACGCTGCGGCTGCGCGAGGACTACCTGGCGATCGTCACCATCGGCATCGCCACGACGCTGCAACTGGTCGCGCTGAACGCGCAGGGGCTCACCGGCGGCAGCCAGGGTGCGGCCAGCATTCCGCGGCCGCTGCCGGGCCTGCTCGACACCGTCGTCGGGCGAAACCTGCTGATGCTCGCGCTCGTGCTCGTCGTGGTGGGGCTCGTCTACGCCGGGCTCGAGGCGATGGTGCGCTCGCCGTGGGGCAGGGTGCTCAAGGCGATCCGCGAGGACGAGACCGCGGCGTCGTCGCTGGGCAAGAACGCATTCGGCTTCCGCCTGCAAGCCTTCGTGATCGGCTCGGCGATCATGGGACTGGGCGGTGCGCTGTACGCGAGCTTCATCGGCTTCGTCAGCCCGCAGGACTTCCAGCCGATCCTCACCTTCCAGGTGTGGACGATGCTGATCGTCGGCGGCAGCGGCAACAACAAGGGCGCCGTTCTCGGCGCGCTCGTCATGTGGGGTGTGTGGACGTTGAGCGGCACGGTGGCGCAACAGGTGCTGCCCGCCGGTCTCCAGGTCAAGGGGGGAGCCGCGCAGGTGATTCTGATCGGGCTCGTGTTGATGGTGACGCTCGTGTTCCGTCCGCGCGGGCTCATTGGCGAGGAGGCAGCGGTTTCGACCGCCGCGGTCGTCGACTCGGCGGCGCTCGAGCCGGGCAAGACCGGGTAGTGCGGGTAAGTCAGCGTAGACGCGCCACCGTTTCCGGCCGATGCTGTCGGTGCAACTCCGTTTGTTGCAGGAGTCATACACCGTGCGAAATGTCACGACCTCGCAGTCCGGCCGGTGGCAGCATCACACGCATCAGCGACCCGGCGGACTCCCCATGGGCGAAGAACAATCAAGAATCGATGCGCTGGTGGCACAGGCGCAGGCCGGCGACGAAGCGGCCGGCGACGAATTGCTCGTGATCATCGAGGAAATGCTCGCCGAAGGCATCGGACTGCCGACTCCCCGGCAGGATTGAACGCCGAACCGGATCGGATTCAGCCCGCGGCGCCCGGTTCGGCCTCGTCGGCCATCCTCACCCGATTGCGCCCCGACTCTTTCGCAACGTAGAGCGCCGCGTCGGCGCGCCGCAGCAGCGCGTGCAGGTCCGCGTCCGCATCGATCCGGGAGGCAACGCCGATGCTGATCGTGACCTGCAACGTGCAGTGATCGTACGGAATGGCGCAGCGCGAGATCCGCTCGCGGATGCGCGTGGCCAGTGCCGCCGCATCCTGCA
This sequence comes from Pseudomonadota bacterium, assembly GCA_023389055.1. Lineage (GTDB taxonomy): Bacteria > Pseudomonadota > Gammaproteobacteria > Burkholderiales > Burkholderiaceae_E > Zeimonas. The sequence continues at coordinate 16,226 of JAEWFA010000002.1, read as the reverse complement.
GGCCGGTATGGGGCGCGAGAACGACGAACTCCTCGCCGCCGTAACGCGCGACGAGGTCGCCCGAGCGAAGCATTTCCACGATTGCCGCCGCGGTGTGCTGCAGCACGCGGTCGCCTGCCTGGTGGCCGTGATGGTCGTTGATGCGCTTGAAGTGATCGAGGTCGAGCATCAGCGTCGACAGCGGCGAGCCGTAGCGCACGCTGTTGTCGAACTCCTTGTTCGCCTGCTCGAGGAACGCGCGCCGGTTGGCGATGCCGGTCAGCGCGTCGAAGGACGCGAGCGTTCGCAACTCGCGATTGAGCGTTTCGAGCTGCCCGGTCTTCTCGAGGACTCGCGCCTCGAGCCGTTCGTTCGCTTCCTCGAGTCTCGCCGTCGCGAGTTCGGCCTCGCGCTGTCGTGAACGGACCTCGGAGAGCAGGGCGGCCAGTCCGACCGTCACGACGCCGAGGACGAACATGAACTCCTGTGCGCGCAGCACCGCCTCGTGCGCCTCGTCGGCGTGAAAAGGCGCGTGTCCGATCGAAGTCTTGACGGCGACCGCGAGCGCCATTGCGGCGGCGGTGCCGGCGGCGACGGCGAGCCCGAAGCGGGCGGCTACCGCGATCGCGAACGGCAGCAACAGCGCGGGGGTGACGGGCATTCCGAGCAACGCCGCATCGCGTGTGCCGATGAACAGCGCCAACGCGACGATGGCCAGCGCGAGCACCGTCCAGTCGGCCGGGCGAACGCTGCGCAGCCGTTGCGCCACGTGCCCGCGCGCCTCTGCGATGCCCAGCAGCAACGGCGTGAACACGAGCAGCCCCAGCCCGTCGCCGAACCACCAGACGCGAACGAATTCCAGGTAGGGCGTGTCGTTTCCGCGGAAGTGGCTGTAGACGGCGCCGCCCAGGAGCGCCGCGAGAAGCGAGGCCACGACCGGACCGGCCAGCATGAACTTGCGCAGGTCGCCGAGCGTGCCGAACCGCCGATCGAAGCCGGAACGTCGCAGCAGCGCGAAGGCGACGAGCGATTCGGTCACGTTGATCGAGCCGAACAGCAGCGCTTCCGTGAGCGAGAACGCCGGCACGTCGGCCACCGCTTCGGCGAGCAGCACCAGCAGCGCCAGCGGCAAGAGGCCCCGTCCGTCGAGCAGGAGCAGCGCCGCCAGCAGAACGCTGTTCGGCGGCCACAGCATCGCCGAACCCTCGGGCATGGCGGTGAAGAGCACGCCGACCTTTGCGCCGAGGTAGTGCGCGAGCGGTACCGCAAGACAGGCCGCTGCGACGCTCGTCGACGGCGTACGAGCCGGAACAGCGGAAACGGACGCAGCGGAACCGGACAGGAGGTTCGGGTTCACCTGAAACAACAAGGGCCTACCCGGAGGTAAGCCCTTGTCCCGATTGGCGCGCCCGGCAGGATTCGAACCCACGACCCCCTGGTTCGTAGCCAGGTACTCTATCCAACTGAGCTACGGGCGCGAAGCGCGAGATTCTAGCACGGTGCGCGTAGCAGCCCACGATTGCAGCGGCCGGCCGTCGGCGCCCCGGCTTCAGTCGTTCGCGTTCGGGAAGAACAGCTGCTCGCCGTTGACCTTGTAATCGGCGATGGCCTGCTGGCCCTTGTCGCTCACCAGCCAGTCGACGAACTTCATCCCCGCTTCCTTCCTCACCTGCGGGTGCTTGGCGGGGTTCACCAGCATCACGCCGTACTGGTTGAAAAGGCGCTTGTCGCCCTGCACGAGGATCTCGAGGTCGCCGCGGTTCTTGAAGGACAGCCAGGTGCCGCGATCGGTGAGCGAGTAGGCGTTCATGCCGGCGGCGGTGTTCAGGGTCGGACCCATGCCGGAGCCGGTCTCCTTGTACCACTGGCCTTTCGCGGCGCCGACGTCGATGCCGGCGTCCTTCCAGTAGCGCAACTCGGCCGCGTGGGTGCCGCTGCGGTCGCCGCGCGAGGCGAACGGCGCCTTGGCCTCGGCGATTCTCTTCATCGCGTCGATGACGCTCTTGTCGCCGCGGATCTTCGCCGGGTCGCTCTTCGGGCCGACGACGACGAAGTCGTTGTACATGACGCGTTTGTGATCGACGCCGGCACCGTCGGCCATGAACTTCTCCTCGGCGGCGGGATCGTGAACGAAGACCACGTCGGCATCGCCGCGCCTGCCGATGTCAAGCGCCTGGCCGGTGCCGACGGCGACGACCTTCACCTGGACGCCGGTGTCGTTCTCGAAGGCCGGCAGCAGGTGCTTGAACAGCCCCGACTGCTCGGTCGACGTCGTCGATGCAACGGTGATCGTCGTCGCCTGCGCGGCGGCATGCGACGGCACGCCCACCGCGGCGACCAAGGCCAACGCGGCGAACGGTGCGCGGAAGGATTTCAGACGGGCGAAGACAGATGCCATGGCAGGGCTCCCTGCAGGAACTGACGAGCCTCGCTGGTGCGAGGGCCGGAGAAGAAATCGGCGACGGGCGTGCGCTCGAGCAGCCTTCCGCGATGCAGGAAGACGACCTCGTCGGCCAGCCGCGAAACCTGGCCGAGGCTGTGCGAGGTGAGCAGGACGCGGCAACCATCGGCGTGGATGTCGCGGATCAGTGACTCGACCTGCTCGGTGGCCGAGGGGTCAAGGCTCGCGGTGGGTTCGTCGAGCAGCAACAGGCGAGGGCGCATCAGCCACGCGCGTGCAATCGCCAGTCGCTGGCGCTCGCCGCCCGAGAGCTTCAGCGCCGGCGCCCGTGCCAGTTCGCGCAGGCCGACCCGTTCGAGCATCTCGAGCGCTCGTTCGCGCCGTGCACGAGCGCTTGCCGCAATGCGGGGCACGACCAGCAGGTTGTCGAGCGCCGAGCCGCGGAACATCGACGAGTGCTGGAAGACGAGTGCCTGCCCGGCGAACGCGAGATCGCCATCGGGGCGCGACCGGCCCTCGAAGCGCAACTCGCCCGCGTGCGGTGCGATCAGGCCGTGGATCGTGCGCAGCAGCACGGTCTTGCCTGCGCCGTTCGGGCCGATCAGCGCGCAGATGCCGGCGTCGTTCCAGTCGAAGTCGATGCGGTCGAGAATCGTGCGGTCGGCCGGACGAAAGACGATTCCGCGCAGGCTGAGCAGCCGGTCGTGTGCTGCGCGCGTCGCGCGCACGGGGCGCAGCGCGTCGACGACTTCAGCTTCCATAACGTCGCATCGCCATGCCCCGCATCGCGCTCACGAGCGCGTTGAGCGCGAGCACCAGCGTCATCAGCACCAGCCCGAGTGCGACCGCCAGCGGCAGGTCGCCCTTGCTCGTCTCCAGTGCGATTGCCGTCGTCATCACGCGCGTAAAGCCGTCGATGTTGCCGCCGACGATCATCACGGTGCCGACCTCGGACATGGCGCGGCCCAGGCCGGCGAGGAAGGCGGCGAGCACCGAGAAGCGGCAGTCCCACAGCAGCACCCGTACCCGCGAGGCGAGCGGCAGGCGCAGCGAGCGCAGCGTCTCGCCGTGCTGGCGCCACGCGTCTTCGATGGTCTGGCGAGTGAGCGCGGCGATCAGCGGCGTGGTGAGGAAGGCCTGCGCGATGATCATCGCCGCCGGCGTGAACAGCAGGCCGAAAGTTCCCAGCGGACCGCTGCGCGAAAGTGCGAGGTAGACGATCAGGCCGACCAGTACCGCCGGCAGTCCCATCATCGCGTTCAGGACCGTGACGACGACCGGGCGTGCGGGAAAGCGCACGACGGCGACGAAGGCGCCCAGCGGAAGGCCGATCAGCGCGGCGATGGCGACCGCGCTCAGGCTCACCCGCAGCGACAGCGCGACGATCGCGACGACGTCGCCCTCGAAGCTGCGGATCAGGTCTTCGATCGACACATCGAACATCGGCAGAGTTTAGGTGTAGCCTGCGGGAACGATTGATTCGGCAAGCGGTTGCATATCTTTCGACTCATCTGCTCATCATCGCCACCGCCATCGCCGCCGCCATCGCCACCGCCCGCACCGTGCCGATCCCCGTCGAATCGTCGTCCTCGGCGCTGCTGCGCCTCGGCGAGGAATCGCTCGACGTCGTCGAGCTCGCGCGCCTGCTGCAGGCACTCGGCGAGGCGCCGCGCGTGGGCAGCGCCGCACGCGCGCTCGGCGTCTCGTACCGCGGCGCCTGGGGCAAGCTCGTGCGCGCCGAACGGCTGCTCGGCGTGCAACTGGTCGAACGGGTCAAGGGGCACGGCAGCCGTCTCACCGACGCCGGAGCTGCGCTCGCCGCGGCGGGCAGGCGTTTCGAGCGCGAGGCGGCGCGCCGGCTGCAGGCGCCGTCGCGTGCGTTCGGCGAGGCGCTGGCGCCGCTGCTCGGGCCGCGCGAGCCGGTGCTGCGCGTCGCCGCAAGCCACGATCTGCTGCTGCAGGGTGTGCTCGCCGACGGCGGCGACGCGCGCTGGAACGTGCGCTTCGTGGGGTCCGAGCAGGCGCTGGGCGCGTTGTCGCGAGGCGATGCCGAACTGGCCGGCTTTCACCTGCCCGAGCCGCTGCCGGGCGCTCGCGAACGCCCGGCAGTGTTCGACGATGCGCGCTGCTTCGTCGAGCCGGTGGCGCGCCGTGAGCAGGGGCTCATCGTGGCGCGCGGCAACCCGCGCCGGGTCAAGGACGTCGCCGATCTTGCCCGGCGGGGGCTGCGCTTCGTGAATCGCCAGCGCGGTGCGGGAACGCGCGCGTGGTTCGACCGGCTGCTGCGCGAGCGCGGGCTGGAGCCTTCGGCGATCGCGGGCTACGAGCGCGAGGAGTTCACGCACCTGGCGGTGGCGGCGTCGGTGGCCGCGGGGCTGGCCGACGTCGGCTTCGGACTGCGTGCGGCCGCGGTGCAACTCGACCTCGGATTCGTGCCGATCGGCACCGAGCGCTACTTCATCGCCGGAGCGAGCCGCCTGCTCGCGCAACCGTCGGTGCGCGCGTTGCTGCAGGAATTGCGCGCGCGCGCGAGTCGCACGCCGGGATACGCGCGCTGTCGCCGCTAGGCGCCGGGTGCCGCGCTGTCCCGACCGTGCGCGCTACTGGACTGGCTTGTCGTTGCCGGCCCGCAGCGCGATGCGCATCAGGTCGGCCATCGTGCGCGCGCCGAGCTTGTCCATGATGTTCGCGCGATGCGCCTCGACGGTCTTGATGCTGATGCCGAGGTCGTCGGCAATCTGCTTGTTCAACCGGCCCGAGACGATGAGATCGAGCACCTGACGCTCACGCGCGGTGAGCCGCTCGATGCGCTCGCTCGCTTCGCGATCGTCGCGCCGGTTGCGCGCCAGCGACTCGGCCCGCTTCAGGCACTCGGTCACCAGCTGACGCAACTGCGCGTCGCTGAACGGCTTCTCGAGAAAGTCGTAGGCGCCCTTCTTCATCCGCGAGACCGCCATCGGCACGTCGCCGTGACCGGTCACGAAGATCAGCGGCAGCGTCGAGCCGCGTCGCACGAGCTCCTCGTGCAGCTCCAGCCCCGACATCCCGGGCATGCGCACGTCGAGCAGCAGGCATGCGATGGGCTCGGGATCGGGCAGCTGCGCGAGGAATTCCTCGGCGCCGGCGAAGGTGACGACCTCGAAGCCGTTCGCTTCCAGCAGCCAGCGCGTCGAGTCGCGCACCGCCTCGTCGTCGTCGACGACGTAGACGAGGCCGCCGCGGTGCTCCCCCGGCTCGCCGGAGTCTGTCGATTCGGTACCCGTTTCGGAAGTCATGGTCATCGACGCAGTTCGCTCCAGGGGCAGGAAGAAAAGGGAGGTCATGAAGCGGGCATCGCCTCAGGCAGGCACTGCGGCGACGACGCGCGCATCGACCGGAAGCGTGAAGCGGAAGCTGCAGCCGCCGCCTTCGGGCGTCTGCGCCCACAGGCGACCCTTGTGCGACTCGACGATCGAGCGGCAGATGTTCAGGCCCATCCCCATGCCTTCACTCTTGGTGGTGAAGAAGGGCTCGAAGAGCCGCTCGCGCGTGTCGGCGGGCAGGCCCGCGCCACGGTCGGTGACGCTGAACTCCAGTTGGTCGTCGTGTTGCTCCACGGCGAGCACGACGCGACGGGCCGCGCCGTCGGGCGCCTCGCGCATCGCGTCGAGGCCGTTCTTCAGCAGGTTCAGCAACACCTGCTCGATCAGGATCGGATCGACGTACAGCGACGGCAGCCGCTCGGGCAACTCGGTGACGATCGGAATGCCCAGCCGTCGGGCGTCGATGTCGGCCAGGCCGACCGCGTCGGCGACGATCGTGGCGACCTCGCAGCGTCGGCGCTCGGGCTCGCTGCGCTTGACGAAATTGCGGATGCGACGAATCACCTCGCCCGCGCGCGCCGCCTGCGCGCTGGTCTTCTCGAGCGGGTCCAGCAGGTCCTCGGGCGCGACGGGCTGCCCGGCAGCGGCCGTTGCACGCACGCGCGCCGACATCCCCATGCAGTAATTGGCGATCGCCGTGAGCGGCTGGTTCAGCTCGTGCGCCAGCGACGACGCCATCTCGCCCATCGTCACCAGGCGCGACGTGCGCTGCAGCTTGCGGTCCTGTTCGCGTTGCTGTTCTTCGATCTCGTGGCGTCGCGTGGTGTCGGTGGCCACGAGCAGATCGACGGGGCTGCCGTCGACCCAGCGGATCTGCCGCACGCGCAGGTCGAACCAGAGGCCGCGCGTAGCGTCGAAGACCTCGGCGGGCGCGCTCGCCTCGCCGCCCTGCGCGTACGCTTCGAGCAGCGTCTCGTGGCTGTGGCCGTCTGCGCCGAACAGGCTGCGGTACATCCGGTTCGCGAACAGCAACTCGGCGCCGTGGCGCGAACCCTCGGCGGCGCGCGCCACCACCGAGACGGCTGCGTCGAGCTCGTCGAGCACGGTGGTGAAGCGCTCGTGCGCCGCGGCGAGCTGCTCGCGGATGCGCTTGGGCTCGGTGACGTCGGTCATCGACGTCATCCATCCGGTCTGCCGGCCTTCGGCGTCGATGAGCGGTGAAACGTACATCCGGGCATCGAAGATCGAGCCGTCCTTGCGACGCACCTTGACCTCGAAGCCGCTGGATCCGGTGCGACCGGCGAGCACGCGCTCGAGATTCTCGCGGTTCGCATCGTTGGCGGTGGGCCAGTACGGGTACGGCGGGATGCTGCCGACGAGCTCTTCCTCGCTGAAGCCGACCATGTTGCAGAACGCAGGGTTCACGTAGCCGATGCGTCCCTCCATGTCGAAGGCGCGCATTCCGGTGAGCATCGAGTTCTCCATCGCGCGCCGGTAGGCGGTCTCGGCGGCCAGGGCGAGCTCGGCGTTGCGTCGCTCGGTGACGTCGCGCGCGACCGCGTACAGCAACGGGCGCTGCGCGTCGGGATCGCGTCGCAGCGACCAGTGCAGCCAGCGCCAGCCCGCCGCCGCACGCTTTGGCGCATCGGCGAGCGCAGCGTCGGCGATCATGCCCGGTTCCTGCGCGCGAAAACGTGCCTCGAAGCTCGCCGACGAGACACCGGGCCGACGGATCTGCTCGAGCGCGATGGCGACCTGGTCACGGTCGTCGGGATGAACCCAGCGGTCGATGCGCCGTCGCCGCTCGCCGGCGCCGAGCACCTGGCGAAACGCGGGATTGCCGCGCACCAGCGCGCCGTCGGTCTCGAACACGCACAACGGATCGGGCGACAGCGTGAACAGCCGATCGCGTTCGTATTCGGCGAAGAGACGGCGGCGCGCGTGTCCCCACAGCGCGACGAGGCTCGCCAGGATCGCGAGCGACAGTCCCACGACCGCGGCCACCAGCGTGCGGTCGACCAGATGGGGTTGCTGCTCGTACGCGAAGGCGCGCAGGCGCACACCGTGGCCGGGCGGGTCGAGTGCCACCTCCCAGGTGAGATGCGCAAAGTCGATCTCGAACAGCGACGAGCTGACCAGCGTGTTGCCGTCGCGATCGACGATGGCGAGCTGGTAGCGGTCGCGGATCGTCTGCAGCAGCGAGCCGCTCATCACCTGGTTCAGCGAGTAGCCGACGATGACCGTCCCGCCGAAACCGCTCGTGCCGGCGATCGGTACCTGCAACTCGAACAGCACGTCGCTCGATGCCGCGGTGAAGGGCGCGGTGTAGGTCGGGCGAAGCGTAGCGCCCGCCTGGTCGAAGGCCGCGCGCCCCGCGGCATCGGCGATGCGCGCGCCTTCGGCCCGGGATGCCAGCGGTGCGACGTCGCGCGCGCGGGCCACGTAGACGACGCGGCCCTCGGCATCGGCGATCGCAACGTAGACCGCGGACGGTTGCTGCGCGAGGAAGTCGCCCACCGGCTTGCCGATCGACTGCCCGCGCTGCACTCGCGCCGACCAGTCGGGCGCCGCCAGTACGAGCTCGTCCTGGTCGTCGCGGAATTCGCGGCGCAGCGCCGTCTGCGCGCCGGTGATGTCGCGATACAGCGTCTGCTTCTGCTGGTCGGCCTCGAGTTGCTGCAGGTACCAGAAGAAAAGGCCCATCAGCACGACGAACAGGCCGATGCCGAGCGCGTGCGACAGCGACAGCCACCGGATGGCTCGCATCTCGGCACGGCGCGTCGACGGGTCGGTGCGTACGTTCATCTAGCGGCAAGTGTAGACAGTCCTCGTACGGAGTACGCGTGCACAGCTGCTCGACCGAAGCGATTCGGCCTCGTTCCTCGTTTCATATTCAGAAAAATATTCCCGTAATCTGAAATTTAGCCTTGTCTTTTGTGCAACCGCTTCCTAGAATCGACCGAAACCCTCGACGCAGGAGACGCCATGTCCGCCGTTCCAGTCCCCCCACCCGCGCCGGAAATTCCCTCCGATACCGACCCTGCCGAGACGCACGAGTGGCTCGATGCGCTCGAGGCGGTGATCGACCGCGAGGGGCCCGAACGCGCGCATTTCCTGCTCGAGCAGATGATCGACATCGCGCGCCGTTCGGGCGCGTACCTGCCGTTCTCGGCGAACACGGCCTACGTCAACACGATTCCGCCGCACCTGGAGGTGCCGTCGCCGGGCAATGCCGCCTTCGAGGAACGCATCCGTTCGTTCATCCGCTGGAACGCGATGGCGATGGTCGTGCGCGCCAACCGCATCGAGTCGCCCGACGGCGGCGGGCTCGGCGGGCACCTCGCGTCCTTCGCGTCGCTGGCGACGATGATCGGCACCGGGATGAACCACTTCTGGCACGCCCCGAGCGAGCAACACGGCGGCGACCTCGTCTATTTCCAGGGACATTCGGCGCCGGGCCTGTACGGGCGCGCGTTTCTCGAGGGTCGCCTCACCGAGAGCCAACTCGAGCACTTCCGCCAGGAGGTCGGCGGCGAAGGCCTGCCGTCGTATCCGCATCCGAACCTGATGCCGGAGTTCTGGCAGTTCCCCACCGTCTCGATGGGGCTCGGGCCGTTGATGGCGATCTACCAGGCGAGGTTCCTGAAGTACCTGCACGCGCGCGGGATCGCCGACACGTCGAAGCGCAAGGTCTGGGTGTTCTGCGGCGACGGCGAGATGGACGAGCCCGAGTCGCTCGGGGCGATCAGCCTGGCCACGCGCGAGAAGCTCGACAACCTGATCTTCGTCGTCAACTGCAACCTGCAACGGCTGGACGGACCGGTGCGCGGCAACGGCAAGATCATCCAGGAGCTGGAGCGCGACTTCCGCGGATCGGGCTGGAACGTCATCAAGCTGATCTGGGGCTCGTACTGGGATCCGCTGCTCGCGCGCGACAGGGAAGGCATCCTGCAGCGCGTGATGGAGGAGACGGTCGACGGCGAATACCAGGCGTACAAGGCCAATGACGGCGCCTTCGTCCGCAAGTATTTCTTCGGCAAGCATCCGAAGCTGCTCGAGATGGTCTCGCGGATGACCGACGAGGACATCTGGCGACTCAACCGCGGCGGTCACGACCCCCACAAGGTGTATGCCGCCTTCCATGCCGCGGTGAACCACACCGGGCAGCCGACGGTGATCCTCGCCAAGACGGTCAAGGGCTACGGCATGGGTCGCGCCGGCGAGGCGAAGAACCCCACCCATCAACTGAAGAAGCTCGACGACGAATCGATCCGCCAGTTTCGCGACCGCTTCAACATCCCGATTCCCGACGAGCAGCTGCACGACCTGCCGTTCTACCGGCCGTCGGAAGACACCCCCGAGATGCAGTACATGCTCGAGCGGCGTCGCGCGCTCGGCGGCTTCCTGCCGCAGCGGCGCAAGAAGTCGAGCGAATCGTTCACCGTTCCCGGCCTGGACATGTTCAAGGCGGTGCTCGAGCCCACGACGGAGGGCCGCGAGATCTCGACGACGCAGGCCTTCGTGCGCGTGCTCACCGCGCTCACGCGCAACAAGGAGCTCGCGCCGCGCCTGGTTCCGATCGTGCCCGACGAGGCGCGGACCTTCGGTATCGAGGGGATGTTCCGCCAGATCGGGATCTACGCGCCCGAGGGACAGAAGTACACGCCGGTCGACAAGGACCAGGTCATGTACTACCGCGAGGATGCGAAGGGGCAGATCCTGCAGGAGGGCATCAACGAGGCAGGTGCCTTCTGCTCGTGGATGGCGGCGGCGACGTCGTACTCGACGAACGACCGCATCATGATTCCCTTCTACATCTACTACTCGATGTTCGGCTACCAGCGCGCGGGCGACCTGTGGTGGGCGGCCGGCGACATGCACGCGCGCGGCTTCCTGCTCGGCGGCACCGCCGGCCGCACGACGCTGAACGGCGAGGGGCTGCAGCACCAGGACGGGCACAGCCACGTGCTCACGTCGGTGATCCCGAACTGCGTCTCCTACGACCCGGCGTTCGCGCACGAGTTCGCGGTGATCGTGCACGACGGCCTGCGCCGGATGATCCAGGAGCAGGAGGACGTCTACTACTACATCACCGTCATGAACGAGAACTACGCGCAGCCGGGTCTCGTTCCGGGCGACGAGGAAGGCATCGTTCGCGGCGGCTACCGGTTTCGCGCCGGCAGGAAGGATGCGTCGCAGCGCGTGCAGCTGCTGGGATCGGGGACGATCCTGCGCGAGGTGCTCGCGGCAGCCGAGCTGCTGGAGCGCGACTGGGGAATCGCGGCCGACGTCTGGAGCGTGACCAGCTTCACCGAGCTGCGGCGCGACGGGCTCGATTGCGAGCGCTGGAACATGCTGCATCCGGACGAGCCGCCGAAGGTACCGTACGTCACGCGGATGTTCGAGGACACCTCGGGTCCGCTCGTCGCGTCCACCGACTACATCAAGGCGTACGCCGGCCAGATTCGTCCGTTCCTGCCCGCGGGTCGGCGCTATCACGTGCTCGGCACCGACGGTTTCGGCCGTTCCGACTTCCGCGCCCGGTTGCGCGAGCATTTCGAGGTCGATCGTCGCTTCGTGACGCTGGCGGCGCTCACCGCGCTGGCCGACGACGGCGCCGTCGATCACAAGCTGCCCGCCGAGGCGATCCGCAAGTACGACATCGACCCCGGAAAGCCGAACCCGCATCACGTCTGAACCGCGTTCCCCCTCCGGGCCGCGGGCTTGCGCGCCCGCGCTCCGGCGCACGACGATCCCCGCGGCGCAGGCGGCGCCGCGGGGCACCGAGCTTCACCGAAGAGCGAGCCCATGAGCGAGACGATGCAGGTGTCCGTGCCGAACATCGGCGACTTCGACCAGGTCGAAGTCATCGAGGTTCTGGTCAACGAAGGCGACACGGTCGCCGCAGAGCAGTCGCTGATCACCGTCGAGTCCGACAAGGCGTCGATGGAGATTCCGTCGCCGGCCGCCGGCGTCGTCCAGCGACTGCTGGTGAAGATCGGCGACAAGGTTTCCGAAGGCACACCGATCGTCGAATTGCAGGCGCAGGAAGGTGCGGCGGCGCCGGTCGAGGCTTCCTCGCAGAACGGCGGCGAGGCGCAGGCAGCGACGAAGCTCCCGGAGTCCGCGCCGTCGATGACCCCCCCGGCGGCCGCCCCGATGTCCGGTGCGCGCGTGCAGGAGCCGCCGCAGGCGTCGTTGTCGGGGCGCACCGATCTCGAGCGCGACGCAGCGCGTTCGGCGTACGCCGAGCCGCCGCCGCGCGCCGCGCACGCTGCGAGCCTTTCGCACGGCGAGCAATCGCCCACCGCCGGCTTCGACTACGACCGCACGCACGTGGTGAAGCCGCACGCTTCGCCCTCGGTGCGCAAGTTCGCGCGCGAGCTGGGGGTCGACCTGGCGCAGGTTCGCGGCTCGGGCCCGAAGCAGCGGATCCTCGCAGACGACGTGCGCAACTGGGTGAAGGACGTCGTGTCGCGCGGCGCCGCTGCGCCCGCCGAGGGCGTTGCCGGCGGCGCAGCGGGCGAGACGGGCGCGGCGCTCGGACTGCTGCCATGGCCGAAAATCGACTTCGCGAAGTTCGGTGCGGTGCAGACGAAGCCGGTCGGGCGCATTCGCCGGATCGCTGCGGGCAACCTGCACCGCAACTGGGTGATGATCCCGCACGTCACCAACCACGACGATGCCGACGTCACCGAGCTCGAGGCCTTCCGCCAGCAGCTCAACGGCGAGCAGCGCGACGGAACGAAGGTCACGCTGCTCGCTTTCCTGATCAAGGCGTGCGTCGCGGTGCTCAAGGAGTTCCCCGACTTCAATTCGTCGCTCGACGGGGAAAATCTCGTCGTCAAGAACTACTGGCACATCGGCTTCGCCGCCGACACGCCGAACGGACTCGTCGTTCCGGTGATCCGCGACGCCGACCAGAAGGGCATCCTGCAGATCGCGCGCGAGACGGCCGAGCTCGCCTCCAGGGCGCGCGAAGGCAAGCTCTCGCCCGGTGAGATGCAGGGCGGCACCTTCTCGATCTCGAGCCTCGGCGGCATCGGCGGGACGTATTTCACGCCGATCATCAACGCTCCCGAGGTCGCGATCCTCGGCGTGTGTCGTACGGCGATGCGACCGACCTGGAACGGCAAGGGCTTCGAGCCGCGGCTGATCCTGCCGCTTTCGCTGTCGTGGGACCACCGGGTCGTCGACGGCGCGGGCGCTGCGCGCTTCAACGCTCGCCTGGCGCAGTTGCTCGCCGACTTCCGGCGCGTCGTGCTGTGAACTTCGTCGCGTCCCGCGCGATCCCTCCATCGTCGAAACGAACGAGCCAGCAATGAGCGAGACGATCCAGGTCAAGGTGCCGAACATCGGCGACTTCGCAGAGGTCGAGGTCATCGAGGTGCTGGTCGGCGAGGGTGACGCGATCGCCGCCGAGCAGTCGCTGATCACCGTCGAGTCGGACAAGGCGTCGATGGAGATCCCGTCGTCGGCGGGCGGCGTCGTCGCCCGCGTTCTCGTGAAGCTCGGCGACAAGGTCTCCGAGGGGACGCCGATCGTCGAGTTGCGCGCGCAGGAGGGTGCTGCGGCGCAGGCGCCGGCTCAGCAACCGTCGCAGCCGTCGCAGCCGTCGCAGCCGTCACCGCAGCCCCCGGCGCGAACCGTCGAGCCGCGGGCTGCCCCGGCGCCGGCGCCGTCCGTGCCGCCGAGCGCTGCAGCAGCGGGCGGCGCCGCGAAGAGTGGTCCGGCCGACGTCGAATGCGCGTTGCTCGTGCTCGGCTCCGGGCCCGGGGGCTATGCGGCCGCCTTCCGCGCGGCGGACCTCGGGCTCGACACTATTCTCGTCGAGCGCCATCCGACGCTGGGCGGCGTGTGCCTGAACGTGGGTTGCATCCCGTCGAAGGCGCTGCTGCACGTCGCTTCCGTGATCGACGAGGCGAAGCACCTCGCGTCGGCCGGCATCGGCTTCGGCGATCCGAAGATCGACCTCGATGCGCTGCGCGCGCACAAGGATCGTGTCGTCGCGAAACTCGTCTCGGGCGTCGCGTCGATGGCCAAGGGCCGCAAGGTGCGCGTCGTGCACGGCTATGGACGCTTCCTCGATGCCCATCGCATCGAGGTGGAGCCAACGGGCGAGGGGGGCGCGAAGCGGCAGGTGATCCGCTTCGAGCAGGCGATCGTCGCGGCCGGATCGAGTGCTGCGCGCCTGCCGTTCCTGCCCGACGATCCGCGCGTCGTCGACTCCACCGGCGCGCTGGCGCTGCCGTTCGTGCCGAAGCGCATGCTCGTCATCGGCGGCGGCATCATCGGCCTGGAGATGGCCACCGTCTACTCGTCGCTCGGCGCGCGCATCGACGTGGTCGAGATGCTCGATGCGTTGATGCCCGGCGCCGACAGCGAGGCGGTCAAGGTCTGGCAGCGCCACAATGCGGCGCGCTTCGATCGCGTGATGCTGCAAACGAAGACGGTGGGCGCCGAAGCGACCGAAGACGGGATTCGCGTCGCCTTCGAGGGCGCCAATGCCCCCGACGCAGCGCAGACCTACGATCTCGTGCTGTGCGCGGTCGGACGCACGCCGAACGGCAGGCGCATCGATGCCGACAAGGCCGGTATCGGCGTCGACGAGCGCGGTTTCGTCCGGCTCGTCGATCGCCAGATGCGCACGAGCGTTGCGCACATCTTCGCGATCGGCGACGTCGTCGGCCAGCCGATGCTCGCGCACAAGGCGACGCACGAGGGGCACGTCGCTGCCGAGGCGGCTGCGGGGCAGAAGAGCTTCTTCGACGCGCGTGTCATTCCTTCGGTCGCCTACACCGATCCCGAGATCGCCTGGGCAGGCCTGACCGAGGACGAGGCGAAAGCGCAGGGCCTGAAGATCAGGAAGGCGGTCTTTCCGTGGTCGGCTTCCGGACGGGCGCTGGCCAATGCTCGCGCAGAGGGCTTCACCAAGCTGCTGTTCGACGAGCAGACGCACCGCATCGTCGGTGGCTCGATCGTCGGCACGAACGCCGGCGACCTGATCAGCGAGATCGCGTTGGCGATCGAGATGGGCGCCGATGCCACCGACATCGGACGCACGATTCATCCGCACCCGACGCTCGGAGAGACGATCGGCCTGGCAGCGGAGGTCGCAGAAGGTTCGTGCACCGACCTGATGCCGCCGCGGCGACGCTGAGCGTCGTCGACGACAGGGTATTCCCGTGCCGGTGCCGTTCACTGCATCGTCGCGGGTAGAATCGCCGGCACCGGCGCACGGCCGCGGTCGGGCGTCGATCTCATCGAAAGTCCACTGGAGAACAGCAAGATGGAGAGACGTTCGTTCGTGAAAGGCGCCGGCATGGCCGGCATCCTGGCCGCGGGAGCTGCCCCGGCAGTGCATGCGCAGCAGGCGGTTCGCTGGCGCCTCACTTCGAGTTTCCCGAAGTCGCTCGACACGCTGTACGGCGGCGCCGAGCTGTTCGCGAAGAACGTCAACGCGGCCGCCGGCGGAAAGCTCAACGTCACCGTGCACCAGCCGGGCGAGCTCGTTCCGGCCTTCGGCGTCGTCGACGCCGTGCAGCAGGGAACGGTCGAAGCGGCGACCACTGCCGCGTACTACTTCTTCGGCAAGGACGACACCTTCGCGCTCGACTGCGCGGTGCCCTTCGGGATGAACTCCCGGCAGATGACCGCCTGGTACACCTGGGGCAACGGTCGCAAGCTGTTCCGCGAGTTCTACCGCCAGTACGACATCGTCAACTTCGCCTTCGGCAACACCGGTGCGCAGATGGGCGGGTGGTTCCGCAAGGAGATCAAGTCGGCAGCCGACCTCAAGGGCCTGAAGTTCCGCATGGGCGGCTTCGTCGGCAAGGTGCTCGAGCCGCTCGGCGTGGTGCCGCAGAACATCCCCGCCGGCGAGGTGTACCAGGGCCTCGAGAAGGGCACGCTCGACGCGGTGGAGTTCGTCAATCCGTACGACGACCTGAAGCTCGGCTTCTACAAGGTCGCGAAGAACTACTACTACCCCGGCTTCTGGGAAGGCGGCCCGCAGATCACGTTGTACGTGAATGCCAAGGCGTGGGAGGCGCTGTCGCCCGAGCTTCAGGCGATCGTCGAGTCGGCCGCCTTCGCCTCGCACGTGAGCGTGCAGGCGCACTACGACGCCGTGAATCCGGTCGCGCTGAAGGAGCTCGTCGGCAACGGCGTGAAGCTGCATCGCTTCGACAAGTCGATTCTCGATGCGGCATACAAGTCGGCGCTGCAGTTGTATTCGGATCTGTCGAACAAGAATCCGAACTGGAAGAAGATCTGGACCGACTACGAGCAGTTCCGCAATCAGAGCGTTTCGTGGTTCCGGTTCAACGAGGCGGGCTTCAACAGCTACATGGAGTCGCTGAAGCTGTAAACGCGTCGCTGCGGCTGTGGGCCGGCGGCAAGGCGGCCGGGGCGCGCGGGCGGCTCGCACGCCTCGCTCAGCGGGGCTCCTGCTGCGGCGGCCGGCGCTGTGCGCCGGCTTCCCTCCCTGTGCTGCTCGCGCCGGGGTCGCGCGGCCGAACTCGCTGCGCTGCTCGGCGCCGCAG
>JAEWFA010000032.1 GCA_023389055.1 Pseudomonadota bacterium | reverse complement strand
CCGGTGGCTGCGGGCGCCGGCACGGCCGGTGCGTTGCCTGCGCCCGCGCAGGCCGCCGAAGGCGTGGGCGTGCAGACCACGCCGATCGTGCGTGGACCGGTCGAGGCGCGACCCTTGCCGGGGGCTTCCGCCGGCGTTGCGCCGAGCGCGTCCGTGGCTGCGCCGGCGGCGGGCGCCGCGTCGGCGAACCTGCTGAAGACCGAACCGAAGGCACTGAAGCAGCCGTATTCGGATGCGGCGCTCGCGCAGATGCGCGCGAACGCACCGGCGGCGGCCGAGCCGATTCCGCCCGTGGCGAGCGCTGCCCCCAGCGCCGCTGCCGCCGGCGCCGCGCGCGAGGCAACGCCCGACGCCGCACCGCCGCCTTCAGCCGCCGGGGCGAGCGCTAGCGAATGGATCTGGCCCGCGTCGGGACAGGTCGTGCAGGACTTCGCCCAGCCGCGCAGCATGGGGATCGCGATCGCCGGCAAGCCCGGCGACCCGGTCGTCGCGGTCAACGACGGACGCGTGATCTTCAGCGGCGCGGGTCCGCGCTCGTACGGCAACCTCGTCATCGTCAAGCACGGCGACGACACGCTGTCGGTGTACGCGCACAACCGCGCGCTGCTGGTCAAGGAAGGCCAGAGCGTCAAGCGCGGCCAGCGCATCGCCGAGCTCGGCAGCTCGGGCACCGATTCTCCGAAGCTGCACTTCGAGATCCGCAAGGACGGCCGTCCGATCGATCCGCGCAAGGTACTGCCCACGCGATAGACAGAAGGCCGCGCGTTTGCGCGCGGCGCCACGCCCGTGACTCCGACCCTGTGCTTCGACATCGAAACGGTTCCCGACGTCGCCGGACTGCGCACGTTGTGGTCGCTCGACGAGTCGCTGGACGACGCCGCCGTGGCCGAACTCGCTTTTGCGAAACGGCGCGAGCAGACGGGCAGCGATTTCCTTGCACTGCACCTGCAGCGCGTCGTCGCGATCGCCTGCCTGTTCCGCGACGACGAAGGCCTTTCGATTCGATGCCTGGGGCAGGCGGGCGACTCCGAGGCGAAGCTCGTGCAGGCGTTCTACCGCTTCGTCGACCGGCACACGCCGCAACTCGTGTCGTGGAACGGCGGCGGCTTCGACCTGCAGGTCCTGCATTACCGCGCGCTGATCAACGGCGTGCAGGCCGCGCGCTACTGGGAGCAGGGCGACGACGACCGTGACTTCCGCTTCAACAACTACCTGAACCGCTATCACACGCGTCATCTCGACCTGATGGCGACGCTCGCGTTGTTCACGCCGCGGGCGAACGCGCCGCTCGACGAACTGGCGAAGCTGTGCGGCTTTCCGGGCAAGCTGGGAATGGACGGTTCGCAGGTGTGGAACGGTTATCGCGCCGGGCGCCTGGACGAGATCCGCGCGTACTGCGAAACCGACGTCGCCAATACCTGGCTCGTGTTCTGCCGCTTCCAGACGATGCGCGGCACCTGGACCCCCGAGCGCTATCGCAGCGAGCTCGCACTGCTGCGCGAGACGCTCTCGGCGCAGTCGCAGGCCGCGCCGCACTGGCGCGAGTTCCTCGATGCCTGGCCGCAGCGCGCGTCCGGTGTCGACCGGGCAGGCGACAGTTGAGCGAACTGCAGCTCGAAGTCGAGTCGCTCGATCTCGAGGCGAACGGCGTCGCCCGGCATGAAGGCAAGGTCGTCTTCGTGCGCGGCGCGCTGCCGGGCGAGCGCGTGTGCGCCGAGATCGTGCGGCGCAAGCCGAAGTTCGACGTCGCGCAGACGGTCCACGTGCTGCGCGAGAGCGCCGCGCGCGTGCGGCCCCGCTGCCCGCATTTCGGCGTCTGCGGCGGCTGCTCGATGCAGCACGTCGACGCAGGCGCGCAGATGGCGATCAAGCAGCGCGTGCTCGAGGACCAATTGTGGCACCTCGGCAAGGTGCGACCGCAGGCCTGGCTCGCACCGATCGCCGGTCCGTCGTGGCGCTATCGGTACCGGGCGCGCCTGTCGGTGCGCGACGTGCCGAAGAAGGGCGGCGTCCTCGTCGGCTTCCACGAGCGCGCCTCGAGCTACGTTGCCGACATGCGCGAGTGCCACGTGCTGCCGGTGCGCGTCTCTGACCTGTTGCTGCCGCTGCGAGCGCTCGTCGGCGCGCTCGAGATCCGCCGGCGCGTGCCACAGATCGAGGTTGCGGTGGGCGAGGGCGACGACGGCGCCGAGCAGGTCGCGCTCGTGCTGCGCGTGCTCGATGCGCCGGGCGCCGGCGATCTCCAGCGGCTGTGCCGTTTCGCCGAGCAGCATCGCGTGGAGTGGTGGCTGCAGCCGAAGGGGCCCGACTCGATCGAGCTGCTGTGCGACGCCGACGGGCGCCCGGCGCGCGACGGCGCGTGCTCGTCGCTCGGCTATGCGCTGCCCGAGTTCGGCGTCCGGATGCCGTTCCGACCGACGGATTTCACGCAGGTGAACGCGCGCATCAACGAGATGCTCGTGCGTCGCGCGCTTCGCTGGCTCGATCCGCAGCCGGGCGAGCGCATCGCCGACCTGTTCTGCGGGCTGGGCAATTTCTCGCTGCCGATCGCGGTGCGCGGCGCGCAGGTCGTCGGCATCGAGGGCAATCCGGCGCTGGTGGAACGCGCGGGGGCGAACGCCGCCTTCAATGGGCTCGCCGAGCGCTGCGAGTTCCGCGCGGCGAACCTGTTCGAGATCGACGGCGAACGCTGGCAGGCGCTGGGGCGCTTCGACGGCGTGCTCGTCGATCCGCCGCGCGAGGGGGCGATCGAGCTCGTCAAGGCGATCGCCGCCGACCCGGCGAAGCCGGCGCGCATCGTCTACGTCTCGTGCAACCCGGCAACGCTCGCGCGCGACGCCGGGGTGCTGGTGCACCAGGGCGCGTACGTGCTGCGCGCGGCGGGCGCCGTCAACATGTTCCCGCACACGTCGCACGTGGAATCGATCGCCGTGTTCTCGGCGGGTTGAGACGCAGCCCGCACACGGCGGATTCGTTCGCGGCTTCCGGGCCCAAAAGGCGATGCCCGCACGAATGCGGGCATCGGGCGGGCCCCCGGGGACCCTGCGGCCGGTGTTCGACCCGGCCGGTTGCGGCGCGTTCGCGCCGTTACTCGCTGCCGTTACTCCCGGTCGCCGCCGAAGACGCCCAGCAGCATCAGCAGATTGCTGAACACGTTGTAGACGCTAAGGTACACCGATAGCGTGGCGGTGACGTAGTTGGTTTCACCGCCGTTCACGACGCGCTGCAGGTCGTACAGGATGAACGCCGAGAAGATCAGCACCGCCAGCGTGGAGACGGTGAGCATCAGTGCCGGCATCTGCAGCCAGATGTTCGCGATGGCGGCGACGAAAATGACCAGGAAACCGATGAACAGCCACTTGCCCATGCCGCTGAAGTCGCGCTTCGAGACGGTGGCCACGGTGGCCATCACGGCGAAGATCGCGGCCGTGCCGCCGAAGGCGGTCATGATCAGGCCCGCGCCGTTCGAGTAGCCGAGCACCGCGCCGATCAGGCGCGACAGCATCAGGCCCATGAAGAACGTGAAGCCGAGCAGCAGCGCGACGCCGATTGCGCTGTTCTTGAAGCGCTCGATCGCGAAGAAGAAGCCGAAGGCCACGCCGAGGAACAGGATCAGCCCCATGAACGGGCTGCCGGCGAAGAACGAGAAGCCGGTCTGCACGCCGATCCAGGCACCCAGCACGGTGGGGACCATCGAAAGGGCGAGCAGCCAGTAGGTATTGCGCAGTACCCGATTGCGGCTCGCCGCTTCGAGTGCGCCTCCGTAGCCGCCGCGCGCCACGCGGGTGTCCAGTTGGTTCTGTTGAAATGCCATGCGTCGTCTTCTCCGATAAGGAACTGCCATCGTGCCCGATATTCGGGCGCCTGTCGCCGGTTTCAAGCCGCTGCGCTTGCGCGCAGCGGCCCGGCGCGCGAGCCGGATCGGCGGATCGGCGCATGTTAGACTCGCAGGCGCGCCGTGCATCGGCCGCTCGCTCGTCTTGGAGCGTCGGTCGTCGGCGTTGCGCCCGGGCGTTGAAGATGCGCCACACCTTCGCCTGCACCGGCGGATTTCCGCGCATTCTATTCAATAATTCACCGACGAACCCGCATTGCCAGGCAGCGGTCGCACTCGCGATCGTGCGGCGGTGCCTAACGGAATTTCCATGGCTTTCGAACGCACCCTGTCCATCATCAAGCCCGATGCCGTCGCCAAGAACGTGATCGGGCAGATCTACGCGCGCTTCGAGGGCGCGGGCCTGAAGATCGTCGCCGCCCGGATGATGCATCTGTCGCGCGAGCAGGCGGGCGCGTTCTACGCGGTCCACAAGGAGCGTCCGTTCTATGCCGACCTGGTCGCGTTCATGACCTCGGGTCCGGTGATGATCCAGGTGCTCGAAGGCGAGAACGCCATCGCGCGCAACCGCGACCTGATGGGCGCCACCGACCCGAAGAAGGCGGCGGCGGGAACGATCCGAGCCGACTTCGCCGACAGTATCGATGCGAACGCCGTGCACGGCTCCGATGCCGCCGACACGGCGCGCACCGAGATCGCGTTCTTCTTCCCGACGCTCGACCTGCACTCGCGCTGACTCGCCGCTTGCGGGGCCGTCCGTACGAACATCCGATGAACGCATCGCAGGGAAACGAAGCGCTGAAGGTCCGGCTTCTCGGACTGGATCGCGAAGCGCTCGAACGGCAGTGCGTCGAATGGGGCCAGAAGCCTTTTCGCGCGCGTCAGCTGATGCGCTGGATCCACCAGCGCGGCGTCGCCGACTTCGACGCGATGACCGATCTGGCGCAGGATTTCCGGCGAGTGCTAGCCGAGCGCGCCTGCATCGAGGCGCCGCCGGTGCTCGCCGATCACGAATCCGCCGACGGCACGCGCAAATGGCTGCTCGACGTCGGATCGGGAAACGCCGTCGAAACGGTCTTCATTCCGGAGGTCGACCGCGGCACGCTGTGCGTCTCGACCCAGGCGGGCTGCGCGGTGAACTGCCTGTTCTGTTCGACGGGCAAACAGGGCTTCGCGCGCAACCTGCGCGCCGACGAGATCGTCGCGCAGGTCTGGCACGCGAAGCGTTCGCTCGAACGCGGGGACAGCCCCGACGCGCGCGTGGTGCACGCCGATGCTCGCGTGGTGCACCGCGACGCGCGCAACGTGACGAACGTCGTCTTCATGGGAATGGGCGAGCCGTTGCAGAACTATGCGGCCACGCTCGCCGCGCTGCGCCTGCTGCTCGACGATCACGCCTACGGGCTGTCGCGCAGGCGCGTCACGGTGTCGACTTCCGGTGTCGTTCCGATGATCGACCGACTGCGCGACGACTGCCCGGTGGCGCTCGCGGTATCGCTGCATGCGCCCGACGACGCATTGCGCGACCGACTCGTGCCGCTGAACCGCAAGTACCCGCTGGCCGAGCTGATGGCCGCATGCCGCCGCTATCTCGAGCGCGCGCCGCGCGACTTCATCACCTTCGAGTACGTGATGCTCGACGGCGTGAACGACAGCGACGAGCATGCCCAGGCGCTGCTCGAATGCGTGCGCGACGTTCCCTGCAAGTTCAACCTGATTCCGTTCAATCCTTTCCCGAACTCCGGACTGCGCCGCTCGCCCGAGCAGCGAATCCGTGCCTTCGCGCAGCGTCTCGTCGACGCCGGCGTCGTCACGACGGTGCGGCGCACACGCGGCGACGACATCGATGCCGCATGCGGGCAGCTCGCCGGCGAGGTGCAGGACCGCACCCGCCTGCGCGAACGCGAACATCGCGTTCGCTTCCTCGAACGAACCCACTGAGGGACTTCAGCCCGTGAAAGCCTCTGTTGCCGTCACTGCCGCACTGGCGTCGCTGCTGTGGCTCGCCGGATGCGCGACCGACGGCACGCCGGCCGGCGATGCCGGCATGAGCGCCGCGTCGCCCGCCGTCGGCTCGCCGCTGCCCGGCTCGCCGGAGGAGAGCGAGCAGCGACGTCGCGCGCGCATCCGGCTGGAGCTGGCGGCGAGCTATTACCAGCAGGGCAACTTCACCGTCGCGCTCGACGAGCTGCGACAGGCGATGGAGATCGACCCGGGCTATGCGCCGGTGTACGGCGTGCTCGGGCTCGTCTACAACGACCTCGGTGATCGCGATCGCGCGGAGGATGCGTTCCAGCGCGGGCTGCGGCTCGCGCCGAAGGATGCCGACCTGAACAACAGCTACGGCTGGTTCCTCTGCCAGACCGGGCGGGAGCGCGCCTCGCTCGAGCGCTTCGCGCAGGCGTTGAACGACCCGCTGTACCGCACGCCCGCCAAGCCGCTGCACAACGCCGGCATCTGCGCGCTGCGCATCGGGGATGACGAGACGGCCGAACGCAACCTGCAGCGCGCGTTCCAGGTCGATCCGTCCAATGCGGTGGCGATGTACCACCTCGCCGAGCTGTACCTGAAGCGCGGCGAGGCCGGCCGCTCGCGCTTCTACTCGCAACGTCTGCTCAGCACCTATGAGCCGACCTCGCAGACGCTCTGGCTCGCGCTGCGCGTCGAGCACGCGCTCGGCAACGGCGATGCCGAGAAGAGCCTGGCGGCGCAACTGCGACGCCGTTTTCCCGATTCGCCCGAATCGGCGCTGCTTTCGCAGGGCCGCTTCGGCGGGTGAGCGCAGGACATCCATGAACGGCGAAGTGACCACCCCACCCGCGACGACGACCGAAATCGCGTCGCCCGAGCAACTCGCCGCCGCACGCGAGGCGCGCGGCTGGTCGATGTCCGACGTCGCGTCCAAGCTTGGGATGATGCCCCGGCAGATCGACGCGATCGAGCACGGCCGCTGGGAAGCGCTGCCCGGCAATGCCTTCGTGCGCGGGGCGATCCGCGCCTACGGCAAGGCGCTGCAGCTCGACGTCGCCCCTTTGCTGGCGACGCTCGGCTCCCGCAGCGGCGCGCCGGAATTGAAGCCCTCCGCGTCGCTCGATTCGCCGTTGCCGCGCCACGGCGCGCTCGGCTTCGACAACGGGGGATCGGGCAGCCGCATCGTCTGGATCGTCCTCGGCGTGATCGGCGTGATCGCCATCGCGATGTACTTCGGACGCGGCGCCGATTTCGGCCGGGTGCTCGAGCCCGGCAGCGGCAGCAGCAGCCCGTCGGGCAAGGCGGTCGACGTCGTGCCGGTCACGCCGGCTCCGGGCGGCAGTGCGTTGGAGCCGACGCGGGGCCCCGTGGCGCCGGCGGGTTCGGGCGCTTCCGCGTCGACGGCCCCGGGCGTTTCCCCCGCGGCGGGTACGACGGGGTCCGCAGGCCCCGCATCCGCCGCTCCCGGCTCGGGAGCGGCGGCGCCCGGCGCAGATGCGTCGCCGGCCGCAGGCGCGTCCGCTCCTGTCGGGGCCGGCGATTCGCTGTCGCCGTCCACGCCCCCCGGCGTCGCTCCTTCGTCGGGTGCTGCCGCGGCGGCAGGCGCCGTTTCCGCAGCCGCCGCTGCTGCGGCCGCCGACAGCGCGCCGGCCGGCGCAGCCTCGCATGACGCAGTCGCGTCGACGACGCCAGCTGCCCCCGCCGCCCCATCCGCCCCAGCCGCTTCGGGGGACGCTCTCGTGCTGCGATTCGAGCGCGAGTCGTGGGTCGACGTGCGCGACGCCAGCGGCAAGGTGCTGCTGATGGGCACGCAGCCGGCGAACAGCACGCGCGAACTGTCCGGACAGAAGCCGTACTCGCTGACGATCGGCAACGCCACCTTCGTGCGCGTCGAGCACGGCGGGCGCAGCGTCGATCTGGGCGCCGTCACGCAGAAAGGCGTGGCGCGCGTGCGCGTCGAGTGAACGCGCACCGCGAACCGATGATGGGTACTGCCGCCCCGATGGCGGTGGGCCCGTCGCCGCGTCGCGTCTCGCGCACGATGCGCGTCTCGTGGGGCGCGCGTTCGGTGCTGGTCGGGGGCGACGCGCCGGTGGTCGTGCAGTCGATGACGAACACCGACACCGAGGACGCGGCCGCCACCGCGAACCAGGTGCGCGACCTGGCGCGCGCCGGCTCCGAACTCGTGCGCATCACGGTCAACACGGCCGCCGCCGCTGCCGCCGTCGCGCCGTTGCGCGAGCGCCTCGACCGCATGGGCGTCGACGTGCCGCTGATCGGCGATTTTCACTACAACGGCCACAAGCTGCTCGCCGAGCATCCCGACTGCGCGCAGGCGCTGTCGAAGTACCGGGTCAATCCGGGCAACGTCGGCCTGGGCCGTCGGCGCGAGGACAACTTCGCGCAGATGATCGAGATCGCCTGCCGGCACGGCAAGCCGGTACGCATCGGCGTGAACTGGGGCAGTCTCGACCAGTCGCTGCTTGCGCGCCTGATGGACGAGAACGGCGCGCGCACGCAACCGTGGCAGGCGCAGGCGGTGCTGCGCGAGGCGCTCGTCACGTCGGCGATCGAGAACGCCGAGCGCGCGGTCGCGCTCGGCCTGCCTGCCGACGCGATCTGCCTGTCGGCGAAGGTTTCGCAGGTGCAGGACCTCATCGCGGTCTACGGCGAGCTTGCGCGCCGCTGCGACTGGCCGCTGCACCTGGGCCTCACCGAGGCCGGCATGGGCAGCAAGGGCATCGTCGCCTCCACCGCCGCGCTGGCCGTGCTGCTGCAACAGGGCATCGGCGACACGATCCGTGTTTCGCTCACGCCCGAGCCGCGCGGCGATCGCACGCGCGAGGTCCTCGTCGCCCAGGAGATCCTGCAGACGATGGGCCTGCGGATGTTCACGCCGCAGGTCGTCGCGTGCCCCGGGTGCGGGCGCACGAGCAGCACTTTCTTCCAGGAACTCGCCGCGTCGATCCAGGGATGGCTGCGTGACAGCATGACCACCTGGAAGGGGCGCTATCCGGGTGTCGAATCACTGCACGTGGCGGTGATGGGTTGCGTGGTGAACGGACCCGGCGAGAGCCGGCACGCCGACATCGGCATCTCGCTTCCCGGTTCGGGCGAAGCGCCGGTTGCGCCGGTATTCATCGACGGCGAGCGCAGCGTCACGCTCAAGGGCGAACACATCGCCGAGGAGTTCCAGGCGATCGTCTCCGACTACGTCGAGCGACGTTTCGGCGCCGGCGCGGCAGGCGAAGGGCCGCAGACCGCACGATGAGCGCCCCGGACGCCCGACGCGCCGCCGAGCGATTGAACGGCGTGCGCGGCATGAACGACGTGCTGCCCGCCGACGAGCCGCTGTGGCAGCGCTTCGAGGAAGCCGTGGCCGGCGCGATGCGCGCCTACGGCTACCGCCGCATCCGCACCCCCATCGTCGAGCACACGCGGTTGTTCGTGCGCAGCATCGGAGAGGTGACCGACATCGTCGAGAAGGAGATGTACTCCTTCGTCGATGCGCTCAACGGCGAGAACCTGACGCTGCGCCCGGAAAACACGGCGGGCGTCGTGCGCGCCGTCATCGAGCACAACCTGCTCTACGAAGGGCCGCAGAGGCTGTGGTACGCCGGGCCGATGTTTCGCCACGAACGCCCGCAGAAGGGTCGCTACCGGCAGTTCCACCAGGTAGGTGCCGAGGCGCTGGGCTTCGCCGGGCCCGATGCCGACGCCGAGGTCATCCTGCTGTGCCAGCGGCTGTGGGACGAGCTCGGCATCGTCGGCGCGCGCCTCGAGATCAACTCGCTGGGACAATCCGACGAGCGTCGCGCGCACCGCGAAGCGCTGATTGCGTATTTCGAGGCGAACGCCGATCGGCTCGACGCCGACGCGAGCCGACGTCTGCACGCCAATCCGCTGCGCATTCTCGACACGAAGAATCCCGCGATGCAATCGCTGGTCGACGGCGCACCGCGCCTGTCGGAGTTCCTCGGCGAGGCATCGCAGGCGCATTTCGATCGGCTGCAGCAGCTGCTGCGCGCGCAGAACCTGCCGTACCGGATCAATCCGCGACTGGTGCGCGGGCTCGACTACTACAACCTCACCGTCTTCGAGTGGGTCGCCGACGTCGGTGGCGCGCCGCTGACGATCTGCGGCGGCGGGCGCTACGACCCGCTGATCGCGATGCTCGGCGGCAAGGATGCCCCGGCCTGCGGCTTCGCGCTGGGCGTGGAGCGCGTGCTCGCGCTGCTGCGAGAGCGCGCCGATGCGGCCGCGTCCGCCGCGCAGGGTGACGTCTACGTCGTGCACCATGGCGACGCCACGCTCGAGGCGGCGCTCGTGGCCGCCGAACGGCTGCGCGACGCGGGGCTCGACGTGATCCTGCATTGCGGCGGCGGCAGCTTCAAGTCGCAGTTCCGAAAGGCCGATGCAAGCGGCGCACAGTTCGCGCTCATCCTCGGCGTGGACGAACTCGCGCGCGGCGAGGTTTCGCTGAAGTGGCTGCGCGACATGCCGCTCGAATCGGGCGCAGCGCCGCGCCAGGAGAGCGTTGCGCTCGAACGAATCGTCGAGCGGGTGCTCGACGCGATGACCGACGAAGATTGACCGGACTCACCGGAGAAACGGACGGGCAATGGCCTACAACCTGGAAGAGCAGGAACAACTCGAGAGCCTCAAGGCGTTCTGGAATCGCTACGGCAATTTCCTCGTCACCGTCGTTGCGGTGATCGCGCTGTCGATTGCCGGGTGGCGCGGCTGGGGCTGGTATCAGGAGCGCCAGTCGGTGCAGGCCGCCTCGGTCTACGAGGCGCTGCGCGAGGCGGCGACCGAGCGCAACATCGACGGCGTTCGTGCAAGCGCCGGCAAGCTGTTCGACGAGTACGGCAAGACCGTCTACGGACCGATGGCTGCGCTGGTTGCCGCCGGCGCATACGTGCAGGCCGGCGATGCGAAGGCGGCGAAGATTCCGCTGCAGTGGGCGATCGACAATGCCGACGACGAGAGCTTCCGCAACACCGCTCGCCTGCGGCTGGCGTCGATCCTGCTCGACGAGGGCGCGTACGACGAAGGGTTGAAGGTGCTCGACGTCGCCTCGCCGGGCGCGTACCTCGGGCTGTTCGAAGATCGTCGCGGCGACCTGTTGAGCGCCGCCGGGCGCCGCGACGAAGCGCGTGCGGCCTACGATCGCGCGCTGGCTGCGCTGTCGCCGAACGCTGCGCTGCGCGGGCTGGTGCAATTGAAGCGCGACGCGCTCGGCGGAGCGCCGGCGTGAGCACGCGCCTGCCGGATTCCCTGAAGGTCTCTGCGATGCGTCGCGCCGCGATCGTGGTGCTGGCGATCGGCCTGGGCGGTTGCGCCTGGTGGCCGTGGTCTTCGTCGCGCCCGAAGATTCCCGATCCACCGCCGATCACCGCGAAGGCGAGCGCCTCGCTCGCCTGGTCCGTTTCGCTCGGTGGCGCCGGGGTGAACTTCCAGCCGATGCTTGCCGGCGACAGTCTGTGGGTCGCGGCGCGCGACGGAACCGTCGCGCGCATCGATCCGGCCACCGGTGCCGTGCGCTGGCGTGTGAAGCTGGAGCAGCCGCTGATCGCCGGTGCCGGCAGCGACGGCGAGACCGTCGTCGTCGCCGGTCGCGACGGCTCGCTGATTGCGCTCGACGGCGCCGGCAACCGCCGCTGGTCGTCGCCTGCCGGCGCCGAGGTCGTGACGGTTCCGAGCGTCGCGCTCGGACTGGCGATCGTGCGCACGAGCGACAATCGCGTGTCGGCGTTCGAGCTGGACAGCGGCAAGCGCCGCTGGAGCTTCGTTCGCCAGAGTCCTCCGCTGGTGCTGCGCCAGACTTCGGGCATCGCGATCGACGCGAGCAGTGCGTACGTCGGCCTGCCCGGCGGCCGGCTCGTTGCGCTCACGCTCGACAGCGGTGCGCTGCGCTGGGAGGCGGCCGTGTCGATCCCGCGCGGCGCGAACGAGATCGAACGCATCGCCGACGTCGTCGGCATGCCGCTGGTGGGCGGGCGCGAAGTCTGCGCCGCCACTTTCCAGGGACGCATCGGCTGCTTCGATGCAGCGAGCGGGCGCACGCTGTGGGCGCGCGATCTCTCGTCGCCGTCCGGCTTCGACATGGACAGCGAGCTCGTCGTCTCGGCCGACGACCGCGGCGACGTGCACGCGTTCTCGCGTCGCGGCGCGAGCGTCTGGCGGCAGGACGGGCTGCGCGGCCGCGAGCTCGCCGCTCCGCTGCTGCTGCCGCATGTCGTTGCGATCGGCGACCAGTCCGGTCTGGTTCATGCGCTGCAACGCGACGACGGTCGCGTCGCGGCGCGGCTGACCACCGACGGCTCGCCGATCGTGGCGGCGCCGGTTGCGGCTGGCGGTCTGGCGGTCGTGCAGACGAGCGGCGGCGGGCTGTATGCGTTCCGCATCGACTGAGCTTCGTCCGGCGCGCGAGCGGCAGGCGACAGCGGGTCGGCGTGAGCCGGGCGGCGCGCAGGCGCCCGTAG
>JAEWFA010000031.1 GCA_023389055.1 Pseudomonadota bacterium | reverse complement strand
TCGCAGGTGCCGCCTGCCGAATACGGAATCGTGAACGGACCGACGACGTCACCGGAGAACGTGACCCGGTTGCCGGACGATTCGCGGTAGATGCGGTCGACAGAAGACCCAGTGCCGAACAGCGCGGTCTGCAACCCCGACGACGTGCAACCCGATGCCTTGTCGGAGAAGTTCGCCATGATGACGAGCGTGCGCTGCTCGCCGGAGACGATCGGCGCGCTCAGCGACCCGGCAGCCCCGCTGTCGGTGGAAGAACCTGTCTTGTCCTTCGTGCCGCCGTTGCCGTTGTTGGTCTTCGATGCGGCGACTTCCACCTCGTTGCGGTCGCCGACGACGAGCTGGCCGTTCACGCGCAGTCCCTTGACGCGAACACGCTTGTCGATCAGCGCGAGGGTGTCGCGCTCGCTCAGCGACGGGTCAGCCCATTGCAGTCCGAGACGGCCCGGTGCCCCGGGGGCGTCGCTCTCGAGAAAGAACGGATGTCGCGCAATCCCACGAACGTGATCGTCGATCGACATGCCGACGACAACACCCTCGAGCTCGACGCGCTGCTCGACGCGCTCGCGCACCGACTTCGGCATCCGATCGCGCAGCGCCTCGGGCATCGCCATCGACAGCGCGCTACGCGGATCGGTGCGGACGAGTTCGAGCATCGCCGTGCGGCGCTGCTCGACGACCCGGGCCAACGTGTTCTCGCGCTGCGCGCGTTGCGCGGCCGGCGCCCCTTCGAGCGCCTTCAGCGCGCGCAGGACGTCGTTGGTCGAGCGTCGGGCCTGCGCGTCGGCAGCTGCTGCAGCACGCTGTCCCTCGGCCGTCTGCGGGCCGTGGTTGTCCGCGGCGTAGGCCTGCGAAACGAACGCGGCAACGAGTGCCGCCGCGCAAGCGGAGTAACCGAAATCCATCGAGCCGTCTCCCGAAATGCCATTGCATCCCTGCCGCGCGACGGGAACTGCGCGATCGCGCGTCGATCGCGCTGGCATCAGAAACCGGGAGAGGAACTACGTCACAGAAAGGCCGACGCAAGGCTGCGCGGCGCCGACTTGCGGTGCGATGACGACCGAGCTACCGCAGACCCGGCATCATCCCCTTCATGCCGCGCATCATCTTCGCGAGGCCGCCCTTCTGCATCTTCTTCATCATCGACTGCATCTGCTCGAACTGCGAGAGCAGCCGATTGACCTCCTGCACCGACACGCCGGAGCCGGCGGCGATGCGCCGCTTGCGGCTCGCCTTGATGAGGTCGGGCTTGCTGCGCTCGGCCTTCGTCATCGAGCCGATGATCGCCTGCATGCGCCGCATCTGCTTCTCGGCCTGCGACATGTCGGCGCCGGCGGCCGCCTGCTGGAACTGCGCGGGCAGCTTGTCGAGCATCGACGCGAGGCCGCCCATGCGGTTCATCTGGCCCAGCTGCGAGGCGAAGTCGTTCAGGTCGAAGCGGTGGCCCGACTTGAGCTTGTCGGCCAGCGCCTTCGCCGTCTTCTGGTCGACGTTCTTCTGCGCTTCCTCGACGAGCGAGACGATGTCGCCCATGCCGAGGATGCGGTTGGCCATCCGCTCGGGGTGGAAACCTTCGAGTCCGTCGAGCTTCTCGCCGACGCCGAC
This sequence comes from Pseudomonadota bacterium, assembly GCA_023389055.1. Lineage (GTDB taxonomy): Bacteria > Pseudomonadota > Gammaproteobacteria > Burkholderiales > Burkholderiaceae_E > Zeimonas. Next base: position 32,758 of record JAEWFA010000031.1, on the reverse strand, counting down.
GAACTTGATCGGCGCGCCGGTGACCGCCTTCACCGACAGTGCCGCGCCGCCGCGCGCATCGCCGTCGAGCTTGGTGAGCACGACGCCGGTGAGCGGAAGCGCTTCCTTGAAGGCCTTCGCGGTGTTGACGGCGTCCTGCCCCTGCATCGCGTCGACGACGAACAGCGTCTCGATCGGGTCGAGCAGCGCGTGCAGGTCGGCGATCTCGCGCATCATCTGCTCGTCGATCGCCAGGCGGCCGGCGGTGTCCACCAGCAACACGTCGAAGTAATGCGTGCGCGCCCACTGGCGCGCGGCCGCGGCGATCTCCACCGGCTTCTGCTCGGGCGTCGACGCGAAGAATTCGGCGCCTGCCTGTTTCGTCACCGTGCGCAACTGCTCGATGGCCGCCGGGCGATAGACGTCGCACGAAACGGTGAGCACTTTCTTCTTGCGGTTCTCGCGCAGCCACTTCGCGAGCTTGCCGACCGTGGTGGTCTTGCCCGCGCCCTGCAGGCCGGCCATCAGCACGATCGCCGGCGGCTGGCTGGCGAGATCGAGCTGCGCGCTTTCGCCGCCCATCAACTGCGTGAGCTCGCGGTGCACGACACCGACCAGCGCCTGCCCCGGCGACAGGCTGGAGAGCACTTCCTGGCCGAGCGCGCGCTCGCGCACGCGCGCGACGAAGTCGCGAACGACCGGTAGCGCGACGTCGGCCTCGAGCAGCGCGATGCGGATTTCGCGCAGCATCTCCTGCGTATTGGCTTCGGTCAGGCGCGCTTCGCCGCGCATCGTCTTGACGACGCGCGCTAGCCGCTGCGACAGGTTTTCGAGCATGCCCTTGGAGTAAACTGAATCGGTGCCGATTTTACCGGTTATCGCCGACCTGCTCGCCGCGCTCGCCTATGTCGCCGCCTGGCGAGCGCCGCACCGGTTCGCCGGCGCGGCAATGCTCGTCGGACTGGTGCTGCACGCGGTAGGTCTGTACGAGACGATCCTCGGCGAGAACGGCTGGCACTTCGGCTTCGCGCCGATCCTCTCGGCCACGTTGTGGCTCGGCGTGCTCGTGCTGTGGATCGAGGGGCTGTCCGCGCGCGTCGAGGCGCTGCGCACGATCGTGTTGCCGGCGGCCGCCATCGCGGTGCTGCTGCCGCTCGGTTTTCCCGGCATCGACCTGGGCGCGCAGACCACGCGGCCGCTGTTCCTGCCGCACCTGCTGATCGGCACGCTCGCCTACGGCGTGCTGTCGCTGGCGGCGCTGCACGGAGCGCTGATGGCCTTGGCCGAGCGCGCATTGCACCGCGGCGGCGAGGAAGCCCAGGCGTTGCCGCTCGCGCGCTTTCTCGAAGACCTGCCGCCGCTGCTCGTGCTCGAACGCATCCTGTTCCGCTTCATCGGCCTGGGCTTCGCGCTGCTCACGCTCACCGCGTTCAGCGGCGTGCTGTTCTCGGAGGAGATCTTCGGCCAGCCGTTGCGCTTCGATCACAAGAACGTGTTCACGTTGATCGCGTGGGCGGTGTTCGGCATCCTGCTGCTCGGACGTCGATTGTGGGGCTGGCGCGGGCGTACGGCGCTTCGGCTCACTTTCGGCGGTTTCGCGCTGCTGCTGCTCGCCTATGTCGGCAGCCGCTTCGTCCTGGAAGTAATTCTGAAACGTTAGTGTCCTGTCCGACGAATAGATGGGCAAGCTGCTGAGCTGGGTCGTGCTGATCGCGCTGGCCTGGCTCGTGATCCGTCTTTTCACGATCAGCCAGCGTCGACGCGAGCGCAGCAGCGACGCCTCCGCGTCCGCGGAGGCGTCCGCGCCCCGTCACGCGGCTTCGGCGTCCTCGGGGCGCGCGCTCGAAGGCGAGCCGATCGTCCCGTGCGCGCACTGCGGCCTGTTCGTTCCTGCCTCCGACGTCGTTCGCGATGACGGCTTCGACTATTGCAGCGTGGCGCACCGCGACGCCGATCGCGCGCAGCGACGCTCGCGCGACCGACGAACGTCGACGTGACGATCGACGCCGTCGCCCCTTCGTACTGGACGTCGTTGCGGTGGCTGGCGACGAGTCGCGTGGCGATCGCGCTCGTGCTCTTCGCCTTCTTTCCGCTGCACGACGCCGGGCAGCTTTCCGGCGGGCTGGGCGACCCGCAGTTGTACGGCGGCGCCGCGCTGGCGTACCTGCTGGTGGCCGTGCTGTTCCTGTCGACGCTCGATCGCTTTCGCGCGCATTTCCAGGCGCTCGTGTTCGCGCATGCGCTCACCGACATCGTTGCGCTGTCCGCATTGATGCACGCCGCCGGTGGCCTGAAGAGCGGGTTGCTCGTGCTGCTGATCGTCGCGCTCGCCGGTGCTTCGATCGTCGCCACGCGCCGCATGGCGGCGTTCTTCGCCGCGACGGCGACGTTGTTCGTGCTCGCGCACGCCGGCTGGCAACTGGTGAGTCCCGTCGGCGGCGACGCCGCATCGTTGATGCTGGCCGGGCTCTTCGGAATCGGCTGCTTCGCCACGGCGATGACGGTGAACTGGCTGGCCACCCGGCTGCATGCGCAGGAGCGCATCGCGCAGATGCGTGCCGACGACCTGCGTCGCCAGCTCGCCGTCACCTCGCGGGTCGTTGCCGAGCTTGCGCACGGCGTGATGATCGTCGACGCCGGCGGCGCGGTGCGCACGATGAATCCGGCGGCACGCATGCTGCTGAACGTCCCGCATGCGCCGCCGACGCTCGACGACGCGCCGCCCGACGTCGCGGCCGGGCGGGGCTGGTCGCTGCTTCGCGACGCCTACGCGCGCTGGCGCAACGGGGGCGGGGCGCACGGCGCCGAAACCGATCTGGAGCTGCCGACCGTCGACGGCCGTGCGACGCGTGTGCGGCTGCGTTTCCTCGGCACCGCAGCGACGGGCGAAGATGCGGTCGTGATGATGGAAGACCAGCGGCTCGTCGAGGATCGCGCGCAACAGTTGAAGCTCGCTTCGATGGGCCGGCTGTCGGCGTCGATCGCGCACGAGATCCGCAATCCGCTGGGCGCGATCCGCCATGCCAACGGCCTGCTCGCCGAGCGCCTTTCGGAGCCCTCGCTGCTGCGATTGGCGGGAATCGTCGAGTCGAATACCGTGCGCATCGACCGCATCATCGAGGACGTACTGTCGATCGCGCGCCGCGATCGCAGCACCGACGAGACCATCGAGCCGCAGCCGTTCCTCGAGCGGCTCGTCGACGAGTTCGTCTCGACCAGCGGCGCGGAGCGCGAGCGCATCTCGGTGCGGCTCGCCGCGCCCAGGCCGATCCGCTTCGATTCGAATCACCTTCGCCAGGTGCTGTTGAACCTGCTGGCCAACGGGTTGCGCTACGCATCGCACGAAGCCGGCGCGGTGCGCATCGAGTGGCGCGAGCGCGACGACCGCCGGCTCGAGTTGCGCGTGGCCGACGACGGCCCCGGGCTCACCGACGAGATGCGCGAGCACGCCTTCGAGCCTTTCTATACCACCGAGAGCCGGGGCACCGGCCTCGGCCTGTATCTCGCCCGCGAGCTGTGCCATGCCAGCGGCGCGACGATCCGTTACGAAACCGGTTCGCCGTCGCAGCGCTGGCGCAGCGTCTTCGTCGTCGAGCCCCGCAGCGAGGCATTGGTCCGAGAATGAAGGAAGCAGCCGAGACCGCGAACCCGCGAAGCGGGTCGCGCGCCCCGCGAGCCGTGCCCTTGCGCCGCGTGCTGGTCGTCGACGACGAGGCCGACCTGCGCGAGTTGCTCGAGCTCACGCTCGTCGGCATGGGGCTCGACGTCGACTGCGTCGGCTCGCTCGCCGAAGCGGAGGCGTCGCTGTCGCGCAATGCCTATGCGCTGTGCCTGACCGACATGCGCTTGCCCGACGGCGACGGATTGACGCTGGTCGCGTCGATCAACCGGCGCCTCGCGCAGACGCCGGTCGCGGTGATCACCGCCTACGGCAGTGCCGAGAACGCCGTGGCGGCGCTCAAGGCAGGCGCCTTCGATTACCTCGCCAAGCCGATCGCGCTCGACGCATTGCGCAGCCTCGTTCGCTCCGCGCTGCAGTTGCCGTCGCAGGCCGGCTCGGCGCCGGCGACGGAGGCTGCGGCGCCGTCGCCGCAACCCACGCGACAACTGCTCGGCGATTCAGAGGCGATCCGCGAAGTGCGCCTGCAGATCGAGCGGCTCGCGCGCAGCATGGCGCCGGTGTCGATCAGCGGCGAATCGGGGTCGGGCAAGGAGTTGGCAGCGCGCCTGATCCACGAGATCGGCGCGCGCGCGGCGCAGCCCTTCGTCGCGGTGAACTGCGGCGCGATTCCCGAGTCGTTGATGGAGGCGGAGTTCTTCGGATATCGGAAAGGCGCGTTCACCGGCGCCGACCAGGATCGCGACGGTTTCTTCCAGGCGGCCAACAGCGGAACGCTCTTCCTCGACGAGGTGGCCGACCTGCCGCTGGCCATGCAGGTCAAGCTGCTGCGGGCGATCCAGGAGAAGCGCGTTCGCAAGGTCGGCGCGACGGTGGAGGAGGCGGTGGACGTGCGCATCGTCTGCGCCACGCACCAGGATCTCGCGCAATGCGTGGCGGCCGGGCGTTTCCGCCAGGACCTCTATTACCGGCTCAACGTCATCGAGCTGCGTCTGCCGTCGCTGCGCGAGCGCCTCGAGGACATTCCGGTGCTTGCCGATGCGATCCTCGTGCGGCTTGCCGGACGTAGTGGAGCGGGCCAGGCGCCGCGGCTGGCGCCGGTGGCCGTGCGCTACCTGCAGAGTTATCGCTTTCCCGGCAACGTGCGCGAGCTCGAGAACGTTCTCGAGCGCGCGCTGGCGTTCTCCAACGGCGACGTGATCAACGTCGAGGATCTCGGCCTGAAGCCGATCGTTTCGGACGACGACGAGAACGAGCGCATCGAGACCGAGGCAGGCGACGCCGCGTCGACGGCCACGGCAGCCGCCGTCGGCGAGCGCAGGCCGGTGCGGGTATCGGAGGACGGCGTTCCCGAATCGCTACCCGACTACCTCGAGCAGATCGAGCGCGAGGCGATCCAGCGCGCGCTCGAGAAAACCCGCTACAACCGCACCGCGGCTGCGCGCATTCTCGGCATCACGTTTCGCGCGCTTCGCTACCGGATGCAGCGGCTCGGCCTGAACTGATGACGTCGATGCGCCCGCGTCCGCGCGGCGCCTGGCGCGACGACGCCGCGGGCTGGCTCGCTGCGGCGCGCGCGGTTCCGTCGCCGAACTTCGACGTGCGTCCGCCCGGTGAGAGAGTCGAACTGCTCGTCGTGCATCACATCAGCCTGCCGCCCGGGCGATTCAGCGGCGACGCCGTCGAGCAGCTCTTCACCAATCGCCTGGACGCATCGATGGATCCGTCGTTCGCGGCGTTGCGCGAGCTTCGCGTGTCCGCGCATTTCCTCGTGCGTCGCCGTGGCGAGCTGCTGCAATTCGTCGACACCGACATGCGTGCGTGGCACGCGGGTGCTTCGCGCTTCCTCGATCGCGAGCGGTGCAACGACTTCTCGATCGGCATCGAACTCGAGGGCGACGAGACGCATCGCTTCACGGAAGCGCAGTACCGGCGACTGCGATGTCTGATCGCCGCCCTGCGCATGCGTCATCCGCTTCGCTGGATCGCCGGTCACAGCGACATCGCTCCCACGCGCAAGCGTGATCCCGGTCCGCACTTCGATTGGCAACGCGTGCATGCGATGAGCGAAGCGCGCGATCTCGTTCGTCCGTTCTGAAGAACGCTTCGCGATGTGTTGCGTGCACGCCGACGAAACTGCGCGCGAGTCAAGACAAACGCGTCGCATCGTTGCGGATCCCCTACAAGGACCGTAAGATTCCGCATGTGAATAACAGCGGAATCTCACGCGAGTACAAGCAGTTATCGCCGTGAATTGAAGCGTGGAATCAGCTGCTGTTGCAGGGGATGATCCGAATTGAGGTCGACGGCTTCGGGCGGGAAAACAGGGATGCAGGCGCGTCTGCCAGAGCGGCGGGCGTCGGTCGATCCGGTTTCCGTTGCGACGATCTCCAGAGAGCGCCGAACCGCTGGTTCCGGCGCTTTTTTTTGCGCCGAATTCATTAGCGTAGGGACGACGAACCGTGCAACACGGTGTTCTTGCGCCGATGAATAGCCCGTACCGCCTCATGCGCACGCGCGCTGCGGCACGGGTTTCCGTCATCGCAACATCCTGAGAAGGAGATCCTCATGGCAACCGCCAAGAAAGCCGCGAAGAAGCCGGCCGCGAAGAAGAGCGCGGCGAAGAAAGCGACGAAGAAGACGACGGCACGCAAGGCCGTGACGAAAGGCGCAACGACCAAGCGCGTCGCCGCGCGCAAGACCGCGGTGAAGAAGACCGCTGCGAAGAAGACCGCCGCGAAGAAGGGTGCAGCGAAGAAGGGCGCAGCGAAGAAGACCACTGCGCGCAGGACCGCCGTCAAGAAGACCGCCCGCAAGGCCGCCGCCAGGAAGCCGATGGCAGCACGCAAGGCCGTGAAGAAGACGGCGGCGAAGAAGCCCGCTGCGAAGAAGGCGACGAAGAAGACGGCAGCGCGCAAGGCCGCTCCGGCGAAGAAGGCGTCGACGAAGAAGACAGCGGCGAAGAAGCCTGCCGCGAAGAAGGCGTCGGCGAAGAAGGTAGCCGCGAAGAAGCCGGCGGCGAAGAAGGCCCCGGTGCGCAAGGCCGCGGCGAAGAAGAACGGTGCCGCGACTGCGACGCCGGCTGCCAAGCCGCTGAATCCGGCGGCCGCCTGGCCGTTCCCGACGGGCAACCGTCCGTAACGCATCGCGTGCGAAGCGCGGCGCGTCGCCCGCGACGTTCCGCGCACCGGGTCCCGCACCGCTCGTCCAACGGTGCGGGACTCTTTTTTTCGTGTGCGAGAATCGCGGGCGTCGCGGAATCGTCTCCATGCATCAGGCACTCTGGCTTCTGCTCGAAACGCTCGGCAGCCTGCTGGCCACGGCTTGCGTGCTGCGCGCCTATCTGAACTGGCTCGGACTCGGCGTTCGCGATCCGCTCGGCCAGTTCGTCATCGCGGTCACCGACTGGATCGTCCGCCCGCTGCGCGGCGTGCTTCCGGCCACGCGCAAGAACATGCGCAGCGTCGACTGGGCGAGCCTGCTGGCGGCGCTGCTGCTGGCGGTCGTGCTCGCGGTGCTCTACGTGCTGCTGTATGGCGGCGGCCGCGCGCCGGCCTTCGGCGCCGTCGTGCTGCTGGCGGTCTTCTGGCTGGCGAAGTGGTCGCTGTGGCTGCTCACCGCGCTCGTGCTGCTGCTGGCCGTGCTGTCGTGGGTCAACCCGCACGCGCCGATCGCACCGACGATCGATGCGCTCACGCGTCCGTTCCTCGCGCCGATCCGCCGCTTCGTTCCGCTGATCGGCGGCGTCGACCTCTCCCCGCTGGTGCTGATCCTGCTCGCGCAGCTCGCGCTCACGGTGCTGCAGTCGGCGATGCCGTCGTTCTTCGCCGTCATCTCCTGATCGGCTCGTCGCTGCCGGTGCTCGTTCGATGCATCCCCCGCAGTTGCCGGCCTGGCTCGAAGGCGAACCGGGGGCCTGGCGGCTGCGGATCGCTGCGCAGCCGGGCGCACCGCGCACCGAGGCGGTCGGCGAGCACGACGGCTGCCTGAAGCTGCGCGTCGCCGCGCCTCCGGTCGAAGGGCGCGCCAACGAAGAGATCGTGCGTTTCCTCGCCGAACGGCTGTCGGTGCCGAAGCGATCGGTGCGGCTCGTCTCGGGTGCGGGCGCGCGGCGCAAGCGCTTCGCGCTCGATGCGCCACACGAAGCGCAGTCGCTGTGCGCGGCGCTCTACCAGGGCGCGCGCCCGTAGGCCTGCTCGAAGCGGCGCGCCACGTCGGCGCGATCGACCGGGTGGTTCTGTCCGCCGCGGTGCTCGATCTTGATCGCGCCCATCACGTTGCCCAGGCGAGCCGCGTCGCACCAGCTCCAGCCGAGCGTGCGCGCGTGCAGCAGGCCGGCGCGGTAGGCGTCGCCGCAGCCGGTGGGGTCGATCGGGCGCGCCACCGGCAGCGCCGGAATCTCGGTCACCGCGCCGTCTTCGTGCACGCGCGAGCCTTCCCCGCCGCGCGTGACGATCAGCGCCTGGACCTGGCCGGCGATCTGCGCTTCGCTCCAGCCGGTGCGTTCGACGAGCAGCGAAGCCTCGTAGTCGTTGACGGTGACCGCGCTGGCGAGCGCAATGAACTGGCGCAGCGTCTCGCCGTCGAACATCGGCAGGCCCTGCCCCGGATCGAACACGAAGGGCACGTTGCATTCGCGGAACTCGCGCGCATGCTGCAGCATCGCCTCGCGTCCGTTCGGCGCGACGATGCCGATTGCCGCGCCGGCGTCGCCGCTGCACGCATCGCGTGCCGAGACGCGGTCCGCATGCGACATTGCGCCCGGATGGAACGCGGTGATCTGGTTGTCCGACAGGTCGGTCGTGATGAATGCCTGCGCCGTGTATTCGTCGTCGAGCCGCCGAACGGTGGAGGCGTCGATGCCGAGCTCGGCCAGGTGCGCGAGGTACGCGTCGCCGTCGCGGCCGATCGTCGCGAGCATCACCGGCTCGCCACCGAGCGCGCTCAGCGAGTACGCGATGTTTCCCGCGCAGCCGCCGAAGTTGCGCTCGAGCCGGGGCGCGAGGAACGACACGTTCAGCAGGTGCACGCGGTCGGGGAGGATGTGATCCTTGAAGTGGCCTTCGAACACCATGATCGTGTCGTAGGCGATCGAACCGCTGATCAGCACGCGTCGGGACATCGTCGCTCCGTCTCGCTAGGGGTAGAACAATTGCACGCGGTAGTCGTAGCCGGTCGCCTGCAGGTCGCGCGCCTCGAGCGCCAGCCGCAGCGGCCATTCGGTACGCGCGGGAACGCCGTCGGACCGGACCTCACCGGCCTCGGCCAGGTATTCGGCGGGATGCAGCGCGCGCCGCACCAGCACCCGGCTGTCGGGGTCGGTGAGCGTGAGCTGCATCGACGGCCAGCGCACCGGATGATCGGCGCGGTTGCGCAACAGCGCGCGCATCTCCAGGACGTCGGGAACGTCGGAGGCCTGCAGCTCGAACGATTCGATCGTCAATTCATCGAGCTCGCTAGGCGCCTCGATCCGCAGCCCGAACGGCGCGAGCGCCGCGCCGAGCAGCGGAGCGACGAAGGGCAGGTTCGCGGCGATCGCCGAACGCTGCGCGACGACCCATTGCATCGCCAGCGCGACCGCGAGCGCCAGCGCGAGCAGGCCGCCGGCCAGTCCGCGACGGTCGGCGAAGCCGCGCGCGCGCTTCGTCGAGAAGTAGTCGATCGCCGATTCGTGGGCTTCGCGATCCAGGGAGTCGGCGAATCGCTCGACGTAATGCGGAGGCGGCGGTTCGTCGAGCGCCGTCTCGGCGACGGCGTCGCTCTCGATGCGATCTTTCGCGACGGGTGCCTCGGCGGGCATCGCATCGATCGGCGGCGCCTCGGTCATCAACGGTTCTTCCGTCGAACGTTCTTCGGCGGCGGTTTCCGACGCGAGCCCCGCATCATCGGACTGCGCAGCGTCCTCGAACGTGGGGACGTCAACGACGATCCATTCGACGTCGTCGTCGACGGCGTCGATGCGCTGTGCATCCGGATGCTCGGCGACGCGCTCGCCTGCTTCGTTGCCGTCGGCCGCTTGGGCGTCCTCGACGGCCTTCGCTTGCGCGTGCGCCGCCGCGTCGGCTTCGTGTTCGCGCTCCGCGTTCGTCGCCTGCGGTTCGCCTCGCAGCCGTGCTTCGTCGACGTGGCGCAGATGGTCGATGCCCGCGAACACGTGGCGGCACCGGCCGCAACGCACGTAACCGCGACGCAGCTTCAGCTGATCGGGAACGACCCGAAAGCTCGTCTTGCACTGCGGGCAGGTCGTTGCGAGCGCCATCAGCCCTCCCGGCGTCGACCGATCATCGCGGACGCGTTCCGGCCAGGCAAGTCCATCCCTCGGCCGATCGCCAGGCGCGCAACGGCACCGTCGGATAGCAGCGCGCGATTTCGTCGGCCTGCCTGTCGAGCAGTCCGGCGAGGACGAGGCTGCCGCCCGGGGCGACCAGCGTTTCGAGCAGCGGCGCGAGCACGCGCAGCGGGTTCGCGAGGATGTTGGCGACGACGACGTCGGCTGCGGGCGGCATCGCATCGGCGCTGGACAGCAGCTCGATCGACACGTCGTTGTCCGCCGCGTTGCGGGCGGCCGCGGCGAGCGCCTGCGGATCGATGTCGATGCCGGTGACGCGCCGCGCGCCGAGCCGCGCAGCGGCGATCGCCAGGATTCCCGATCCGCAGCCGTAGTCGAGCATCGTCTGCGCCGGGCGCAGGTTCTCGTCGAGCCACTCGAGGCACAGCCTCGTCGTCGGGTGGCTACCGGTGCCGAAGGCCAGGCCGGGGTCGAGCACGATCGCCGCGCGCCCCTCGTGCGCCGGCTGCGACGATGCATGCCACGATGGCGTGATCCACAACCGGTTTCCGACGGGGAAGGCGGTGAACTGGCGTTGCGTTGTCTGCACCCAGTCTTCGTCGCCGAGCCGATCGTGCTCGACTTCGGTCGGTGCAGTCTGTCCGGCGAGCGCCGCGGCGCGCGCGATCAACGCGCAGACGCTGCGTTCGTCGTCGCCGGGCACCAGTGCCGTGATCCGCGTGTGCGGCCACGCGGTGGCGGGCGGCGGCTCGCCCGGTTCGCCGAACAGCGCGCATTCGGCTTCGGAGTCGGCGTCGGCGTCGCAGCTGTCCACCGACGATGCGCCGGCTTCGAGGAGCGCGTCGGTCCACGCGTCGGCGATCGCGCCGTCGACGACGAAGCGGATCCGCAGCCACATCGCAGTAATGCGCTGCGCCGTCAACCGCGGCGCAGTGCGAGCTTCTGCTCGAGGTAGTGGATCGGCGTGCCGCCCTGCACGAAGTGCGCGTCGGTGAGCAGTTCGCGATGCAGCGGCAGGTTCGTGCGGATGCCGTCGACCGCCATCTCCGAGAGCGCGATGCGCATGCGGCGGATGGCCTGCTCGCGCGTCTCGCCGTAGGCGATGACCTTGGCGATCAGCGAGTCGTAGTTCGGCGGAACGAAGTAGTTCGTGTAGACGTGCGAGTCGACGCGAATGCCCGGGCCTCCCGGCGGGTGCCACGCGGTGATGCGCCCCGGCGACGGCGTGAAGCGGAACGGATCTTCGGCGTTGATGCGGCACTCGATCGCGTGCCCCTGCACGTGAATGTCTCGCTGGCGAAAGCGCAGCTTCTCGCCGCACGCGATGCGGATCTGCTCCTGCACGATGTCGATGCCGGTGATCAACTCGGTCACCGGGTGCTCGACCTGCACGCGCGTGTTCATCTCGATGAAGTAGAACTCGCCGTTCTCGAAGAGGAACTCGAAGGTACCGGCGCCGCGGTAGCCCATCTTGCGACACGCGTCGGCGCAGCGTTGCGCGATGCGGTCGATCGCGCGGCGCGGAATGCCCGGCGCGGGCGCCTCCTCGATGATCTTCTGGTGCCGGCGCTGCATCGAGCAGTCGCGCTCGCCCAGGTGCACCGCGTTGCGGTGCTCGTCGGCGAGTACCTGGATCTCGATGTGGCGCGGATTCTCGAGGAACTTCTCGAGATAGACGTTCGGGTTGTTGAACGCCGCCTGCGCCTCGCTGCGCGTCATCGTCACCGCCGCGAGCAACGCCGCCTCGGTGTGCACGACGCGCATCCCGCGGCCGCCGCCGCCGCCGGCCGCCTTCACGATCACCGGGTAGCCGACGCCGCGCGCGATCCGCAGGATCTCCTTCGGTTCGTCGGGAAGCGCGCCCTCGGAGCCGGGCACCACCGGCACACCGGCCTTTTTCATCGCGTCCTTCGCCGAGACCTTGTCGCCCATCATCCGGATCGACTCCGGGCGCGGTCCGATGAAGACGAAGCCGCTCTTCTCGACGCGCTCGGCGAAATCGGCGTTCTCCGAAAGGAAGCCGTAGCCGGGGTGGATCGCCTCGGCGTCGGTGACCTCCGCCGCACTGATGATTGCGGGAACGTTCAGGTAGCTGTCGCGCGACGGGGGCGGTCCGATGCAGACCGATTCGTCGGCGAGCTTCACGTATTTCGCCTCGGTGTCGGCCTGCGAATGCACGACGACCGTCTTGATGCCCAGTTCCCGGCACGCGCGCTGGATGCGCAGCGCGATCTCGCCCCGGTTGGCGATCAGCAGCTTCTCGAACATCGGGAGTCTGTCGGGCTCGCGTTACTCGATGACGAAAAGCGGCTGCCCGAACTCGACCGGCGACCCATTGTCGACGAGCACGGCCTTGATCGTGCCGGTCTTGTCGGCCTCGATCTCGTTCATCAGCTTCATCGCCTCGATGATGCACAAGGTGTCGCCTTCGGCGACCGCGCTGCCGACCGAGACGAAAGGCTCGCTACCCGGCTGTGCCGAGCGGTAGAAAGTGCCCACCATCGGCGAGCGCACGAGATGCCCCGATGGCGCTTCGGGCGCCGGCGCCGGGGCCACCGGCGCGACGGCGGGCGCGCCGGAGATCGTCGACGGCGTTACCGGCATCGGCATCGCAACGGGCGCCATGGAAGCCGCAACCATCGCGGGCGGGTTCTTGACGATGCGCACCTTGCCGTCGCCCTCGGTGATCTCCAGTTCGGAGATGCCCGATTCGGAGACGAGATCGATCAGTGTCTTGAGCTTTCGCAGATCCATTTCGCTTTCAGCCTTGGGGAGCGCGCCGCTTGGGGTCGGCGACGCGGGCGCCGGCGGCGGGGGCCGCGGCAGGCGCGGGCGCGCGCAGCGATTCGATCGCCGCCTGCATCGCGAGCCGGTAGCCGATCGGCCCCAGGCCCGCGATGACGCCGGCGGCGAGGTCGGAGAAATACGAGCGGCGCCGGAACGGTTCGCGGCGGTGAATGTTCGACAGGTGCACCTCGATGAACGGAATCGCCACCGCGGCCAGCGCGTCGCGCAGCGCCACGCTCGTGTGCGTGAATGCCGCCGGGTTCAGGACGATGAATGCGACCTGGCGATCGCGCGCCTGTTGCACGCGGTCGACCAGTTCGCCTTCGTGATTCGACTGGAAGCTCTCGAAGCGGTGGCCGTGATCGGTGCACAGCCGGGCGAGGTCGGTGTCGATCTCGTCCAGCCGGGTCGATCCGTAGACCTCCGGTTCGCGCGTTCCCAGCAGGTTCAGGTTGGGTCCGTGCAGCGCCCAGAGCAGTTTGGATGGCGTCGTCAAGCAGGCACGCAGGCGACAGTTTCGCTCTTTTGCATGAAATTGGACGCCTTTATACGCCGGTTGGCCGATGAACGCCAGCCGCCCGTGCAGGCGGCCGATGCTGCTCAGAGCGTCGTCGCGATGGCGGCGCGCAGGTCGGCGTTGTCGAAGCGGCCGAGAATCCGGTGCCGGATGCGACCGTCGCGGTCGACGACGGCAGTGAAGGGCAGCGATCCCGACGTGTTGCCGAAGCGTCGCGTCAACTCGGTGCCCCCGGGCCCGGCCACGAGCAACGGGTAGCTCATCGGCATCTTCTCGGCGAATTGCCGGATGTTCTTGTCGGAATCGATGCCGATCCCGACGATCTGCAGCCCGCGCGTCGCGTAGTCGTGCTGCATCTCGCTCAACTCGGGCATCTCGCCGACGCAGGGCGGGCACCAGGTGGCCCAGAAGTTCACGACCAGCGGCCGGCCGCGCCAATCGGCCAGGCGAATTTCGCGGCCTTCGGCGTCGGGCATCGTCAGCCCGAGCAGCAGGTCGACCGCGGAATTGTCCGCGGTGGCCAACCGGTACTGCCGCGACGCGACCCAGGCGCCGAAGCCGCCGAAGCCGAGCGCCAGCGCCGCAGCGCCGATCCAGGCGCGCCGCCCCTGCTTCATGCCGCCTCGCCGAGTCGCTCGAGCAGCGCGCGGCGGTCGCCGCGCTCGGGACCCGCCTCGCTGCCGCGCGTGCCCTTGAGCGCGCCTCGCAAGTCGTCGTGACGATACAGCGACAGCAGCACCGGCGTGTCGGCCATCCAGAAGGTAATCGCCTCGACGTCGGGGCCGCCGCGAAAATGCGGCACTGAAGCGACGTCGAAATCGACGCCGCGGTTGAGCAGGTCGATCTGCACGTCCTTCGTGTTGTCGTGGAACAGTTGCAGGTGGATCGGTGCGTGCTCGGTGACGATCCCTTTCCAGACCGCACCGGTCAGGTAGGGTTGGTACTCCGCGAGCCGCTGCATCAGGTCGGCGGCCGCGCGCCGGCGCTGCACGACCCGCTCGGCGTGGCCGGCGTCGAACAATTGCAGGTGCTCGAGCAGCGCCGCGTCGATCTCTTCATTGTCGGGCATGGACCCCCGCGGAGCGGCGCGGTCGCCGAGCACGCGCTGGGCCGCCTTGCGCTTGGCGCTCGAATAATCGGTGGCGCCTTCTGCGATCAGCTGCGCGGCGGCCGCCGCGATCTCCAAGCGCAACGGATCGGTGTTCTGGTTCATCGTCTGTAGAATCCGCAACCGCACATTATCGCCCCCGATGCACATCCACATCCTCGGCATCTGCGGGACGTTCATGGGCGGCATTGCCGCAATCGCGACGCAGGCCGGCCATCGCGTCACCGGCTGCGATGCGAACGTCTACCCGCCGATGAGCGATCAGCTGCGCGCGCTCGGCATCGAACTGATCGAGGGCTACGACGCGGCGCAGCGCTCGCTCGCCCCCGATCTCTGGGTCGTGGGCAACGTCGTCGCGCGCGGGAATCCGTTGATGGAGGCGATCCTCGACGCGCGCGACCCGTTCACGTCGGGCCCGCAGTGGCTTGCCGAGCATGCGCTCGGAAAGAAGTGGGTGCTTGCCGTCGCGGGAACCCACGGAAAGACGACGACCGCTTCGTTGCTCGCGTGGATTCTCGAGGCGAATCGCTGCAAACCGGGTTTCCTGATCGGCGGAGTCGCGCGCAATTTCCCGGTCTCGGCACGCCTGGGCGAGGGCGAGCATTTCGTCATCGAAGCCGACGAATACGACACGGCCTTCTTCGACAAGCGCTCCAAGTTCGTGCACTACCGGCCGCGAACGCTGCTGCTGAACAATCTCGAGTTCGATCACGCCGACATCTTCGCAGATCTTGCGGCGATCGAGACGCAATTCCACCACCTGGTTCGCACGGTGGCACGCAGCGCACGGATCATCCACAACGCAGAAGACGCCGCGCTCGAGCGGGTGCTCGCGCGCGGGCTGTGGAGCGAAAGCGAGCGTTTCTTGTCGAACGACGGCTGGCACCTCGACGCGATCGACGACGACGGGTCGGCGAGCGTCTTCGACGTACATTTCGGCAACGAGCGCCTCGGTCGCTGCCGCGTGGCGCTGGCCGGCGCGCACAACCGCGCCAACGCGCTCGCCGCGATCGCCGCAGCACATCACGCGGGCGTTTCTCCGGCCGATGCGATCGCTTCGCTGGCCGATTTCGAGGGCGTACGCCGCCGGCTGGAGACGCGCGGGACCGCCGCCGGCGTCACCGTCATCGACGATTTCGCGCATCACCCGACGGCGATCGCGACCACCGTGGCCGGACTGCGCGAACGAGTGGGCGCGCGGGCGCGGATCCTCGCGGTGCTCGAGCCGCGCTCGAACACGATGAAGCTCGGAACGATGGCTTCGCAACTGCCGGCGTCGCTGGCCGCGGCCGACCTCGTCTACTGCCATGCCGCCGGACTCGACTGGGACGTCGCCGCGGCACTCGCCCCGCTCGGCGAACGCGCGCGCGTGGCCAACGGGCTGCCGGCGCTCGTCGAGGCAATCGTCGCCGAAGCCCGTGCCGGCGATTTCGTCCTGGCAATGAGCAACGGTTCCTTCGGCGGAATCCACCAGAAGCTGCTCGACGCGCTGGCAGCGCGCGCCGCCGCAACTCGCGCGCGGCCTGCCGACGGAGCCGGCCGGCTCGTCTACCTGCACGGCTTTCGCTCGTCGCCGCAATCGTTCAAGGCGCGCATCCTGGCCGAACGCCTTCGCGCGCTCGGCCTGGACGAGCGCTTCGCCTGTCCGCAACTGCCGGCGTCGCCCGCGGCGGCTGTCGCGCTGGTCGAACGCGAGATCGCGCCCGGACCGCAAGACACCCTCGTCGGCAGTTCGCTCGGCGGCTATTACGCGACCTGGCTGGCCGAGCGCAGCGGCGCGCGCGCGGTGCTGCTGAATCCGGCGATCGATCCGGCGCGCGACCTTGCGCCGTACGTGGGCGAGTTGCGCGGCTACCACGACGATCGGCCGTTCCGTTTCGAGGCGACCTACCTGGACGAGTTGCGCGCGCTGCGCGCCGGAGCGCTGCGCGATTCGAGGCGTTACCTGCTCGTCGCCGCCAAGGGCGACGAGGTGCTCGACTGGCGCGAGATGATCGCGCGCTATCCGGGCGTGCGCACGCTCCTGCTCGAGGGCGGCGACCACGGGCTCACGGATTTCCGCTCGCTCGCCGACGAGGTGCTCGCGTTCGCGGGCCTGGGCGCGCGCGCTGCGGCGGCGGCCGGCGAGGAGGAACGATGAGGAACGACGGGGAACGACGGGGAACGACGGGGAACGATGAGATGAGACTGAAGGACAAGATCGCGATCGTCACCGGCGCCACCGGCGGCATCGGAATGGCGACGGCACGAAAGTTCGTCGGCGAGGGCGCCGCGGTCGTGGTCGCCGACCTCGACGGCGCGCGCGTGGAGGAAGCGGTGGCGTTGCTGGTCGAAGCCGGCGGGCGCGCGATCGGCGCGCGCGTCGACGTCACCGATCGCGGCTCCGTCGAGTCGATGGTCGCCGCGACGCTCGAGGCCTTCGGACGCGTCGATTGCCTGGTGAACAATGCCGGAATCACGCAGGACGCGCGCCTCGTCAAGATGACCGAGCAGCAGTTCGACCGCGTGATCGACGTGAACCTGAAGGGCGTCTTCCTTTGCACGCAGGCGGTGGCCGACCCGATGATTCGCCAGGGCTCGGGCGTGATCCTGAACGCCTCGTCGGTGGTCGGCCTGTACGGCAACTTCGGACAGACCAACTACGCGGCGACGAAGGCCGGCCTCATCGGATTCACGAAGACCTGGGCACGCGAGCTCGGGCCCAAGGGCGTGCGCGCCGTGGCGGTATGCCCCGGCTTCGTGCGCACCCCGATCCTCGCGTCGATTCCGCCGGCAGTGATGCAGAAGACGATCGACAAGGTGCCGCTCGGACGGCTCGGCGAGCCCGAGGAGATCGCCAACGTCTACGCGTTCCTCGCCAGCGACGAGGCGGCCTACATCAACGGCGCCGTCATCGAGGTGTCGGGCGGCATCATGTTGTGAGCGCGCCGCCGACGACGGGCGGTGATCGGGCGCCGCGCGGCGATCGGACGTCGGCTGCGCGCCCGCTCGCGCCTCTATAATCGGCTGGCTTGGGGTCCTGTTCACACCACGATCGTCCCCCGGTGCAGCCGAGAAAGCGAACAGGACCTGGACGCCCCCGCAGATGAAGCATCTCCTGTTCGAGGACAACGGCGATTTTCGCGCCGGCACGGCGTTGTCGGAGACGGGCGGCAGCCTGCAGGTCGAGACCGCCAGCGGCAAGCGCGCGAAGGTCAAGGCGAGCCACGTGCTCCTTCGCTTCGACGCGCCGGCGCCCGACGCGCTGATTCCCGCCGCGCGCCAACTCGCCGATTCGATCGACGTCGACTTCCTCTGGGAGTGCGCGCCGCAGGCCGAATTCGGCTTCGGCGAACTGGCCGACGAATATCACGGCCATCGCTCCGACGCCGTGGAGGCGACGGCGCTGCTGCTGAAGCTGCATTCGGCCCCGGTGTATTTCCATCGCAAGGGGCGCGGCCGCTATCGCGCGGCGCCCCCCGAAGTGTTGCGCTCGGCGCTCGCCACGCTCGAGCGGCGCCGCTGCGAGCAGCAACGCATCGAGGCGCATGCGCAGTCGATGCGCATGGGCGAGCTGCCCGAGGAGGTGGCGGTGCAGGCGGCGCAGCTGCTCGCGCGCCCCGATCGCAACTCGGCGGCCTGGAAGGCACTCGAGCTTTCGCTTTCCCCCGAGCACCCGACGCCGGAGCGCCTGCTGTGCGCGCTCGGCGCCTTCGAGTCGCCGCGCGCGATGCACGTCGCGCGCTTCGAGGCCGAGTATTTCCCGCAGGGTTTCGGCGCCCCGCTGCACGCTGATCCGCTCGCCGATGCGCATCGCGCGATCGACGCACTGCCGCGCGCCGAAGTCGACGCATTCTCGATCGACGACTCCACCACCACCGAGATCGACGACTGCCTGTCGGTGCAGCCGCTGCCCGAAGGCGGTTGGCGCATCGGGATCCATGTCGCCGCGCCGGGCGTGGCGATCGAGCACGGCGGCGAGGTCGACGCGCTCGCGCGCGCGCGAATGTCCACCGTTTACCTGCCCGGCGACAAGATCACGATGCTGCCGCAGGCGACGATCGCCGCGTTCTCGCTCGATGCGGGACGCGAGGTCGCGGCGTTGTCGCTGTACGTCGACGTCGACGCGTCCGGTGAACGCATCGTCGCGAAGACTTCGCGCGTGGAGAGGATCACCGTCGCCGACAACCTGCGGCATGACGCGCTCGACGCGCGCTTCGACGAGGCGGCGCTCGAGTCCGGCGGGCCGATCGATCATCCGCGCGCCGACGCGATGCGCGTGCTCTGGCGCCTGGCGAAGTCGCTGTCGGTCGAGCGCGAGCGCGTGCGCGGCCGGCCCGAGCCGCGTTCGGGCGCCGATTTCAACTTCTACATCGAGCGCGAAGGCGAGGCCGAGCGCGTGCGCATCGTGCAGCGCCGACGCGACGCGCCGCTCGACCGGATCGTCTCCGAGTCGATGATCCTCGCCAACAGCGAATGGGCGCGGCTGCTCTCGCTCGCGCGCGTGCCCGGCGTTTTCCGCTCGCAGCAGGCGGGGCGCGTACGCACCGCGACGCACGCAGCGCCGCACCAGGGACTCGGCGTGGCGTACTACATGTGGTCGACGTCGCCGCTGCGACGCTACGTAGACCTGGTCAACCAGCGTCAGCTGCTCGCCGTGCTCGGCGGGCGCAAGCCTCCGCTGGCGGCCAACGACACCGAGTTGTTCGCGATCGTCTCTGCCTTCGAGGCGCGCTACGGCGCGTATCTCGACTTCCAGCAGCGCATGGAGCGCTACTGGTGCCTGCGCTGGATCGAGCAGCATCGGCTGCGTCGCGCCGGCGCGGTCGTCGTGCGCGACGATCTCGTGCGGCTGGCCGACGCGCCCCTCTATTTCCGGCTGGCGGGAATGCCGGACCTGGCGCCGGGCCGGCGCATCGTCGTCGATCTCCTCGCCACCGACGAAATCGACCTGTCGGTGCAGGCGCGCTTCGTCGAAGTGGGCACCGGCGAGACCGCGACCGGCGATCTCGGCGTCGGCGGCGAAGGCGACGAGGGCGGCGACGGCGACGCGAACGCGCTCGTCGAGCCGGCGCTGCGATGAAGCGGATCGCACGCAGTTTCGAGACGATTCACGTCGGCGGGCTCGCCGCGTTGTGGCGACGCGATCCGCTCGCGTTCTCGATCGTGGCGTCGATCGTGCTGCACGCCCTCGCGCTCGCGTTGCGCTTCGCGCCGCCGGCGCCACTGTCGTTCGCACCGATCGACCCGCAGCTCGAAGTGGTCCTCGTCAACGCGAAGACCGACGCGCGGCCGCTGAAGCCGGAGCTGCTTGCGCAGGAGAACCTGGTCGGCGGCGGCGAGCACGAGCAGGGGCGGGCGCGCTCGCCGTTGCCCGCCGAGGCCTTCGTGCAGGACGGCGATGCGGTCGCGATGCAGCGCCGGCGCGTGGCCGAACTCGAGGCGCAGCAGCGCCAGTTGCTCGCGCTGGCCCGCGGGCCGCAGTCCTACGTGCAGCCGGAAGAACCGGTCGAGCCGTCGCCGATCGTCGAGCAGGGGCGCGACGCCGACGACGTCGACGCCGCGATCGCGCGACTGCAGGCGCAGATCGACAAGCAGGTATCCGACTACAACAAGCGTCCGAAGCGGCTCACCTACGGCGTGAACGCCACCGGCGTGAGCTATGCGCGCTACGTCGAGGAATGGGCCGAGCGCATCGAGCGCCTCGGCACCGAACGCTATCCGCGCGAAGCGCGCGGACGCATCTACGGCGCGCTCATCATCACGGTGGAGATCGATCGTGGCGGCAACGTCGTCGACGTGATCGTCAACCGCAAGTCGAAGCACGACGTGCTCAATCGCGCGGTGCGCGAGATCGTGAAGGCGGGCGCGCCGTACGAGCGCTTCACGCCGGAGATGGCGCGTGACGGCGACATCCTGCAGATCGTCAGAACCTGGAAATTCACCAACGACGTGCTCGAGACCTCCGCGCTGCGACCCGGCGAGTTCGACGAACCGGAACGGGCCGAGGCGGGGGAAGGCGCCGCGCCGATTGCGTCGGGGCAGGGCCCCGGCGGGGTGCGCGAGCGCGGGACCAGCGCGGCGCGCGAGCGCCCGTCCAGCGCCGCGCGCGAGCGCGCCTCCGAAGGCAGGGGCAAGCCTGCCGCGCAGCGTGAGCGCGCGCGCACCGCTGCCGCGGCGCGCGAAGCGAAACAGCGGTGACGCGACGCTACGCCGTCATCGGCAATCCCGTCGAGCACAGCCGCTCGCCGGCGATCCACGAGCAGTTCGCGCGCGAAACGGGGATCGACCTCGAGTACGGGCGCATCCTCGCGCCGCTCGACGGCTTCGTCGCGGCGGTCGAGCGCTTCCGCGACGCGGGCGGCAGCGGACTGAACGTGACGCTGCCGTTCAAGGTCGACGCCTTCGACTGGGCCGGGCGGCACAGCGCGCGTGCCAGCGAGGCGGGCGCGGTGAACACGCTGCGCTTCGATGCGGATGCGGCCGACGGCGCCTTTGGCGACAACACAGACGGGGCCGGGCTCGTTTGCGATCTGCGCGAGCGCCACGGCTTCGCACTCGAAGGGCGCTCGGTGCTGCTGCTCGGCGCCGGCGGCGCGGCGCGCGGGATCGTCGGACCGCTGCTCGATGCGGGGGTGGCCCGTCTCGTCGTGACCAACCGCAGCCGCGCCAACGCGGAGCGCCTGGTCGAGAAGTTCGCCGCGCGTGCGGTTCATCCCGTTTTCGTCGCCCTCGATGCGATCGAGCCGGGCTTCGAGCTGATCGTCGAGGCGAGCGGCAGCGGACTGCGCGACGAGCCGGTGCCGTTGGCGCACGAGGTGTTGGCCGCAGCCTCGATCGCCTACGATCTGTTCTACGCGCCCACGCCGACGGCCTTCGTGCGGCAGGCCCAGGCGGCCGGCGCCGCTCGAGCCTGCGACGGCCTCGGCATGCTCGTCGAGCAGGCGGCCGAGTCGTTCCTCGTCTGGCACGGCGTGCGTCCGCCGACCGATGCGGTATATCGCTCCTTGCGCGAGACGCTGCCCGCGCAGTCCGCCGCGCAGCGACCGCCACCGCGATGAAGCGAAAGATCGGTGCGCGCGCCGCGAAACGACGGCGTGCGCCGCGCGTGGTTTCCTGGCGCGCAACGCTGCGCGTGGTTGCGTGGGGCACAACGTTGCTTGCCAGCGCAGTGCTCGTGCTGCAGCTGTGGTACTTCGCGCACGTGCTGTGGTGGAGCCGCTTCGATCCGGGTTCGACCCGCTTCATGCGCACCGAGCTCGCCCGCCTGCGCGAGTCCGACCCGAAACGAGAACTGCGTCATCGCTGGGTCGACTACGAACGGATCTCGCCGAATCTCAAGCGGGCGGTGATCGCGTCGGAGGACGCGAATTTCACCGATCACGACGGCGTCGACTGGGACGCCATCGAGCACGCCCGCGAGCGCAACCGGCGCAAGGGGCGCGTCGTGCTCGGCGGCTCGACGATCACGATGCAGCTCGCGAAGAACCTGTTCCTGTCGGGCGAACGCAGCTACCTGCGCAAGGCGCAGGAACTGGTGATCGCCTACATGATCGAGACGGTGATGACCAAGCACCGCATCCTGGAGCTGTATCTGAACGTCGCCGAGTGGGGCGTCGGCGTCTTCGGCGCCGATGCGGGCGCACGGCATCACTACGGCGTCTCGGCAGCGCAACTCGATGCGGGCCAGGCTGCACGCATGGCGGCGATGCTGCCGCGGCCGCGCTACTATGACGCGCACCCCGAGTCGCCCGCATTGGCTCGGCGCGCCGCGATCGTCGCCCGCTGGATGGGCTCGGTCGATCCCCCCTGAAGCGAAAGTGAAACGATGGCCGATCACGATCTCGACGACGCGGCCGAGGCCGCCGTCGATCGATCCGAAGCGTTCCGCGGAGCCGCGCAGCCGCGCGATCCCGAGGAGGCTTCGCGCGCGCTCGCCGCGGTGCAGGAGCTGCTGCGCCGGCATAACCTGATCGTCGACGCCGCCGAGCGCGAGCGGGGCGACGAAGAGGAAACGGATCACGCCGCGCCGGTCGACCCGCTCGTCGACCAGCAGTACCTGCAGGACCTGGGCGCGCGCATCCAGCAGCTGCATCCCGCCGACATCGCGTACATCCTCGAGGCGCTGCCTCCGGAGGATCGGATGCTCGTCTGGGACCTCGTGCAGTCCGACAAGGACGGCGAGATCCTGCTCGAAGTCTCCGACTCGGTGCGCGAGACGCTGATCCGCTCGATGGACCGCGCCGAGCTCGTCGAGGCGATCGAGACGCTCGACGCCGACGAGATCGCCGAGCTGGCGCCCGACCTCCCGCGCGAGGTCGTCGACGAGGTGCGCCGCGGCCTCACGCAGCAGGAGCGCGAGCAGCTGCGCGCGTCGATGTCCTTCCCGGAAGGCTCGGTGGGCGAGCTGATGGACTTCGAGGCGATCACCGTGCGCCGCGAATACACGCTGGAGATGGTGCTGCGCGAGTTGCGTCGGCTCGACGAACTGCCCGACCACACCGACCAGGTCTACGTGGTCGACGATCGCGGCGAACTGCAGGGCGCGCTGCCGCTGGACAGGCTGTTGATCAACCAGCCCGAGGTGCAGGTCGAGGACGTCATGCAGCGCGACGTGCTCACGCTGCAGACGCTCGATGACGCGGCCGATGCCGCGCAGGCCTTCGAGCGCTACGACCTCGTGTCCGCGCCGGTCGTCGATCCGAGCAATCGCGTGATCGGCCGCGTGACGGTAGCCGAGGTGCTCGACCTCATCCGCGAGGAGGCGGAATCGGAGATGCTCGCCAAGGCCGGCCTGCGAGAGGAAGAAGACCTCTTCTCCAGCGTCTGGGCGTCGGCGCGCAACCGCTGGTTGTGGCTCGCGTTGAACCTTTGCACCGCGTTCATCGCGTCACGCGTCATCGACGCCTTCGAGGGGACGATCGAGCGCGTCGTCGCGCTCGCCACGCTGATGCCGATCGTCGCCGGCATCGCCGGCAATTCCGGCAACCAGACGATGACGCTGATCATCCGCTCGATCGCGCTCGGCCAGGTGAACGCGGCCAACGCACGCCGGCTGCTGGGCAAGGAGATCGCGATTGCCGCGCTGAACGGCATCGTCTGGGGCGGTATCGCCGGGGTGGCTGCGTGGTTGCTGTATCGCGATACGCCCTGGGGTGTGCTGCTCGGAATGACGATGACGCTGGCGATGCTGCTGAACCTGCTGGTGGGCGCGTTCATCGCCCTCGTCGTGCCGCTGGCGCTCGAGCGGCTGGGGCGCGACCCGGCGCTCGGTTCATCGGTGCTGCTCACGTTCAGCACCGACAGCATGGGGTTCCTGATCTTCCTGGGGTTGGCGACGCTGCTGTTCCGGTGATCAGCGCCCGCAGAAGACCGGTGTCGTGAACGAGCGGGCGCGCACGGCGATCTCCTCGTTCTCGAGTTGCGCGGCATGCGTGCTGCCGCCGGTGTACTGCACGCCATTGGCGTCGAGCAGCGCCTTCAGCGGCGCGAGCTTCACCGCGAAGTTGATGTTCTGCGGGATGTCGCCCGTCATCTGCGCGACGCGCAGCGCGTTGAGCTTGGCGACCACGACGCCGACGACGAGTCCGCGCCGATCGAGCAGCGGCCCGCCGCTGTTGCCCGGCTGCACCGGCACGTCGATCTGCAGATGGCCGGGCTGGTCGCGCAGTCCGGCCAGCGCCGACACCATCCCGGCGCCCAGTTGTCCCGACGACGAGAGCACGCCCTGCAGCGGAAAGCCGTAGGTCAGCACCGGTTCGCCCTGCATCGCATCGGGAGCGACGCGCAGTCGCGCCGCGTCGGCCACCGGCGGACCCTTGAGCAGCGCAAGGTCGTTCTTCGCATCGGCGGCGACGAGCTCGAGCGGCGTGCCGTCGCCTCGCGCCAGGCGCGAACAGCCTTCGACCACGTGATGGTTGGTGACGAGATAGCCGTCGCCGGTGACGTAGAAACCGCTGCCGCTCGAGACGCGCATCCGTTTCGTCGCCTGGCCGGGGTCGTTGTCGGCCCGTGCCGAGCGCGGCGAGGGAGCCGGCGCAGGCAGGCCGTGGCCGCCGCGATCGAGCAGCGAGCCCGGCACGGGCGTGGGCGCCGAGGGCAGGCCTTGCGCCGCCGCAGGCAGCGGCGCAGGCACCGCGGCAGCGACGAGCGCGCCGACGACAAAGGCACTGGCACAGGCACGGGCGCGTCGCGGACACCCGGGCGGGCGGCAGGCGGGGTCGATCGTCTCGTTCATCGTCGCACTGTAAGCGAGCACGGCGATCCTCGCGGCGTTTCCCGACGCGCGTAGTGACTTTGTTCAGGCCAGCGGCCGGATCAGCAGGCCGGTGGTCGACACGCGGAGCTCGTAGCGTGCCGCGACGTCGGCCGGCACGAAGCTCGCCGAACCGTATTCCGCGTCGTACAACGGAGCGAGCGATGCAAAGCGGCGGCGCAGCGCGAAGAGGTCGACGAGCGGGTCAGCGGCCAGCGGATGGACGGTTCGCGCCGCGCTGCGTTCGTCTTCGACGGAACGGTAGCGTCCGGAGACGCGATCGAGCGTCCACAACGTGTGCAGTCCGATCAGGTTCGCGAAGGGCTTCCACTTCAGGATCCGCGCGTCGACCTGGATCTCGTCGCCGGCGAGCTCGTAGCGCGCTTGCCTGCCGTCGGGGAAAACGAAGCGGGCCTCGAAGCGCTTCTCGCCGACCGGCTCGACGGTGATTCGCGCGATCGTCTCCTCGTGGGTGAGCGCGCGATAGCCGTGCAGTCCGCCGGCGAGCATCCCGCACATCAGGCCGACGGCGAGCAGCAGTGCACCGGGCAGTGTGCGCAGCGCGAAGCGGCCGACGCGCAGGCGCGCCAGCGAGCCCAGGCCGGCGAGAATCGCGGCGAGCCCGACGATGGCGAAGGCAGCGGCGAGCAGCCAGAGGGTATCGACGGTGCTTGCGAGGTCGAGGTCGGACATGGCAGGCGGCAGGTGCAGCAGGGACGCTCAGCAGGAGCCAGAATAGCCCGCTGCCGACGCCGTGCTTTCGAAACCCGCGCGCGTCGCCGGTTCGGCAATCGGTTATGCTTTGTAACTGATTGTCCCTTGAACCAGGAGGAATCCGATGAGCGATCCGATCGTTCGCCTCGAGGTCGACGACCGCGGCATCGCCGCGCTGCGCGTGAACAACCCGCCCGTGAACACGATCGACGCAAAGGTGCGCGCAGCGCTCTCCGACGCTCTCGTGCAGTTGAAGGCGCGCGACGACGTTCGCGCGGTCGTGCTCGCCTGCGACGGCAGCACCTTCTTCTCCGGCGCCGATATCGGCGAGTTCTCGGGGCCGCCGAAGGAAGAGGAGTACCGCGCGCTGTTCAACGGAATCGAGAACCTGCCGTATCCGGTGGTCGCGGCGATGCACGGAACCGTGATGGGCGGGGGCTTCGAGATTGCGCTCGCCTGCCACTATCGAGTCGCTTCGCCCGGCACGCGCTTTGCGCTTCCCGAGGTGACGCTCGGCATCATTCCCGGCGCCGGCGGCACGCAGCGCCTGCCGCGCCTGGTCGGCGTCGAGCGCACGCTCGAGATGGTGCTGTCGGCAAAGCCGGTCGATATCGAGACGGCGCAGCGCTACGGCTTTCTCGACCGCGCGATCGAAGGCGACCTGCTCGCCGGGGCGATCGACTTCGCAAGTTCGCTCGCCGACCAGGCAACCCCTCCGCGACGTACCGGGCAGTTGAAGGTCGATCCGGCCAGCGCCACCGAGGAGATCGTCGCCCGTTTCGTCGAGCAGGCGAACACGCAATACCGCAATCGGCGCGCGGCGCACACGGCGATCGAGGCGATCGGCGCGGCAGCGCGGTTGCCGATCGACGAAGGCCTGAAGTACGAGACGAAGCTCGTGAACGAGGCGAAGGCGACGACCGAGTCGAAGGCGCTCGTCCACGTGTTCTTCGCCGAACGCGAGACGCGCAAGGTTCCCGACATTCCGGCGTCCGCGAAGCCGCGGCCGATCGGACGCGGGGGCATCGTCGGCGCGGGCACGATGGGTGGCGGCATTGCGATCAGCTTCGCCAACGCCGGCATCCCGGTGACGCTGCTCGACGGCAGCCGCGAAGCGCTCGATCGCGGAATCGCCAACATCGCGAAGACCTACGACTCGATGATCCAGCGCGGTCGCCTCACCGAGGACGCCAAGGCGAAACGGATGGCGCTGATCACCGGCACGCTCGATTACGCGGCGCTCGCCGATGCGGACGTCGTCATCGAAGCGGTGTTCGAGGACCTCGCGCTGAAGAAGAAGATCTTCGCGCAGCTCGACGAAGCCGCGAAGCCGGGTGCCGTGCTCGCGACGAACACGTCGACGCTGGACGTCGACGAGATCGCCGCCGCCACCGGCAGGCCGGCCGACGTCGTCGGCCTGCATTTCTTCTCGCCGGCCAACGTGATGCCGCTGCTGGAAGTCGTCCGCACGAAGGACACTTCGCCCGAAGTGATCCGCAGCGCGCTCGAGTTGGCCAGGCGGCTGCGCAAGACGCCGGTGCTCGCGCGCGTGTGCTACGGCTTCATCGGCAACCGGATGATGGAAGGCTACGCGCGCGAGGCCGAACGCATGGTCCTCGAAGGCGCAACGCCTCGCCAGGTCGATTCCGCTCTCGAGAGCTGGGGTATGGCGATGGGCATTCTCGCGGTGTTCGACCTCGCCGGCGTCGACATCGGCGTGAACGTGCACCGCGCGAACGCCGACAAGTACCCGCCCGACCCCACGTACTACCAGGCCGACTTCGCACTGCACGACGCCGGTCGACTCGGGCAGAAGTCGGGCAAGGGCTATTACCGCTACGAGGGCCGCAAGCGCATCGACGACCCGCAGGCAATCGACATCCTGCGCGCACGCGCGAAGGCGCTGGGCGTGCCGCAGAGCGAACACAGCGACGACGAGATCCTCGAACGCTGCCTGTATCCGCTGATGAACGAGGGATTGCGCATCCTCGGCGAAGGCGTCGCCATTCGCGCGAGCGACATCGACGTCGTCTGGACCGCCGGCTACGGGTTCCCGCGCTACCGCGGCGGTCCGATGTTCCACGCGCAGACGATCGGCCTGCCGACGCTGCTCGACGGAATGCGCAAGTATCGCGACCGCTTCGGCCCGATGCATTGGGAGCCGGCGCCGCTGCTCGAGGAACTGGTGGCGAAGGGGATGACGATCGCGCAGTGGGAGAAAGCGAAAGGCAACGGATGAAGGGTGTAGCGGCGCGCGCTCACGTGCCGCCGCTCCTATTCAGGCGCGACCCACTTCCCCGACTTTCCGCCGCGCTTCTCGAGCAGCCGCACGCCGTCCATCACCATGGCGCGATCGACCGCCTTGCACATGTCGTAGATCGTGAGGAGTCCGACCTGCACCGCGGTGAGCGCTTCCATCTCGACGCCGGTACGACCTTCGCATTCGGTGGTGGCGGTGCAGTGCACGGCGCTCGCCGCCTCGTCGAGCTCGAAGTCGACCGCGACGCGCGTGAGCGCGATCGGATGGCATAGCGGTATCAGGTCCGACGTACGCTTGGCACCCTGGATCGCCGCGATGCGCGCGACGCCGAGGACGTCGCCCTTCTTCGCGCTGCCCGAGCGCACGAGCGCGAAGGTCTCGGGCTTCATCCGGATCGTTCCGCGGGCGACGGCTACGCGGTGCGTCTGGGCCTTCGCCCCGACGTCGACCATGTGCGCGCGCCCGGCCGCGTCGAAGTGCGTCAACGAATCGCCGCCGACGTCCTTCGCCCCGGCCGGGGCGGCGGCGGGAGCGGAGGTCGAGGATTGCGCGGAGGTCTTCATGTTGGGGCGAGAACTCGTGATTATCATAGCAACGCGGTCGACGAGTGGCTGACAGCACTGCAACAGGGGAGTGGCGACGAAGCACAGGCACGCTCACTTTCTCGCGAGCTTTCTCGCCGGCTGCGTCGCGTTCGCCGCGGCGTTCGTGTCGATTCCCGGGATGGCGCTCACGGTCGGCGCGAACACTTTCTTCTTCCTGTACGTCGTGCTGGTTCTGCGGAGCATGCCGAAGCGCACGGCCGATTTCTTCAGCCGCCACGCGGTCGAATCGGACGAACCGCCCTGGTTGATCTTCGTCGTGACGATCGCCGTCGTCGGCGTTGCAGTCGAATCGCTCTTCGTCGTCATCAATGCCAGCCAGTTGCCGAACCCGTTCTGGCTGGCCTTCTCGATCCTTTCGTTGCCGCTCGGGTGGCTCACCGTGCACTCGATGGCCGCGCTGCATTACGCCGACCTCTACTGGCAGGGTGGCAAGGCGCGCGGCGGCGAGGGAAACTCGCCCGCGGGGATGTCGTTCCCCGGCACCGCGAGGCCGGTCGGGTGGGATTTCCTGTATTTCTCCTTGGTGATCGGGATGACCGCGCAGACGGCCGACGTGGACATCACCGAGACGCGGGTCCGGATCTTTGCGATGCTCCATTGCCTGCTGTCGTTCTCCTTCAACACGATCATCATCGCCGCAGCGGTCAACCTGGTCGTCTCGCTGACGAGTTGACGCGCCGATCCGCTTCGGTGGTGCACCGGGAGTCGCGACTATCATGGCGACGCCGTTTGCGGAGGGTTCGCGTTTGACGAGCGCTCGTCTGTCGTCTCGTTGCCTGGCGGGCCTGCTGGCCGCCGTGCTCGCGTTCGCGCCGCCGCTCGCGCAGGCGCAGGTCGACAACCTGCCGCGGCTGGGCGATGCGGGCGCCGACGAGTTGTCGCCGTCGATGGAGCGGCGCATCGGCGACTCGATCGTCGGCGAGATGCAGCGCCGCGGAATGATCGACGACGATGCCGAGCTTAGCGACTGGCTGAACCGCTTCGCGCTCGCGTTGACGAGCACGGCGCCGGCGAGCGGCTACGACTTCCGCTTCTTTCTCGTTCGCGACTCCACGCTGAACGCCTTCGCGCTGCCCGGCGGCTTCGTCGGCGTCCATACGGGGCTCATCGTCGGAACGCAATCCGAATCCGAGCTCGCGTCGGTGCTCGCGCACGAGATCGGGCACGTGACGCAGCGGCACATCGCGCGCATGCTCGCGCGCCAGCGCCAGGGCTCGGTCGTGATGCTCGCGGCGATGGTGCTCGCCGCCCTTGCGGCGGGCTCGAATCCGCAGGCCGCCGGCGGCCTTGCGTCGCTCGGCAGCACGGTGGCGCAGCAGCAGATGCTCGGCTTTTCGCGCGACGCCGAGCGCGAGGCCGATCGCATCGGTCTCGAGATGCTGCGCCAGGGCAACTTCGATTCGAACGCGATGGTGTCGTTCCTGAACCGGCTGCAAAGCGCCGGCCGCCTCTACGAGAGCGGCGCGCCCGAGTACCTGCGCACGCACCCGATCACGTCGGCGCGCATCGCCGATATCCAGGCGCGCATCAGCGAGGGCCGCTACCGCCAGCGCGCCGACAGCCTCGAGTTCCGCCTTGCCCGCGCGAAGCTTCGCGCGCTGGGCGACACCAGCGTCGACGGACTGCAGGCGGCGCATACCTATTTCGAGCGCCAGTTGGACGATCGGACGATCGACGAGGTCGCGGGATGGTTCGGCCTGGCGACGGTCGCCGCTGCGCAGCGCGACGCTGCACAGGCGCGCCGCGCGATCGCCGAGTTGCGCCAACGGCTTCCCGCGCCGCATCGGTTCATCGAGCGCCTGGCCGCGCAGGTCGAGTTCGATGCGGGCAAGCCGGGCGCGGCGCTCGCGCTGCTCGATGCGGCGCTCGTGCACGACCCCTCGGCGCGCGCGCTGCTGCGGCTGCGGGCGCGCGCACTGATCGCCGAACAGCGGTACGCCGAGACGGTGCCGTTCCTGGAGCAATCGCTCGCGATGCACCGCGACGATCCTCAGTTGTGGGAACTGCTGTCCGAGGCGCAGCAGGCGCTCGATCGTCCGGCGCTGGCACACAAGGCGGCCGCCGAACGCTTCGTGCTGCTTGGCGCGCTGCCCGCTGCGGTCGAGCAGTTGCGCCTGGCGCAGCGCTCCCGGCTGGCCGATTTCCACCTCGCTTCGCAGATCGACTCGCGGTTGCGCGAGCTCGAGTCGCAATGGCAGCGCGAGCGCGAGGAGCGGGTGAACTGACGGGCGGGGCTAACGCGGCTCGGCGCGCGGTTGCGAGACGAACCCCAGCGTTCGCTGCGGCGAGTCGGTCGGCTCGATCCTGAACGCGTCTCCGCGCCATCGCAACGCGAGCGAATCGCCGTGCTGCTCGAGCGGGATCGCCGCCAGATCGAGATCGTGCACGACGGCGCCGCCGAGGTCGGTGCGCACCAGCAACTGCCCGTCGGGACCGGTCCAGGCGCCCTCGATGCGCGACACTTCCACGCCGGCATGCGTCACCAGGCGCAAGGCTGCGCCTGCGCCGGCATCGACGAAGACGCGCAGCACCAGCGGCGCGGCCTCCAGGTCGACGTACACGCGCTGCGGTCCGTTCTGCCAGAACCAGCGCCCATGCTCGTCCCCGGCGTAGTTGCGCGCGATGAACTCGACGACGCGCCGATTGCCGATCGCGCTGCCGGCCGCATCGCGCCCCTCGTCGAAGTCCGGCCGTCCGCGATCGACGAGCCGCCAGTTCCCCCGCCGGTCGAGCCGCAACCAACCGAACACCGCGGGTACCGAGGGCCATTTGGCCAGCGCTTTGAGGACGTCGGAGTCCATTGGCGAAAAGTGAAGGGTGAAGGGTAAAGGGTGAAGGGGAAAAGCCTCGACGGCCGAAGCCGACTCCCCTTCACCCTTCACCCTTTACCCTTCACCTCCCCATCAATGCAACCTCCCGTTCCCCGCCGCCGCGCTCGCCTGCCGCAATGCCGAGTGGTGCAGCACCATTCGCCAGCCGTCGGCCTGTTTCACGTAGACGTTGGTGGCGATGCATTCGACGAGTTGCACACCGCCGCCGGCGACGCCGGACGGATCGGCCGACAGCGACTTTTCGATGACGTTGTGCACTGCCAGCACCGCGCCGGTGTGCGACTGCACGTCGGTGCAGCGGATTTCGACGGGTCCGTGCCGAAAGAGGCTTGCCCAGGACTCGCGCACGGCGGCCAGTCCGACGAAGCGGTCGCTGCCCGGATGCACGCACAGCACGTCCTCGTCGTCGGCCCACAGCGCCATCATCGCGTCGAGGTCGCCGCGCTGCATCGCATCGTAAAAGGCTTCCTCCACTGCGTCTGCCGTGCACAGGATCGCTTTGCGCATCGGTGAAGGGCGCGCGTGGGGCGTGCGCTAGCGCGAATGCCGCGCACCGCTCGTCTCGAAGCGCATCGCACGCGACAGCGACTCGAAGACCTGGGGGGGCGCGATGCGCTGCATGCAGGCGTGGTGAACGAGAGGACACGCGCGCTCGGCGCAGGGGCTGCAGGCAAGGTGCAGCCATTCGACGTGCGCGCACGGGGAGCGCGGCTGTCCGCGCCGCGGATCGGAAGGGCCGAAAAGCGCGACCTGCGGTCGCGAATACGCGGCGGCGACGTGCATCAGGCCGGTGTCGACGGTGACGACTCCGGCGGCCTGCGCGACGATCGCGAACGCCTCGTCGAGCGTCGTCTCCCCGCACAGGTTGCGAGCCGCCTGTCCCGAGAGCGCGGCGATCTCGGTTGCGGCGCGCCGCTCGGCGACCGGCCCGAGCAGCAACACGTCGGCCTCGGGCGTTTCGGCGGCGAGCATGGCGATCAGCGAAGCGAAATGCCGCGCAGGCCAACGGTGCGATTCGCCGCCGCTCGTTGCCGTGCACAGCACGATCGGTGGCGCTTCCCGGCCGATGTCGAACTTCGCCCTCACGGTTCGTTCGCGTTGAGCCCGATGCGCCAGTCGCGGGTCGGGCACGCTGCCCGGGCGAGGC
Source organism: Pseudomonadota bacterium (assembly GCA_023389055.1). GTDB lineage: Bacteria > Pseudomonadota > Gammaproteobacteria > Burkholderiales > Burkholderiaceae_E > Zeimonas. The sequence goes on along the minus strand of JAEWFA010000031.1, from coordinate 668 downwards.
GCACGCGGTTCGAAGGCGAGCGCGGCGAAGCGCTCGGCGGGCTCGGGCCCTCTCGTGCGGGGCGACTCGTGGATCCGATTCAGCAGCAGCGCGCGCGACTGGCCGCGATAACCGATACGTTCGCGAATTCCGGCGAACCACGGGACGAGCGCGGAAATGCGCGTTTCCGGGAGCACGTAGGCCGCGTGATAGTGACGGGAGCGCAGCGCGCGGCCCAGCCGCCAGCGGGTGGCCCACAGCGTGCGGCCCTCGGGCGGCGGCCCTTCGATGACTTCCCCGACCTCGTCCATGCAGCGGAACACGGGGGCCACGACGGCGTCGGCGAGGACGTCGATGCGCATGCGCGCGTGCTGCTGGCGCAGCAGCGCCAGCAGGGGTTGCGCCATCACGGCGTCACCAATCGTGCTCGGCGCGATCACCAGCGCTTTCGAACCCATCGCCGTCCCCGACCCGACCATTGGCTCCCTTCGATCCTAACTCGCCGGCGCGATTGTGGGTCGAAGGGCAGGTCGACGCGTCGAGCTTTCGCACGTCGGACTGGTTTACATCTGGGGAAGGGAAGGGAAGGGGGAAGGGGAACAGCTCCGACTTCGGCAGCCGAGGCTTTTCCCCTTCCCCCTTCTCCCTTCCCCCTTCCCTTGGCCGCGGCCAAAGCCGCGACCACGTCC
>JAEWFA010000009.1 GCA_023389055.1 Pseudomonadota bacterium | reverse complement strand
CCGCATAATCGAGCCGCGGGTGCTCGAGCGCGCCGTGGTTCGGGTCGTAGTAGTCGTCGAGCACATTGATGCCGCCGACGAAGGCGACTGCGCCGTCGACGACGACCATCTTGCGATGCATGCGGCGCAGACGCTGGCGGTCCAGCGAGTAGCGGCGCAGGTCCGGGCGAAACACCTCGAGCAGCACGCCTGCGTCGCGCAGCGCCTGTGCGCGCGCCTCGTCGACGTACGCCGTGCCGAAGCCGTCGACGACCACGTGCACCCGCACGCCGCGTCGCGCAGCGCGCGCCAGCGCTGCGCCGACGCGCCGGCCGCTCGGGTCGTCCTCGAAGATGTAGGTCTCGAGGTGCACGCTCTCGCGCGCCTCGTCGATCGCCTTCTCGAGCGCCGGGAAGTACTGCTCGCCCGTCTCGAGCAGTTCGATCTCGTGGCCGCGCTGCATGCGCGGCTTCAGGCTCTCGTACCAACGCAGCGAGACGCGGTGCGGCCAGCCGGGCTGCGGCGCAGGCTCCACGTCGTCGCGCGGGAGGGCCGTACGCGACGCGCTCGCACGCCGCGCGCTCATGAGTCTTCCGGCAGCTCGAGGTCGGCGACGAGCGGGCTGTGGTCGGACAGCCGCGCCCATTCGAGGCCGCGCAGCACGCGTGCGGCGGTGACGTGAAAGCCGCGCTGGTAGATGCGGTCCATGCGGAACCAGGGAACCAGCGCGGGATAGGTGCGCGCGGTGCGCACCATGCGCGGCAGTCGCGAAATCGGCGGCGGCTGCAGTGCGCCGACTTCCGCCAGCCGATCGCGCACGAAGTAGGCGGCGCGTTGCAGCGACTCGAAGCGCGGGTGCACGGCATCGAATACCTCGACGACGCCGGCGCGCGCGCACAGTCGCTCGGACAACGTGTTGCGCCAGTCGTTGAAGTCTCCGGCGACGATCAACGGCTGGTTGCCGGGAACCTCCGCATCGATCCATTCGAGCAGCGCATCGAGCTGGCGCTCGCGGCTGGCGGCGAGCAGCCCGAAATGCACGACGAAGCAGTGCACCTGCCGACCGGCGACCTCGACCGTGCAATGCAGCACGCCTCGTTTCTCGAGCGCATGATCGGAGACGTCGCGATTCTCGAGTCCGACGATCGGAAAGCGCGACAGCAGCGCATTGCCGTGATGCCCGTGCAGATAGCTCGCGTTGCGCCCGTACGCGGTTTCGAACGCCTGCTGCGTCGTCGGCGACTTCGACAGGAACAGCTCCTGCGACTCGGCCGGCCACTGCGCGAAGCGGCGCGCGTAGCGCTGGTGCTGGCCCTGCACTTCCTGCAGGAAGATCAGGTCGCTGTCGAGTTCGTGCAGCCGCGCGCGCAGCTCGTGGATGCGCGCCACGCGCCGCAGGCCGGTGAAGTCGCGCAACACGCCCTTGTGGATGTTGTACGTCGAGACGCGTAACCGACGTTCGACGCCGGTTGCGCCCGTCGCCGCAGGCGGCGCGGTCTTCGACCCGCCCGCGGGGGCGCGTCGCTGCACCAGCGCCGCGGATCGCGTTCCCCGCGCGGTCTCGCGCAGCCGCGCCGCCTTCGCCTGCGCCGCCTTGCGATGCCCGGGAGTCTTCATCGGCGGCATTGCGCGAAGCGCTCGGGCAGTTGCCGGATCGCCTGTGCGTTGCTCCACGAAAAGCAGCGTTCGGCGGCGTTTTCCCACGACAGCCACTCGAAGCGCAGGTGCTCGCGCGGCGCCAGCGTCACGTCGCGCGGCCGCGGAAGGCACAGGCCGAAGACGTGCTCGAGGTTGTGCGTGATGCCCTCCGCGTAGCGATGCCGCCAGTGCAGATAGATCTCGTAGCGGTTCTCCTGTTGCCAGTCGCACAGCGCGAAGTCGTCGGCGTCGATTCCCGTTTCCTCGAGCACTTCGCGTCGGCAGGTCTGCACGAGCGGCTCGTCGAGCGTCGCGCGGCTTCCGGTAACCGACTGCCAGTAGCCGGGGTGATCCGCGCGCTCGAGCAGCAGCACGTGCAGATCCTCGCTGTGCACGACGACCAGCACCGACTCGGGGATCTTCGTGCCCATCCGCCCGCGTTCCGTCGACGTGCTCAGGCGCTGCGGACTTCGGCCTTGCGCAGCCGGATGTGCAACTCGCGCAACTGCTGCTCGTCGACGGCCGACGGCGCCTGGACGAGGAGGTCCTGCGCGCGCTGCGTCTTCGGGAATGCGATGACGTCGCGGATCGAGTCGGCGCCCGCCATCATCGCGACGATGCGGTCCAGCCCGAAGGCGATGCCGCCGTGCGGCGGCGCCCCGTACTGCAGCGCATCGAGCAGGAACCCGAACTTCGCGCGAGCCTCCGCGGGTCCGATGCGCAGCGCCCCGAACACCTTGCTCTGCACCGCCTCGCGATGGATGCGCACCGACCCGCCGCCGATCTCCCAGCCGTTGAGCACCAGGTCGTAGGCCTTCGCCAGGCACTGCCCGGGGGCGCTCTCGAGCATGTCCTCGTGTCCGTCCTTCGGCGAAGTGAACGGATGGTGCATCGCGACCCAGCGATCGGCGTCGGCGTCGTACTCGAACATCGGAAAGTCGGTGACCCAAAGCGGCATCCACCCTGCGACGCTCGCCCCCGTGCGCCGACCGAAGTCCGAGTGGCCGATCTTCGTGCGCAGCGCCCCGATCGATGCGTCGACGATCCTGGCCTGGTCGGCGCCAAAGAAGACCAGGTCGCCGTCGCGCGCGCCGGTACGCTCGAGGATCGCCTTGATCGCCGCATCGTGCAGGTTCTTGACGATCGGGGACTGCAGTCCCTCGCGTGCGCGCGCTGCGTCGTTGACCTTGATCCAGGCGAGGCCGCGCGCGCCGTAGATCGACACGAACTGGCCGTAGGCGTCGATCTCGCCGCGGGTGAGCGCGCCACCCCCGGGAACGCGCAGCGCGACGACGCGTCCGTCCTTCGCGTTCGCCGGCGCGGAGAACACCTTGAAGTCGACGTCGCGCATGACGTCGGTGAGCTCGGTGAACTCGAGCTTCACGCGCAGGTCGGGCTTGTCGGAGCCGAAGCGACGCATCGCCTCGGCATAGCTCATCGTGGGAAACGGGTCGGGCAGCTCCACATCGATCGAGTTGCGAAAGACCACGCGGATCATCTCTTCGAAAATGGCGCGGATCTCGACCTCGTCGAGGAACGACGTCTCGCAGTCGATCTGCGTGAACTCGGGCTGGCGGTCGGCGCGCAGGTCCTCGTCGCGAAAGCACTTGACGATCTGGTAGTAGCGGTCGAAGCCGGCGACCATCAGCATCTGCTTGAACAGCTGCGGCGACTGCGGAAGCGCGTAGAACTCGCCCGGATGCACGCGCGAGGGCACGAGGTAGTCGCGCGCGCCCTCGGGCGTGGAGCTGGTGAGCATCGGCGTCTCGATGTCGACGAAGCCGTGCCCGTCGAGATAGCGGCGCACCTCGCGCGCGACGCGATAGCGCAGCATCATGTTCTTCTGCATCGGCGGGCGTCGCAGGTCGAGAACGCGATGCGTCAGGCGCGTCGTTTCCGAGAGGTTCTCGTCGTCGAGCTGGAACGGGGGCGTCACCGATGCATTGAGGATCTCGAGCCGCTCGCAGACCACCTCGACCTCGCCGCTGCGCAGGTTGGGGTTCACGGTTCCTTCGGGACGCCGGCGCACGTGGCCGACGACCTTCACGCAATACTCGTTGCGGATGCGTTCGGCGGTGGCGAACATCTCCGGGCGATCGGGATCGCAGACGACCTGGGCCAGCCCTTCGCGATCGCGCAGGTCGATGAAGATCACGCCGCCATGGTCGCGCCGGCGATGCACCCAGCCGTACAGCGTGACGGTCCGGTCCAGGTGCTCGGCAGAGATCTCGCCGGTATAGCAGGTCCGCATCAGGTTCTCCGGTTCAGCGGCGGCGCCACGGTGGGCACGACGGGTTCGGCGTCGGGTCGGGGCTGCGCGCCGGGCGCCCGGGGCATCGGCGCACCCCGGTCGTGCGGGGCGACGACGCCCATCGAAACGACGTACTTCAGCGCCTGATCGACGCTCATGTTCAACTCGACGGTTTCCGCCCGCGGCATCATCAGGAAGAATCCGGACGTGGGGTTCGGCGTGGTGGGGACGTAGACCGAGATCATGTCGACGTCGACGTGCCGACGCACTTCATCCGACGGCGCGCCGGTGAGAAAGCCGATCGTCCACACGCCGCTGCGCGGGTATTGCACGAGCAGCGCCTGGCGGAACGCCTGCCCGCTGGGCGACAGGATCGTGTCGCTCACCTGCTTCACGCTCGAGTAGATCGACCGCACGATCGGGATGCGTCCGAGCAGCCCTTCCCAGTAGATCAGCAGGCGCTCGCCGATGTAGTTGCGCGCGGCCATGCCGGTGAGCACGACGACGGCCACCGACAGCAACGCACCCAGCCCCGGGATGTCGTGCCCGAACCAGCTGCGCGGGTGCAGCTGCGCGGGCAGCAGTTGCAGGCTCTGGTCCATCGTCGCGACGATCAGGTTGAGCACCCAGATCGTGATGACGAGCGGAATCCAGATCAGCAACCCGGTAACGAGGTATTTGCGCATTCGTGCTCGCTGTCCCGCGCGCGGCGCGGGCTCGGTGCCGTCGGAAGAGCGCCTTCGATGCGGCCGGGAATCCGCCGGACCCATTGCGTCGGCTGCCCGGCGAGGCGTTCAGTCGGCCGCCGGGCCCGTCGCAGCGCTGCCGCCGGCGGAGGCGGCGGGCGAATCGGCGCTCTTCGTCGGCGCGTCCGGCTTTGCGCCTTCGGCCTTCGCAGCAGAGGCGGTGTCGTCGGGCTTCGACGCGCCGCCGCCGTCGTTGGAGGCCGACTGCTTCGACTTGTTCCCGTCGCGGAAATCGGTGACGTACCAGCCGCTGCCCTTGAGCTGGAAGGCGGGCGCGGTGAGCACGCGGTGCAAGGACTCGGCGCCGCAGGCCGGGCAGACGGTGAGCGGCGGGTCGGAGAATTTCTGCAAAGCGTCCTGCTCGGCGCCGCAGGCGGCGCAACGATACGCGTAGATCGGCATTTCTTCGGCTCGGAACCCGTCCGTCGGAACCCGACGGCGGGAAAATGCGGAAAACCTTGAATTATAAAAGGAAACGCAGCAACCTCGGCGGCTCGCCATGCGCCGCCGAGGAATACGGATATCGGGCCGCGCAACGGCACGAGGATCAACGACGCGCGCAGCATGGCGCAGTGCACCGGGCGCCGGACGCCGGGAAGCAGATGACGACACGAGGCAACGCGCAGGCTCCGCTGCTCGTCGTCGAAGACGCCAGCGTGCGCTTCGGCGGCGTCGTCGCGCTCGATCGCGTCTCCTTCGACGTGCCGTCCGGCATCGTCTGCGGCCTGATCGGGCCGAACGGCGCCGGCAAGACGACGCTGTTCAACTGCCTGTCGCGCCTGTACGAGCTCGATTCCGGGCGGATCCGCTTCGACGGCGCCGAGCTCGGCGCGCTGCCGCGGCACCGCATCGCCACGCTGGGCATCGGCCGTACCTTCCAGAACCTGGCGCTGTTCGGCACGATGAGCGTCCTCGACAACGTACTGGTCGGCACGCACAGCCGTACCGGCACCGGCTTTCTCGCCAATTCGCTACGCCTGCCGCGGGTCGATGCCGAGGAGCGCGACGCGCGCAGGCGGGCGATCGAGCGCATCGAGCTGCTCGGGCTAGAAGCCGTCATCGACACACGCGTGGCCGAGTTGCCCTTCGGCACGTGCAAACGCGTGGAACTCGCCCGTGCGCTCGCTGCCGAGCCGCGGCTGCTGCTGCTCGACGAGCCGGCGAGCGGACTGAACCACGAGGAAGTGCAGGCGCTCGCCGGATCGATCCGGGGGCTGCGCGACGAGCTCGGCCTGACGATCCTGCTCGTCGAGCATCACATCGATCTCGTCATGAACGTCTCCGACAAGGTGGTGGCGCTGAACTTCGGGCGCAAGATCGCCGAAGGCGACCCCGTGCACGTGCGCACGCACCCGGAAGTCGTCGAGGCGTACCTCGGAACGGAGACGTCTTGAATCCGACCGAATCGTCACCGAAGCCGCTGCTGGACGTTCGCGACCTCGTCGCTTCGTACGGGGCGACGCAGGTGCTGCACGGCCTTCGATTCGAGATGGCGCCCGGCTCGATCACCGCGCTGCTCGGCGCGAACGGCGCCGGAAAGACGACGACGCTGCGCGCGCTGTGCTCGATGATGGTGCGCACCAGCGGCGAGGTGCGGCTCGACGGCGAGCGCATCGACGGCCGGCCCACCGAGGACATCGCGCGACTCGGCGTCGCGCACGTGCCCGACGGGCGCGGAACCTTCCTCGGGCTCACGACCGAGGAGAACCTGCGGCTGGGCGCATGGGCAAGGCGCGACCGGCGCGCGGTGGCCGAAGATTTCGAGCGCATCTACGCGTACTTCCCCAGACTGCACGAGCGGCGCCGACAGCAGGCGGGGACGCTCTCGGGCGGCGAACAGCAGATGCTCGCCGTCTCGCGCGCGCTGATGTCCAGACCGCGGCTGCTGCTGCTCGACGAGCCGTCGTTCGGCCTGGCGCCGCGCGTCGTGCGCGAGATCTTCGCGATCATGCGCCGGATCAACGAGCGCGAAGGCGTGTCGATCCTGCTCGTCGAGCAGAACGCGTCGATGGCGCTGGGGCTGGCGGACCACGCATACCTTGTCGAGACGGGGCGCATCGTGCTCGGCGGGCGCGCCGACGCGCTGCGGCGCGACGACTCGGTGCGGCGGGCATACCTCGGGAGCGGCTGATGGAGAGCTTCCTGCACCAGGTGTTCGCCGGGCTCGCCACCGGCGGCATCTACGCGAGCCTGGCGCTGGCGCTGGTGATGATCTACCAGACCACGCACCTGGTGAATTTCGCGCAGGGCGAGATGGCGATGTTCTCGACCTACCTCGCCTGGACGATGATCGAAGCGGGCCTGCCGTGGTGGGCGGCATTCGTGCTCACCGTATTCGCCGCCTTCGTGCTCGGCGCGGCAATCGAGCGCATCGTGATCCGGCCCGTGGAGAACGCGCCGGTACTGGCCATCGTCGTCGTGTTCATCGGACTGCTGCTGATTCTGAACAGCCTCGCGGGCTGGCTGTGGTCGTACACGATCAAGACCTTTCCCAGCCCCTTCCCGTCGACGCCCGTGTTCGGCCAGACGCTCGTTTCGGCGCACGAACTGGGCGCGATCGGCGTGACGCTGGTCGTGCTCGCGCTGCTGTACGTGTTCTTCCGATGGACGCCGCTCGGGCTGGCGATGCGCGCGGTGGCGCAGAACCCGTCGTCGAGCCGGCTCGTCGGCATCCGCGTCGGCTGGATGCTCGCGCTCGGATGGGGGTTGGCCGGCGCAATCGGCGCGGTCGCCGGCATGATGGTGGCGCCGATCGTCTACCTCGAGCCGAACATGATGGGAGGCATCCTGCTGTACGCGTTCGCCGCGGCGCTGCTCGGCGGAATCGACAGCCCGATGGGCGCCGTGATCGGCGGCTTCGTCGTCGGCGTCCTCGAGAACGTGCTGGGCGCCTACGTGATCGGCAACGAACTGAAGCTCACGGTCGCGCTGGCACTGATCGTCGGCGTGCTGCTCGTGCGCCCCACGGGCCTGCTCGGCTCGCGCCAGGTGACGCGGGTATGAGAGCGCGCGCCGTCGTGCCGATCGTCGTCGCGCTGGCCTGCGTGCTGCCGTTCGTCGCGAGCGACTACCGGTTGTTCCAGCTGACCATGGTGCTCGTCTACGCGATCGCGCTGCTCGGGCTGAACATCCTCACCGGCTTCAACGGGCAGATCTCGCTGGGGCACGGCGCGTTCTACGCGATCGGCGCATACGCGGCGGCGATCGCGATGGAGCACGCAGGCGTGCCGTACTGGGCGACGATTCCGCTCGCCGGGCTCGTCTGCGGCGTCGCCGGCTTCCTGTTCGGCGTGCCGGCGCTGCGACTGGAAGGCCTGTATCTCGCGCTCGCCACCTTCGCGCTGGGCCTGGCGTTGCCGCAGCTGCTGAAATACAAGCACTTCGAGGCGTGGACCGGCGGCGTGCAGGGCATCGTCATCGTCAAGCCCGATGCGCCCCTCGGGCTGCCGCTGAACGCCGACCAGTGGCTGTACTACTTCACGCTCGCCATCGCGGTCGTCGGCTTCGTCATCGCGCACAACCTGCTGCGCGGCCGCATCGGACGGGCCATCGTCGCGATCCGCGACCACCCGATCGCCGCGCAGGCGATGGGCATCGACACGGCGAGATTCAAGTCGCTGACCTTCGGCGTATCGGCCGCCTTCACCGGCGTGGCCGGCGCGCTGGGCGCGATCGCCGTGCAATTCGTCGCGCCCGACAGCTTCGGGTTCTTCCTTTCGATCATCTTCCTCGTCGGCAGCGTCGTCGGCGGCGTCGCGTCGATCCAGGGAGCGCTCTGGGGAGCGCTGTTCATCCAGTTCGTGCCGAATCTCGCCGATCGCATCTCGAAGGCGGCGCCGTGGGCGCTCTACGGACTGGCGATGATCGCGTTCGTTTACCTGATGCCGTCCGGTGTGGCCGGCGGCATCGCGCTGCTTCGCGCGAAGCTCGCGGCACCCCGCCGCAACCGCGCCGAAGCGCAACTCCGCAGGAGGTCGACATGAACGCTCTGGGGTGGCTCTGCTCGCTTGTCGGCGTCGTGGTGCTGTCGGTCGGCGCGGGTCCGGCGTGGGCGCAGAAAAAATACGATCCGGGCGCATCCGACACGACGATCAAGATCGGCCAGACGATGCCGTACAGCGGCCCGGCATCGGCTTACGGAACGATCGGCAAGGCCGAAGCCGCCTACTTCGCGATGATCAACGACCAGGGCGGCATCAACGGCCGCAAGATCGAGTTCGTCTCGATCGACGACGGCTACAGCCCGCCGAAGGCCGTCGAAGGCGCGCGTCGACTCGTCGAGCAGGACCAGGTCCTGTTCCTGTTCGGGCCGCTGGGCACGCCGTCGAACACGGCGATCCAGAAGTACATGAACGCGAAGAAGGTGCCGCAGCTCTTCGTGGCAACCGGCGCCGCGAAGTGGAACGACCCGAAGCACTTTCCCTGGACGATGGGCTGGCAGCCGAACTACCACACCGAAGGACGCATCTACGCGCAGCACATCCTGAAGACGAAGCCCGACGCGAAGATCGGCATCCTGTACCAGAACGACGACTTCGGGAAGGACTACGTCAGCGGCGTGCACGAGGGGCTCGGCGACAAGGCGAAGTCGATGATCGTCTCCGAAGTCTCGTACGAAGTCACCGACCCGACCGTCGACTCGCAGGTCGTCTCGCTGCAGGGCTCCGGCGCGAACGTGTTCGTCAACGTCACCACGCCGAAATTCGCCGCACAGGCGATCCGCAAGGCCTACGACATCGGCTGGAAGCCGGTGCAGTACCTGACCAACGTCTCGGTCGGCGTCGCCTCGGTGATGCAGCCGGCGGGCCTCGAGAAAGGCGTCGGCATCATCTCGTCGGCCTACCTGATGGAACCGACCGACCCCGCATGGCAGGACACGCAGGCGATGAAGGACTGGCGCGCGTGGATGCAGAAGTACTACGCCGACGGAAGCCTGAACGACAACACGAACGTCTACGGCTACACGGTGGCGCAGACGATCGTGCAGGTGCTGCGCCAGGCGGGCGACGAGCTGACCCGCGCGAACGTGATGAAGCAGGCCGCGAGCCTGAAGGACTTCGTGCCGACGACGATCATTCCGGGCATCCGGATCAACACCTCGGCCGCCGATTTCGCGCCGATCGAGTCGGTCCAGCTCACGCGCTTCGACGGCAAGTCCTGGGTGCGCTTCGGCGACGTGATGGGAGACGTCGCGAAGTGACGGGATAATCCGTGCCGGCGGCGAAACGACAACCGCCGGCACGAGAGGGTCCCTTTTGAAGTCACGAATCGCATCGTTCACCGGCGCGCTCGCGCTGTCCTTCGCCAGCGCCGCCTGTCTCGCGCAGGCGCGCTACGACCCCGGCGCCTCCGATGCGTCGATCCGCATCGGCCAGACGATGCCGTACAGCGGCCCGGCGTCGGCCTACGGCACGATCGGCCGCTCGCAGGCGGCGTATTTCCGGATGCTGAACGAGCGCGGCGGCATCGGCGGACGGCGCATCGAGTTCGTCTCGCTCGACGACGGCTACAGCCCCCCGAAGGCGGTCGAGGGCACGCGCCGGCTCGTCGAGCAGGATCCGGTGCTCTTCGTGTTCGGCACGCTCGGCACGCCGTCGAACTCGGCAATCCGGCCCTATCTGAACGCGCGCGGAGTGCCGCAATTGTTCGCCGCTACCGGCGCCGCGAAGTGGAACGACCCGAAGCGATTCCCGTGGACGATGGGCGGGCAACCCGATTACCGCACCGAGGGTCGCATCTACGCGCATCACATCCTGCAGACGAAAGCGGGCGCTCGCATCGGCGTGCTCTACCAGAACGACGATTTCGGTCGCGACTACCTCGCCGGATTGCGCGCGGGCCTGGGCGAGCGCGCCGCGACGATGATCGTCGCCGAGGTCTCGTACGACGTCGCGGACCCGAGCGTCGATTCGCAGATCGCGATGCTGCAGGGCGCGGGCGCCGACGTCTTCGTCAACGTGACGACGCCGAAGTTCGCCGCGCAGGCGATCCGGCGCGCGTACGACATCGGATGGCGACCGATGCAGTACCTGGCGGCGGTATCGGTCAGCGTCTCGTCGGTGATGCGCGCCGCCGGCCTCGGGAAAGGCGTGGGCATCGTATCCGCCGCCTACCTGATGACGCCCGGCGATCCCGAATGGGTCGACCACCCTTCGATGCGCCAATGGCGCGAATGGATGGGGAAGTACTACCCGGAAGGCGATCCCTCCGACTACCTGAACGTGTACGGGTACGTCACCGCGCAGATGGTCGAAAAGGTGCTGCGCCAGGCGGGCGACGACCTCACGCGCGAGAACGTGATGCGGCAGGCGCAGAACCTGCGCGGCTGGGCACCGGCGATGATGCTGCCCGGCGTCGCGGTCACCACCGGGCCCGACGACCACGCGCCGTTCGAAGCGCTGCAACTCACGCGCTTCGACGGGAAATCGTGGGTACGCTTCGGCGAGGTGATCGGAAACTGAGCGGCCAATGAGCGCTCGCCGGGCGTGCGCCCGGAAGCGGGCGTTCAGTCGCGCAGTTTCCGGGACGCGCCGTCGATCGCCGCGCGCAATTCCTCGTAGCTGCGGGTGACGGGAAACTGCGGGAACTGCCGTGCGATCGTTTCGGGCGGATGGATGAAGAAGCCCGCGTCGGCGGCGCCGAGCATGCCGGTGTCGTTGTACGAGTCTCCGGCGGCGATCACGCGGAAGTTCAATGCCTTCAGCGCCTGCACTGCCGCGCGTTTCTGCTCGGGCATGCGCAGGCGCCAGCCGCGCACGAAACCGGCCTCGTCGACGTCGAGTCGATGGCACAGCAGCGTCGGGCGACCGAGCGCTCGCATCAGCGGATCGGCGAACTCGTAGAACGTGTCGGACAGGATGAAGACCTGGTAGCGCGCGCGAAGATCGTCGAGGAACTCGCGTGCGCCGGGCATCGGACCCATGCTCTCGATGACGCGCTGGATGTCGGCCAGCGCAAGGCGGTGCCTGGCGAGCAGGTCGATGCGGTAGCCCATCAGCTTGTCATAGTCGGGTTCGTCGCGCGTCGTACGAGAGAACTCGGCGATCCCGGTCCTGCGGGCGAACTCGATCCAGATCTCGGGAACGAGCACGCCTTCGAGATCGAGACAAACCACCTGCATCGGCACGACTCCTGTCTGGGCGACCCCGGCCGGCATCGCGCGGGCGCCATGGTATCGCAGCCACACGGCGCCGGCGCCTGCGCCTGCCACGAAGCGCGCTCCAGGGTCGACGTGACCCCGCATGCGCTGATCCGCATCAAGGCTGCGGCGGCACTTCGCGATAGATTCGACCGATGCCCAGCGGACACCTGCCCGGATCCTTCATCGCTCCCGACCCGCTCGACTGGTGGCGCGGCGGCTGCGAATGGCTGCGCTGCACCGCGCGCCTGCAGGAGATGTGGGGCGAGCGGCTGGCCGGCGCGCAAGCGCGTCGCGACAAACGCGACCAGCGCATTGCGTCGCTGCTCGCCCACGCGCGCACCCGATCGCGCTTCTATGCGCATCATTGGCGCGATATGCCGCCCGACGCACCGCTCCACGCGCTGCCGCCCGTGACGCGCAAGGACCTGATGGCGCACTTCGACGACTGGGTCACCGATCCGCAGATCCGACTGGACGAGGTGCGCCGCTTCGTCGCGGATCCGACCCGCGTGGGCGAAGCTTTCCTCGGCCGCTATGCGGTGTGGACGAGTTCCGGCACCACCGGCATACCCGGCATCTACATCCAGGACGAGGAGGCGCTGGCGGTCTACGGAGCGCTGCTCAGCGCGCAAGCCGACTTCGCACCGGCCGCGGATCCTCGCTCCGTGCTCGACAGCCCTGCACGGCTCGCGCTCGTGGCGGCCACCGGAGGGCACTTCGCGGGGGTGGCGTGGTGGCGCCGGCTTTGCCGCATGTACCCGATGCTTGCTGCGCAGGCGCGCATCTTCTCGATCCTCGAGCCGCTCGAGGCGCTGCGCGAAGCGCTGACCGACTGGAACCCCACGTCGATCGCGAGCTATCCGACCGTGCTCTCGCAGTTGGCCGCCGAACAGCGCGCCGGACGACTGCAGCTCGCCCCGCGCACGCTGCTCAGCGGCGGAGAGGCGCTGTGCGACGCAGAGCGACGCGCGATCGAGCAGACCTTCGGCTGCGGCGTCGTCGAGGACTACGGCTCCTCCGAATGCATGAACATCGCGCACAGCTGCCGCGAGCACAGGCTTCACCTGAACGACGCGTGGGTCGTCCTCGAGCCGGTGGACGAGCGTATGCAACCGGTGCCTCCGGGACATGCGTCGTTCACCGTGCTCGTCACCAACCTGGCGAACCAGGTGCAGCCGCTCGTCCGCTACGACCTCGGTGACAGCGTGACGGTCGATGCGGAGCCTTGCGGTTGCGGCGACGAGCGCCTGACGCTGCACGTGAGCGGGCGCGCCGACGACGTGCTCGAGTTCGACTCGCGTCACGGCGAGTTCGTCCGCGTGCTGCCGCTGGCGATCGAAACGGTGCTCGAGGAGCAGGCGGGCCTCGAGCGCTTCCAGCTCACGCAGACGTCGCGCGACGAGCTGTGCCTGCGGATCGAGTCGGACGACGGGCGCGATCGACGCCAGGTCTTCCGGCGCGCGCATCGGGCGCTCGAACGATTCCTCGAGCGGCAGGGCGTGGCGCCCACGGTGCGAGTGCGACTCGACGAAGCGTTGCCGCAGGTCGAACCGACCAGCGGCAAGCTGCGCCGCGTCCGTGCGCGACGACCGGGGACCTGACGTCCTCGAAGACGCGTCGACTCGTCAGAACGGGATGTCGTCGTCCATG
>JAEWFA010000040.1 GCA_023389055.1 Pseudomonadota bacterium | reverse complement strand
AGCGACGGGCGCGACAGTTCGGCCAGTAACTGCTGTGAAGGGTGAAGGGTAAAGGGGGAAGGGGGCCGAGCCGGCTTCGGCGAGCGCCCCGTTGAAGTTCCCCTTTACCCTTCACCCTTCACTCTTCACATCTCCGAGTAGTTCGGTCCCCCGCCCCCCTCGGGGACGACCCAGACGATGTTCTGCGTCGGGTCCTTGATGTCGCACGTCTTGCAGTGCACGCAGTTCTGCGCGTTGATCTGCAAGCGTTCGCCTCCGGCGTCGTCGCGCACGAATTCGTAGACTCCGGCGGGGCAGTAGCGCTGTTCCGGGCCCGCATAGCGGGCCAGATTGATCTGCACCGGCACCTGCGGATCCTTCAACGTCAGGTGCACCGGCTGATTCTCTTCGTGATTGGTGTTCGAGATGAACACCGACGACAGCCGATCGAAGGTGATCTTCCCGTCGGGCTTCGGATAGGCGATCGGCTTCGACCCTTCGGCGGGCTCCAGGTACTCGTTGTCGGGGCGCTTCACGTGCATCGTGTACGGCGCCTTGCCCCGGAACAACGTCTGGTCGATGCCGACGAGCAGCGTTCCGGTCCACAGGCCCTTGCTCATCGCCGCCTTGAAGTTGCGCGCCGAATGCAGCTCGTCGTGCAGCCACGAGTGCTGGAATGCATCCCGATAGGCGACGAGCTCGTCGGCCGAACGTCCGGCGGCGATCGCATCGAACGCCGCCTCGGCGGCGAGCATTCCGGTCTTGATCGCCGCATGGCTGCCCTTGATGCGCGACGCGTTCAGAAAGCCCGCATCGCATCCGACCAGGCAGCCGCCGGCGAAAGTGAACTTCGGCAGCGAGTTCACGCCTCCCGCGGTGATCGAGCGCGCGCCGTACGCCAGCCGCTTGCCGCCCTGGAGCATGGAACGAATTTCCGGATGCGTCTTGTAGCGCTGGAACTCTTCGTAGGGGGACAGGTACGGATTGCGGTAATTCAGACCGACGACGTAGCCGATCGCGATCTTGTTGTCCCTCCAGTGGTACACGAAGGAGCCGCCGTAGGTGTCGTGGTCCAGCGGCCAACCGGCGGTGTGGATGACGAGCCCCGCTTCGAACCGGGCCGGCTCGATTTCCCACAGTTCCTTGATGCCGATCGCATAGCTCTGCGGATCGCGGCCTTCGTCGAGCCGGTAGCGCGCGATCAGCTGCTTTCCCAGATGCCCGCGCGAGCCCTCGGCGAAGAACGTGTACTTGCCGTGCAGCTCCATCCCCGGCTGGAAGTTCGCCGTGGGTTCGCCGTCGCGGCCGACGCCCATGTTGCCGGTGGCGATCCCCTTCACCGCGCCGGCGTCGTCATACAGCACCTCAGCGGCGGCGAAGCCCGGATAGATCTCGACGCCCAGCGCTTCGGCCTGTGCGCCGAGCCAGCGCACGAATTCGCCCAGGCTCACCACGTAGTTGCCGTGGTTGCGAAAGCACCCCGGCAGCATCCAGTTGGGAACGCGGCGAGCGCCGTTCTCCGAGAGAAAGAGGAAGCGGTCTTCCTTCACCTCGGTATTCAACGGAGCGGCGCGCTCGCGCCAGTCGGGAAACAGCTCCTCGAGCGCGCGCGGATCCATCACCGCGCCCGACAGGATGTGCGCTCCGACCTCGGAGCCCTTCTCGACGACGCAGACGCCGATTTCGGCGCCTCGTTCGGCGGCGATCTGCTTGAGCCGGATCGCCGCCGACAGGCCGGCGGGCCCCGCGCCGACGATCACGACGTCGAACTCCATCGACTCGCGCTCGATTTCCATCTTCCTGTGCTCTCCGTTTGCGCGCGGCGTGGTTGCGCCGGCAGTTGCCTCGGCCGTCGCTGCGGATTGTCCCGGAAAGCGTCGGGCGCACGCAAACGGGGCGCTGCCGAAGCGGCGAGACGATCGGCTACCATGCGGGCGAGCGCGCCGCTCGTGCCCGGCGTCGCCGTGGCGGCGGGGCGTCCCCCGGGGAGAAACGCGTGCCCACTCGATTCGATCTCGACGGAAAGACAGCGCTCGTCACCGGCGCCTCGAGCGGGCTCGGTGCGCGCTTCGCGCGCGTGCTCGCCGACAACGGCGCGCGCGTCGTGCTCGCCTCACGCCGCATCGAGCGGCTCAAGGAACTGCGCGCCGAGATCGAGTCCGCGGGCGGCGATGCGCACGTCGTCAAACTCGACGTCACCGATCTCGCGAGCATCCGCGACGCCGTCGAGCAGGCGGAGGCGCAGGCCGGGCCGATCGACATCCTCGTGAACAACTCGGGCGTGAGCACGACGCAGCGGCTCGTCGACGTCACGCCGGACGACTACGACTTCATCTTCGATACCAATACGCGCGGAGCGTTCTTCGTCGCGCAGCAGGTCGCGCGCCGGATGATCGCGCGCGCAAAGGAAGATCCGCTGCGCGGCGCGCGCATCGTCAACATCGCATCGATGGCTGCGCTTCGCGTTCTCGCGCAGATCGGCGTCTATTGCATGAGCAAGGCCGCCGTCGTACAGATGACCAAGGCGATGGCGCTCGAGTGGGGGCGCTACGGGATCAACGTGAACGCGATCTGCCCCGGCTACATCGAAACCGAGATCAACGCCGAGCACTGGAAGACCGAGGCGGGGCAGAAGCTGATCGGGATGCTGCCGCGACGACGCGTCGGCAAGCCCGAGGATCTCGACGGCGTGCTGGTGCTGCTGGCGTCCGACCGTTCGAGCTTCGTCAACGGCGCCGTGATCGCCGCCGACGACGGCTTCGGCGTGTGAGTTCGGTGCTCCCGTCCCCCGGCGCGGCGGCGGCGCCCTTCGGCGCGCACGAGGCCGAACGCATTGCCCACGGCTTCGAGCTGCGCGCGGCTCCGGCAAGTTTCTGCGACGACCCCTATCCATACTACGCGGCACTGCGCGCGCACGACCCGGTGCGAACGATGGGCGACGGCAGCTTCTTCCTGACGCGCTACGACGACGTCTCCACCGTCTATCGAAGCCCGAGCGCGAGCTCGGACAAGAAGGTCGAGTTCGCGCCGAAGTTCGGCGACTCGCCGCTGTACGAGCACCATACGACGAGCCTCGTCTTCAGCGACCCGCCGCTGCACACGCGGGTGCGGCGCCTGATGCTCGGTGCACTGAGCCAGCGTGCGGTCGCGCGCATGGAGGCCGGCGTCGTTCAGCTCGTCGACCGGCTGCTCGAGGCGATGCAGCGCACGGAGCACGTCGACCTGATCGACGATTTCGCGGCCGCGATCCCGGTCGAGGTGATCGGCAACCTGCTCGCGGTGCCGCGCGATGCGCGCAGGCCGTTGCGCGACTGGTCGCTTGCGATCCTCGGCGCGCTCGAGCCGGTGCCCACCGCCGCGATGCTCGAGCGCGGCAACCGTTCGGTGACGCAGTTCGCGTCGTTCCTCGACGGACTGATCGCCGATCGCCGCGCGCACCCGCTCGATCCGGACGAGGACGTGCTCACGCGGCTGATCCGCGGCGAGGACGACGGAGAAAGGCTCACGCATCGCGAACTCGTGCACAACTGCATCTTCCTGCTCAATGCGGGACACGAGACGACGACGAATCTGATCGGCAACGGGCTCGATGCGTTGCTGCGCCACCCGGATTCGATGCAGCGGCTGCGTGACGATCCTTCGCTGGTGAACAGCGCCGTCGAGGAGATGCTGCGCTTCGAGAGCCCGCTGCAGCTGAACAACCGCCGCCTGACCGCGCCGGTCGAGCTGTCTCACGGCACGATCCCCGCCGGCGCCTTCGTGACCTTGTGCATCGGCGCCGCCAACCGTGACCCGGCGCAGTTCCCCGAGCCCGATCGCTTCGACGTCGCGCGCAAGCCCAATCGGCATTTCGCGTTCGGCCACGGCGATCACGCCTGCGCCGGGATGAGCGTTGCCCGGCTCGAAGGCCGCATCGCGATTGCGCGACTGCTCGCGCGTTTTCCGGTCATCGAGCGCGACGGCGAAGCCGAGCGCGATCGGCGCATCCGTTTTCGCGGTTTCCGGCATCTTCCGGCGCGCGTGCGGGCCGCCTGATTCTCAGTCGTAGCGAGGATCGGCAGGCGCCTCGCGCAGCCGTCGCCCCACTTTTTCGCGGATGTGGCGAACGCCGAGCGCGACGACGAGCGCCACCGGAACGACGGAAACGCCGGTTGCGATCTCGACGTCGATTGCCGCGCCGCCCGCGTGCGCGGCGACGAGCAGGTAGTGCACGATGCCGACTGCGTAATACGTGATTGCGGCCACCGACAGGCCTTCGACCGTCTGCTGCAGCTTCAGCTGCAGCTCGGCGCGCCGGTTCATCGCCGACAGCAGTGCCTGGTTGTGCCGCTCGCGCTCGATGTCCACGCGGGTGCGCAGCAAGGCGCTCGCACGCGCGATGCGCTCGGCGGCGGAATCGATGCGCCGCCCGACGCTCTCGCAGAAGGCCATCGCCGGATCGAAGCGGCGCTCGAGGAACGCGATCGGTGTCTGCAGCGATGCGAGTCGTTTCACGCGCAGATCCGCGCCGCGCTGGCGCACGATGGCGTGGTAGGCGCGCGCCGCACCGAAGCGAAAGCCGACGGTGGCCGAGAGCCGCTCCACGGTGGCGGCGAGCCGCGTGATCTCCTGCAGCAGCTCCGGCTCCTCGCTGGCCGGCGCGCCCTCCAGACGCGCGACGAGCACGCCGAGCGCGCGCTCGGCTGCATCGAGCTCGACCGCCGTCTCGCGCGCCAGCGGGAACGCGAGCATCGCCATCATTCGATAGACCTCGATCTCGACCAGGCGCTGCACCTGGCGCCCGGTGCGCTGCGCATCCATCGACGCGTCGAGCAGCAGCATTCGGATGAAGCCGTCGGCGTGCAATCGGAAATCGGTGTACACGCGCGCCGCTCCGTCGGCGATCCACGCGCCGCACAGCTCGCTTGCGTCGAAGCCGTGCGCGAGCGGATCGACCGCTTGCGGGCGATCCCCGGCCGGCTCGCCCGCTCGCAGCACGGCCAGGTGAACCGCGGCGATGCACTCGCCGGGGAGCGACGCCAGCCATCCGGGCGGCAGTTCGTCGAGCGCGGTCCTGTCGAAGGGCTCGCCGGGGCTGCAGCCCTGGGTGTCGATCGTGTAGCTGTCGAACTCGCCGTGGCGTTCGCGCTTGAGCCGGAACTCGCCGAAGTCGGCGAGAAAATGCGAGTCGTCCGGCGAGGGGGGACGCACGCCCTGCGAAGCGCACAGCGCGACGAGCGGGTCCGCCGGCCGCGCCGCGTCGTCGGCGTCGATTCCGGACCCGGGTCGCGACGAGCGCAGCAGCGCGATGTGCGAAACTCGGTGCGGCGCCGCGATCGCCTGGCGCGGGCGGGCACGGATCTCGTTGTGCAGCGCCTCGCGACCCGGATGATCGATCATGCGCCGCGCCGCTCGGGCGTGCGCGCCTTCGCGGAAGGGCGCAGGAATTCGAACGTGGGGAAACCGGTGAGCGAGCGCATTCTCGTATTCGAACTCGAGATTCCGATCCGTTGGGGCGACATGGACGCGATGGGCCATGTCAATAATACGGTCTACTTCCGGTACATGGAGCAGGTGCGGATCAGCTGGTTCGATTCGCTCGGCTTCCGCCCGGAGCCGAGCGGGGAAGGGCCGCTGATCGTCAATGCGAGCTGCACGTTCGCCCGCGAGTTGCGCTACCCGGGCAACGTGATCTGCCGCCAGTACGTCGGCGACATCGGGCGCTCGAGCGTCGAGACGTACATCGACATGCTGCGCAGCGACGACGCCGATACGGCCTACGCCAGCGGCGCGGCGAAAGTCGTCTGGGTCGACTACGCGAGGAAGAAGTCGGCGCCGCTGCCCGAGGCCGCGCGCGCGGCGATGACGCGGCCGTTCGCGCGCTAGCGTCGTACTCGATTCAGCTTGCCGCCGACACGTCCACCGGGCAGCCGGTCTTCGCGACGATCTCTTCGGCGCTCACGTCCGGCGCCAGTTCGACGAGCTTCAGTCCTGTCTCGCCCACCTCGATCACGCCGAGGTCGGTGATGATCAGGTCGACCACGCCCACTCCCGTAAGCGGCAGCGTGCACTTCGGCAGGATCTTGTGCTCCTCGCTGCCGTCCTTCTTCTTCGCGGTGTGCTCCATCAGCACGATGACGCGGCCGACGCCGGCGACGAGATCCATTGCGCCGCCCATCCCCTTGACCATCTTGCCGGGGATCATCCAGTTGGCGAGGTCGCCGTGCTCGCTGACCTGCATCGCGCCGAGGATCGCGAGATTGATCTTTCCGCCGCGGATCATCGCGAAGGAATCGGCCGACGAGAAGATCGACGATCCGGGCAGCGTCGTCACCGTCTGCTTGCCGGCGTTGATCATGTCGGCGTCGACCTCTTCGTCCGTAGGGAAGGGACCGATGCCGAGCAGGCCGTTTTCCGATTGCAGCCACACCTCGGTGCCGTGCGGGACGTGGTTCGCCACGAGTGTCGGCAGTCCGATGCCGAGATTGACGTAGTAGCCGTCGCGCAGCTCCTTCGCCGCCCGAGTCGCCATCTGGTTGCGTGTCCAGGCCATGTTTCGTTGCTCCTGTCGTCAGCGCGCGCGCGTGGTGCGCTGCTCGATGCGCTTCTCGGGCGTCGGATTGTGGACGATGCGGTGCACGTAGATTCCGGGCAGGTGCACGTGGTCGGGGTCGATCTCGCCGGTGGGCACGACGATCTCGACCTCGGCGACCGTGACGCGCCCGGCCATCGCCGCGTTCGGATTGAAGTTGCGCGCGGTTCGCCGGAACACGAGGTTTCCGGAGCGGTCGGCCATCCACGCCTTCACCAGCGAGACGTCGGGAACGAGCGAGCGTTCCATCACGTAGGTGTGGCCGTCGAAGTCGCGTGTTTCCTTGCCCTCGGCGACGATCGTGCCGACGCCGGTTCGCGTGAAGAACGCGGGAATGCCGGCGCCACCTGCGCGCAGCTTCTCGGCGAGCGTGCCCTGCGGCGTGAATTCGAGCTCGAGCTCGCCGGCCAGGTACTGGCGCTCGAATTCCTTGTTCTCGCCGACGTACGAAGCGATCATCTTTCGGATCTGGCGCGTCTGCAGCAGCTGTCCGAGCCCGAATCCGTCGACGCCCGCGTTGTTCGACACGCAGGTGAGATTGCGAACGCCGGAATCTCGCAGCGCGGCGATCAGCGCTTCCGGAATGCCGCACAGGCCGAAGCCGCCCACCGCGATCATCTGTCCGTCGGCGACGACGCCTTCGAGTGCTGCAGCCGCGCTCGGGTACACCTTGCTCATCGTTGTCCTCGCTGTCGAGACGCCGGAATCGGCACGGATTATATGCGGCCGCTACAATCGAAGACGCTTCGCCCCTGTGCACGATGACGCATCGCCACGCTTCCGGCGCCGGCGTGGATTCGCACCCGCACCGGCACCCGCACTCGCACTCGCACTCGCCTCCGCATCCGCATCCACAAGCGGGCAGCCGCGCGCACGATCATCGGCACGGCGTCGCGGAAGGTCCGTCACGAGCGCTCGGATGGTCGCTCGCGCTGGTGCTCGCCTTCGCGTTGCTCGAGGTGGTCGTCGGAGTCGTCAGCGGCTCGCTGGCGCTCGCCTCCGACGGCGTTCACATGCTCACCGACGCGGCCGCGCTCGGCCTGGCGCTCGGCGCGCAGGTCTTCGCGCGCCGCGAGGCGGGTCCCCGGATGAGCTTCGGCTACGGGCGCGCCGAGACGCTTGCCGCGTTGATGAACGGCATCTTCTACGTCGGCGTGCTGGTGTTCATTCTCGTCGAGGCGATCGCAAGGATGCGCGAGACGCCGCCGATCGACGTGCGCTATGCGTTGCCGGTCGCCGTTGCCGGCCTGCTCGTCAACGCCGGCGTATGGCGCCTGCTTCATGGCGAACGCCACGAGCTGAACACGCGTTCTGCGTTGCTGCACGTGATCGGCGACTTTGCCGGCTCGATGATCGCCATCGTCGCGCTCGGCACCGTCTGGCTCACCGGCTGGACGCTGATCGACCCGATCCTCACGCTGGTCATCTGCGCGCTGCTGCTCGTGGCCACGATGCGGCTGCTGCGCGACAGCGTCCGGGTCCTGATGAACGCGGTACCCGAGGGCGTCGACGCCGCAGCGGTGGAAAGCTCGCTGCGCCAGACCCGCGGCGTGCACTGGGTGCGCGACGTGCATCTCTGGTCGCTGGGCGACGGCAGCCCGGCGCTGTCGGCGCACGTCGCCATCGACCAGATGGCCGAATGGCCGGCAATCCTCGCCGACATCCGGGCGGCCATGGAGGAGCGCCACGGCATCCGTCACCTGACGCTGCAGCCCGAGACGACGCACGAGGAGGCGCTGCTGTTGCGCCAGGAAGCGCAGTGTCGCAGGCGTGCCTGAGGGCGGCCGGCCAGCGCGGAATCGGCTGCGGCCGGCTTGTATAATCGCGCTTTCCGGCCGAGCCTCATGACCAAATTCGTATTCGTCACCGGCGGCGTCGTTTCATCGCTCGGCAAGGGCATCGCCGCAGCCTCCATCGGCGCCCTGCTCGAGTCACGCGGCCTGCGCGTCACGCTGCTCAAGCTCGACCCCTACATCAACGTCGACCCCGGAACGATGAGCCCGTTCCAGCACGGCGAGGTGTTCGTCACCGAAGACGGGGCCGAGACCGATCTCGACCTCGGGCATTACGAGCGCTTCGTGTCGGCGCGCATGCGGCGCACGAACAACTTCACCACCGGCCAGATCTACGACTCGGTGATCCGCAAGGAGCGTCGCGGCGAGTACCTCGGGCGTACGGTGCAGGTCATTCCGCACATCACGAACGAGATCCAGGCCTTCATCGAGCGCGGCGCGCACGTCGGCGCGCCCGATTCCCCGCAGGTGGCGATCGTCGAGATCGGCGGCACGGTGGGCGATATCGAGTCGCTGCCCTTCCTCGAGGCGGTGCGCCAGATGAGCCTGAAGCTCGGGCGAGGCAGCTCCTGCTTCGTGCACCTCACGCTCGTGCCGTTCATCCCGTCGGCGGGCGAGTTGAAGACCAAGCCCACGCAGCACTCGGTGCAGAAGCTGCGCGAGATCGGGATCCAGGCCGACATGCTGATGTGCCGGGCCGACCGGCGCATTCCCGACGAGGAGCGCGCGAAGATCTCGCTGTTCTCCAACGTGCAGCTCGATTCGGTCATCTCGGTGCAGGACGCCGACTCGATCTACAAGATCCCGCGCATGCTGCACGAGCAGGGCGTCGACCGCACGATCTGCGAGATCCTGCGGCTCGACACGCGCCCGGCCGATCTCGGCGTCTGGGATCGCCTCGTGCATCGGCTCGAGCATCCGAAGCGCGAAGTGCGCATCGCGATGGTCGGCAAGTACGTCGACCTCACCGAGTCGTACAAGTCGCTGAGTGAGGCGCTCGTGCACGCGGGCATCCATACCGAGAGCCGCATCGCGATCGACTACATCGATTCCGAGCGCATCGAGGCCGAAGGCACGTCGATGCTCGAGGGCTTCGATGCGATCCTCGTTCCGGGCGGCTTCGGCCGGCGCGGCGTCGAGGGCAAGATCCGGGCGATCCGCTACGCGCGCGAGAACCGCGTGCCGTATCTCGGCATCTGCCTGGGCATGCAGCTCGCGGTCATCGAGTTCGCGCGCCACGTCTGTGGGTTGACCGGCGCCAACAGCACCGAGTTCGATCCCGACACGCCGCATCCGGTGATCGCGCTGATCACCGAGTGGCACGACCGTGAAGGTCGTATCGAAAAGCGCGACGTCCGCTCCGACCTGGGCGGAACGATGCGCCTGGGCGCGCAGCGCTGCCCGATCGTCGCCGGAACGATCGCCGCTTCGGTCTACGGCGAGTCGGTCAACGAGCGCCACCGCCACCGTTACGAGGTCAACAACGGCTACGTCGAGCGCCTGCAGGACGCGGGTCTCGTCGTTTCGGCGCGCACGCCGAGCGAGTCGCTCACCGAGATCGTCGAGATGCCGCGCAGCGGCGCGCTCGCGCATCTCTGGTTCGTCGGCGTGCAGTTCCATCCCGAGTTCACGTCGACGCCGCGCGACGGCCATCCGCTGTTCCGCGCCTACGTCGAAGCCGCGGGCGAGCGCGCGCATCAACGGCGCGCTCGCGAGGAACCCGCGGTGGTGCGCCTGGCATGACGGCAAGCCGCCCGATGCGCCTTTGCGGATTCGAAGTCGGCCTCGATCGGCCGCTGTTCCTCATCGCGGGGCCCTGCGCGATCGAGTCGCGCCAGCTCGCGCTCGACACCGCGGGGAAGCTGAAGGAGATCACCTCCGCGCTCGGCGTGCCGTTCCTCTACAAGTCGTCGTTCGACAAGGCCAACCGCAGTTCGGGCACGTCGTTCCGCGGACCGGGAATGGACGAGGGACTGAAGATCCTCGACGAGGTTCGCCGCAGCATCGGCGTTCCGGTGCTCACCGACGTGCACGAGATCGACCAGATCGCGCCGGTCGCCGCCGTCGTCGACGTGCTGCAGACGCCGGCCTTCCTCGTTCGCCAGACCGACTTCATCCGCGCGGTCGCTTCGGCGGGCCGACCGGTGAACATCAAGAAGGGGCAGTTCCTCGCTCCGCACGACATGAAGAACGTCGTCGAGAAGGCCCGTGCGGCGGCGATCGAGAAGGGCGGCGACGGCGAGAACATCCTCGTCTGCGAACGCGGCGCCTCCTTCGGCTACAACAACCTCGTCTCCGACATGCGTTCGCTCGCGATCATGCGCGAAACGGGCGCTCCCGTCGTCTTCGACGCGACGCACTCGGTGCAGTTGCCGGGCGGGCAGGGAACATCGTCGGGCGGCCAGCGGGAGTTCGTTCCGGTGCTCGCGCGCGCGGCCGTCGCCGTCGGCATCGCGGGCGTCTTCATGGAAACGCATCCCGACCCCGCCCGGGCGCTGTCCGACGGGCCGAATGCGTGGCCGCTGCAGCGCATGGCCGAGCTGCTCGCCACGCTGCAGTCGATCGACGCGCTGGTGAAGCGCGACGGCTTTCCCGAACAGTCGCTCTCCGCGCCAGGCTGAGCGCATTCGACCAGGAGGAGTTTCGATGCCCGCCTATGTGATCGCGGACGTGAAGGTCAGCGACCCCGAGCGATACAAGCAGTACATGGCGCTGTCGCCCGCGGCGATCGAGGCGGCCGGAGGTCGCTTCCTGGTGCGCGGCGGCGCGCACGAGGTTTTCGAAGGAAGCTGGCAGCCGTCGCGCATGGTGATGGTCGAGTTTCCCGACCTCGCGTCGGCGCGGGCGTTCTACGATTCGGCGCAATACCGCGAGGCACGCGCGAAGCGCGCCGGCGCGACCGAGTTCTTCAACATGGTCGTCGTGCAGGGAGCCGAGCCGAAATGAGCGCGATCGTCGACATCATCGGGCGCGAGATCCTCGATTCGCGGGGCAATCCCACGGTCGAGTGCGACGTCCTGCTCGAAACCGGCGTCATGGGACGGGCGGCGGTTCCGTCCGGAGCGTCCACGGGCTCGCGCGAAGCGATCGAGCTGCGCGATGGCGACAAGGCGCGCTACCTCGGCAAAGGCGTTCTCGAGGCGGTCGAGCACATCAATACCGAGATCTCCGAGTCGATCATGGGCCTGGACGCCACCGAGCAGGCGTACATCGACCGCACGCTGATCGAGCTCGACGGTACCGAGAACAAATCGCGCCTGGGCGCCAACGCGACGCTCGCGGTGTCGATGGCGGTGGCCAAGGCCGCGGCCGACGATTCCGGCCTGCCGCTGTACCGTTATTTCGGCGGTTCGGGGGCGATGGCGCTGCCGGTACCGATGATGAACGTCATCAACGGCGGCGCGCACGCGAACAACAACCTCGACCTGCAGGAGTTCATGATCGTCCCGCTCGGCGCGCCCACACTGCGCGAGGCGCTGCGCTATGGGGCGGAGGTCTTCCACTCGCTGAAGAAGCTGATCCACGATCGCGGCATGTCCACCGCGGTGGGCGACGAGGGCGGATTCGCGCCGAGCGTGAAGAACCACGAGGCAGCGATCCAGCTCGTGCTCGAGGCGATCGAGGGCGCCGGCTACGAGCCGGGTCGGCAGGTGGCGCTCGCGCTCGACTGCGCGGCATCGGAGTTCTTCCGCGACGGGCGCTATCACCTTGCCGGCGAAGGCCTCACGCTGAGCGCCAACGACTTCGCCAACCTGTTGTCCACCTGGTGCGACCGCTACCCGATCGTTTCGATCGAGGACGGCATGGCCGAGGACGACTGGGAAGGCTGGAAGCTGCTCACGGATGTGCTCGGTGACCGCGTGCAGCTGGTGGGAGACGACCTCTTCGTCACCAACACGAAGATCCTGCAACGCGGGATCGACGAGGGCATCGCCAACTCGATCCTGGTGAAGATCAACCAGATCGGCACGCTCACCGAGACGTTCTCGGCGATCGAACTGGCCAAGCGCTACAACTACACGGCCGTCATCTCGCATCGCTCCGGCGAAACCGAGGACACGACGATCGCCGACATCGCGGTGGCGACCAACGCGCTGCAGATCAAGACCGGATCGATGAGCCGCACCGATCGTGTAGCGAAATACAACCAGTTGCTGCGAATCGAGGAAGATCTCGGCGACGTCGCCACCTATCCGGGGCGCTCGGCGTTCTACAATCTGCGCTGACGCGCGGCGGTCGCGCGTCGGGTCGACGCGCGATCGGGCGCATCGACGGCGTTTCGCGAGGTGAATGACCCGGTGCGCACGCTCGGCATCGTTCTCGCCTGCCTGCTCGCGCTGATCCAGTACCCGCTCTGGCTCGGCAAGGGCGGCTGGCTGCGCGTCTGGGAGCTCGACCGGCAGCTCGACGCGCAACTGGCGCTCAACGAGCGCATCGCGTCGAGGAACGACGCGCTCGAAGCCGAGGTCGTCGACCTCCGGGCGGGTCAGCAGGCGCTCGAGGAGCGCGCGCGCTACGACCTGGGAATGGTCAAGCCCGGCGAGTTGTTCGTGCAGATCAACGAAGCTTCCGCGAGCCGCTCGGTGCCGGTGTCCGAAGAGCGCGTGCGCACGGCGGCGATGGACGGCGCGGCATCGCGGCGGTAGTTCGCTCTCGCTGTCCCGCTCGGTCGGGCGGCACGTCGAGGCGAGGGCACGCGCGGATGGCCTCCGACGAAGCCGCCCCTTCGGGGTCCCCTGCGCTGCTCGCGCTCGCGGGCGGCTGCGCAACTCGCCCTCATCGCGGCGGCCCCTTCGGGGCCTTGCGCTTCGGAGCTCGAACAGTGCTCGCCGACTTCCCCCGCGAGCGCTGCGCTGCTCGGCGGCTTCGAAGTCGGCCACCCGCGCGTGCCCTCGCCTCGACGTGAAGCAACCGTGTGCCGTGCGAACGGACAACCGTCGCGGCAGCAGGCCACACCTGCCGTGCGCCCCCGCGTGCTTCACGTCGACCCGCTGCTGGCGCTCGTGCCGACGAACAGCGCTCGACGACTCTCGACGTGCGCCACCGCCGGTGTTTCACGTCGAGGCGGCCGCTCGCGCTTGCGGCCGACTTCGAAGCCGCCGAGCAGCGCAGCCGAGGCGGGAGTAGTCGGCGAGCACTGTTCGAGCTCCGAGCAGCAAGCCCCGAAGGGGCGCCGCGGCGAGGGCGAGTTGCGCAGCCGCCCGGCTCGGCGAGCAGCGCAGGGGACCCCGAAGGGGCGGCTTCGTCGGAGGCCGCAAGCGCGAGCGGCCGCCTCGACGTGACGCGCGACCTCGGCGAACAAACTGAACTCAGTCGCACTCGATTCGCTGCAGCGACTGCCGGAACAGCTTCGCGCGCGCGACGTAGCGCGCGGCGGCGTCGCGCAGCGCGGCGACCTGCTCGTCGGTGAGCGTGCGCACGACGCGTCCCGGCGAGCCGAGCACGACGCTGCGCGGCGCGATCTCCTTGCCTTCGGAGACGAGCGCGCCGGCGCCGATCAGGCATTCCGCGCCGATGCGCGCACCGTTGAGCACGATCGCCTGGATGCCTACGAGCGTGCCGTCGCCGATCGTGCAGCCGTGGAGCATCGCCTGGTGCCCGATCGTCACCGATGCGCCCACCTCGAGCAAGTAGCCCGGATCGGTATGCAGCACGCATCCCTCCTGGACGTTGCTGCCGATGCCGATGCGGATCGGCTCGTTGTCGCCTCGCATCGTCACGTGAAACCACACGCTCGCGTCGCGCGCGAGTTCGATCGATCCGATCAGGTCGGCCGATTCGGCGACCCAGGCTTCGGGGTGGATGCTCGGTGCGCGCTCGCCGAGACGGTAGATCGCCATACACATGCTCCTCGTCGGGGTTCTCGCCGAGTGTAGCCGCGGCTTTCGTTGACCGTCGATCACGGTGGGCATAGATTGAGCGCGGCCTGTCGTCGAACGGAGGGGCAGATGAACAAGTTCTCCGTACTCGGGGTCTTCGGTCGGAAGTCGCGACGCACGCATCTCTTCTGCCTCGGCGTACTTACCGCTGCGGCCACCTGCTTCGCTCCGGTCTCGGCGCAGCAGGTTCCCACCTCGCCCGATCAGGTTGCCCGACCCGGCGGCACGATCCCCGGCGCTGCGAAGCTCGCGCTCGTCAAGGTCGCCGACGGATTCAACGATCCGGTCGGCGTGACTGCCGCGAACGACGGCTCGGGGCGCATCTTCGTCGTCGAGCGCGTCGGTCGCGTGCGGGTCGTGAACAAGGACGGCAAGGTCAATGCCGAGCCTTTCCTCGACCTCACGAATTTCAACCCGCTCGGCTCCGACGTGCAGACCGGTTTCGTCGAGCAGGGCTTGTGGTCGATCGCGCTGCACCCGAAGTTCAAGGAGAACCACTACGTCTACGTGCACTACGCGTCGCTGCCGTTCAACGGCGCGTCGATGGTCGTGCGCTTCACCGTCGACCCGGCCAGCCCCGACCGCATCACCAAGGAGCAACTGGTGAAGTCGGCGAAGGTGCTGATGAACATTCCGCAGCCGTACTACAACCACTACGGCGGGATGATCACCTTCGGCCCCGACGGCAAGCTCTACATCGGCAAGGGCGATGGCGGCTGGGAGGGCGATCCGCTCAACGCGGGACAGGATCTCACCGTGTTGTGGGCGAAGATCCTTCGCATCGACGTCGACACCCCAGACGACGTTCCGTACGCGATTCCGAAAGACAACCCGTACGCGCGCGCCGACGTGCCGCAGTTGATGTCGCTGTTCGGCATCACCGAGAAGGGCTTCGCCGCGAACCAGATCAAGTCCAGGCCCGAAACCTGGGCCTACGGGCTGCGCAACCCGTACTCGTTCCACTTCGACCAGAAGTCGGGCGACCTGTTCATCGCCGACGTCGGCCAGAACCACTGGGAGGAGATCGACTGGCAACCCGCGTCGTCGAAGGGCGGGGAGAACTACGGCTGGAAATTCAACCAGGCGTCGCATTGCCATCCGCTCACCGGCCCCAATGACAAGTGCCCGATCGTCGGCGTGCTGCCGGCGGCCGAGTATCCGCATCAGGAGCCGTATCCCGGCGCAGAGAAGCTGAAGACCGGCTGGGGCTGCTCGGCGCAGGGGCTCGGCGTGGCGAACTACGCGGGAATGACGAAGACCTACCTCGTCGGTGACTGGTGCTCGGGGCGTCTGTTCGGCGTTGCCTGGGACCCGCAGGCGTCGAAGTGGACGATGCAGGAGTTGCTGCAGACGACGCTGCAGTTCACCGCCGGCAACGTCGACGCAGACGGCAACGTGCTGGCGACGAACTGCGTGTGCTTCTATACCGAAGACAAGGGGCCGACCGCGAATCCGCCCGGGTCGCTGTGGCGCATCGTTCCTGCGGACAAGGTGCCGGCAGGGGCCGAAGTTGCGCGCACGCGTTCGCCCTCCTGATCGCGGCGTGAGCGCGGCGCGCGGCAGATCGCCGAGCGCCGCGCACTCGTTCGCTGGTGCACTTGCGCTCGTGCTCGTCGCTGCGGCGTTGCCGGCGGCGGGCGCGGAGAAGCCGGTGTTTCGCCATCCTTTCGACGGCCAGCCCATCGAGGTGCCCGAAGCGAAGACGAAGACACCGGCGCTCGAGCGCTTCAAGCAGACGGGCGAGAACGCCTACCGCGACGATCGCACGGCGATCGAGCAGGGCAAGGCGCTGTACGAGCAGTGGTGCCAGGTCTGCCACAACTCCGACGGCAGCGGCAAGATGTGTCCCGCGCTGATCGGCAGCGAGCACGTCTATCGACAGACCTCGACCGACCCGGGCATGTTCGCCATCCTCTATGTCGGTGCCTCCGGGGCGATGCAGTCGTTCGCCAGCCGGATGTCACAGGACGAGATGCTGCGGGTCATTGCCTACGTGCGCACGCTCGGGAAATGAGCGCGCGCCTCGGCCAGCCGAACCCGGGGCGCTTGGCCCGCCATGCGTGGCGCTCCTCGTTGCACACCGGCGCCGTGTTGCTCGCCTCGTCGTTGGCGAGCGCCGTGGGCGCGCAGCCGTCGGCCTCCGGCACCGAGGGTGCCCGGGAGGGCTCGCTCGAGGACGTCGTCGTCACCGCGTATCGCGTGCCGACGCTGCAGCGCGAGGCGGTCGACAGCGTCACGATCGTCACTCGCGAGCAGCTCGAGCGCCGCGATCTCGCCAGCGGCGTCGACCTCTTCCGCCAGGTGCCCGGACTGCAGGTCGACCAGCTCGGCGGACCCGGCGGAATCAGCCTGCCGTACATCCGCGGCAGCGATCCGAACCACGTGCTGGTGCTGATCGACGGCGTGCGGGTGAACGACCCGACGAATTCGCGCGGTGGCGCCTTCGATCTCTCGGGGCTCGACCCGAGCCAGATCGAGCGGGTCGAGGTGCTGCGCGGTGCGGCGTCGTCGGTCTACGGCGCCGATGCGATGGGCGGCGTGATCAACATCGTGACGCGCGCGGCGACGCGCAACGAGCCCAGCGGCGAGATCGGCGCAGGACTCGGCGGCCAGCACTACCGCAACCTGCACGCGCGCGCATCGGCCGGGGTCGGTGCTGCCCGCTTTTCGTTGGGCGCTTCGCGCCTGCGCGACGGCAGCGACGCTCTCGGCGGAGCGCTCGATCGCCGCGTCTTCACCGGCTCGGCGCGTTTCGCGATCGGTGCCACCGGCGGCGTCGACCTCGACCTTCGCCACGGCGAGCGCGAGAGCACGAACTTCCCGGACGACAGCGGTGGGCTGCGTCGCGCGCTGCTGCGCACGCTCGATCGGCGCGAGGCGAGCGACACCAGTTGGCGCGTTCGCGGCTGGCACGATTTCGGCGAGGTCGCCACGCTGAACGCGGCGCTGACGCGCTACCAGCGGGGCGAGGACATCGATTCTCCCGGCGTCGCTCCCGGGCTGCGCAGTCCGATCGGCCTGCCCGCAGCCGTCTCGCGCTCCGATTTCGAGCGCGACGCGGCGCTGGCGAACGTCGTGTTCCACCATCCCGGCGGCAGCGAGCTCGCGCTGGGGCTCGAGTACCAGCGCGAACACGGCGCAGACCGCATCGTCTATACGCTGTTCGGCATGCCGATCCCGGCGGATTTCGACCTCAGGCGCAACACGCGTTCGGGCTTCGCCGAGCTGAAGTGGCTCGCCACCGAGAACCTCGTCGTGCGCGGCGGCCTGCGCCACGATCGCGTCGACGGAATCGGCTCGGACACGAGCCCCAGCGCCGGCATCCGCTATGCGCTGCGCTCCACCGGCGGTTCGCTGCGCGCGAGTTATTCGGAAGGATTCAAGCCGCCGAGCTTCTTCGCGCTCGGGCTGCCGCCGCTGCTCAGCGGCAATCCCGACCTGCGCGCCGAGCACAGCAAGGGCGGCTCGGTGGGCTACGAGCAGCCGTTCGCCGACGGCGCGGGCAATGCAGCGGTGACGCTGTTCCGCACGCGGTACACGGATCTCGTCACTTTCGACAACGCGACGAACCAGCTCGTCAACGCGAGCACGGTGAACGTGCGCGGCGCCGAATTCGAGGTGCGCTGGAAGGCGAGCGACGCGCTGCTGCTCAGCGCACACTTCACGCGGCTGATCACCCGCGTGGCCGACAGCGACGAGCCGCTGCGGCAACGCCCCGGACGGCGTGCCGGCGTGCAGGCATCGTGGCAGATCGATCCGCGGTGGTCGTTCGCGTGGAGCACCGAGTACGCGGTCGACATCTTCGATTCGTCGATCCCGACCGGCAACGTGCTGCTTCCCACCTACCTGCGCAGCGACGCCGCCGTGGTGCTGCGGGCGAACAAGTGGCTGCGCGCCGCCTTCGCCGTCGACAACGTGATGGACAAGCGAAACGAGTGGTACGTGGGGTTCGTCGCACCCGGACGCCGGGTGCGACTGGACCTCACCGCGACGTTCTGAGCGCCTCCGCGCGCGCCTGCTCCTGCTTGCGCAACACCGCGCGCTGCACCTTGCCGGTCGTCGTCATCGGCAGTTCCTCGACGAACTCGATCTCCTTCGGATACTCGTACGGCGCGAGCTTGCCGCGCACGTGCAGCTGCAGCGCTTCGACGAGCTCGTCGCACGCGCGCTGGCCGGAGGCGAGCACGACATACGCTTTCACCAGGTTGCCGCGCTCGACGTCGGGCTTGGGCACGACGGCGGCGTTGGCCACCGCTGGATGACGGATCAGGCAGCTCTCGATCTCGCTCGGACCGATACGGTAGCCGGCCGCCTTGAACATGTCGTCGGCGCGCCCGCCGTACCAGAGATAGCCGTCCGGATCGGCGGCGGCGAGATCGCCGGTGCGCAGCCAGTTGCCGGTGTACTTGTTTCGCGTGGCTTCGTCGTTGCGCCAGTAGCCGAGGAAGACGACCGGGTCGGGGTCGCCGTGGATGTCGAGTCGGCCCACCGCGATTTCGCCGAGCTGTCCGGGCGGCAGTTCGTTGCCGTCGTCGTCGAGGATTGCGATGCGATGTCCGGGGTAGGCGCGTCCGATCGAGCCGGGACGCGCCGGCCAGCGTTGCGACGAGTTGCCGACGACGTAGTTCGCTTCGGTCTGCCCGAAGATCTCGTTGACGGTGACGCCCAGCGCGTCGCGGCACCAGTCGAACAGCGTGTCGCCCACCGCCTCGCCGCCGCTCATGATGGCGCGCAGCGCGAGCCGGTGGCGCTTGCGCGGCTCGGGTTCGTGCTTCATCAGCATCTTCAGCGCGGTGGGAAAGAGGAACGCGTTCGTCACGCCGTGTCGTTCGAGCATCTCGAAGGCGCGTGCCGGGTCGAAGCGGCCCGCATGCGCGACGATCGGGCGCCCGAAATACAGCGTCGGCAACAACGCATCCATCAACCCGCCGGTCCATGCCCAGTCGGCCGGCGACCAGAACACGTCTCTCGGGTGCGGAAACCAGTTCTGCGACGCGACGAAGCCGGCGAGGTTGCCGATCAGCGTGCGGTGCGCGATCAGCGCGCCCTTCGGCGGACCGGTGGTGCCGCTCGTGTAGATGAGCACTGCCGGGTCGTCGGCGCTGGTGCCGACGGCGTCGAAGCGCTCGCTGGCCGAACCGAGCAGCGACGACCAGGCGTGCTCTGCGGCGCCCAGCGCGGTGGGCGCGGCGTCGTCGTCGACGACGATCAGGTGGCGCAGCGCATCGCCGCGCGCCGCGCGAAGCGCATCGGCCTGCGCTGCGGCGACGATCGCGATCGTCGCTTCGCTGTTCTCGAGCCGGTAGCGCAGCGCCTCGGGTCCGAACAGCATCGACAGGGGCATTGCGATCGCGCCCAGTGAATGGATCGCGACGTGCGAAACGACCGTCTCGGGGCGCTGCGGAAGCACGATCGCGATGCGGTCGCCGCGCTGCGCGCCGAGCGCGCGCAACGCGTTCGCGAGGCGGTTTCCGTCGCGCTGCAGGCGCCGGTATGCGACCCGCTCGATGCGCCCGTCGCCGTGCTCGACGATGAGCGCGGTGCGCCGTGCGTCGTCTGCCCAGCGCGTGCAGCAGGCTTGCGCTATGTTGAAGCGCTCGGGAACGTGCCAGCGGAATTGCGAGTACAAGGTGTCGTAGTCGTCGCGCAACCCGGCTCTCATGCCTGTCTCCGTTTTCTTCTGTCCGATCGGACGCCGTCCGCAGGAGTGATCATTGTGCCGAGTTCCGCCGCCGCCGGCGCGTATCGCCCGCAACGCGAAAGTCGTTCCCTGTTCCCTGTCGTGCGCGGGCTGCGCTATCACCTGCGCTGCTGGGACGGGCAGGGCGGCGTCGAAGCGGCGCCGACGCTCTTCCTGCTGCACGGCTGGATGGACGTGTCCGCGTCGTTCCAGTTCGTCGTCGACCGGCTGCCGGGGCACTGGCGCGTGCTCGCGCCCGACTGGCGCGGTTTCGGCGAAAGCGCCCGTTCCGGCGCCGATGCCTACTGGTTCCCCGACTACCTGGGGGACCTCGAAGCGCTGCTGCAGGCCTTCTCGCCGACGCAGGCCGTCGATCTCGTCGGTCACAGCATGGGCGGCAACGTCGCGCTGCTGTACGCCGGAATCCGTCCGCAGCGCGTGCGTCGCGTCGTGAATCTCGACGGACTGGGGCTGGCCGCCACGCAGCCGTCGCAGGCGCCCGGCCGCTACGCGCAATGGCTCGATGCACTGGCCACCGGCGCTTCGATGCGCGACTATCCGTCGCGGCAGGCCGTCGCCGAACGCCTGATGCGCAACGATCCGCGCCTGCCCGCCGACCGGGCCGCGTTTCTCGCGCTGCACTGGTCTCGCGAGAAGGACGACGGTCGCTTCGAGCTGCTCGGCGATCCGGTGCATCGCCAACCGTCGCCGATCCTGTATCGCGTCGACGAGACGCTGGCCTGCTGGCGCGAGGTGCGCGCCGATGTGCTGCTCGTCACCGCCGGTGTCGTCGACGAGCGCAGCGCCTTTGCACGACGAGCCGACTACGAGGAGCGGCTGCGAGCGATCCGCTCGCTGCGCAGGGTCGAAGTTGCCGATGCCGGTCACATGCTCCACCATGATCGTCCGGACGAAGTCGCCCGGCTGATCGAGGAGTTCTTCGCTTGACGCAAGGCCGCGCCCCCGCGGCGCCACTGACGAATTTCGACGCCGACCTGCACAGTCACTCCCGCGTCTCCGACGGTACGCTCACCCCCATCGAAGTGGTGCGCCGCGCGCACGAAAGCGGCGTGCGCCTGCTCGCGCTCACCGATCACGACCACCTCGGCGGCGTGGCCGAGGCACGTTGCGAGGCGCAGCGCCTCGGCATCGAGTTCGTCTGCGGCGTCGAGGTTTCCGTCAGCTGGGGTGGCGAGACGATCCACATCGTCGGCTTGCGCGTCGATCCGGCTGCGCAGGCCCTGGCCGACGGTCTTGCCGCAACGCGCAGCGGCCGAGACGAACGCGCCCGCGCGATGGGCGACGAACTCGCCCGGGCCGGCATCGACGGCGCCTTCGAGGGGGCGCTTCGTCATGTCACGAACCCGGCGCTGGTCGGGCGCACGCATTTCGCGCGCTTCCTGGTCGAGCAGGGCGTCTGCGGCGACGTGCGCGAAGTGTTTCGACGCTACCTGGTCGAGGGCAAGCCGGGCTTCGTCCCGCATCGCTGGGCCGCGCTCGAGGACGCCGTGGGCTGGATCGTCGGCGCCGGCGGCGTGGCGGTGCTCGCGCATCCGGCGCGCTATCGGCTCGACGCGGCAGCGCTCTATACGCTGATCGACGAGTTCCGCGTCTTCGGCGGCACGGCGATCGAGGTCATCAGCGGATCGCACACCCGCGACGACCAGCGCCGCTTCGCCGGGCTCGCGTCGCGATTGCAGCTGCTCGCTTCGCGCGGCACCGATTTCCACGGTCCCGGCGAGAGTCGTACCGAGTTCGGATCCCTGCCCGCGCTGCCCCAGGGACTCGTTCCGGTGTGGCACGACTGGCCCGAGGCGTCGCGCGCACGAGCGCGCTGCGCGGCGAGCACGATCGACGAATGACGCAGCGCCTGGAGGTCCACCCCGCCAATCCGCAGCGCCGGCTCCTCGTCCTTGCCGCCGACGCATTGCGCCGGGGCGATCTGGTTGCGATGCCCACCGATGCCTGCTACGTGCTCGCCTGCCGGCTGGGCGATCGCGAGGCGGTCGAGCGACTGCGCGCGATCCGCGGCCTCGACGCCCGGCACCTGCTCACGCTGATGTGCCGCGACCTCTCGGAGCTGTCCACCTATGCACGCGTCGACAATTCGCAGTACCGCTTCCTGAAGGAGTGGACGCCCGGCCCCTACACCTTCGTGCTCGACGCGACGCGAGAGGTGCCCAGGCGCCTGTGGCATCCGTCGCGCAAGACGATCGGGCTTCGCGTGCCCGATTCGCCGATCGCGCAGGGCGTGCTCGAGGCGCACGGTGAACCGGTGCTGTGCTCGAGCCTGATCCTGCCCGGCGAGAACGATCCGCTGCACGAAGCCGAGGAGGTCGTCGAGCGCCTGGGCGGTCGCGTCGGTCTCGTGGTCGACGGCGGCGGGCAGGGATTCGATCCGACGACGGTCGTCGATCTCACCGGCGACGAGCCGATGGTCGTACGCGTCGGGCGCGGCGACATCGGTGCCGGGATGACGCGTTCGGAGTCTTCGACGTTGCGCGTTCGCTTCTGAGCGCAGCCCCGGAAGTTGAGGGGGCCGCTGCTACAATCGCCGCCATGGAACCGAGCCTGCCGCAGCTGGTGGCGGTGTACGCGATCCCCGTGATCCTCGCCATCACGCTGCACGAAGCGGCTCACGCGTTCGTCGCCGCGCGACTCGGCGACCGCACCGCGCAGCAGCTCGGGCGCATGACGATCAACCCTCTTCGACACATCGATCCGGTGGGCACGCTGCTCGTGCCGGCGCTGATCCTGCTCGCGAGCAAGGCGATGGGCGGCGCACTGCTGTTCGGCTGGGCCAAGCCGGTGCCGATCGTCCAGTCGAACCTGCGCTCGCCCAGGCGCGACATGGGAATCGTCGCCGCCGCGGGCCCGGGCGCGAACATCGCGATGGCGCTCGGCTGGGGCGCGCTGATCAAGCTGTCGCTCATCGCCGGCCTGGACAGCGAGTTCCTGTTCCGGATGGCCGTCGCGGGCATTCTCGTCAACCTCGCGCTCGCCGTGCTCAACCTCGTGCCCATCCCGCCGCTCGACGGCGGGCGCATCGTCGCGAGCCTGCTGCCCGAGACGCTGTCGAATGCCTACTCGCGACTCGAACCCTACGGCATCTTCGTGCTGCTCGCGCTGCTGGCCACCGGCGCGCTCGGCGGCGCGCTGATGCCGATGATCGACTACGGCGAGGCGCTCGTCTGGGCGGTTCTGGGGCTCCACTGATCATTCAGCGGCAAAGGCGCGGGCGATCTGCCGCGGGCGCGCCGATGCGCCGCCCCCGCTTCGCGGGGGTTCGCTGCGATGCTCGCAGCGCCGGCTGCGCGGCCGAACTCGCTGCGCGAGCTTCGCTCGCTCCGCTCAGACATTGCGGCCGCGATAGTGATGACGACGCGCGCTTCGCGCGCGCGCCGACGCTGCTGCGCTTCTCGCCTGCGCATAGGCGCGCCCGCGGCAGACGGCCCGCGCCTTTGCAAGCGACGTCGTTTGTTCGCGCCACGAAAACGGCGGGGTTCGCTGCCGCCTGACGCGAACGCGCGATCGCGATCAGCCGGGCAGCGCGCTCTCGGGCACGTTGCCGGCGACCACCAGGTGCGCCTTCGCCCGCTCGCGCAACGCCGCCTCGAGCGGCACGCTCTGGTTCGTCTCGAGCGCGGCCTGCACCGCGACGCTGTCGCAGGTCGCGAGCATCGCACCGCCCTCCTCGTCGAACATCTGGTGCAGGAAACGAAAATACTTGTCGCCCACGGCGAGAAAGCCGCTGCGCACCTGCACGAGCTCGCCGCCGCGCAGCTCGCGCATGAACTGGAAGTTCTGCCGCACGATCGCGACGCGCAGGCGCCTGTCCTTCATCGTCGACGGCGTCAGCCCGATCGCGTGCAGCAGCAGCCAGGTAGCCTGGTCGAAGCGCGAGACGTACATCCGCGAGTTCATGTGGCTCGCCGCGTCGTACTCGGACGCGAGAACGACACCGCGGAAAGTCTTGACCCAGTCGGACATGACTACTCGCTCCTTGCTCGATCGGGTTGGGAAGACGGCCCCGCCGGCTCGCTGCCGCGATCGTCGAGTTGCTGCACCCACGCGATCGCCCACGCCGGGGCGGCCTCCTCGGGCAACTCTCCCGAACTCGCGTCGTGTTGCAGCATCTCGCCGGCGCGGCGTGCGCCGAGCGACGACAGCAGCTTGTCGAAACGCACGCCTCCGTGGCAGAAGGTGTCGCCGTAGGTACGATCGCCCAGCGCGATCACGCCGTAGACGACCGACGACAGATCGGGACGTGACGACTCCAGGCTGTCGATCAGCTCCTGCGCGTTGTCGGGCACGTTGCCGAAACCGTAGGTGGAAGTGCAGACGAGGAACAGGCCGCCGCCGGCGAAGGCGCCTGCGTCGAGCCCGTCCATCATGCGCAATTCGACCTCGCGGCCCCGGGCCTCGAGAGCCTGCTGCACTTCCTGCGCGACCATCTCCGCCGTTCCGGTCATCGTGGCAACGAGGATCGTGAGTGGCGACGGCATTCCTGCGCTCCTTGTCGCGATGTTCGTGGGCTGCCGGGCGTCGGAGGCAATAATGCGCCATCGCGCACACGCGATGCGCCTTTCCCCCACGCAATTGCGGTTCTGCCCGTGAAACACCTCGCGATCATCGGCAGCGGCCCGGCCGGCTGTTATCTCGCCGACCAGCTGCTTCGCCTCGTTCCCGATGCACGCATCGACATCGTCGAGCGCCTGCCGGTTCCCTTCGGCCTCGTGCGCTACGGCGTCGCGCCCGATCACCAGGGAACGAAGGCGGTCTCGCGCCTGCTCGACCGGGTGCTCGCGCGCGAGAACGTCCGCTTCTTCGGCAACGTCGAGGTCGGCCGCGACGTGCGTCTCGACGAGTTGCGGGAACTTTACGACGCGGTCGTGCTCGCCACCGGCGCGCCGCGCGACCGCCGGATCGGCATTCCGGGCGAGACGCTGCCCGGCGTGGTCGGCTCGGCTTCTTTCGTCGGGTGGTACAACGACCACCCCGACTGCGTCGCACCGGAGCTGCACGACGTGCGCGAGGTGGTCGTGATCGGCAACGGCAACGTCGCGATCGACGTCGCACGCGTGCTGGCGAAGACCCCCGCGGAACTCGCCGGTTCCGACCTCTCGCTCGACGTGCACGAGCGGCTTCTGGCGCAGCGCATCGAAACGATCCACGTCGTCGGGCGTCGCGGCCCGGCCGACGCGAAGTTCACCCGCGCAGAAGTCTCCGAGCTCGGCAAGCTCGAAGCCGCGCGCCCGGTCATCGCCGAGCCGCAGGCGCTCGAACAAGCGCAGGCGTCGGGCGAGGCAGCGGCGATCGTCGAACTGCTGCGCGGCTTCGCTCGCGACGAACGCGAGACCCCCGTTCGAATCGTCTTCCACTTCGGCGCGACGCCGCTCGCCTTCGAAGGACGCGAGCGGCTCGAGTCGGTGCGCTTCTCGCGCGCCGATCGCGAGCCGCTCGTGCTGCCTGCCCAGCTCGCCGTCACCTGCATCGGCTACGAGGCGATCGACTGCTGCACGGCCGCGCCACGCTCCGGCACGTTCGCCAGCGAGGCAGGTCGCCTTGCCGACGGGCTGTTCGTCGCCGGCTGGGCCGGCCGCGGCCCGTCGGGCACGATCCCGACCAACCGCACCGAGGCGCAACGCATCGCGCAGCGCATCGTCACCGAGCTCGCCGATCACGGCCGCGGCGGCGGCGACGCGCTTGCCGCGATGCTCGCCGCGCGCAACGTGCAGGTCGTCGACCACGCGGCGTGGCGGCAGATCGACGCAGCAGAGCTCGCACGCGCGGGAACGAGCCGCTGCCGGCACAAGTTCGCGTCGATCGAAGCGATGCTCGCCGCGGCTCGCGCGCGCTGATCGCTGCGTCGTCGCGAAGGCGACAACCGCCGCGCCGCCGGTCAGCGCGGCGAGCGGCTCTTCATCCGATACATGTCCTCGTCGGCGCGCGCGATCAGCGTATGCATCGTGTCTTGCGGGGCGGCCTCGGCGAGGCCGAAGCTGATGTCGACCTCGACGCCGGGCGCCAGCTCGTGCCAGGCGAACCCGCGAACCGCGGCGCGCAGTCGCTCGCAGGCCATGCGCGCGGTGCGCAGGTCGGCATCGCAGAAGACGATCACGAACTCGTCGCCTGCCAGCCGCGCGGGCAGGTCGCCGTGCCTCACGTGCGCACGAAGCAGGCCGGCGAGCGACTGGAGCACACGATCGCCGATCGCGTGCGAATGCCGATCGTTGATTCCCTTGAAGCGGTCGACGTCGATCAGCGCGATCGCCGGACCCGGTCGCGCCGCCGCTCCGCGCTCGAGCGCGTCGACGAGCGCACGCTCGAGCTGTCGTCGGTTCGGCAGCTCGGTGAGCGGATCCTCGAGCGACCACTGCTCGAGCCGGCGCGATTCGACTTCCAGCTCGCGCAGCTGCTGCGAGCGATGGCGCAGCTCCAGCTGGCGCTGCGCGACGCGATCGTGGTGCTCGAAGCTCTTGGTGCGGGTCTCGATGTCGCGCCGTGCGAGCGAGCGGAGCTCGGCGAGCGCCTCGCGGCTGCGCCCCTGGGCGTCGAGGATGTCGCTCGCGAGCATGTGGCCGGTGCGCGCGATCTGCTCGTGCTCGACCGACAACGCGACGTCGATCATCGCGCGGACCGACGCAACGGCGACCGTATCGTCGCCGCGGCCGCGCGCCGCCTCGCATTGCGCCCACATCGCGAGCGCATGGAGCCAGGAGGTGCGCGAGTGCCGGGCCGCGTGCACGGCGACGCTCCTCGCATGCAGGTCGGCCTCGTCGATGGCGCCGCGCCAGGCGGCGGCGATGCATTCGGCGAAGGCCAGCAGGGCGCGCGGGGTGGGCTCGGCCTCCTCGCCCAGTTGCGCAATGCGCCAGCCCTGCACGAGGGCGCGGCAAGCCCCCAGCGCCTGCTCGAGCCGCATGCCGTCGGCCGGATGCGAATACAGGTGCCGCTCGACGCTCGCCCGCACGATCTCCCCGTAGCAGCGGTTCAGCCGCGGCTGGAAGGTGGCCGCCCGACCGCATCGCGCGGCATGTTCGGCGGCCCTGTCGAGCGCCTCGGACGAACGATCGAAGTCGCCGTTGGCGATCAGCGCGATGCCCTGCGCATTGCAGGCCGACGCGAGCAGGCGCGGCTCGCCCAGCGGTCGCGCCAGCGACGTCGCCATGATCGCCGAGGTGACGGCCAGCTCGTTGCGCCGCAGGCAGCTGGCGACGTACGAGTAGATGACGAGCGAGCGCGCCTCGCCGGCCGTATCGCCGGCCTGCTCGAAGAGCTGCACCGCCCGGTGGGCAGCGCGGTGCGCGCTGCGCAGGCGCGAGACGAAGGTATCGACGCGCGCCAGGCGCAACAGCGCCTCGGCCTGGCCGCGTGGATCATGGGCGTCGGCGGCGAGCTGCGAGGCAAGCACCGCGCAGCTGCGCGCGTGGTCGTGCTCGCCGCGGCGCAATGCGTCGTCCGCCCGCTGCAACTGGGCGCGCGTGTCGGCGAAACGCGAATCGGGCAAGACGGCTGCTTCCTGCGAGCGGATCGACCGTCCGTTTCTAGCACCGTCCCCCGCCGACTTCCGAGGTCCTGTTTCACGCCCGCCATAGGCCATTCGGCCTATTGCCCCGGTCCGCCCGGCCGTACGGCGCATCCGGGCGGCCGAGCGGCGGCTTGCCTGTACCCTTGCCTCTGTCCGCGAACAGCCGGCATTCGAGAGGTGTGACGATGAGCACGACAGGCGATTTCCGCCTTACCTATTCGACGATGTTCGACCCGCCTTCGGCGCTGCACGAACGCTTCGACGCCGCCGTGGGCGAAGCGCGGCGCGCACTGGGTGCCGAGCACGCGATGTTCATCGACGGTCGCGAACGGCAGGCCGCTGCGCACTACGAACTGCGTTCGCCGATCGACCGCGACCTGCTGGTCGGCCGGTTCGCCGCCGGCACCGCTGCCGACGTCGACGCAGCGGTTCGGGCAGCCCGCCGCGCGCACCCCGGCTGGGCGCGAACGCCGTGGCCCGAGCGCGTTGCGACGCTGCGTCGCGTCGCCGCGCTGATCGAGGAACGCGTCTACTCGATCTCGGCCGCGATGGCCGTCGAGGTCGGCAAGAATCGGATGGAAGCGCTCGGCGAGGTGCAGGAAACGGCGGACCTGTTCCGTTGGTACTGCGACCAGTTCGAGCAGAACGACGGTTTTCGCCGCGAGCTTCCGAACGACCCGCTGGCCGGCTTCGTCAGCCGCAACCGGACCGTGCTGCGACCCTACGGCGCCTGGGTCGTCATCGCACCCTTCAACTTTCCGTTCGCGCTGGCCGGCGGGCCGATCGGTGCGGCGCTCGTCGCGGGCAACACCGTCGTCTTCAAGGTCGCCAGTGCTACCTCGCTGTGCGGACAACTGTTGATGCAGGCGCTTCTCGACGCGGGCGTTCCGCCGGGCGTCGCGAACCTCGTCAGCGGCGCCGGTGGCGAGATCGGCGAGGCGCTCGTCGCGCACCCGGACGTCGCGGGGATCACGTTCACGGGCTCGTACGAGGTGGGCATGGGCATCGTGCGCCGCTTTGCGCAGCAGCGCTGGCCGCGTCCGTGCATCGCCGAGATGGGCGGGAAGAACGCGGCGATCGTCACCCGCAATGCCGATCTCGAACGCGCCGTCACCGGCATCTCTCGCTCGGCCTT
Source organism: Pseudomonadota bacterium (assembly GCA_023389055.1). Lineage (GTDB taxonomy): Bacteria > Pseudomonadota > Gammaproteobacteria > Burkholderiales > Burkholderiaceae_E > Zeimonas. Next base: position 60,977 of record JAEWFA010000040.1, on the reverse strand, counting down.
CGGGCTGCAGGGACAGAAATGCTCGGCCTGCTCTCGCGTGCTCGTCGAACGCGCCGTTGCCGCCGCGCTGCGCGAGCGTCTCGCGGCGGCCGCGTCGTCGATCGCGGTGGGCGATCCGACCGAGCGGCAGAACTGGATGGGGCCGGTCATCGACGAACGCGCCTATCGGCGCTATCAAGGCTGCGTCGAGCGACTGCAGCGGGTCGGGCGAATCGACTCGGGCGGCCGCCTCCTGGACGAGGGAGCGCTCGGACGGGGCTGGTTCGTCGCGCCCACCGTCGGCCAGGCGCCGCGCGATGACGCGCTATGGCACGACGAGCAGTTCCTGCCGCTGGTGCTCGTGAGCGAGGTCGACTCGCTCGACGAGGCGATCGCCGAAGCGAACCGCTCCGACTACGGGTTGACCGCCGGTTTCTACGGCGCACCCGAAGAAGCGCAGCGATTCCTCGATGGAATCGAAGCCGGCGTCACCTATGTAAACCGCCCGCAGGGCGCGACGACCGGGGCCTGGCCCGGCTACCAGCCCTTTGGAGGATGGAAAGCCAGCGGCAGCACCGGCAAGGCGATCGGCTCCTTCTGGTATCTGCCGCTGTATCTGCGAGAGCAGTCGCAGACGATCGTCGACTGATTCCTAGAGCGGCTTGCGCAGCAGGTGCGCGATCTCGCCGACGATTCCGCGTCGAAATGCCAGCACGCACAGCACGAAGATCGCTCCCTGGACGATCGTCACCCAGGCGCCGATCTGCGCGAGGTAGTTCTGCATCGTGATGATCACCGCAGCGCCGACCACCGGGCCGAACAGCGTGCCCAGGCCCCCCACCAATGTCATCAGCACCACTTCGCCCGACATCGTCCAGTAGACGTCGGTGAGCGAGGCGAGTTGGAAGACCAGCGCCTTCATGGCGCCGGCGAGTCCCGACAGTGTGCCCGACAGGATGTACGCGACGAGCTTGTAGCGATCGGTGTCGTAGCCAAGCGAAGTGGCGCGCGGCTCGTTCTCGCGGATCGCCTTCAGTACCTGCCCGAACGGCGAATGGACGATGCGCCAGATCAACAGGAAGCCGCCGAAGAAGACGACGAACACGAGCGCGTACATCGCCACCCGGTCGTTCAGGTCGACGACGCCGAACAGCTTTCCGCGCGGCACGCCCTGGATGCCGTCCTCGCCGTGCGTGAACGGCGTCTGCAGATAGAAGAAGAACACCATCTGCGCGAGCGCCAGCGTGATCATCGCGAAGTAGATGCCCTGGCGCCGGATGGCGAGCAGTCCGGTGACCCAGCCGAGCAGCGCCGAGCAGGCGGTGCCGAAGACGATGGCCAGCTCCGGCGTGACGCCCCATTCCTTTGCCGCATGCGCCGTCGCGTAGCCGGCGGTTCCGAGGAACATCGCATGGCCGAAGGACAGCAGGCCGCCGAAGCCGATGAGCAGGTTGAATGCGCACGCGAACAGCGCGAAGCACATCACCTTCATCAGGAATACCGGATAGACCGCCAGCGGCAGCAGCACGAAGGCCGCCGCCATCAGCCAGAAGGCGATGCGCTGGTAGCTGGTATCGGCCTGCGCGTGCAGGTGCGCTTTCCCGGCGGCCGGCGCCGCGAGCGTGGTCGTGTCGTGCGCCATCGAGTGGGCCCTACTTCTGCGTGCCGAACAGACCGGCCGGCTTGATCAGCAGGACGATCGCCATGATGACGAAGATCACCGTGTTCGACGCCTCCGGATAGAACACCTTCGTGAGCCCCTCGATCAGGCCCAGCCCGAATCCGGTGACGATCGATCCGAGAATCGATCCCATGCCGCCGATGACGACGACGGCGAACACGACGATGATCAGGTGCTCGCCCATCTGCGGGCTCACCTGGTAGATCGGCGCGGCCATCACGCCGCCGAATCCCGCCAGCGCCACGCCGAAGCCGTAGGTGAGCGTGATCATCCGCGGCACGTTGATGCCGAAGGCCTGCACCAGTTGCGGGTTCTCGGTGGCTGCTCGCAGATAGGCACCCAGCCGCGTGCGCTCGATGATGAACCAGGTGCCCAGGCACACGAAGACCGAAGCGACGATCACCCACGCGCGGTAGTTCGGCAGGAACATGAAACCGAGGTTGCGCGCACCGGTGAGCTCGGGCGGAATCGGGTACGGCTCGCCCGACGAGCCGAACCAGTTGCGAAACAGTCCCTGGATGATCAGCGCCAGACCGAAAGTGAGCAGCAGCCCGTACAGGTGATCGAGCTTGTACAGGCGCGCGAGCATCGTTCGCTCGATGATCATGCCGATCGCGCCGACGAGGATCGGCGCGAGCAGCAGCGACCACCAGTAGCCGATGCCCAGCTTCGCGAACAGCAGGTACGCGGTGAACGCGCCCAGCATGTACAACGCGCCGTGCGCGAAATTGATGATGTTCAGCAGGCCGAAGATCACGGCAAGGCCGAGCGACAGCAGCGCGTAGAACGAACCGTTGATCAGTCCGATCAGCAGCTGTCCGAACAGTGCCTGGGTCGGAACGCCGAAGATGTCCATCGGGTCTGCTTCGTGAATCGAGCGTGGATCGAGCCCGGATCGAGCGCGGGTGCGGGGCCTGAGGCAGGGCCTGGCGCGGAATCACCCGCGGAGCCGGCGAACCGGCTCCGCGGGAAACCCGGCGTGCGCCTTGCGGCTCAGGACTTCACCAGCGGGCAGCCGCCATCCTTCAGCGGACGGAACGCCTCGTCGGCGGGGATGGTTCCACGCAGCTTGTAGTAGTCGTACGGACCCTTCGACTCGCTGGGCTTCTTCACTTCGAAGAGGTACGCCGGATGCAGCGTGCGCCCGTCGATGCGGGTGGTGCTCTTGCCGAACAGCGAATCCTCGGCGGGCCGCGACTTCATCTGCGCGATGGCCTTCGCGCCGTCGTCGGAGTCGATCTCCTTGACCGCCTTCAGGTAGTCGAGAATGACCGCGTAGACGCCGGCGTGATCGGACGACGGGTAGATGCCCTTGTTGGCCGCGGCGAATCGCTTCGACCATTCACGCGTCTGGTCGTTGTGGTCCCAGTAGAAGGTCTCGGTGAGCAGCAGTCCCTGCGCCTTCTCGAGCCCCAGGCCGTGCACGTCGGTGATGAACACCAGCAGGCCGGCCAGGCTCTGGCCGCCCTTGACGATGCCGAACTCGGCAGCCTGCTTGATCGAGTTGATCGTGTCGCCACCGGCGTTCGCCAGGCCGATCACCTTCGCCTTCGAGGCCTGCGCCTGCAGCAGGTACGACGAGAAGTCCTGCGTGGCCAACGGATGGCGCACCGCGCCGAGCACCTTGCCGCCGGCCTGCTTGACGGCTTCCATCGTGTCGCGTTCCAGCGCATGGCCGAAGGCATAGTCGGCCGTCAGGAAGAACCAGCTGTCTCCGCCGCTCTTCGTGACCGCGGTGCCGGTGCCGTGCGCGAGCATCCAGGTGTCGTACAGGAAATGAACCGTGTTCGGCGAGCACGCCTTGCCGGTGAGGTCCGACGTGCCCGGCCCGGTGGCGAGGAAGGCCTTGTTCTTGTCCTTCGTGACCTGGCTCACCGCCAGCGCCACCGACGAGGTGGGCACGTCGGCGATCGCGTCGACGCCGTCGGTGTCGTACCACTGGCGCGCCACGTTCGAGCCGACGTCGGGCTTGTTCTGGTGATCGGCCGAAACGATCTCGATCTTGAACTTCGGGTTGAACTGCTTCTGGAAATCCTCGACCGCCAGCTTCGCCGCGACGACCGAACCCGGTCCGCCGATGTCGGCGTACAGCCCCGACATGTCGTTCATGACGCCGATCTTGACGACCCCGCCCGACACCTCGGCGTTCGCCGTCGCCGCCCCGAAGGCCAGCGCCAGCGACGCGACCATCGTCGAAAGCTTCACGTTCATTGTCATCCTTCTTCCCTCCTCGAGTGATGAACCCATCGACCGGCTGCTGCGTTTCAGACGCCGAGGTACTCCCGCAGCATGCCCATCTTCTGTTCGAGCTGCGCCGCCTCGATGCTCTCGACGATGCGCCCGTGCTCCATGACGTAGAACCGGTCGGCCAGCGGCGCCGCGAACCGGAAATTCTGCTCCACCATCACGATGGTGAACCCCTTTTCGCGCAGCATGCGGATCATCCGTGCCAGGCTCTGGACGATGACCGGCGCCAGCCCCTCGGAGATCTCGTCGAGCAGCAGCATCTTCGCCCCGGTGCGCAGGATGCGCGCGACCGCCAGCATCTGCTGCTCGCCGCCGGACAGCCGCGTGCCCTGGCTGTTGCGACGCTCCGCCAGGTTGGGAAACATCTCGTAGATCTCGTCCAGGCTCATGCCGCCCGAGCCGATCTGCGGCGGCAGCAGCAGGTTCTCCTCGCACGAAAGGCTGGCGAAGATGCCGCGCTCCTCCGGGCAGTAGCCGATGCCCAGGCGCGCGATCGCATGCGGCGGCAGGTTCACCGCCTCGACGCCCTTGATGCGGATCGACCCGGTGCGCCGCCCCACCAGGCCGAGGATCGACTTCAGCGTGGTGGTGCGGCCCGCGCCGTTGCGCCCGAGCAGCGTGACCACCTCGCCGCCGTTCACGACGAGGTCCACCCCGTGCAGGATGTGCGACTCGCCATAGAAGGAATGCAGGTCGGAGATGCGCAGGAACTCGACGCCGCGCTCAGTGACCATGCGTGCCCCCGAGCTCTTCGCTCGCGCTTCCCATGTACGCCTCGAGCACCTGCGGATTCCGCGAGACGATCTCGTACGGGCCTTCGGCGATCACCTGGCCGCGTTGCAGCACGCTGATCGTGTCGGCGATATTCGCCACGACGTTCATGTTGTGCTCGACCATCAGCACCGTCCGGTTGGCCGAAACCTTCTTGATGAGCTGCGTGACGCGGTCGACGTCCTCGTGCCCCATGCCTTGCGTGGGCTCGTCGAGCAGCATCAGCTCGGGCTCGGTGGCGAGGGTCGTGGCGATCTCCAGCGCGCGCTTGCGCCCGTACGGCAACTCGACGGTGACATGGTCGGCGAACTCGCGCAGCCCGACCGTGTCGAGCAGCTCGATCGCGCGCGAGTCGAGCACGTCGAGCGAGCGTTCGGGCTTCCAGAAATGAAAGGACGTGCCGAGCTTTCGCTGCAGCGCCACGCGCACGTTCTCGAGCACGGTCAGGTTCGGGAACGTGGCCGAGATCTGGAACGAGCGCACGATGCCGCGTCGCGCCACCTGGGCCGACTTCTCGGCAGTGATGTCCTGCCCGTTGAACAGGATCTGCCCCGCGGTGGGAATCAGGAACTTCGTCAACAGGTTGAAGAACGTCGTCTTGCCGGCTCCGTTCGGCCCGATCAATGCATGAATCTGGCCCCGGCGCACGCGCAGGTCGACGTCGTTCACTGCGACGAAGCCCTTGAATTCCTTGACGAGGCGACGGGTCTCCAGGATGTAGTCTTTTTCGGCCATCGAGCGCCTGCTTGTCGTGGGCCGCGCTGGCGCGCCGCCCCGCCGTCGAGCGCGGATTATGGCCAAAGGCTCGCGGCGCAGCAATCCGGGTAAGCGAGCAACAGGGGATTGGGGTGGTTCCGCGAGCGGCGCATCCGGCGTCGCTTCCGCGAAGCGGTCGGCGTCGCGGCGAGTACGCGCCTTGCGCACCGTTCGTCCGGGCCGCGCACGCGCTCGTCGCGGCCGCACGGTACGGCGCGCCGCAGCGCCTGCGCCGGCGGGCATCATTGCCCGCGGGCTCCCATCATCCGACCGACTCCGTCACCGCCATGGCCATCGTCGCTGCCGCAGGCCGAACGAAGGAACCGACCTCGATGTCGGGGCTCGGCCGCGCGCTCGTGCAGCACCAGTTGCTGCGGCTGGACCAGGCGAGCGCCATCCAGCGAAAGGCCGACGCCGACCGGCTGAGTTTCGTCGACGAGTTGATCGGTGGCGGGCACATGCCGCCGCGCCAACTCGCGCAGTTCGCCGCCGAGCTTTGCGGGCACCCGCTGCTGGACCTGTCGGCGATCGACCCGACGACGCTGCCCTCCGACCTGCTCGATCGCAAGCTCGCCACCGAACTGCGCGTCGTCGCACTGGGCAAGCGTGCCGGGCGCCTGTCGATCGCGGTGTCCGACCCGACCGACTCGAAGCTTCTCGACCGGATCCGCTTCTCGGCGCAGGCAGCGCTCGACCCGATCGTCGTCGAGCACGACCGGCTCGTGCGCCTGGTCGAACGACTCGGCCAGAGCGCCACCGAGCAGCTCGAGGAGCTCGTCGACGATTCGCTCGACGACATCGCCGTCGCCGGCGACGACCCGGGAACGGCGCCCGACACCAGCGACGTCGACGATGCGCCCGTCGTGCGCTTCCTGCAGAAGGTACTCGTCGAGGCGATCCAGGCCGGCGCATCGGACATCCACTTCGAGCCGTACGAGAAGTACTACCGGATCCGGCTGCGCGTCGACGGCGAGCTGCGCGAGGTGGTGACGCCTCCGCTGGCGATCAAGGAAAAGCTGGCATCGCGCATCAAGGTGATCTCGCGGCTGGACATCTCCGAGCGGCGCGTGCCGCAGGACGGCCGCATGAAGATCGTGCTGTCGAGCCAGCGCGCGATCGACTTTCGCGTCTCGACGCTGCCGACGCTGTTCGGCGAAAAGATCGTCATGCGGATCCTCGATCCGTCGTCGGCGAAGCTCGGCATCGACGCGCTCGGCTACGAGCCCGACCAGAAGGAGATCATGCTCGAGGCGATCCGCCGCCCGTACGGGATGATCCTCGTCACCGGACCGACCGGCTCGGGCAAGACGGTGTCGCTCTACACCTGCCTGAACCTGCTGAACGAGCCGGGCATCAACATCTCCACTGCCGAGGATCCGGCCGAGATCAACCTGCCCGGCGTCAACCAGGTCAACGTCAACGACAAGGCGGGGCTCACCTTCGCCGCGGCGCTGCGGGCATTCCTGCGCCAGGACCCGGACGTGATCATGGTCGGGGAGATCCGCGACCTCGAGACCGCCGACATCGCGATCAAGGCGGCACAGACGGGGCACATGGTGCTGTCGACGCTGCACACGAACGACGCGCCGACCACGCTTACGCGAATGGCGAACATGGGCGTGGCGCCGTTCAACATCGCCTCGTCGGTGATCCTGATCACCGCGCAGCGGCTGGCGCGTCGGCTGTGCAACTGCAAGCAGCCGCTGCAGACCGACGGCGGCGCGCTGCTCAAGGCGGGCTTTCTCGAGTCGGACCTCGACGGCAAGTGGGCGCCGTTCCGGCCGGTGGGCTGCGAGCGCTGCGGCGGCACCGGCTACAAGGGCCGAGTGGGCATCTACCAGGTGATGCCGATCACGGAAGCGATGCAGGCAATCATCCTGTCGAACGGCAACGCGCTGCAGATCGCGCGACAGGCGCAAAGCGAAGGCGTGCGCGACCTGCGCCGATCGGGACTGATCAAGGTCATGCAGGGAATGACGAGCATCGAGGAGGTGCTCGGCGTCACCAACGAATGAGCGGCGAGCACCTGCGGCCGGCAGGCGGCGGCGCGAGCGGCGGGAACCACCAGGACGAAGGGGCGATGCGATGAGCACGATCGGTACGACCGCCGGCGCCGCCGGCGCCCGCGCGGGCAGCGCTCGCGGGTCGGCGGCCCGCCGCCCGGCCAGCAAGGAACAGGTCTACGCGTGGGAAGGGCGCGACCGCGCCGGCAAGGTGCTGCGCGGGGAGATGCGCTCGAGCAGCCCGACCGCCGTGCAGACGTCGCTGCGCCGGCAGGGCATCTCGATGACCAAGGCGACGAAGCGGCGGTACAAGCGCGGCAAGCGCATCGGCGAAAAGGACATCACGCTGTTCACGCGCCAGCTGGCGACGATGATGAAGGCGGGGGTGCCGCTGCTGCAGTCGTTCGACATCGTCGCACGAGGTACGTCGAACGCTTCGGTGTCGAAGCTGTTCACCGATATCCGCGGCGACGTCGAGACCGGAACGTCGTTGTCGCAGGCTTTCCGCAAGTACCCGCTGTACTTCGATTCGCTGTTCTGCAACCTCGTGGGCGCCGGCGAACAGGCCGGCATTCTCGACGACCTGCTCGATCGCCTGGCCAGCTACAAGGAGAAGATGCTGGCGATCAAGGGCAAGATCAAGTCGGCGCTCTTCTACCCGATCGCGGTTCTCGTCGTCGCGTTCATCGTGGTGGCCGTGATCATGCTGTTCGTCGTACCGGCCTTCAAGGAGGTCTTCTCGAATTTCGGCGCCGACCTGCCTGCCCCGACGCTGATGGTGATCGCGCTGTCGGATTTCTTCGTCCAGTACTGGTACCTGATCTTCGGCGCGATAGGCGGCGGGTTCTATTTCCTGCTCCAGGCGTGGAAGCGATCGCCGCGTGTGCAGATGGCGATGGACCGGCTGCTGCTGAAGCTGCCCGTGTTCGGCTCGGTGGTCGAGAAGGCGACGATCGCCCGGTGGCTGCGCACGCTGTCGACGATGTTCGCCGCCGGCGTTCCGCTGGTCGAGGCGCTCGATTCGGTCGGCGGCGCCTCCGGCAACCACGTCTACCTGGTCGCGACCAAGCGGGTGCAGCAGGAAGTGTCCACCGGAACGAGCCTGACGGTGGCGATGCAGAATTCCCAGGTGTTCCCGAACATGGTGCTGCAGATGGCCTCGATCGGCGAGGAGTCGGGCTCGCTCGACTCGATGCTGTCGAAGGCCGCCGACATCTTCGAGCGCGAGGTCGACGACGCCGTCGAGAGCCTGTCGAGCCTGCTCGAGCCGATGATCATGGTCGTGCTCGGCACGCTGATCGGCGGCCTGGTCATTGCGATGTATCTTCCGATCTTCAAGCTCGGACAGGTGGTCTGAGCGAGACCCGCCGCAACCGCACGCAGGCCGATCCCCGATGTTCGAGGCCCCGTCGATGCTCGAAGCGCTGCAGCAGTCGCCCGCGCTGGCGATCGGAACCGCCGCGGTGTTCGGGCTGCTCGTCGGCAGTTTCCTGAACGTCGTGATCCACCGCCTGCCGAAGATGCTCGAGCTCGAATGGGCGCAGCAGGCGGCCGAACTGCGCGGCGAACCGGCGAGCGCAGCGCCGCCCTTCAACCTGGTCGTGCCGCGCTCGCAGTGCCCGTCGTGCGGACACTCGATCCGCGCCATCGAGAACATCCCGCTCGTCAGCTGGCTGCTGCAGCGCGGCCGCTGCACGGCGTGCCAAGCGGCGATTCCGCTTCGCTATCCGATCGTCGAAGGCGCGACCGCGGCGCTGTGCGCGCTGGCCGTCGCGCATTTCGGCTGGAGCGCCGCCGGGCTCGGCGCCGTCGTGCTCACCTGCTTCCTGATCGCGCTCGCGTTCATCGACTTCGACACGCAGCTGCTGCCCGACAGCATGACGCTGCCGCTGCTGTGGATCGGGCTCGCGTTCAACCTGTGGGAAGTCTTCGCGCCGCTGCACGCCGCGGTCATCGGCGCGATCGCCGGCTACCTGAGCCTGTGGAGCCTGTACTGGCTGTTCAAGTTCGCCACCGGCAAGGAAGGCATGGGCTACGGCGACTTCAAGCTGCTCGCCGCGCTCGGTGCGTGGTTCGGCTGGACCGCGCTGCCCTCGGTGATCCTGTTGGCATCGGTGGTCGGCGCTGCGGTCGGCCTGACGCTGATGGTCGTCGCGCGCCATGGGCGTGACGTGCCGATCCCGTTCGGGCCGTACCTGGCCGGCGCGGGACTCCTCGCGCTGTATTTCCGCGAGCCGCTCGCTTCATTCTACGGATTGGGCTGACCGAGGGCGGATCGAGGGCACGTCTGCCCCGCTGTTAGACTCGTCGCCATGACTGCAGCCGCAGACGGGCCGACGGGGCGAACGCAAGAACGCACCTCGCCACGCAGGCCCTTCGTCGTCGGACTCACCGGCGGCATCGGCAGCGGCAAGAGCACCGTCGCCGAACTCTTCGCGGCGCGCGGCGCCACGATCGTCGACACCGATGCGATCGCACACGAACTCACCGCCCCGGGCGGCGCGGCGATCGACGCGATCCGCACGCGTTTCGGCGAAGGCGTCCTGCGCGCCGACGGCGCGCTCGATCGCGACGCGATGCGCGCGCTCGTCTTCGACGACCCGGGCGCGCGTGCCGCGCTCGAGGCCATCCTGCATCCGATGATTCGCGCCGAGTCGGAGCGGCGCATCGTCGCAGCCACCGGCCCCTACGTGGTGCACGTCGTCCCGTTGCTGGTGGAATCGGCGGGACGCTCGGGTCGCTTCGATCGCGTGCTCGTCGTCGACTGTCCGGTATCGGTGCAGATCGCCCGCGTGCAGCAGCGCAGCGGCCTGAGCGCGGCGCGCATCGAATCGATCCTGGCGACGCAGGCCAGTCGGGAAGACAGGCTGGCGGCGGCCGACGACGTGATCGACAACGCCGGCGATGCCGATGCGCTGCCGGCGCAGGTCGACGTGCTGCATCGAAGGTATGCCGCCGCGCGCTGAGCCTCAGCGGCGGGCGCGCTCGCATCGCGCGGCTCGAGGTTTGTCAACGAAAGCGCTTTGCTACAGAATTCGTGCGTCTGCACGGACCGAGCGCGACTCGCATACGTCGGCGACAGCGCGAGCGCAGCGCGAACGCCGTCGCCCGCGGCACAGGACGACGCCTTGATCTTGTACGAGTACCCGCTGAACGAACGCGTCCGTACGCTGCTGCGGCTCGAAGATCTGTTCGACCGGCTCGAGTTCTTCGCCCGGCGTGAACATCCGCTCGATCATCACGTCGCCCTCGGTACGCTTTTCGAGGTGCTCGACGTTGCGGGCCGCGCCGACCTGAAGTCCGACCTTCTGCAGGAACTCGAACGCCAGCGCCAGACGCTGATGGCGTTCCGCAACAGCCCGGACGTATCGCAGGAGGCCCTCGACCGCATCCTCGGCGACATCGACGAGGCGCTGGGCGGACTGGGCGCGGCCACCGGAAAGAGCGGGCAGCACCTGCGCGACAACGAATGGCTGATGAGCATCCGCAGCCGGATGTTCATCGCAGGCGGCGCCTGCGAATTCGACCTTCCCTCGTATCACGCGTGGCAGCATCGGCCCGCCGACGTGCGCCAGCGCGACATCGCCGCGTGGGCTGCGCCGTTCAAGCCCATGTACGACAGCGTGACGATCGTGCTGCGCCTGCTGCGCGAGAGCGCGCAACGCACGGCGCTCACGGCGCAGGGCGGCAGCTACCAGCAACCGCTGGCCGGCAAGACCTACCAGATGGTGCAGGTGCGGCTCGATCCGGCGCTCGGCGCGATCCCCGAAATCAGCGCGAACAAGTACCTGCTGTGGATCCGTTTCACGATGCGCGACCGCGACGAGCGTCCGCGTCCGGCCGACACGAACATCGACTTCGAGCTCGGTCTTTGCACCCTGTGACGCGATGAAGAAGAACGTCTTCGTCAACTGCCCGGCCTGCGGCCGCAAGACGCCCTTCGACGCGTCGCACCGCTGGCGTCCGTTCTGCTCGCAGCGCTGCAAGAACCTCGATCTGGGGGCGTGGGCGGCGGAGCGGTACCGGATTGCCGGAGAAAGGGACGAGGCAAGGCAGAAGGGGGAAGGGGAACGCTTCGGCTGATCAGGTTCGCCAGCCGCGCAGCATCGCCAGTCCGTGCGCGCCGGCGACCGCCGCATCCGTTGCGTCGCTCTCGTGCATCCCGCCCAGTGCGAAGACCGGCACCTGCGATCGGGCGGCGAGCGACGCGAAGGCGTCCCACCCCAGCACCGGCGCCCCGGGGTGCGACAGCGTCGGCTTGACCGGACCGAGCACCGCGTAATCCAGGCCCAGTTCGCCTGCCTGCGCGAGGTCGCGCGCATCGTGGCACGAAGCGCCGACGATGCGAAACGGCGGACGCGAGACGCAGGCGTGCAGATCCGCGCCGCGAAGATGCACGCCGTCGCAGGCCGCCGCATACGAGAGGGAATGCGCGCTGTTGACGACCAGCAGGCCACCCGCGTCACGACACGAGGCGCGCGCCGCGCGCCACAAACGTTCGAGACGATCGGGCTCGATTCCGGGCTCGCGCAATTGCACGAGTCGCAGTCCCGACGCCAGCGCCGCGCGCAACGCTTCGAGAAACGTGTCGTCTCCCAGCAGCATCGCACTGCTGATCGCGAGCCGCTGCGGCAGCCTCAACCAGCCGATCACCGGAATCGCCGCCGGCAGCAACGGCGCCAGATCGATCCCCGACGGGTGGCGCCAGGCGAGCGCCTGGCCTTCTCGCGGACGCGGCGTGCCGGTCCAGTCGACGACCCGGCGAAACGACAGTCGGACGTGCGCGTGCGGGTAGACGTGCTCGCGCAGCATCCACGGGTACGAGCGTCGCACCTCGATGCCGAGTTCCTCGTGGAGTTCGCGCGCGAGCGCCTGCTCGATCGTCTCACCCGTCTCGACTTTGCCGCCGGGGAATTCCCACCAGCCGGCGTAGGGCTTGCCGGCGCGACGCTGGCCGAACAGCACCGCGCCGTCGGCGCGAACGAGGACGCCGACCGCGACCTCGAGCATCGACACGCGCGTCAGGGCGCGCGAGAAGCGCGCACTTCCGGTTCGCGCCCTGCCCGGTCCTTGGCGAACTGCCAGGCGACGCGCCCCGAGCGCGACCCGCGCTCGAGCGCGAAGCGAAGCGCATCGGCGCGCGCCGCCTCGATCTCGCGCGCGTCGCAGCCGAAGCTTGCGAGCCAGTGCGCGACGATCGCCAGGTAGTCGTCCTGGCGAAACGGATAGAACGACACCCACAGCCCGAATCGCTCGGACAGCGAGATCTTCTCCTCGACCGTCTCGCCCGGATGGATCTCGCCGTCGGACTGGTGTTTCGCCTCGAGGTTCTCGCGCATGTACTCGGGCATCAGGTGCCGGCGGTTCGACGTGGCGTAGATCAGCACGTTCTCCGACTGCGCCGACACCGAGCCGTCGAGCGCTACCTTCAGGGCCTTGTAGCCGGGTTCGCCTTCCTCGAAGGACAGGTCGTCGCAGAAGACGATGAAGCGCTCCGGCCGCCCGGCGACCAGTTCGACGATCTCGGGCAGGTCGACGAGATCGTCCTTGTCGACCTCGATCAGCCGCAACCCCTGCGCGGCGTACTGGTTCAGCAACGCCTTGATCAGCGACGACTTGCCGGTGCCGCGCGATCCCGTGAGCAGGACGTTGTTCGCCGGGCGTCGCTGCACGAACTGGCGCGTGTTGCGTTCGATCGCCGCCTTCTGCTCGTCGATGTGCTTGAGGTCGTCGAGCCGGATCGCCGAGACGTGCCGCACCGGGTGCAGTGCCGCCTGCTGGCCGAATGCGCTGGGGCGGCGGCGCCAGCGATAGGCGATCGCCGCGTTCCAGTCCGGGGCGGTCGCGGCGCCGAGCAGCTGCTCGAAGCGCCCGAGCACGGACTCGGCCCGCGCGACGACGCGCGCGAGCGCGCCCGGATCGACGCCGTGGCGCGAATCAGGATCGGTAGTCGGCATTGATCGACACGTAGTCGTGCGAAAGATCGCAGGTCCAGACGGTGGTCGACGCGCTCCCGCGGCCGAGCACGATGCGCACGCCGATCTCGGACTTCCTCATCACGCGCTGGCCGTCCTCCTCGCGATACCGGGGGTGGCGCCCGCCGCGCGTGGCGACGTGCACGTCGTCGAGGTACAGGTCGACGCCGTCGACGTCGAGATCGGCAACGCCGGCGCGGCCGACCGCCGCGAGAATGCGCCCCAGGTTGGGGTCGGACGCGAAGAACGCGGTCTTCACCAGCGGCGAATGCGCAACGGTGAATGCGACCGCCGCGGCTTCGGCCTCGTCGCGTGCGCCTTCGACGTGCACCGAGATGAACTTGGTGGCGCCCTCGCCGTCGCGCACGATCGCCTGGGCGAGCTCGCGCGCGACCGAGACGATCGCCTCGCGCAGCGCTCGCGCCTGCACTGCGTCGGCAGCGTTCGCATCGATCGCAACGGACGACGCGCCGGTGGCGACGAGCACGAACGAATCGTTCGTCGACGTATCGCCGTCGACGGTGATGCGGTTGAAGCTCGCATCGGCCGCTTCGCGCGCCCAGCGCGCGAGAAGGTCGGCGGACACCGCTGCGTCGGTAGCGACGAAGCCGAGCATTGTCGCCATGTCGGGCCGGATCATGCCGGCGCCCTTCGCGATGCCGGTTACCGTGATCGTCGTTCCGCCGACGTCGACGCGACGCGACGCCGCCTTCGGCACGGTGTCGGTCGTCATGATCGCCTCGGCCGCATCGAGCCAGTCGCTGCGACCGAGCGCGTCGACTGCCGCGTCGATGCCGGCGAGCAGCCGCTGCATCGGCAGGTGCTCGAGGATGACGCCGGTGGAGAACGGCAGCACCGCATCGGCGGCAACGCCCAGGCGGCCGGCGAGCGCCGCGCAACTCGCGCGCGCATCGTCGAGCCCCTGCTCGCCGGTGCCGGCATTGGCGCAGCCCGTGTTGACGACGAGCGCGCGGATCGCTCCGGCGCTGCCGGCGAGATGCTCGCGGCATACGACGACCGGCGCTGCGCAGAAGCGGTTGTTGGTGAACACGCCGGCGGCGCGCGCCCCGGGAGCCAGGCGCAGCACCAGCACGTCGCGGCGGTCGGGCTTGCGGATCGCCGCGCGCGCCGTGCCGAGGTCGACGCCGGGCACGGCCGACAACGCGTCGCGCCTCGGCGCTTCGAGGTTCACGGGCATCGGGCTCTCCGGAATGCGGCCCCGGCGCGGCGCGCGCGCGATGCGCCTACGCCAGGCGGCCGTGGCACTGCTTGTATTTCTTGCCCGAGCCGCACGGGCACGGATCGTTGCGACCGATCTTCTGGCCGAAGCGACGCACCGGCTGCGCCGGCGCATCCGTGGCGCGCGGCGCGTTCTGCACGGCGAGCGCGATCGACTCCGGGTCGGCGTCGGCCGATTCGGCGACCGAAGGATCGAAGTCGGCGTGCGTGTAGGCCACTTTGGTGTACTGCGGCTGCATCGTCTCTTCGACCTGCTCGGCCTGCTCGGCCGACTGGATGCGAACCGTCATCAGGATGCGCGTGACGTCGGTGCGGATGCGCTGCTGCATCAGGCCGAAGATCTCGAAGGCCTCGCGCTTGTACTCCTGCTTCGGGTTCTTCTGCGCGTAGCCGCGCAGGTGGATGCCCTGGCGCAGGTAGTCGAGCGACGACAGATGCTCGCGCCAGTGCTGGTCGATCGTCTGCAGCAGGATCGAACGCTCGAAGCCGGCGAACACCTCGGCGCCGACCTGCTCGACCTTCGAGCGGTACATCCGCTCGGCTTCCTGCAGCACAGCCTCGAGCAGGTCTTCGTCGGTGAGCTGCTCGTTCTCCTGCAGCATTGCCCGCAGCGGCACCGGCAGCTGCCAGTCGCTCTCGAGCGCGTTCTCCAATCCCTCGAGGTTCCACTGCTCCTCGACGGAGTCGGCCGGGACGTATTCGCGGAACAGGTCGGTAAAGACCTGCTGGCGCAGTTCGGCGACGCGCTCGGAGACGTCTTCGGACTCCAGCAGCGCGTTGCGGTCGGAGTAGACGATCTTGCGCTGGTCGTTGGCGACGTCGTCGTACTCGAGCAGCTGCTTGCGGATGTCGAAGTTGCGCGCCTCGACCTTGCGCTGCGCCGATTCGATCGACCGCGTGACCATGCCCGCCTCGATCGGCTCGCCCTCGGGCAGCTTCAGGCGATCCATGATCGCCTTGAGCCGGTCGCCGGCGAAGATCTTCAGCAGCGGGTCTTCCATCGACAGGTAGAAGCGCGAGGACCCGGGGTCGCCCTGGCGCCCGGAGCGGCCGCGCAACTGGTTGTCGATGCGACGCGATTCGTGGCGCTCGGTGCCGATGATGTGCAGCCCGCCCGCCGCGATGACCTGGTCGTGCAGCGATTGCCATTCGCTGCGCAGCTTGTCGACCCGAGCCTGCTTGTCTTCGTCGGGCACGCCGGCGTCGGCGCGCAGCAGGTCGATCTGCTTCTCGACGTTGCCGCCGAGCACGATGTCGGTTCCGCGACCCGCCATGTTGGTCGCGATCGTGATGACCTTCGGACGGCCGGCCTGCGCGACGATCTCCGCCTCGCTCGCGTGCTGCTTCGCGTTCAGCACCCGGTGCGGCAGCTTCGCGCGCTGCAACTGCCCGGCGAGCAACTCGGAGTTCTCGATCGACGTCGTGCCGACGAGCACCGGCTGCCCGCGCTCGTGGCAGTCCTTGATGTCGGCGAGGATCGCGTCGAACTTCTCCTTCGCGGTGCGAAAGACCTGGTCCTGGCGATCGTCGCGGATCATCGGACGGTGCGTGGGGATGACGACCGTCTCGAGGTTGTAGATTTCCTGGAACTCGTAGGCCTCGGTGTCGGCCGTGCCCGTCATGCCGGCGAGCTTGCCGTACATGCGGAAGTAGTTCTGGAACGTGATGGACGCAAGCGTCTGGTTCTCGGCCTGGATCGCGACGCCTTCCTTCGCCTCCACCGCCTGGTGCAGGCCCTCCGACCAGCGCCGGCCCGGCATCAGGCGACCGGTGAATTCGTCGACGATGATCACCTCGCCGTTCTGCACGACGTATTGCTGGTCCTTCAGGAACAGCGTGTGCGCGCGCACCGCGGCCATCAGGTGGTGCATCAGGCTGATGTTGCCCGCGTCGTACAGGCTGGCGCCTGCGGGGAGCAGGCCCATCTCGCCGAGGATCCGCTCGGCCTTCTCGTGGCCCGCCTCCGACAGGTACACCTGATGCGCCTTGCGGTCGACCCAGTAGTCTCCGGGCGGTTCCTCCTCGCCCGACTTCGGCTCGGAAGCCATCTCGTCGAGCAGCGGGGGAACGGCGTTCATCCGCTGGTAGGTGACGGTGTGATCCTCGGCCTGGCCCGAGATGATCAGCGGCGTGCGCGCCTCGTCGATGAGGATGGAATCGACCTCGTCGACGATGGCGTAGAAGAGTCCGCGCTGGCGCCGGTCGCCGACCGCGTACTCCATGTTGTCGCGCAGGTAGTCGAAGCCGAACTCGTTGTTGGTGCCGTAGGTGATGTCGGCGGCG
Organism: Pseudomonadota bacterium; assembly: GCA_023389055.1. Classification (GTDB taxonomy): domain Bacteria; phylum Pseudomonadota; class Gammaproteobacteria; order Burkholderiales; family Burkholderiaceae_E; genus Zeimonas. Next base: position 44,043 of record JAEWFA010000040.1, on the reverse strand, counting down.
TACGCGACCTTCTTGTCGGCAGTAGGCTGCTGCGACAGGATCGTGCCGACCGACATGCCGAGGAAGCGATAGACGCGTCCCATCCAGTCGGCGTCGCGCTCGGCGAGGTAGTCGTTGACGGTGACGACGTGCACGCCCTTGCCGGCGAGCGCGTTCAGGTACACCGCCAGCGTGGCGGTGAGCGTCTTTCCTTCGCCGGTGCGCATCTCGGCGATCTTGCCCGCGTGCAGCACCATCCCGCCGACGAGCTGCACGTCGAAGTGGCGCATTCCGAGCGTGCGGCGTGCCGCTTCGCGACATACGGCGAAGGCTTCGGGCAGCAGCGCGTCGAGCGTTTCGCCCGCTTCGATCCGCTGGCGGAACTCGACGGTCTTGCCGGCGAGCTGCTCGTCGCTGAGCGGCTCGATCTGCGGCTCGAGCGCGTTGATCTGCGCGACCGCCTTGCGGTAGCTCTTCAGCAGCCGCTCGTTGCGGCTGCCGAAGATCCGGGTGAGGTAGTTCTGGATCATTCGGCGAGGTGCGGGGCGATGCGTCGGGGAGACGGCGGTCGGGGAGACGGCGGAATGACGCGACGAACGGCGCCAACGCCCGCGAAAGCGTTACAGTCTAGCACGCGCACCTTGTCCGCCCCGAGCCGCGGGGTCGCTTGACCGACGCAGGAATCCGTGCCGGCGCAGCGCCGATGAAGCCCACTTCCACCCGCCCCGTCACTGCCTGGCTCGACGAAGAAACCGACTTCCGTGCGCTCGCCGCGCGGGTCGATCGCCTCGTCGAACTGCAGTCGGCGCTCCACGAGCAATTCGCACAGGCGCCGTTGACGGTGGTCGCGCTGGACACGGGCACGCTCACGCTGCGCGCGCCCAGCGCCGCGTGGGCCGCGCGCCTGCGCCAGTCGACGCCGACGATGCTGCAGGCGCTGCACACGCGCTTCGCGGGAATCGACCGGATCCGGATCGTCACGCAGCGAACGGGCGACGCGGCGCCCGCGCGCACGCAGGCGCCGCGCGCGGCGATTCCGTCAGCGGCGCTGCGCGAGTTCGACCGGCTTCGCTCCCGCACCGACGCCCCCGCGCTGGGCGAAGCGCTCGCGCGCCTCGTTCGCCATCATCGCGGCGCGCGCTGAACGCGCATCGGGCAGCAACGCCACGGCAGGGCTCGTCAGCCGCTCGACGAACATCACGGCGAAGAACACGAGCGCGGCGACCAGGCCGCCGAGGAGCAGGCGCCACGCAAGCCGGATATAGCGCCGCTCGCGCGTGAACACGTAGCCGAGCGCGCAGTACGCCACCGAGGCGAGCAGCACGACCACCAGGACGCGCAGGAAGATCATGCGGGGAACGCGCGCCGGAGGGGCGTGCGTTCAGGCATGGCTCCAGTCGAGCGCGAAGGGGCGGGGCGCGTCGCGACGATCGGCGAAGCCGACGCGTTCCCAGGCTTGCTCGTGCGCGAGCATCTCGCGCAGCAGCAGGTTGTTCAGCGCATGCCCCGACTTGTGCGCGCTGTACGCGGCGAGCAGTGGGTGGCCGACCAGGTACAGGTCGCCGATCGCATCCAGGATCTTGTGCTTGACGAACTCGTCGCCGAAACGCAGCCCGTCTTCGTTCAGCACGCGGTACTCGTCCATGACGATGGCGTTGCCGAAGCTGCCGCCCTTGGCCAAGCCATGCGCGCGCAGCGCCTCCACGTCCTGCATGAAGCCGAAGGTGCGCGCGCGGGAGACTTCCTTCACGTACGACGCCTTTGCGAAATCGACCTCGACGACCTGCTCGGTGGCATCGATCGCGGGGTGCGCGAAATCGATCGAGAAGCGCAGCTTGAAGCCGAAATGCGGATCCAGCCGCGCCCACTTGTCGCCGTCGCGCACCTCGACCGGCTGGATCAGCCGGATGAACTGCTTCTCGGCGCGCTGCTCGACGATGCCCGCCGACTGGATCAGGTAGACGAAGGATCCGGCAGAGCCGTCGAGGATCGGGATCTCGGGCGCCGTGACGTCGACGTAGACGTTGTCGACGCCCATCCCGGCGAGCGCCGACATCAGGTGCTCGACCGTGGCCACGCGCACCTGCGCGAGCGGGCCGTCATCGGCCGCCGTGAGCGTCGAGGCCATCCGGGTGTCGGTGACGCGCTCGGCGCAACTGCGGATTTCGACCGGCGGTTCGAGATCGATGCGGCGAAAGACGACACCGGTGTCGGGCGCCGCCGGGCGCAGCGTCAACTCGACGCGCTCGCCCGAATGCAGCCCGACGCCCGTCGTTCGCACCAGCGAGCCGATCGTTCGCTGTCGCATCATCGCGATTGCCGCAGGGAAAAAGAGGCGGGCCGGATCGCTTTCAAGCCTGCTTCACCATCGTTGCCGCGTCCGAAACCTCGAACTTGCCCGGTTGCTCGACGTTGAGCGTCTTCACGACGCCGTCCTCGACGAGCATCGAGTAGCGCTGCGAGCGAACACCCATCGTCGGGCTGACGAAGTCGAGCCCGAGCGCACGCGTCCATTCGGCCGCGCCGTCGGCGATCATGCGGATCTTGCCTTCGGTGCCCTGGTCGACCGCCCAGGCTCCCATCACGAACGCGTCGTTCACCGACACGCACCAGATCTCGTCGACTCCGTTGCCCTTGAGCGCGTCGAATTTCTCGAGGTACCCCGGAACGTGCTTCGCCGAGCAGGTGGGCGTGAACGCCCCGGGCAGCCCGAACACGACGACGCGCTTGCCGCGCAACTCGTCCAGCGCCCGGAACTTGCGAGGCCCGATCGAACACCCCGGACCCTCGGTCTGCACGTATTCGAAAACCGTGGCGTCGGGGACGCGTTGGCCTGGTTCGATCATTTGAGTGCGCCTCCGTTCTCGCTAAGAAGTGCCCGTTGCAAGCGGGAAACCTGTCATTTTAAGCGACGGGCGCGGACTGCATTGAACGGAGGCGGAAATGGGTGAGTGAAGGGTGAAGGGTGAAGGGTGAAGGGTGAAGGGGGCCGAGCCGGCTGCGGGCAAGCCGACGCAGTAAGGACGACCGGTCGAGCGTTGCGAAGCGCGGCGCGCGTCGCAACGGCTCGGCCCCCTTCACCCATGTCCCTTCACCCTTCACGCCGACATCAGTCGGCCTGCTTTCGCAAGAACGCCGGAATATCGAACCGCTCCACGCCGCTTTCCTCGAGCGCCTGGACCTGCGCGGCGGCCGAGGCGCGGGGGCTGCGCCAGACGGTGGGCTGCTCGAACTGTTCGTAGTTCGGCTGCTGCAGCGGCGCGGCGTCGTGGGTTCCGGTGCGCAACTGGCTCTGCGGCACGAGCATCGGCTTGGCCGGACGACGGCCGATGCCGGTGGCGACGACGGTGACGCGCAGGCGATCGCTCATGTTCTCGTCGAACACGGTCCCGTGGATGATCGTCGCGTCGTCGGCGCAGAACGCCTTGATCGTGTTGATCACGTCGTTCGTCTCCTTCAGCTTCAGGCTGCGACCGGCGGTGATGTTGACGATGACGCCGCGTGCGCCCTGCAGGTCGACGCCGTCGAGCAGCGGCGAGGACACCGCCTGTTCGGCGGCGATGCGCGCACGATCCAGGCCCGACGACTCGCCGATCCCCATCATCGCCTTGCCCTGCTCGCCCATCACCGTCTTCACGTCGGCGAAGTCGACGTTGACCAGGCCCGGCACGTTGATGATCTCGGCGATGCCGGCCACGGCGTTGTGCAGCACGTCGTCGGCGCGCTTGAACGCATCCTCGAGGCTCGCGTCGTCGTCCATCACCTCGAACAGCTTCTGGTTCAGCACGACGATCAGCGAATCGACGTGCTCGACGAGCTGGTCGATGCCGTTCTCGGCGATCTGCAGCTTCTTGGCGCCCTCGAAGTCGAAGGGCTTGGTGACGACGCCCACCGTCAGGATGCCCATCTCCTTGGCGATCTCGGCGACGACGGGAGACGCGCCGGTACCGGTGCCCTTGCCCATGCCGGCGGTCAGGAAGACCATGTTCGAGCCTTCCAGTGCGCTGCGGATCTCGGTACGCATCGCCTCTGCGGCCGCCTTGCCCGCCTCGGGCCGCGCGCCGGCGCCCAGGCCCATGTCGCCGAGCTGGATCGTGTGCTCGGCGAGCGAACGACGCAACGCCTGCTTGTCGGTGTTCACCGCGATGAACTCCACGCCCTGCACGTCGCGGTTGATCATGTGATTGACCGCGTTGCCGCCGGCGCCGCCGACCCCGATCACCTTGATGACGGCGCCTTCGACTTCTTGCTCGATCAGTTCGAAACTCATGGTGCTTTTCTCCAGGACGGTGGGAAGACGTCGACCCTTCCCGGTGAATGAAAACGACGATTCTTGGTTGTGAGGACTTCTTGCTCTTCGAGACGACGAACGGAATTCAGAAATTGCCGAGGAACCACTCCTTCATTCTTCGCAGCGTTTCCTTGAACGAACCCGATTGCTCGGCGACCTTGCGCCCGCGCAGGCGCTGCACGCGCGCCTCCTCGAGCAGCCCGACCGCGGTCGAATAGCGCGGCGATCGCACGACGTCGGCGAGCCCGCCCGTGTACGCCGGCATGCCGATGCGTACCGGCTTCAGAAAGATGTCCTCGGCCAGCTCGACCATCCCGGGCAGCAACGACGTGCCGCCGGTGAGCACGACGCCCGACGAGAGCAGCTCCTCGTAGCCCGACTCGCGGATCACCTGGTGCACGAGCGAGAACAGCTCCTCGATGCGCGGCTCGATCACCGCCGCCAGCGCCTGGCGCGACAGCGTGCGCGGCGAGCGCTCGCCCAGCCCGGGCACCTCGATCTTCTCGTTCGGATCGGCGAGCACCTGCTTGGCGATGCCGTATCGCAGCTTGATGTCGTCGGCCTCGAGCGTCGGCGTGCGCAACGCCATCGCGATGTCGTTGGTGATCTGGTCGCCGGCGATCGGGATCACCGCGGTGTGGCGGATCGCGCCGCCGGTGAAGATCGCGATGTCGGTCGTGCCGCCGCCGACGTCGACGAGTGCCACGCCCAGTTCCTTCTCGTCCTGCGTGAGGATCGCCATGCTCGAGGCGAGCGGCTGCAGCATCAGGTCGTTCACCTCGAGCCCGCAGCGGCGCACGCACTTGACGATGTTCTGCGCGGCAGACACGGCGCCGGTGACGATGTGCACCTTCACCTCCAGGCGCACGCCGCTCATGCCGATCGGCTCGCGGATGTCCTCCTGCCCGTCGATGATGAATTCCTGCGCCAGCACGTGCAGGATCTGCTGGTCGGTGGGAATGTTCACCGCCTTGGCGGTCTCGATCACGCGGGCCATGTCGGCCTCGGTGACCTCCTTGTCCTTGATCGCCACCATGCCGCTGGAGTTGAAACTGCGGATGTGGCTGCCCGCGATCCCCGTGTAGACCGTGCGGATCTTGCAGTCGGCCATCAGCTCGGCTTCCTCGAGCGCGTGCTGGATGGACGCGACGGTCGACTCGATGTTCACGACCACGCCCTTCTTCAGCCCGCGCGAATCGTGCTGACCGAGACCGACGATCTCGTAATGGCCGTCGGGGCGCATCTCGGCGACGATCGCGACGATCTTCGATGTGCCGATGTCGAGTCCGACGATCAGGTCCTTCGCGTCTCTGGTCATTTGTTATCGCAGGTCATGCTGTTGCGCGGCGCGGGGTCGCGCATGGTGCGCGGCGGGATGGGGAGCTTCGGCGTGTTCGTCTTCGCGATCGAGCCGGGCCAGGGAACGGATCGCAAAGCCGTTGGGGTAGCGCAGGTCGATCACCTCGGCGCGCCGGTTCAATGTCTCGACGACCAGGGGCCAGGTCTCGACCCAGCGCGCGACGCGCCGCTCGACCGGAATGCCCTGGTCGCGCCCGAGCAGCAACGTCGTTCCGTCGTCCAGGCGCAGCGACCATGCATGGCGCGCCGACAGCGACACCGCGTCGGGCTGCACGTGTAATGCGGCGACCGCGTCGCGAAGCTCCGCATAGCGGCGCGCCACCTGCAGCGCGCTGCCCTCGGGCCCCGAGAACTGCGGCAACTCGCCGTCGTCCTCGGCTTCGGCCAGGTTGGCGACGAACAGCTCGCCGAACGTGTTGACGATGCGTCCGTCGTCCCACAACGCGAGCGCGCGGTGCTCCTCGATCGACACCTCGAGCCCGTCGGGCCAGACGCGTCGCACGCCGGCACGGCGCACCCACGGCACCGACTCGAACACCGCGCGCACCGTCTCGAGATCGACGGCGAAGAAGTTGCCGTGCACCCGGCGCGCGACCGCCGCGCGCAACTGCGCCGGCGACACGCGCTGCAACTCGTGATCCGGTGCGGCGTCGATGCGCACGTGCGCCAGCGTGAAGAACGGACGCTGCGAGACCCACCACGCGCCGGCCGCCACTACCGCCAGCAGCGTCGCACCGAGCAACGCGTTGGCGAGTGCGTTCAGCGCGCGGGCGTCCTGCCACAGGCCGCTCAATCGCGACCTCCGATCTTCAGGCTGGCCGACGCCAGGATGCGCAGGCACAACTGCTCGTAGGAGATGCCGACCGCGCGCGCGGCCATCGGCACCAGCGAATGACCGGTCATTCCCGGGGAGGTGTTCACCTCGAGCAGGAACGGCTCGTCGTCGCCGCCGCGAAGCATCACGTCGACGCGCCCCCAGCCTTCGCAAGCAACCGCGCGGTACGCCTGCAGCGACAGTTCACGGATGCGCTCGCCGAGTGCGGCGTCGAGCCGCGCCGGGCAGTCGTAGCGCGTGTCGTCGGTGAAGTACTTGTTCTGGTAGTCGTAGTTCCCCTCGGGGGCGACGATCTCGATGACCGGCAGCGCACGCGCCGCGTCGCCGCTGCCGAGCACCGCCACGGTCAACTCGCGCCCGTCGACGAACTCCTCGCAAAGCACGTCGACGTCGTGCGCGCGGGCCGCATCGAAGGCGGCTTTCGCGCCGTCGAGCGAGTGCAGTTTCGTGAAGCCGATCGTCGAGCCTTCGCGGCTCGGCTTGACCGCCATCGGCAGCCCCAGGCGCTTCGCCGCGTCGGCGAGTTGTTGCGCCGTGCGCGCGAGTTCGAAGGCCGGCGTGCGCAGGCCATGCGTCATCCAGATGCGCTTGGCGTAGACCTTGTCCATCGCGATCGCCGAGGCCATCACGCCGCTGCCGGTGTACGGGATGCCGAGCAGCTCGAGCGCCCCCTGCACCGTGCCGTCCTCGCCGTAGCGACCGTGCAGCGCGATGAAGGCGCGCGCGAATCCTTCGCGCACGAGATCGTCGAGCGGGCGCTGCGCCGGATCGAAGGCGTGCGCATCGACGCCGCAGCCGCGCAGCGCGTCCAGCACTCCCGTTCCCGACATCAGCGAGACGTCGCGCTCGGCCGAGCGCCCTCCGCACAGCACGGCCACCTTGCCCATCGCCTTCGGATCGATCGCCGTCGTTTCCATCACTGCTTCTCCACGATCGCCTGCGCGATCGAGCCGATCGAACCCGCGCCCATCGTCAACACCACGTCTCCGGCTCGCGCGGCGTCGAGGATCGCCCGGGGCATCGCGGCGATTTCGTCGACGAAGACCGGCTCGACCTTGCCCGCGACGCGCAGCGCACGGGCCAGCGCGCGGCCGTCGGCGGCGACGATCGGCGTTTCGCCGGCCGGGTAGACGTCGGCCAACAGCAGCGCGTCGGCACCCGAGAGGACGCGCACGAAGTCCTCGAACAGGTCGCGCGTGCGCGTGTAGCGGTGCGGCTGGAAGGCGAGCACGATCCGACGCCCGGGAAAAGCGCCGCGCGCGGCGGCGAGCGTCGCCTCCATCTCGGCCGGGTGATGTCCGTAGTCGTCGATCAGCGTGAAGTGACCCGCGCCATGGGCGGCGTCGACGGCGACCTCTCCGTACGACTGGAAGCGCCGCCCGACCCCGGTGAAATGCTCGAGCGCCGTGCGGATCGCGCCGTCGGCGACATCGAGCTCGTCGGCCACGGCGATCGCCGCGAGCGCGTTGCGCACGTTGTGCACGCCGGGCGCGTTGAGCACGACGGGCATCGGCTGCGCGCCCGGGCGCAACACCGTGAAATGCATGCGCGCGCCTTCGGCGCGCACGTCGACCGCGCGGATCTGCGCATCGGCCCCCAGTCCGTAGCCGAGCACCGGCCGCGAGACGAAGGGCAGGATCTCGCGCACGTGCGCATCGTCCACGCACAGCACGGCGGCGCCGTAGAACGGCAGGCGCTGCGTGAACTCGACGAAGGCCTGGCGCAACCGCGCGAAGTCGTGCCCGTAGGTCTCCATGTGATCGGCGTCGATGTTCGTGATCACCGCGATCATCGGGGACAGGTTCAGGAACGACGCGTCGGATTCGTCGGCCTCGACGACGATGTACTCGCCGGCGCCGAGCCGGGCGTTGGCGCCGGCGCTGTTCAGCCGCCCGCCGATCACGAAAGTGGGGTCGAGGCCGCCGGCGGCGAGCACCGATGCGACGAGGCTCGTCGTCGTCGTCTTGCCGTGCGTGCCGGCGATGGCGATGCCGCGCTTCAGGCGCATCAACTCCGCGAGCATCATCGCCCGCGGCACGATCGGGACGTGCCGCTGGCGTGCGGCGATCACCTCCGGGTTATCGCCGCGCACGGCGGTCGAGACGACGACGCAGTCGGCGCCCTCGATGTTCGCCGCTTCGTGCCCGCCGTGCACCGTGGCGCCGAGCGCCTCGAGGCGGCGGGTCGCCGCGCCCGCGGCCACGTCGGAGCCGCTGACGCGATAGCCCAGGTTGAGCAGCACCTCGGCGATGCCGCTCATTCCCGAGCCGCCGATCCCGACGAAATGCACGTGCTTGACGCGATGCTTCATGCGCGCACCCCGCGCAGACGCGCGGCCTCCTCGCAGACGTCGGCGACCTCCCGTGTCGCGTCGGGGCGCGCGAGCGAACGGGCGCGCGTCGCCATTCGCGCGAGCGTTTCGCGATCCAGCGATGCGAGGCGCATGGCAAGAGACTGCGGATCGAGCTCGGATTGCGGCACGAGCAGCGCCGCATCCTGCCCGGACAGGAAACGCGCATTGCCGGTCTGGTGGTCGTCGACGGCGTGCGGGAACGGCACGAGCAGGCTGGCGACGCCGGCGGCGGCGATCTCCGCGATCGTCATCGCGCCGGCACGACAGACGACCAGGTCGGCCCATTCGTAGGCGCCGGCCATGTCGTCGACGAACTCGACGACGTGAGCGGCGATGCCGAGCTCGCGGTAGCGCGCCTCGAGCGCGTCGCGCCGGTCGCGACCGCTCTGGTGCACCACCTGGGGCCGGGCCGCTTCGGGCATCGCCGCGAGCGCCTGCGGCACGACCTCGTTGAGCGCCTGCGCGCCGAGGCTGCCGCCGACGACGAGCAGGCGAAGAGGACCGCTGCGCCCGGCATAACGTTCGCGGGGATCGTCGTCGCGGATCATCTCCGCGCGCAACGGATTGCCGCAGCAGCGCGCGCCGGCAAGCGTGCCGGGGAAGGCCTCGAGCACCCGATCGGCCACGCGGGCGAGCAGGCGGTTCGTCAACCCGGCGACCGAATTCTGCTCGTGCACGACGAGCGGACGGTTCAGCAGCGAAGCCATCATGCCGCCGGGGAAAGCGACGTAGCCGCCCATGCCGAGCACGACCGCCGGCTGCGTCGTGCGCAGCGCGCGCACGCTCTGCGCGAACGCACGCAGCAGCGTGAGCGGCAGCAGCACTCGCGTGGCGAGCCCCTTGCCGCGAACACCCCCGATGCGCACCCACTGCATCGGGATTCCGTGTTTCGGCACGAGCGTCGCTTCCATGCCGCTCGGGTTGCCGAGCCACACGACGCTCCAGTTGCGCGCGCGCATCTCGGCGGCGACGGCAAGCCCCGGCATCACGTGGCCGCCGGTGCCACCGGCCATGATGAGGATGGTTCGCCCGGTCATGCGGGCGGCCTCGACGCGCTTTTGGCTTCGGCCGCCCGCTTTGCGGGCTTGACTTCGCTGCGCGAAGTCAGCCTTCGCCGAAATCGAAAACCGATGAGAAGTCTCATCCGAGACCTCTCATCAGTTTTCGATTTTCCCAGTCGACCCGCAGCAGGATCGCGACTGCGACGCAGTTCACGAGGATGCCGCTGCCGCCGTAGCTCATCAGCGGCAGCGTCAATCCCTTGGTGGGGAGCAGGCCGGTGTTCACGCCCATGTTGATGAACGCCTGCACGCCGATCCACAACCCGATCCCCTTGGCGACGAGGCCGGCGAAGGTGCGCTCGAGCTTGATCGACTGGCGCCCGATCTCGAAGGCGCGCCGCGTCAACCAGAAGAACAGCACGATCACGGTGAGCACGCCGACCAGGCCCAGTTCCTCGCCGATGACCGCGAGCAGGAAATCGGTATGCGCCTCGGGCAGGTAGTGCAGCTTCTCGACCGACGCGCCCAGGCCGACGCCGAACAGCTCGCCTCGGCCGAAGGCGATCAGCGAGTGCGAGAGCTGGTAGCCCTTGCCCAGCGCGTTGGCGGCATCGAACGGATCGAGATACGCGAAGATGCGCTCGCGCCGCCACGGCGAGAGCCAGATCAGCAGCGAGAAGGTCGTCGCCGCGATGACGACGAGCGCGGCGAACAGGCGGCCGTTCACGCCGCCGAGGAACAGCAGCCCCATCGCGACCGCGGCGATGACGATGAAGGCGCCCAGATCGGGTTCGAGCAGCAGCAGCAGCCCGACGAACGCGACGGCCGCGCCCATCGGCAGGAAGCCCTTGCGCACGCTCTGCATCGAGTCCTGCTTGCGCACCGTGAAGTCGGCGGCATACAGCACGACGAAGAGCTTCATCAGCTCCGACGGCTGCAGGTTCAGCACGTACAGCGACAGCCAGCGGCGCGCGCCATACACCTCCTTGCCGACGCCCGGGATGAGCACGACGACCAGCAGCACGAGCCCGAGCAGGAACAGCCACTTCGCCGACTCGTGCAGGCGCACGATCGGCACCGAGAAGGCGGCGAGCGCAGCGGTCGCGCCGATGACGAGCGCGAAGGCGTGGCGCACGAGGAAATGCGTCGAGGAGTAGCTGGCGAAGCGGTTCGAGTCGGGCAGCGCGATCGACGCCGAATACACCATCACCAGGCCGATCAGCAGCAGCGCGCCCACGACCCACAGCAGCGCGTGGTCGACCGCATGCGCGGCGTACGCCGCGCGCGACGGCACCGTCCGCTGCGAGCGTCTTCGCTCGAAGCGCACCTCTCCTGCTCCGACGGGAGCGGCGGCGCGGGCGACGCGCAGGCGGCCGGGCCAGCGCAGGCTCAGCACGGCGTCTCTCCGGCTTCACCGTGACCCGCTTCACCCGCCGCGGCGCCCGACGGATCGAGTGCGCGCACTGCGTGCACGAAGCATCGACCGCGGTGCTCGTAGTTGCGGAACATGTCGAGGCTGGCGCACGCAGGCGAGAGCAGCACCGCCTCGCCTTGGGCTGCGTCCTGGCTTGCGCGCTGCACCGCCGCTTCGAGCGATTCGCAGCGGGTGATCGGTACTGCGCTGGGCTCGAGCGCGTGCTGCAGCCGCCCGGCGTCGACCCCGATCAGGTAGACCGAAGCGGCGTGCGCGCGAACGGGTTCGACGAGCGCCGAGAAGTCCTGCCCCTTGCCGTCGCCGCCCGCGATCAACCGGCAGCGCCGGCCCAGCCCGCGCAGCGCGGCGACGGTGGCGCCGACGTTCGTTCCCTTGCTGTCGTCGTAGTACTCGACACCGTCGATCGTCGCCACCAGCTGGCAGCGATGCGGCTCGCCCGCGTACGAGCGCAACCCGTGCAGCATCTTCGCCATCGGGACGCCGACGGCGTGGCACAACGCGAGCGCCGCCAGCGCATTCAGCCGGTTGTGCGCCCCGCGGATGCGCAGCGCATCGGCCGGCATCAGTCGCCGCACGTGGAAGGCGGCCGGCGTGCGGCGACGACGCGCCGACGCACCCGCGGTCGGGTCGTCCTCGGGCTGTGCGTGCACGAGCCAGTCGATGCCGTGCTCGCGAACGATGCCGAAGTCGCCGGCGGCGGGGGGCGCGTCGGCACCGAAGGAAACGAGTCGCAGCGAAGCGCCGGGAGCCGGCGGCGCGCTGCGCGCGTCGCCGCGGTCGAACACGGCGAGCGCCGCATGCGCATAGATCCGCTGCTTGGCCTGGACGTAGCTGCGCATCGACGCATGCCAGTCGAGGTGATCCTCGTCGACGTTGACGATCGCGGCAGCGTCGGGGGCGAAGCTGCGCGCAAGCGCGAGCTGGAAGCTCGACAGCTCGAGCGCCCAGACCGCCGGCAGCCGGTCGGCGTCGAGCGCCTCGCGCAGTGCGTCGAGCATCGGCGGACGTATGTTGCCGGCGCAGGCGACTTCGACCCCCGCCTCGCGGCACAGGTGCGCAGCCAGCGCCGTCGTCGTCGTCTTCCCGTTGGTTCCGGTGACGGCGATCACCTGCGGCGCATAGCCGTTCTCGCGCAGGTCGGCGAGCGCCTGCGCGAACAGCTCGAGCTCGCCGGCCACCGCGACGCCGCGCGCGATCGCGCGTGCGTGAAACTGCGCCGAGTCGCCCTTCTCGATCGACAGCCCCGGACTCCACGCGACGAGGTCGACGCCTTCGAGCCACGCGTCCGACCACGGCGCGCCATCGACATACCGAACCCCGTCGATCGAATCGCGCAACGCGATCCATGCGGGCAGGTCGGTGCCGTCGGCGCTGCGCGTGTCCGCGGCGCAGACCCGCGCGCCCTGACGCGCCAGCCAGCGCGCCATTGCGACGCCGGATGCACCAAGTCCGATCACGAGCGCGGTGCGGCCGGCCACGTCGAAGAGCCCGGGTTGCGGCAGCGTGGTTGCGGTCATCAGCGCAGCTTCAGCGTCGACAGGCCGAACAGGACCAGCATCATCGTGACGATCCAGAATCGCACGACGACCTGGCTCTCCTTGATGCCGCCCACCTCGAAGTGATGGTGCAGCGGCGCCATGCGCAGGATGCGGCGCCCCTCGCCGTAGCGACGCTTCGTGTACTTGAAGTACCCGACCTGCAGCATCACCGACAGCGTCTCGGCGACGAAGACGCCGCCCATGATGAACAGCACGATTTCCTGGCGGACGATCACCGCGACCGTGCCCAGCGCGGCACCGAGGGCGAGCGCGCCGACGTCGCCCATGAAGACCTGCGCGGGGTACGCGTTGTACCAGAGGAAGCCGAGACCTGCGCCGGCGATCGCCGCACAGAAGACGGTGAGCTCGCCGGCGCCGGGGATGTGCGGGATCAGCAGGTATTTCGCGAAGACCGCGTTGCCGGTGACGTAGGCGAACAGGCCGAGCGCCGAGCCGACCATCACCGACGGCATGATCGCCAGCCCGTCGGCGCCGTCGGTGAGGTTCACCGCGTTGCTCGACCCGACGATGACGAACCAGGTGAGCACGATGAAGCCGTAGACGCCGAGCGGGTACGCGACGTTCTTGAAGAACGGGACGATCAGGTCGGCGCGCGCCGGAAGGTCGGTGAAGCCGTGCGAGACCCAATCGGCGAACAGCGCGAAGGCGTCGCCGTTGGACTGCGCGGGAACCGAGAACGCGAGGTAGACGGACGCGACGATGCCGATCAGCGACTGCCAGAACAGTTTCTGCTTCGCCGACATCCCGCGCGGATCGCGATGCACGATCTTGCGGTAGTCGTCGATCCATCCGATCCAGCCGAAGCCGAGCGTGACGATCAGGACGATCCAGACGAAGCGGTTGGACAGATCGGCCCACAGCAGCGTCGCCGCCCCTACCGAGATCAGGATCAACGCGCCGCCCATCGTGGGCGTGCCCGATTTCGTCAGGTGCGTGCGCGGGCCGTCGCTGCGCACGGCCTGCCCGATCTTCATCCCCGCCAGCTTGCGGATCAGGGAGGGCCCGAACATCAGCCCGATGGCCAGCGCAGTGAGCGCTGCGAGCACCGCGCGCAGCGTGATGTAGCCGAACACCGCAAAAGCGCGCGTGTCCTTCGCCAGCCACTGGGTGAGTTCGAGCAGCATCGTCAGGCGGCCACCGGCGCCGCGGCGAGCGCGGCGACGACGCGCTCCATCCGCATGAAGCGCGAACCCTTGACGAGCATCGTCGTGCCGTCGGCCGCGAGCGCGCTCGCGCTGGCGACGATCGAATCGACGTCGGCGTGATGGGCGGCGCCTTCGCCGAAGGCCTCGACCGTCGCGACGGTCGCCGCGCCGAGCGCAAGCAGCCGTTCGATGCCGCGCTCGCGCGCATAGGCCCCCACCTCGCGGTGGAACTCGGGACCCCGCTCGCCGACCTCGCCCATGTCGCCGAGCACGAGCACGCGCAGCCCCGCGCAACGCGCCAGCACATCGATCGCGGCGCGCACCGAATCGGGGTTCGCGTTGTACGTGTCGTCGAGAAGCGCCGCGCCGCCCGCGCCCCGGCGCCGAACCAGGCGACCGGGCGGCGGGGCGAATCCTTCGAGTCCGGCGGCGATCGTATCGGCGTCGATCCCGAGCGCGTGCGCGCAGGCGGCGGCGGCCAGCGCGTTGCGCACGTTGTGCAGGCCCTCGACGGGCAGTTGCACCGTCGCGCGCGCCTGGCCGATTCTCATCTCGAACCGCCCGGACTCGGCGTCCTCGGACGCGGCGACCGGGAAGCGCTGCAACGATGCATCGAGGCCGAATTCGATCCGCCGCCGCGACCCGGCGAGCGATCGCCACAGCGGCGCCTGCGCGTCGTCTCCCGGAAAGACCGCGATTCCTTCGCCAGGCAGCGCGGCGATCGACGCGCCGTTTTCGCGTGCAGAGCCTTCGGTGCCATCGAGGAACTCCTGGTGTTCGCGCTGCGCGTTGTTGACCAGAGCGACGTCGGGACGAGCGATTCTTGCCAGCCAGGCGATCTCGCCCGGATGGTTGGTGCCGAGCTCGATCGCCGCCACGCGGTGACCGGCACGCAATCGCAGCAGCGTCAGCGGCACGCCGACGTCGTTGTTCAGGTTGCCGCGCGTCGCCAGTTGCGCGTCGTCGCCGTACGCGCGCGCGAACACGGCCGCGAGCATCTGCTTGACGGTCGTCTTGCCGTTCGCACCGGTGACGCTGACCACGCGCACGGGCAGTCGCGAGCGCCAGCCGCGAGCGATCTCGCCGAGCGCGCGGCGCGTGTCCTGCACGCGGATCGCCGGCGTGCGAATGCCCTCGACCCAGCGATCGAAGAGCACCGCCGCCGCGCCGCGCTGCTGCGCGGCCGGGATGAACTCGTGCGCGTCGAAGCGTTCGCCGCGCAGCGCGACGAACAGCTCGCCCGGCACGATCGAGCGCGTATCGGTGCACACACCGCTCACGCGCACCGACGGATCGCCGTACAGGCAACCACCGGAGATCCAGCCGAAGGCTTCGCGCAGCTCAAGCATCGTCGTGCCCCTGCGGCAGCCCGAGCCACCTGCGCGCGACCGCCAGGTCGGAGAACGGCAGCCGCTCGCCGCCGATCTCCTGCCAGGCCTCGTGCCCCTTGCCGGCGATCAGCACGACGTCCTCGGGCGCCGCCGACTCCACGACCTTGCGGATCGCCTGTTCGCGATCGAGCTCGGTGAGCCACGGCTCGCGCATGAAGCCCGCACGGATGTCCGAGGCGATGCGAAACGGGGTCTCGCTGCGCGGGTTGTCGCTGGTGACCACGACGTGATCGGCATATCGCTCGACGACCATCCCCATCAGCGGACGTTTGCCGGGGTCGCGATCGCCGCCGGCGCCGAAGACGCACCACAGCGCGCCACGGCGCGCATCGGCCAGCGGCCGCAGCGCGTGCAGCACGTTCATCAGCGCGTCGGGCGTATGCGCGTAATCGACGACCACCAGCGGACGGCCGTCGGCGACGATGCGCTGCATGCGCCCGGGTATCGGACGCAGCGCCTCGAGGCGTTGCATCGCCTCGTCGAAGGGCATCCCGTACACGAGCCAGACGCCGGCCGCCGCAAGCGCGTTGACGACGTTGAACTGGCCGATCGTCTGCAGGCGGATCTCGGCGCGTCCGTAGTCGCCGCCGATCGACACCTGCGAGCCGCTCTCGTGCTCGACGATGCGAAACGCCGACAGCTTCTTCTTCGCCCGCCAGCCGTGCTCGCCGGGCAGATGACCGAACGCAATCGACGCCATCTCCGGCGGCAGCGGCTCGAGCACTTTCGGCGCCACCGGGTCGTCGCCGTTGACGAGCGCATTGCGCAGCCCCGGCCACGAGAAAAGACGAAGCTTCGCCGCCAGGTAGGCTTCTTCGGTACCGTGGTAGTCGAGGTGGTCGCGCGTGAAGTTGGTCAGCACGGCGGTCTCGACCGGCATTCCGTTCAGCCGTCCCTGGTCGATGCCGATCGACGACGCCTCCATCGCCACGAACTCCGCGCCGGCCTCGGCGAACGCGGCGAGCATGCGCTGCAGCCCGACGGCGTCGGGCGTCGTCAGCCCGAAGGCTTCGAGTCGGGGCGGCCACTGGGGGCCGACGATTCCGCTGCCCAGCGTGCCGATCACGGCGCATCGCCTGCCGGCCGCCGAGAAGCCGCTGGCCATCCACTGCGTGGAGGTCGTCTTGCCGTTGGTGCCCGTGACGGCGACGACGCGCAGGCGTCGTGCCGGATTGCCGTAGTAGTGGGCCGCGATGGGGCCGGCGAGCTCGCGCAGATCGTCGACGGCGCGCATCTTCGGGAACGACGGATCGTCGCGCAACCCGAACGCTTCGGCGCCGTCCGATTCATAGAGCACGGCCGCCGCGCCGCCCGCGCGAGCCGCCTCGATGAATCGGCGCCCGTCGCTATGCGCGCCCGGCCAGGCGAGGAAGCCGTCGCCCGGACGCACCGCCCGACTGTCGGAAACGAGCGCGGCGCCCGCGGGGAGCACCGACAGCAGCCACTCGCCGAACCGGACGGCGCGCTCGTCCTCCGGTGGCGGGAACGACTCGACCGTCAAAGCGCCGCCTCCGCATTGCGCGCGGCGGAACTCG
The DNA here is from genome assembly GCA_023389055.1 of Pseudomonadota bacterium. GTDB lineage: Bacteria > Pseudomonadota > Gammaproteobacteria > Burkholderiales > Burkholderiaceae_E > Zeimonas. The sequence continues at coordinate 27,160 of JAEWFA010000040.1, read as the reverse complement.
GCGGAACGTCGAGCTTAACGACGGTCGAATCGGGCGGCACGCGCAACGTGCGCAGCGTGTCGCCGGCGATGCGAGAGAACACGGGGGCCGCGACGAGCCCCCCGTAGTACTTGCCGGCCGTGGGCTCGTCGATCATCACCGCGACGATCACGCGCGGATCGGAAACGGGCGCGAACCCCACGAACGACGCGATGTACTTGTTCACGTACTGCTTGCCGTCGCGCTTGTGCGCGGTACCGGTCTTGCCCGCGACGCGATAGCCGGAGATCTGCGCCTGCGGCGCGGTCCCGCCGGGGCCGGCGGCCAGCTCGAGCATGTGCCGAACGGCCCGCGCAGTGCCGGGCGTGACGATGCGCTCGCCGTCGACCGCATCGTCGTGCTTGAACATCGACACGGGCAGCAGCTCGCCGTCGGTGGCGAACACCGTGTAGGCGCGCGCGAGCTGCAGCAGCGACACCGAGAGCCCGTAGCCGTACGACATCGTCGCCTGCTCGATCGGGCGCCAGCTGCGATACGGGCGCAACCGGCCCGCCACCGCTCCGGGGAAACCGATGCGCGGCGCCTGCCCGAGGCCGACCGAAGAGAACATCTCCCACATTCGTTCGGCCGGCATCGCCAGCGCCATCTTCGCCGTTCCGACGTTCGACGACTTCTGCACGATCTGCTCGATCGTCAGCGGGCCATGCGCATGGGCGTCGCCGATCGTCGCGCGCCCGATCTTCAGCCGCCCGGGCGCGGTCTGGATGACGGTATCGGGCCGCACCTGTCCCAGCTCGAGCGCAAGCGCCGCGGTGAACGGCTTGATCGTCGAGCCCGGCTCGAAGGTATCGGTGATCGCCCGGTTGCGCAGCTGCGCGCCGGTGAGCTGCCCGCGCTCGTTCGGGTTGTAGGTAGGCCAGTTCGCCAGCGCGAGGATCTCGCCGGTGTGAACGTCGAGGACCACCGCCGCGCCGGCCTTCGCCTTGTGCTCCCGCACCGCCTCGCGCAGCGCGTCGAAGGCGAGGAACTGGATCGTGCTGTCGATGGACAGCGCGAGATCGCGGCCGTTGTGCGGCTCGCGCACCGCCTCGACGTTCTCGACGACGCGTCCGTACCGGTCTCGGATCACGCGCCGGCTCCCCGGCTTGCCGGCGAGGTCGGGGTTCTTCGCGAGCTCGACGCCCTCCTGGCCGACGTCCTCTACGTTGGTGAAGCCCACCACGTGCGCGATCGTCTCGCCCTGCGGGTAGTGGCGCTTGTACTCGCGCTGCTGGTGGATGCCGGCGATGCGCAGTGCCGCCACGCGTTCGGCGACGTCGGCGTCGACCTGGCGCTTCAGGTAAACGAAGCTGCGATCGCCGGCCTGCGCGAGCCGGTTGCGCAGGTCGCGCTCGCTCGTTCCGAGCAGTTTCGCGAGCTGGGCGAGCTGCTGCGGCGTTGCCTCGACCTGCTCGGGAATCGCCCACACCGCGCGCGCCGGCAGGCTCGACGCCAGCACGACGCCATTGCGATCGAAGATCTTGCCGCGCGAGGCCGGCAGCTCGATCGTGCGGCCGTAGCGCAGCTCGCCCTGCTGTTGCAGGAAACCCTGCGAGAACACCTGCAGCCAGACGGTGCGCCCGGCGAGCGCGACGAAGGCGAGCGCGACGAACAGCATCACGAGCTGCGAGCGGTACGCGGGCAGCCGCACCTTCAGCAACGGGTTCGAAGCGATCGGCACGTTGCGACGGGTCTTGCGCGTCATCGGCGGGCTCCCGCGACTTCGGCCGGCGCGGTCGCGCCCAGCCGCACGGCGCGCTCGGCCGGGTCGAACACCAGGTGCAGCGTGCGCTGCGGCGAGATCGATTCCATCGACAGCTCGCGCCGCGCCTTCGTGTCGATGCGCGAGGCCTTCGCCAGCACCGTCTGCTCGATCTGCAACTGGTCCCACTGCACCTCGAGGTGCGCGGCCTGCGCGTGCGCGCGCTCGACGTCGCCGAAGAGCTTGCGCGCGCGGTCCTGCGAACTTACGAGCGCGAGCGCGCAGACCACGAGCAGGAAGGCGAGCACGAGGTTGAGCCGGACCATCGCCGCCTCAGATCCGCTCGGCCACGCGCATCACCGCCGAGCGGGCGCGCGGATTGTCGGGACGCCGGCGCCGCGAACCGGCTGCACTCGCCGACGCGCTGGTCGCGTCGGACGCAAGCCTGCGCGCGATTGCGCGCAGGCGCGGGGGACGCGAGGCGACCGTGGCGCCGGTGACCGGATCGCGCTGTGCGTCGCGCCCGGATTCCACGGCAATGAACTGCTTGACCATCCGGTCTTCCAGCGAATGAAAACTGATCACGACGATGCGCCCGCCTCGCTTCAGGCGCCCGACGGCACGGTCCAGCGCTACCGGGAGCTCCTCGAGCTCCTGATTGACGTGAATCCGTAGAGCCTGAAACGTGCGTGTGGCCGGGTCCTTGCCCACCTGCGCCCGCCCGCGCCGGCGGACGACAGCGGCGACGAGCGCGGCAAGCTCTCCGGTCGTGCGCAGCGCGTCGGCGCCGAGTTCGCCGCGGCGAGCAACAATCGCCTTTGCAATCGGAACAGCAAACCGTTCTTCCCCATAGTCGCTCACCACCTTTGCGATTTCGTCTTCGCTCGCCTCGAGCAGCCACTGGCGAGCCGGGATTCCGCGCGTCGGATCCATCCGCATGTCGAGCGGGCCGCTTGCGCGAAAGCTGAAGCCGCGCGCCGGGTCGTCCAGCTGCGGCGAGGAAACGCCGAGATCGAAAACGATCCCGTCGACGCAGTCGATGCCGTGCGCATCGAGCGCGGCATCGAGACCGGAAAAACGCGCGTGCTCGATTGCGAAGCGCGGATCGGTCCACGAGCGACCGACGGCAACGGCTTCGGGATCGCGATCGAGCGCGAGCAGGCGTCCGTCGGGCCCGAGACGCGCGAGGACAGCGGCGCTGTGACCGCCGCGACCGAAGGTGCAGTCGAGGTAGCTGCCGTCGCGACGAATCGCGAGCGCTTCGACTGCCTCCTCGAGGAAAACCGTCTCGTGACCGAGTCCTGCCTGCACGCGTTCGCGCCGTTCATGGCGTCGTGTTCAGAAGTTGAAGTTCGCGATCGCCTCGGGCATCCCCGCCTCGATCGCCTCGCGTTCCTTCGCCGATAGCAGCGCGCTGTCCCAGATTTCGAAATGGCTGCCCATGCCGAGCATCATCACTTCGCGGGTCAGGGAGACGGCGGTACGCAATTCGGGCGAAATGAGGATGCGTCCGGTGCCGTCCATCTCGACGTCGAGCGCATTGCCGAGAAAGATGCGGGTCCAGGCGCGGGCGCCGATGGGCATCGACGCGAGCCGTTCGCGGTGCGTTTCCCACACCGGCCGAGGGAAGAGCAGCAGGCATCCGTCCGGATGGCGCGTCAATGTGAGTTTGCCCTCACACTGCGTGGCGAGTGCATCGCGGTGACGCGTCGGGACCGTCATCCGGCCCTTCGCATCGAGCAACAGCGCAGAGCTTCCCTGGAACATGCGGTTTCCGACCCGGCCTCGGTGGGACGAAAAGCGCCGTTTCAGCGGCTCTCCTCCCACAAATTCCCACTTATTTGCACGTGGCGCCACTCTACGGAAAAGCGGACGGCAAGGCAAGCCGACGGAAACCGCTTTTTTCTTGTCGGGACAGGGACTTAGGCGCGACAGTTCACACGATCGCGCATCCGCAACTTACCGGCGAATCAGTCCCTTGCGGGCGATTGTCAATGCGGAACATGAAGATCGTCGGAAAAGGCGCCGGAAAAGGCGCAGAAAACGAGCCCGACGAGCGGCGAGCGGCTCCCGCGAATCGGAGATTCGACTCGGCGAAAGCGGAGCGGGTCTGTAGGCCGGATTCTGTACGCCGGCGAGCCGGCGTGACGGTCATTCGTCTGGGCGGTCGGTTGCCCGGCCGCTCGAGCCATCTACCCGCACGCTCGGACGGGCCGTCCTTTACGAGCCGCGAGGCTCGCGCGCGTGCCTATTCGATGTTGCTCCGGATGGGGTTTGGCGTGCCGCACGTGTCGCCACGCACGCGGTGAGCTCTTACCTCGCCGTTTCACCCTTGCCGTCGGCGCTCTCGCGAACGCCGCTTGGGCGGTGTGCTTTCTGTTCCACTTTCCGTCGCCTTGGGCCTTGCGGCTTGCTGCGCCTGGCCGTTAGCCAGCATCCTGCCCTGTGGAGTCCGGACCTTCCTCCGCCGCTTGCGCGACGGCGACCGTCCGACCCGCTCCGAAGGCGATTCTACCGGTCGCCGGCCCGCGCCGCTGCACCACGCGTGCGTCGGAACACGGCTTCGTCGTCGTACCACGACGGATCTTCGTTGGCGTCGCACCAGCCCGGCACGCCGAGCAGCGGCAGCGGATGCAATCGAAGCTGCGCCATGCGCTCGAGGCGCAACGCATCGGCAAGCGCGGCGTCCACCGCGGCGACGATCGCGTACTCGTCGTCGGCAGGCCGCCGCGGCGACGGCAGCACGAGCGCGTGCGCGCAGATCGACTTGAACGGCGCGAGCAGTTTCTCGAACGACGCGTGTCCGAAAACGACGACGCGTACATCGCGCACGAAGGAGGCTCGTTCGTGCACGAACAGCGTCGTCCAGTCGCGCTCGACGAAGGCCTCGCGCAGCCGCTCGTTGCGACAGAGGAAGGCGGCGCCGCTTTCGTCCAGCAGCGTAGCGACGTCGCGCACGCGACCGCGCCGTGCGGCGACCCCGGTCGGCGGCATCGCATCGGCATGCACGGCGTTCAGGCGCCGCTTCGCGAGCGGGAACGCCAGCCACGACAGCGCATTGAACCAGTCGTGCAGCATGCCGGGGCCGTGCGTGCGCGTCGGCACGCAACCCGTCTGCGTGACGATGCGCTCGTATGCGCCCGGCGGTGCCGTGCGCGCGTCGACGAAGCGAAGCGGCTGGCCGGAGTCGGTTCGCAGCATGCGCTCGCGCGCGAAGACGTTCAGCGCGTCCAGGTCGATGACGCCGCTCTGACGCGGATCGGTCGGGCCCATCCAGCGCGCGATCGGCGCGAAGCACGGCGCTCGAGCGCCCGGCGTCAACGCGCGAGTTTCCACTCGAGCGTCTCGCCGGCGGCCAGCGGAACGATCGAATCGGCGCCGAAAGGCAAGGTCTCGGGAACGATCCATGGCACGCGACGCAATTCGATGCGTTCGACGTTGCGCGGCAACCGGTAGAAATCGGCGCCGTGGAAGCTCGCGAAGGCCTCCAGCCGATCGAGCGCGCCGGCGGCTTCGAAGACGGCCGCATACGACTCGATCGCGTGCGGCGCCGTGTAGCAACCCGCGCAGCCGCACGCGTGCTCCTTCAGCCGCGCAGCATGCGGCGCGCTGTCGGTGCCCAGGAAGAAGCGCGGATTCCCGCCGGTGGCCGCGTCGACGAGCGCGCGCCGGTGCACGTAGCGCTTGAGCACGGGCAGGCAGTAGCGATGCGGACGCAGTCCGCCCGCGAAGATCGCATTGCGGTCGTAGAGCAGGTGTTGCGGCGTGATCGTCGCACCGACGTCGCCGTCGGCGTGCTCGACGTACTGCACGGCCTCGCGCGTGGTCACGTGCTCGAAGACGACGCGCAGCGCGGGGAAGTCGCGCCGCAGCGGAATCAGCACCCGATCGATGAATGCGGCCTCGCGGTCGAACACGTCGACCTCCGGGTCGGTGACCTCGCCGTGCACGAGCAGCGGAATCCCGGAGACCTGCATCGCGTCGAGCGCGGGCCACGTGCGGCGAAGATCGGTGACGCCGGCTTCGGAGTTCGTCGTCGCGCCGGCCGGATACAGCTTCACGGCGTGCACGCACTCGCGGTCGCTCGCACGGCGGATCTCGTCGGCCGACGTTCGGTCGGTCAGGTACAGCGTCATCAACGGCGTGAAACGCGCGCCTTCGGGCAGCGCAGCGGCGATGCGCTGCCGGTACGCCAACGCCTGCGCGACGGTGACCACCGGCGGACGCAGGTTCGGCATCACGATCGCCCGCCCGAACTGCGCGGCACTCGCGCCGACCACGGCATGCAGCGCATCGCCGTCACGAAGGTGCAGGTGCCAGTCGTCGGGCCGCGTCAGCTCCAGGCTCGTCCGCGCTGCGGATTCGTTCATCGTCCGGCCTCGCGTGCGCCGATGGGCAACAGCACCAGCGCGCGGTAATCGTTGACGTTGGTCCGCGTCGGGCCGGTGACGACGAGATCGCCGAGCGCACGGAAGAAGCCGCCCGCATCGTTGTCGTCCAACCGCGCGCGCGCGTCGATGCCCATCGAGGCGGCGCGCGCGAGCGTGTCGGGCGCGAAGAGCGCCCCGGCGTTCTCGCCGACGCCGTCGATGCCGTCGGTATCGGCGGCGATCGCCCACGCATCGTCGACCCCGCGCAGTTCGAGCGCCAGCGCGAGCAGGAACTCGGCACAGCGACCCCCGGTTCCTGCGCCGCGGATCGTCACCGTGCACTCGCCTCCGGAGAGCAACGCAACCGGCCGCTCGAAAGGTCGGCCGTATCGCGCGATCTCGCGCGCGATCGCTGCGACGACCTGCGCGACGTCGCGCGCCTCGCCGGTGATCGTGTCACCGAGGATCACCGGCTGCACGCCGACCCGCGCGAACACGGCGGCAGCGGCCTCGAGGCTCGCGTGCGCGGTGGCGACGATTCGCGAATCGACGCGAGCGAAAGCGCCATCGCCGGGTTTGGGCGTTTCGGGGACTTCGCCGTTCGCGCCTCGTCGCAGATGGGCCTGCACGCTCGCCGGCGCACGCACGCGCCAGCGCTCGAGGACGGCGAGCGCATCGGTGAAGCGACTCGGGTCGGGCGAGCACGGGCCGCTGGCGATGGAACTCGGGTCGTCGCCGGCGACGTCCGAGATCATCCGCAGCAGCACTCGGGCGCGCGTGGCCTGCGCCAGCCGCCCGCCCTGGATGCGCGACAGGTGCTTGCGCACGATGTTGATGTCCTGGATCGGCGCGCCGCTGGCGAGCAGTGCGCGGGTCACCGCCTTGAGGTCGTCGATCGGCACGTCGTCCACGGGCAGGCTGAGCAGGCTCGAACCGCCCCCCGAGAGCAGCGCGACCAGCAGGTCGTCCTCGCGCAGTCCCCCGACGAGCGCGAGCATTCGCTGCGCACCGCGTTCGCCCGCCTCGTCGGGAACCGGATGGCCGGCTTCGATGACCTCGATGCGCTTGCACGGCAGGCCGTGCGCATATCGCGTGACGACCAGGCCTTCCAGCGGCGCCGCCGCCGGCCAGTGCCGCTCGACCGCCATCGCCATGCTCGCGGCGGCCTTGCCCGCGCCGACGACGCGCGTGCGCGCGAATCGCGCAATTTCGTCGGACGCCGGCAGCGCCGCGCCGAGCACGTGCAGCGGATCGGCGGCAGCGACCGCCGCGCCGAAGCTGTCGAGCAGAAGTCGGCGCGCGTCGAGCATCAGCCCAGCGCTTCGGCCACGGCGCGTCCCACGTCGGCGGTACCGGCGCTGCCGCCGATGTCGGGCGTGCGCGGGCCTTCTGCAGTGACTCGCTCGATCGCCGCGACGATCGCATCGTGCGCCTGCCGGTAGCCGAGGTGATCGAGCATCATCGCGCCGCACCAGATCTGCCCGATCGGATTGGCGATGCCGCGGCCGGCGATGTCCGGAGCCGAGCCGTGCACCGGTTCGAACAGCGACGGAAAGCGCCGCTCCGGATCGATGTTCGCCGACGGCGCGATGCCGATCGTGCCGGCGCAGGCGGGACCCAGATCGGACAGGATGTCGCCGAACAGGTTGCTCGCGACGACGACGTCGAAACGATCCGGATTGCGCACGAAATGCGCGGTGAGGATGTCGATGTGGTACTGCTCGACGGCCACCTCGGGGTACTGCTCGCGCATTGCGGCCACGCGCTCGTCCCAGTACGGCATCGATACGTAGATGCCGTTGGACTTGGTCGCCGAAGCGAGCCTTCGACGTGGGCGGCTGCGCGCGAGTTCGAAGGCGAAGCGCAGGACCCGATCGACACCCGTGCGCGTGAAGACCGACTGCTGGAGCACCACCTCCCGCTCGGTTCCCTCGAACATGCGCCCGCCGATCGACGAGTACTCGCCTTCGGTGTTCTCGCGCACCACGTAGAAGTCGATGTCGCCCGGCCTGCGCCCGGCCAGTGGCGAGGGCACGCCGGGCATCAGGCGCACCGGTCGCAGGTTGATGTACTGGTCGAACTCGCGGCGGATGCGCAGCAGCGATCCCCACAGCGAGACGTGATCGGGAACCGACGCCGGCCAGCCGACCGCGCCGTAGAAGATCGCGTCGTGCCCGCCGATCTGCGCTTTCCAGTCGTCGGGCATCATCCGGCCATGCCGCGCGTAATACTCGCAACTGGCGAAATCGAAACGATCGAATTGCAAACCGATGCCGAAACGCCGGGCCGCCGCCTCCAGCACGCGAAGGCCTTCGGGCACGACTTCCTTGCCGATGCCGTCGCCGGGAAGCACTGCGATGCGATGAACCGACATGCGCGACTCCTGAGTCGAGCCGAAGATGTTCGCACAAAGGCCGTGCGGACAGCCGGGCAGCCCGATTGCGTCAACGAGCCGACGCGATCGGACGTTGAACACCGCATGTGGCATCCCGCACCGCGGCAGTCGCCGCCTCCGCCGACCAACGCGCGTTTCGTGCGCGTCCTGCTTCCCGTTGCCCTCGTCGCGTTGTCCACTGCGGGCTGCGCGACGACCGACGAGGTCCGTTACGGCAACGTCATGGCGGTGCCCAGCGCCTACGACGCATCCGCGTATGCGGTTCGCCAGCCCTTGAGCCTGGGCGAGATCGTCGCGGCGCTGCGTGCGGGGCGCTCGTCGCACGAACTCGCCGACGACATCGACGAGAGCGGCCTGCTGGCGCCCGCCACGAGCGCCGACATCGACCTGTTGCTGCAATCCGGCGCCGACGCGGAGTTGATCGATGCGGTCCGCGAGGCCTCGGCGGCGCCCGCCCAGGGCATGGTCTCGCCTCCCGTCACCGTCGCCCCACCGGTGACCGTCTCGCCGCCGATCATCGTGACGCCGCCGCCGATGTATCCCAACTACGGCTGGTATCCGTACGCGCCGTACGCGCCGTTCAGCTTCGGCCTCTGGTACAACGACGTGCCGCGCTACCGGGCGCCGCGTTACCGCGGCCCGGAACGCTGGCGCCCCGGCGACGATCGCGGGCGCGGCGCACGTCCGGCGCCGCCGCAAGGCTGGCAGAGTCCGCGGTTGTCTCCTGCACCGTCGGCCCCGCCGGCAGCGGGAAGCTCGATCCGTCCCGGAGGTTCGCCCCGCGTCTCGCCGGGCGGATCGCCCCGCGTCTCGCCCGGGGGCTCGGGCGGCGCGGCGCCGGGAGCGGTGCGCGACCGCCGCACCCTGGAATGACGCGCGCCTGACCCGAAGCACGGCCGCTGCCGCAGCGGCTACCGCAGCGCCGCCATCGCAGCCTCGTCGTCCGCCTGCTGCATCGACCACAGTCTCGCGTACTCGCCTGCCGCACGCAGCAACGATTCGTGGCTGCCGCGCTCGACGATCCGCCCGCCTGCCATCACGAGAATCTGATCGGCATCGACGACGGTCGACAACCGGTGCGCGATGACCAGCGTCGTGCGATCGAGCGCGGCCAGGCGCAGCGCGCCCTGGATTGCCTGCTCGTTGCGGCTGTCGAGCGCCGAGGTCGCTTCGTCGAGGATCAGGATCGACGGATCCTTCAGCATCGCACGGGCGATCGCCACGCGCTGCTTCTCGCCGCCGGAGAGCTTCAGCCCGCGTTCGCCGACGTTCGTGTCGTAGCCCTGCGGCAGCGACGCGACGAACGCGTGCAGTTGAGCGGCCTTCGCGGCCGCTTCGATCTCGTCCTGCGATGCGCCGGGGCGGCCGTAACCGATGTTGTAGCGGATCGTTTCGTTGAACAGCACCGTGTCCTGCGGAACGATACCGATCGCCGCGCGCAGGCTTTTCTGCGTGACCTGCCGCAGATCCTGTTCGTCGATCGTCACGCGACCGGCGTTCACGTCGTAGAAGCGGAACAGCAGCCGGGCCAGCGTCGACTTGCCGGCGCCGCTCGCGCCGACCACCGCCGTCGTCGTTCCCGGCTCCATCGTGAACTCGACGTCGCGCAGGATCGGACGGCTCGCGTCGTAGGCGAAGTGCACGTGCTCGAAGCGGATGCGCGGCGCCGAATCGGGATCGAGCGCGAGCGGCTGCGCATCGGGCGCATCGGCGATCTCGCGGTGCTCGCCGAGCAGCCGGAACATGCGCTCCAGGTCGATCAGCGCCTGCTTGATCTCTCGATAGAGCACGCCGAGGAAGTTCAGCGGCACGTACAGCTGGATCATGAACGCATTGACCAGCACCAGGTCGCCCAGCGTCATCGTGCCGTTCACGACGCCCACCGTCGCCCGCCAGACGAGCAGCGTGACCGCGCTGGCGACGATCAGGCTCTGGCCGAGATTCAGCACCGACAGCGATGTCTGCGAGCGGATCGCCGCACGCATGCGCGCGAACAGGTTGTCGTTGTAGCGGCCCGCCTCGAAGTCCTCGTTGCCGAAGTACTTCACCGTCTCGAAATTGATCAGCGCGTCGATCGCCTTCGTGTTCGCGCGCGAATCCTGCTCGTTCATCTGGCGACGGAACTGCGTACGCCACTCGGTGACGCGCACCGTGTAGATCACGTAGAGCACGAGCGCACCGAGCGCGATCGACGCGAACGACCCGTCGTAGTGCACGACGAGATAGCCGATCACCAGCGCGATCTCCACCAGCGTCGGCAGGATGCTGTACAGCGTGTACGAGATCAGGCTCGAGATGCCCTGCGACCCGCGCTCGATGTCGCGTGACATCCCGCCCATCTGCCGATCGAGGTGGAAGCGCAGCGACAGCGAGAACAGGTGCCGGAACACCTGCAAGGTGATCGTGCGCGAAGCGTCGTGCGTGACGCGCGCGAAGATCACCTCGCGCAGTTCGGTGAACAGCGTCACGCCGATGCGAAGCAGGCCGTAGGCGACGAGCAGCGCCACCGGAACCACCAGCGCGACGCGCGCATCGCCCGGCTGCAGGTCGAGCGCGTCGACGATGCGCTTCAGGATCAGCGGAATGCCGATGTTGGCGACCTTCGCCGACACCAGGCACACCAGCGCGAGCAGCACGCGCCAGCGGTACGCCCACAGGTAGGGGAACAGCCGTGCCAGCGTGCGCCAGTCGCCGCGCGGCACCGGCGTGCCGGGCGTGGACGGAGGATCGAGAACGGTGGCGGAACGTCGCATGCGGAACTACGGACGAAACCGCTATTCTCGGCCATCCGACCGACGGAGATCGCCATGGACCAGCCCGGGGGCCCTCTGCCCGCCAACCGCATCCCCGATTTGCGCGTGATGCCGATGCCGGCCGACGCCAACGCGCACGGCGACGTCTTCGGCGGCTGGATCATGTCGCAGGTGGACATCGCGGGCGCCGTGCAGGCGATCCGCCGCGCGAACGGACGCGTCGCCACCGTCGCCGTCAACTCGTTCCTGTTCCGGCACCCGGTGTTCGTCGGCGACCTGCTCAGCTTCTACGCCGACATCGTTCGCGTGGGACGCACGTCGATCACCGTCTTCGTCGAGGTCTACGCGCAGAGGAACCGGCTGCAGGACGAATGCGTGAAGGTGACCGAGGCGACGCTCACCTACGTGGCGACCGACGACGAACGGCGGCCGCGAGTGGTGCCGGAGGCGGGAGCTACAGCCGCGAAAAATCCGCCGGCCGCTTCTCCAGGAATGCGCTGAACGCCTCGCGCGCGGCGGGTTCGCCGAGCATGCGCGCGAAGTGCCGACCTTCGTCGACCATCCGGGCGCGCACGGCATCGGCGTATCCGCCCTTCATCAACGCCTTCGTCGCGAGCAGCGACGACATCGGGCGCGTGGCGAGTTTCGCCGCCTGTGCGAGTGCGAAGCCCTCGACCTCGGCCGGCGCAAGCACGCGGTTGACGAGGCCGATCTCCTTCGCCTCGGCTGCGCCGAAGGGCTCGCCGAGCAGCAGCTTCTCCGCCGCCCGCTGGTAGCCTACGGCGGCCGGCAGCAGCAGGCTCGACGCCGCTTCCGGGCACAGGCCCAGGTGCACGAAGGGCAGCGACAGCGTGGCGTTCTCGCCGGCGTAGACGAGATCGCAATGCAGCAGCATCGTCGTGCCGACGCCGATCGCCGGACCGCATACCGAGGCGACGAGCGGCTTGGGAAATGACGCGATCGCGCGCAGGAAACGGAAGACCGGCGCGTCGTCCTTCGTCGGCGGCTCGTTCAGGAAGTCCGAGAGATCGTTGCCCGCGGTGAACGCGCTTTCGCCGCCGGTGACGACGACGACGCGCACGGCGTCGTCGGCGGCGGCCTGCTCGAGCGCGTCGGCGAGCGCCGCGTACATCGCCGCGGTGATCGCGTTCTTGCGCTCCGGGCGCGCGAAGCGCAGCACGCGAACCGATTCGATGGTCTCGATGACGATGTTCAAGTTCGTTCTCCCGGGGGATGCCTCGCGCCACTCAAGAACGCCCGGCCAGCAGCGCTGGCGCCGATCACGTGGTTTGGTTGCGGAACGCTGCGTTTTCGGCCGGGCAACGCTTTTCAGAGCAAGAAATGCCGCATTCCGCAGCATATCCGGAGTCTCGTGCGCCGCGCCGGCACGTTGAACCGGGCCTACATTCGCTCGAAGATTCCGGCGGCGCCCATTCCGGTGCCGACGCACATCGTCACCATCCCGTACTTCAGGTTGCGCCGGCGCAGCCCGTGCACGACGGTGGCCGAGCGGATCGCGCCGGTGGCACCGAGCGGGTGTCCGAGCGCGATCGCGCCGCCCAACGGGTTCACGCGCTGCGGGTCGAGTGCGAGCTCGCGCATCACCGCGAGCGACTGCGCGGCGAACGCTTCGTTCAGCTCGATCCAGCCGATGTCGTCGATGGACAGCCCGGCGCTCTTCAATGCGGCGGGGATCGCCTCCTTCGGCCCGATTCCCATGATCGCCGGCGGAACGCCGCGCACGGCGAATGAAACGAAGCGCGCCAGCGGCGTCAGCGAGAACCGCTTCAGCATCCGCTCGGAGACGAGGATCAGCGCGCCCGAACCGTCGGAGGTCTGCGAACTGTTGCCGGCGGTGACGCTACCCATTCCGGTGGGCTTGCCGTCGACGCCGCGCGGGGACGCGAACACCGGACGCAGCTTCGCGAGCGCTTCCATCGACGTCTCGGCGCGCGGACCTTCGTCCTTCGCGACCGTGCGCGCACGCAGCTCGAGTTCGCCGGTGCCCAGATGCGCGACGCGTTCGGTGATCTCGATCGGCGAGATCTCGTCGTCGAACTCGCCAGACTGCTGCGCGGCGATCGCCCGGCGGTGCGATTCCAGCGAGAACGCGTCCTGGTCCTCGCGCGATACCTTCCACTGCTGGGCGACCTTCTCGGCGGTGAGGCCCATCCCGTAGGCGATGCCGACATCCTCGTCGGGCAGGAACACGCGCGGGTTGATCGAGGGACGGTTGCCCATCATCGGCACCATGCTCATCGATTCGGTGCCGGCGGCGATCATCACGTCGGCTTCGCCCACGCGGATGCGGTCGGCGGCGATCGCAACGGCGGTAAGCCCCGATGCGCAGAAGCGGTTGACGGTCACGCCGCCCACCGTATCGGGAAGGCCGGCGAGCAGCGCTGCCGTGCGAGCGACGTTCAGCCCCTGCTGTGCCTCGGGAATCGCGCAGCCGGCGATCACGTCCTCGATCGCGGACGGGTCGAGCGACGGCACCTGCGCGAGCGCCGAACGCAGCGAATGCACGAGCAGGTCGTCGGGCCGCGTGTTGCGGAACACGCCCTTGGGCGCCTTTCCGATCGGCGCGCGGGTTGCGGCGACGACATACACATCCTGGATCTGCCTGTTCATCGAGTGCTCCTGGAATTCATCGATTGCCTGCCGTCGTCGGCGGCATCTTCGAGTCCTGCGTCCGGTCGCCCGGCCGAAAGCCGCGCGATCGTTCCCTGTGCGACCGCGCACAGCGTCTCTGCAGCGTCGCCGGCCACGACGAAGACGTCGCAGCGGCACACCGCCTGGTTGCGCCCCGCATGCAGCACGCTCGCACGAGCGATCAACCGCTCGCCGAGCGCAGGACGCAGGTAGTTGATCTTGTACTCCGACGTGACGACCGCCGTGCCCAGCGCAGCGCCGCCCGCGTAGGTGAGCGCGTTGTCGGCGAGGTAGCTGACCACGCCACCGTGCGCGAAGCCGTTCTGCTGGCGCAGCGCGTCGGTGACGCTCACTTCGAGCGCCGCGCCCGAGGAATCGAAGGCGACCAGGCGCGCTCCGAGCAGCACGCTGAACGGCTGCTCGGCAAGCACGCGACGGCCCAACTCGAGCATCGGCGTCGCGATGGCTTCCTCTCGTGGTTCGCGCATCGCCATCGATGTCAATTGCGCACGGGCTTGCCGGTCTGCACCATGCCCATCACGCGCTCTTGCGTCTTCGGGTGGTTCAGCAGCGACAGGAACGCGCGTCGCTCCAGCCCGAGAACCCACTCCTCGTCGACGATCGTCCCCTCGTCGACGTCGCCTCCGCACATCGCCTCGGCGATCAGCCGCGCGAGGTGGTAGTCGTGCGCACTGGCGAAGCCTCCGTCGCGCAGGTTCGCCAGCTGCGCCTCGATCGTCGCGAGCACCGAGCGTCCCGCCACCGGAAACTTCGCGCGGCGCGGCGCGCGGTAGCCGGCCCGGCTCATCCCGAGCGCCTCGTTCAGCGCGACGTACAACAGCTCGTGCCGGTTGAAGACCACCAGGTCGGAGTCGAGCAGCCACCCGGCGGCCTGCGCCTCCAGCGCCGACTTCGACACCTCGGCCATCGCGGCAGCCGTGAAGTACTTCTTCAGGAAATGCAGCAGGTACGACTCGGGAGCCGCCTGCTGCTCCTCGGCGGCGCGGCGCGCCCCGTAGACGAGGCCGCCCGCGCCCGGAACCAGGCCGATACCGACCTCGACCAGCCCGATGTAGCTCTCCAGGTGCGCGACGCGGCGTGCGCAGTACAGCAGCAGCTCGCATCCGCCGCCCAGCGCCATTCCGGAGACCGCCGCGATCGTCGGCACCTGCGCGTAGCGCAGCCGCAGCATCGCGTCCTGCAGCTTGCGCTCGAGCGGCTCGAGCGCCTTCGCGCCGCCGCTCATGAACACCGGCAGCATCGCCTGCAGGTCGGCGCCGACCGAGAACGGCTCGTCGGGCGACCAGACGACGAGTGCGCGATATTCCGATTCGGCGAGTTCGACACCGCGCATCAGACCGTCGATCACGTCGGGGCCGATCGCGTGCATCTTCGAGCGGATCGACGCGATCAGCACGTCGCGGTATTCGTCGCGATCGAGCGTCCACAGCCGGATCGAGTCGTTCTCGAACACGGTCGTCCCGCTGGTGCGCGGGTCGGGCGCGTTCTCGCCCGAGACCGACGCGCGAAACAGTTGTCGCGCGTACGCGGGATGCTCGGCGCGCGGCACGAAGGCGTCGCGCGCCGGCGAATACGAGCCTTCAGGCTGGTGCACGCCGCCGCGCTCGGCGACCTTGCCGGCGAACACCCACGCGGGAAGCGGCACCTTCGCGAGCGCCTTGCCCGCGTCGATGTCTTCGCGGATCCATTCGGCGACCTTCGTCCAGCCGGCCTGTTGCCAGACCTCGAAGGGACCCTGCTCCATTCCGAAGCCGAAGCGCATCGCGAGATCGACGTCGCGCGCGTTGTCGGCAATCTCGTCGAGCTTGGCCGCGGCGTAATGGAAGTTGTCGCGCAGCAGCGACCAGACGAACTGCGCCTGCGGGTTCTTCGATTCGCGCAACAGCGCGAGACGCTCGCCCCAGCTCTTCTTCTTCAGCATCCGTACGACGGCGTCGTCGGCTTTCGCGCCCGAAGCGACGTAGTCGGCGCTGGCCGGATCGAAGCGCAGGATCTTCTTGCCGTCCTTGCGGTAGAAGCCGGCGCCCGACTTCTGGCCGAGCGCGCCCCGTTCGATCAGCGTGGCGAAGACCGCCGGCGTCTCGTAGAGCGCATGGAACGGATCGTCGCGCAGGTTGTCCTGCATCGTCTTCATCACGTGCCCGACGGTGTCGAGCCCGACGACGTCCGCCGTGCGGAAAGTGCCGGACTTCGCACGACCGAGCTTCGATCCGGTGAGGTCGTCGACGACGTCGAATCCGAGTCCGAAGCGCTCGGCCTCGACCACGGTCGCCAGGATGCCGAAGATGCCGATGCGGTTGGCGATGAAGTTCGGCGTGTCCTTCGCGCGCACGCACCCCTTGCCCAGCGTGGTCGTCAGGAACGACTCGAGCCGGTCGACGACTTCGGCCGAAGTGTCGCGCGTGGGGATCAGCTCGACGAGATGCATGTACCGCGGCGGATTGAAGAAGTGCACGCCGCAGAAGCGCGAACGAAGTTCGGCCGGAAGACCCTCGCCCAGCTTGCCTATCGACAGCCCCGAAGTGTTGGTCGCGAGGATCGCATGCGGAGCGATCGACGGCGCGATCTTCGCGTAGAGGTCGTGCTTCCAGTCCAGTCGCTCGGCGATCGCCTCGATGACGAGATCGCAGTCGCGCAGCCGTGCGAGGTCGTCCTCGTAATTCGCGACCTCGATCTCGGAAGCGAGGTCGGCGCGCGCCAGAGGCGCAGGATTGAGCTTCTTCAACGCGTCGACGGCCTTCGCCGCGATGCCGTTCTTCGGGCCTTCCCTGGCGGGAAGATCGAACAGCACGACCTCGACCTTCGCGTTCACCAGATGCGCCGCGATCTGCGCGCCCATGACCCCGGCGCCGAGCACCGCGGCCTTCCTGACGATGAACTTGTCCACTTGCCTGTCCTTGTTGCGGTTTTCCGTTGACCGTAGCGCGCGTCAGCGCTCGCGATGCCAGATTTGCGTACGGCCGAACACCGGCGCGCCGATGTAGCCTCGCACCTCGAGGCGCTCGCCGCCGTCGACGACGCGCATCCGGCTTCGATATACCTTGCCGTTGCTCGGATCGAGAATGCGCCCGCCCTCGTACAGGTTCCGGTCTTCGGTGCTCGCGCGCATGCCGTCGATGATCTGCATGCCCTGCACCGGCTGGTCCTTGCGTTCGTCGGTGCACAGGTCGCACACCGCGTCGGGCTTGTCGGTGAGGATCTTCTCGATGCGTCCGACGTAGACGCCGTCGCGCTCGGTGATGCGCACCAGCGCCTTCGGCTGCTTCGTCTCGTCGTCGATGTTTCGCCACAACCCCACCGGCGATTGCGCGTCACCAACGCTGCCCGTCTGCGCCTGCTGCGCCGGCGGAGCGGACTGCGATTGCGCCGCGGGCGCGAACGCCGCGAGCGCTGCGACGAGCGCTGCGACGGCGAACGCGCGCGCGCCGCGCGGCGTCACCGGAGAGCGAAGGTCGGCGGAAAGTTCGGCGAGGATCGGCATCTTTCGTTTCCCCCTCAGAACCAGTCGACCTCGACTTTCATCAGCGGCGCGGCGCCGGAGCGCGCGCTACGGATGAGCCCGGCCGTCTCGGGCAGCAGCTTGGCGAAGTAGAAGCGCGCCGTGGCGAGCTTGCTGCGGTAGAACGGGTCGTCGGACTGCGCACGATCGAGCGCGACACGCGCCATGCGGGCCCAGAAATAGCCGAGCACGAGGTGGCCGATCACGCGCAGGTAGTCGACCGCCGCCGCACCGGCCTCGTCGGCGTTGCCCATCGCCTTCATGCCGATCTCCATCGTGAGCTTTTCCACCTTCTGGCGCAGTTCCGACAGCGGATTCACGAATTCGGACATGTCGTCGTCGGTACCGTGCTCCTCGACGAAGGCGTCGACCAGCGCGGCGAACTTGCGCAGCTTCGCACCGTTGTCGAGCAGCACCTTGCGCCCGAGCAGGTCGAGCGACTGGATCGTGTTCGTGCCCTCGTAGATCATGTTGATCCGCGCATCGCGCACGTACTGCTCCATCCCCCATTCGCGGATGTAGCCGTGCCCGCCGTAGACCTGCAGCGCGAGGTTGGTGGAGGCGAATCCGTTGTCGGTGAGGAAGGCCTTGACCACCGGTGTGAGCAGCGCGAGCAGGTCTTCGGCGTTGGCGCGCTCCTCTTCGTCGGGATGCGTCTCCGCGACGTCTGCCTGCAATGCGGTCCAGTAGGCGAAGGCGCGCGAGCCCTCCGCCCACGCCTTCTGCGTGAGCAGCATCCGGCGCACGTCGGGATGCACGATGATCGGGTCCGCAGGCTTGTCGGGCGCCTTGGGTCCGGTGAGCGAGCGCATCTGCAGCCGTTCCTTCGCGTAGTCGAGCGAATTCTGGTACGCGACCTCCATCAGGCCCAGCGACTGCATGCCGACGCCGATGCGCGCGGCGTTCATCATCACGAACATCGCCTGCAGGCCCTTGTTCGGCTCGCCCACGAGCCAGCCGGCCGCGCCGTCGAAGTCGAGCGCGCAGGTGGCGTTGCCGTGGATGCCCATCTTCTCCTCGATGCGCGCGCAGCGCACCGCGTTGCGCTCGCCCGCCGAGCCATCTGCGTTCGGCACGAATTTCGGGACGATGAACAGCGAAATGCCGCGCGTGCCGGACGGTGCGTCGGGCAGCCGCGCGAGCACCAGGTGCACGATGTTCTCGGCCCAGTCGTGTTCGCCCGACGAGATGAAGATCTTGTTGCCGGTGATCCGGTAGCTGCCGTCGGACTGCGGCTCGGCTCTCGTGCGCAGGATGCCCAGGTCGGTGCCGCATTGCGGCTCGGTCAGGCACATCGTCGCCATCCATTCGCCGGAGACGATCTTCGGCAGATACAGCGCCTTCTGCTCGGGCGTTCCGTGCGCGCGCAGCGCATCGTAGGCGCCGTGCGTCAGGCCCGGGTACATCGTCCACGCCTGGTTGCCCGAATTCATCATCTCCTGGAAGGCGATGCCCACCGCCATCGGCAGGCCCTGGCCACCGAACTCGGGATCACACGTCAGCGTGGGCCAGCCGCCGTCCTTGAACTGCTGCCACGCCTGGCGAAACCCGGCCGGCGTCGTCACGGCGCCGTCGTTCCACCGGCAGCCCTCCTCGTCGCCGGAGCGGTTCAGCGGAAACAGCACTTCGGAGCAGAACTTGCCGCCTTCCTCGAGCACCTGGTCGATCAGGTCGCGTGCGGTGTCGGCGTACGGAGGGAGGGATTTCAGTGTCGATTCGACGTCGAGCAGCTCGTGCATGACGAACTGCATGTCGCGCAGCGGAGGGGTGTAACGGGCCATATCGAAGCTCCTCGAGGGGGATGCCGTAACGTATCAGTCGAGAGCGACCGAACGTTCGTACTTTTCAGGGGAAGAACGCCGGGGGGAGCGCGGCGAATGGGCCGCGATCACGCGATCGAAGGCGCGTCGTGCACGCGAGATCGCGTCGACGCTCTCGAGCAGCCGCGCATCGTGATGCACGACGAGGACGATGCCGTAGATCGCAAAGAGAAGATCCTGGGCGTCGACGTCGCCGGCGAGATGGCCGGCCTCGATCGCCTGCTCGATCGCGCGGGTGCATTCGCGCTGCCACGAACGGATCATCGCGACGAGTTCGTCGCGCACATGGCCGCTGCGATCGTCGTATTCGGTGGCTGCCGAGATCCAGACGCAGCCGCTCTCGGCTTCGGCAGCGGTTCGCGCGAGCCAGCGCTCGAAAATCGCGCGCAACCGGGGCAGCCCGCGCTGCGCGCCGAGTGCCGGCAGCAGCACGTCGTCGACGAAGCGTCGCTCGTAGGTCTTCAGCACGGCGATCTGCAGGTCCTCGCGCGAGCCGAAATGCGCGAAGACACCACTCTTGGACATCCGCATGCGTGCGGCGAGCGCGCCGATGGTCAGCCCTTCGAGCCCGTCGCGCGCCGCCAACTCGAGCGCCGCATCGACGATCGCCGCGCGCGTGAGCTCGCCCTTCCTCGGCTTTCGAGCCGGCTTCGCAGGCGACTGCGGCGCGACACTGGATGCGATGGCCATGAGCGAATTTCCGAACGACCGTTCGTAAAAATCGGACTATACCCGATTTCAAGGCCACAGCGAATACCGCCAGCCGAGCATCACGGTGAGCGCTGCGGCCATGAGCACGAGCAGCGGCCCCCCGACGCGAACGAAATCGACGAAGCGGTAGCGCGCGGCGCTCATCACGAGCAGGTTCGTCTGGTAGCCGATCGGCGTGGCGTAGCTGAGGTTGCAGCCGAACAGGATCGCCAGAACGAAGGGCTCGGCCGGCGCGCCCAGGCTGCGCGCCGTCTCGATCGCGATCGGCGTGCCGATCGCCGCGGCGGCATTGTTCGAGACGAAATTGGTCAGCACGCCCATGAAGACGAGCATCGCGCCGAGCACGCCGATCGTCGGCCACGACGACACCGCATCGGCGAACGCCTGCGCGATCGCGGCTGCCGCGCCGGTATCGAGCAGCGCCTTGCCCAGCGCGAGACTCGCCGCGATCAACAGCACGATGTCGGTCTTCAGCGCACGCCCGATCGCCGCGGGACGCACCGAGCGGGTCACCAGCAGCGCGACGACGCCCGAAATCGCCGCCAGGTACATCGGCAGGATCTTCGTCACCGCTGCCGCGATCACGGCCGCCATGATCGCGGCAGCGAGCGCGCCGCGCCCGCCCGTGGATGCATCCATCTCGCCGTCGACGACGACCAGGCCGTGCTCGGCACGCAGTGCCGCGAGCTTGTCGGGGGAGGCCTGCACGAGAAGGACGTCGCCCGCATCCAGGCGCACGTCGCCGACGTCGCGCTCGTGACGCATCGCGCGTCCCGTCGAACGCCAGGCGCCGAGCACCGCGATGCCGAAGCGATCGGTCAGCCGCTGCCCGCGCACCGTCGCGCCGATCAGCCACGAGTTCGGCAACAGGATGACTTCGGCGATCACCGCGTCGCCGGCGCGCAGCGGGTGGTCGTCGTCCACCGGATTCTCCGGGTCGCCGACGTCGTAGAGCTTCAGTCCGAGCCGCGTCTCGAACTCCTTCAGCCGCGACGCCGCGCCGCGCACGACGAGACGGTCGCCGACGGCGAGCTTCAGGCTCGGCAGCCGCACGAGTTGCAGGTCGCCGCGGCGCACCTCGACGACGTCGAGATCCTGCCTCGAACGCTCGAGAAGCTTGCCGAGCGGCTTGCCGACGAAATCCGACTCTTCGAGCACGTGAAGCACTGCGTCGAAGACGCGCTCGGCCGGGGCCTGGGCGGAACTCGCGTCGGCGGGCAGCAGTCGAGGCGCGGCGAACCAGAGCCAGGGCAGCGCGACCACCGCCGCGGCGGCCACGAGCGGCGTGAAGTCGAAGACGCCGAAGTGCGCGGCCTGCATCCGCGCGGCGATCGCCACGACGAGCAGGTTCGTCGACGTTCCAATCGTCGTCGACATGCCGCCGATAAGCACGGCGAAGTTCATCGGCATCAGCAACCGGCGCGACGAATCGCCGGTTTCACGCGCCAGCGCGACCAGCACCGGGATCAGCAGCACGACGATCGGCGTGTCGTTGACGACGCCGCTGACGAGCATCGCCGCGACGATGACGACCCCCAGGCCCGCGTTCGAGCCCCGCTTGCGCCACAGCGCGACGAGCCTTCGCGTGACTGGACGCAGCGCGCCGGTCTCCACGAGTGCGCGCCCGAGCACCATCAGGCTGCAGATGGCGATCAGCGCTTCGTGCGAGAAGCCGTAGAAAAAAGCGAGCGGATCGACGCGATCGCTGCCGCTGCCATACGGGAACAGCGTGAAGCCGAGCGCCAGCACGACGAGCACGACCAGGCTCGTCACCTCGATCGGGATGCGTCGCGACGTGAACGCAGCGAACACCGCGATCGTGAAAAACAGAACCGCGAGGCCGTGCGCTGTCATGGCGAAGATCGAGGCCTCGGAAGCGATGAGTATAATGGCGCCCCGGTGACCGGCCGCATGTGCCGCACCACTTCCGGCACGTTAGCGTGCCGGCGCATCACGGTCGAGCCACGTGCTCGCCATCCGGTAATTCGAACCTCCCCCGCTCGCGAAGGCGAGCGGCATCCGGGCACGGTCCGAGCAATTCCGATGCCGCCCGGCGCAGCAGAGCTGCGACGCGCGTCCTGCCGGGCCAGCCGGCGAAGACCCAGGGCGCTGGCCGACGCGGCGCGCCGACCGGAAACGAGGAAGCCACAGCGAAGAGATCTGATGCGCGAGCAATGGGACCGATTTCTCTGGGCAAGCTCGCCCTACGCGGACGAGCTGCGCGTCGCCGCGTCGATCGTCGGCATCGTGCTGATCGCCGCACTGCTTCGGCACCTGGGCTGGCGGCTCGTTGCGCCGTTCTTCGGGCGCATCACGCAGCGCGCGGCCACCGTCGAGGAGAGGCGTCGCCTGCAGACGGTCGGTCGCTTCGCTCGCCAGGCGCTGTCGACGCTGATCGTCGTGGTGGCGGCCTCGCTCGTGCTGAACCAGCTCGGCGTGTCGATCGCGCCGATCCTCGGCGCGGCCGGCGTGGTCGGCATCGCAATCGGCTTCGGTGCGCAGAGCCTCGTGAAGGACCTGTTCGCCGGTTTCTTCCTGCTCGTGGAGAACCAGATCCGCGTCGGCGACGTGGTCGAGATCGCAGGCAAGGCCGGTTCCGTGGAAGAGCTGAGCCTGCGCCGCACGAAACTGCGCGCCTACGACGGCGCCGTGCACTATGTCTCGAACGGACTGATCACGACGGTGACGAATCTCTCGACCGAATACGCCTACGCCGTCGTCGACGTGCAGCTCGCGTACGACCAGGACATCGATCGCACGTACCGGTTGATGCGCCAGGCGGCCGAAGACCTGCGTGCTTCACCCGATTGTGCGGAGAAGATGATCGGAGAGATCGAGATCGCCGGCATCGAACAGCTCGAAGAGAACTCGATCGTCGTGCGGGCCCGGGTGAAGACGGCGCCGCTGGAACAGTGGTCGGTGCGGCGCCAGCTGCTGAAGCAACTGAAGACCACCTTCGAACGCGAAGGCGCGAGCGCGGAGGCGACGGCCCCCTCCGGCGTGCGCATCGTCGTGGGAAGGGCCGCGCACGAAGAAGGGGCCGGGCCCGTACGGGCGACGCCGACACGCTGATGGCGAACGCCGCAGCAAGAAGAAGCTCCACCGGGAGGTCTCGATGACGGGCGATCCGCGCTCCGACCTGTTCTTTCTGCCCAGCTGGCCGCCGGCCGCCGATGCGGTCCTGTGGGTGTCGCTGACGCTCGTCATCGCCGCGCTGCTCGGAGAGTTCGTCTACCGCTGGCTGCGGCTGCCCCGCGTCGTGGGCTACGCGGCGGTCGGCACGATCGTCTCGGCGCTCGATCTCGGACTGGGGCCGGGGTTGAAGCCCGGCCTGCGCTCGATCGTCGATCTGGCGCTTGCGCTGCTGCTCTTCGAGCTCGGCAGCCGCATCAACCTTCGATGGCTGCGCACGAATCCATGGTTGCTCGCAACGAGCCTGGCCGAAGCGACGCTCACCTTCGCCGCCGTGTACCTGGCGCTGAGCGCGACAGGCACCGATGCGCGCACCGCAACCGCGATCGCGGCGATCGCGATCGGCACGTCGCCGGCGGTCGTGATGCGGGTCGCTTCCGAGTTCGATGCGTCGGGCCAGGTGACCGAACGGATGATCGTGCTCGCGGGGCTGAACACCTTTTACGCGGTGCTCGCGAGCAAATTCGTGTTCGGCTGGCTGCACGCCGAATACGTGGGCAGCCTGGTGCGCGCCTTCGCGCACCCGCTGTACCTGCTCGCCGGATCGGCGATCGTCGCCGCAATGCTCGCCTTCTCGGTCTCGCTGATCGCCCGCCGCCTCGACCTGCGCAACGAAAACTCGACGCTGCTGTTGCTCGGCATGATCCTGCTCACGCTGGCGGTGACGAAGATGGCGAACCTCTCGACGCTGCTCGTCCCATTGCTGGCCGGCGTGTTGCTGCGCAACAGCACCGAGCGGCCGTGGATCTGGCCGCGTCACTTCGGAACGGCCGGCGGCGCACTCGTGCTCATGCTGTTCGTGGTCACCGGATCGGTCTGGTCGGTCGATACGCTGCTCGCCGGCGCGGTACTCGGCGTGGTGGTCATCGCCGCACGCAGCGCGGCCAAGCTGGTGGCCACCACGCTGCTCGCCGCGCCGAGCGGAATCGCGATGCGCCAGGGCGCCGCGCTGGGCGTCACGCTGATCCCGATGTCGGGCGCAGCGCTGGTGATGATGGTCGAGCTGCAGAACCTGTACCCGGAATTCGCGTCGCACCTCACGGCGGTGGTCTTCAGCGCGATCGCATTCCTGGAGCTGATCGGACCGATCGCCGTACACCTGGCACTGCGCTGGGTGCACGAGGAGAACATTCGATGAGGAAATCATGGCGCTGGAACCTTTTGCCGAATCGCGCGCGCTCACGCTCGGCGTCGAGCTCGAGCTGCAGATCGTCAACACGCACGACTTCGACCTGACGCACGGCGCGAACGACCTGCTGCGCCTCGTGGGAAAGCGAAAGCTTCCGGGCGAGGTGAAGCCGGAGATGACCGGCAGCATGATCGAGCTGTCGACCGGCGTGTGCCGCGACTATGCGGAAGCGCGCGCGCACCTCGCGGAGATCCGCGACGTGCTCGTGCACTGCGCGAGCCGGCTCAACGTCGGGCTGTCGGGCGGCGGCACGCACCCGTTCCAGGACTGGAGCCAGCGGCGCATCTACGACACGCCGCGCTTCCACATGCTCTCCGAGCTCTACGGCTACCTCTCGAAGCAGTTCACGATCTTCGGACAGCACGTGCACATCGGCTGCGCCGGCCCCGACGCGGCGCTGGTGCTGCTGCACGGGCTGTCGCGCTTCATCCCGCACTTCATCGCGTTGTCGGCATCGTCGCCCTTCGTGCAGGGCACCGACACCGGCTTCCATTCAGCGCGGCTGAACTCGGTGTTCGCGTTTCCGCTGTCCGGCCGGGCACCATTTGCGCTTACCTGGGACGAGTTCTCGCGCTACTTCGAGAAGATGGCGCGCACCGGGGTCGTGCAGAGCATGAAGGATTTCTACTGGGACATCCGCCCCAAACCCGAATTCGGCACGATCGAGGTGCGGGTGCTCGACACGCCGCTGACGATCGAGAAAGCGGCGGCGCTGGCTGCCTACATCCAGTGCGTCGCGCGCTGGTTGACCTTCGAGCAGCCGTTCCGTCCGGCAGAGGACGACTACCTCGTCTACACCTTCAACCGCTTCCAGGCCTGCCGGTTCGGCTTCGACGGAACTTTCGTCGACCCGCAGACCGGCGAGCACCGAACGATCCGAGAGGACATCGCCGAGACGCTGGCCGAGATCGAGCAACACGCGATCGAGCTGGGCGCCGAGGACGCCTGCCGAAGGGTCCGCGACGACATCGGCGCGCTGGGCAACGACGCGACGTGGATCCGGCAGACCTACGAGCGCGAGAACCTGCTGGCCGAGGTCGTGCGCCAGCAGTGCCTGCGCTGGAGCCGCTGAGCGACAAGTGCCCTGGTCCGCGGACAATCCGCCTTCGGTTCGCGCCCGTCGGGGACCGTGAATGCCGCCGCGGCCGCTGAGAATCGGACTGTCTGCGCGCCTGCTGCACGCGCCGCCGCGCGAGCTGGGCTTTCGCAACAAGGTGCTGCAGTACCTCGAGCAGTCGATCGCGCACTGGATCCTGTCGCACGGCGCGCTCGTCTTCATGATTCCCACGATCGGTTCGAGTGCCGAGGTCTCGCGGCGCGGAATTTCCGTTCGCAGCTACGTTGGCGAGCTCGACGGCCTCGTGTTACAGGGCGGCGCCGACGTCAGTCCGCGCTCGTACGGCGCGCAGCCGATCCGCGCCGAGTGGACCGGCGACATCGTGCGCGACCGCTACGAGATGGAACTGCTGCACGAATTCATGGCGCAGGGCCGGCCCGTGCTCGGCATCTGCCGCGGCGCGCAACTGATGAACGTGGCCTTCGGCGGCACGCTGATCCAGGACATCGCCACGCAGCATCCGGAATCGATCCCGCACGTCGACGTCGACCTCTACGACCGGCTCTCGCACGAGATCCGCTTCGAACCCGACTCGCGCCTGTCCAAACTCTACGAGCCGCTGGCCGATGCGCGCGTGAACAGCATCCATCACCAGGCGGTCGACCGGCTCGGCAGCGACCTCGTCGTCGATGCGAGATGCAGCGCCGACGGCATCGTCGAAGCGATTCGCTGGCGAGGCTCGGGGTACGCGCTGGGAGTGCAGTGGCACCCGGAGTTCCATCGCGGCGCCGATGATCCACTGCTCGACGGGTCGCCGATCCTGCTCGACTTCCTCGCAGCGGCGGAGCGGATGCGGCAGGGGTAGCAAGCGGGGGCGACACTTCCCGGCCGTGAATGCTGCGTTCCGCGGCACCACAGCGCAAAGCTGCCTCCGGCGCCACCGCCGCACGCAGCAACAAGACACGCAAGCCGTTCCAGCCGGAGGGCCACGGGGTCTAACGGACCCCGTCGAGCGTCAATACTCCGCGCCCCTGCCCGTCAACGCGATACCCACCCGCACGAGCCACAGCGCGATCCGGTTCATCAGCCGCACCGGCCACGGCCGCTTCGCGTGGCTGTCCAGCACCACGCGCACGCCGCCTTCTTCGATCGCATGGTCCAGCCGCTCGCGCAGAAGGCGCGCGAAGCCGGCATCGTCGACGGCGACGTTCGCCTCGCGCGCGAGCAGCAGCGAGAACGGGTCGATGTTCGACGATCCGACGGTGGCCCAGTCGTCGATCACCGCCACCTTCGCGTGCAGGAAACTGCGCCGGTATTCGACGATCTCGATGCCCGAGCGCAGCCACGGCTCGTACAACGCCTGGGAAGCGTAGTGCTGCAGCCGATATTCGACGCGACCCTGCAGCAGCAGGCGCACGCGCACGCCGCGGCGCACGGCCGACTTCAGGGCGCGCCGGAATCGCCCGCCGGGAAAGAAGTACGCGCAGGCGATCAGCACTTCGTGTCGCGCGCGGCCGATCGCGCGCAGGTAGGCGCGCTCGATCGTGCGGCGATGGCGCAGGTTGTCGCGAAGCATCAGCGCCGCGCGCACCCGGCCCGAGGACGAGACGTCGCTGCTCACGCGCTCGGGCAGCTGCAACGGCTCGCGCACCGCTGCCGCATCGTTGCCGCCGCGCGCCAGCCGGTTCACGGTTGCCGTCTCCCACCACAGCCGAGTGGCGGCGACGTGCGCGTGCGCGACCAGCGGGCCGCGCACGCGCACCGCATAATCGAGCCGCGGG
>JAEWFA010000048.1 GCA_023389055.1 Pseudomonadota bacterium | reverse complement strand
CCGCGTCAAAACCCGCGGCCCGTAACGCGCCGCTTGGGGTTAAACACTGCACTGCCCTGGTCTCCTTCGACGACCTGCTCGGCTTCCCGCTGCCGAACGAGGCGCGCACCGAACTGCAATACCTGCGCACGCGGGCCACGCTGTGGGACGCCGAGTCGGTGTTCCTCGACGAGATCTCGCGCTGCCGCCCGGAAGTGCAGAACAAGCTCTTCTCGATCGTGCACGAGCGGCGCGTGATGGGCGTCGCGCTCGAGCGGCTGCGCTACCGCTGGGCGGCGATGAACCCGCCCGCGGCCTTCGACGCGTCGGGCGACATCGACGACGCGTACCTCGGCTCGCAACCGCTCGACCCCGCGCTCGCCGATCGCTTCGCGTTCGTCGTCGAGCTGCCGACGATGGCGGAGATGGCGCCGGCCGATCGTCGCCGGCTGATCGCGCACGGCGACGACTTCGCACCGGCCGCGATGCCTCCCCTGCGCGCCCTCGTCGACGCCGCCCGTGAGCGCCAGCGCCTGTCGCTCGAAGCCTTCGACGACTGGGTCGTCGGCTACGTCGACTCGCTGGTCGCACCGCTCGCCGAAGCCGGCCTGCCGATGTCGGGCCGACGTGCCGCGATGCTGCGCCGGTCGATCCACTTCGTGCACGGCGCGCGCGAAGCGCTCGGCTGCGCGAAGAAGAGCCGCCCGAACCAGGCACAAGCGACGGCGAACGACGAGGCCCCCGAGTCGACCTGCACGATCGACGACTCCGCCCTCGAAGCGCTGCGCTGGGGCCTGCCGCACCGCGCGCGCGGCCGCGCGGCGTGGCAGGAGTCGACGCTGCTCGCGCTGCACCGGCATGCGGTCGAGCTCGCCGGCGAACCGCTCGGTTCGCCGCTCGCGCGCCTGCGCAACGAACCGAACCCGGTGCGCCGCATCGCGCTCGCGCTCGCGATGCCTGAAGGAACGCTCACGCGCACCGCGTTCTCCGCGCTCGTCGCCGACGCCTGGGCCGCGCAGGACGTCGCCGGCCGCTACCTGCTCGCGCGCCGCCTGCTGCCCGTGCTCGCCGAGCGCGACGCGGCGAACGCGCCCACGCTCGAGATGCTCGCCGAGCCGCTCGGTCGCGTGCTCGACTCGAGCGCGACGCGACGCACCGCATGCAGCTCACGCGCGCCGAGGTCACGCGCTACAACGCGCTGCTCGCCGTGCTCGCGAAGCTCGACTCGTCCGACGA
This sequence comes from Pseudomonadota bacterium, assembly GCA_023389055.1. Classification (GTDB taxonomy): domain Bacteria; phylum Pseudomonadota; class Gammaproteobacteria; order Burkholderiales; family Burkholderiaceae_E; genus Zeimonas. Next base: position 11,311 of record JAEWFA010000048.1, on the reverse strand, counting down.
GCGCGAGGCGTCGCTCGGCAACGTGCTCTACACGCTCTTCGCCGTCGAGCAGGCGAGCTTCGACGCGAAGGAGGTGATCGCGCGCGACGCTCAGTTCGAGCGCTGGTTCGCGCAGTGCCGCGAGAAGACGGCGGACGACGCGGCGAAACCAGGCGCGCGCGCGAACGCACCGCGTCCGAAGGAAGGCGCGACGACACCGAAGCCCACGCGCGTCGCCGCCCGCTCCGCCAATGCGAAGGCGGCGTGATGCGCGAATTCGCCCCCTCGGCGCTGCACAACATGTCGGCGCCGCCGCGCAGCACCGTCGACGTTCGCCCGCTGCGCGCGACCGGCAAGGCGCGCGGGCGCTCGGCGAGCGGCCTCGGCGATGCCGGCAGGCAAGGCCGCCCCGGCGCCAAGGGCCGCACGCCCAGCGGCGAGTTCTTCGCCCGCGTCTGCCTCGTCGGCCTGCTGCACGACGGCCGCGCGCACGAGCTGTGCGGCCGCGACATAGCGCGTTCGGTCTGGCGAGAACCCGACGAGTTGATCGACGCCGTCGCAATGCTGCGAACGAACGGGGAACACGGCCCGCGCTTCAAGACAGAACGACTCGCCGTGCGCGAGCTGTCGCACACCGCGCTCCACGACGAGTTCCTCGAACGCGTCGCCGCGCTCGGCCCGATGGACCTGCCGCCGCTGTTGCTCGCGCGGAGCATCCCGCAAGGCGGGGCCGTGCCCGTGCAGCGCCCGACCGAGCCGCTCGTCGCACTGCGGCTGCTCGCCGGCACCGCAGGCGGGCTCTTCCTGCGCGCCCGCGCACCGAGCGTCGGCCTCTTCCTCTTCGGCACGCCCGGCGCGTCGCTCGGCGCGAACGACACCACCTTCGACTACTACCTGCCCGCCGGAGCCGCACGCCGATGACCACCGTCCACGCCGTCCGCGAGACCGAGCGCCACGTCGCCGCGCTCGAGGCGCGCGCGCTGCGCGACCGCATCCACGCCTGCGTGCCCGTCACCGGCCAGGCCTTCGCGAAGCTGCTCTCGCTGCTGTCGATCGAGGTGTCCGACGAGATCCCGACCGCCTGCGTGACGACCGGCCCGCGCTCGTCGATGCTCGTGAATCCCGGGTTCGTCGCGCGCCACTGCCGCACCGACGAACACCTGTCGATGCTCGTGCTGCACGAGGTGTACCACGTGCTGCTCGGCCACACGCGGCTCTACCCGCGCGCGACGCCTGCGCAGAACTGGGCCTTCGACTGCCTGATCAACGCGCAGCTGTGCCGGCTGTTCCCGAGCGCGCGGTACACGACCTTCTTCACGCAGTTCACGCAGCAGGCGAGCGGTCCTGTCGTGCTGCTCGCCCCGCCGCCCGGCTGGGACCCGGATCCGCATCACCCGCGCGAGACGCGCGCGCAGCCGCTCGCCTGCTACGGCGAAGGCAGCGCCGCGCTGCTGCTCGAGGAGACGCACTGGCAGCTGTACAGCGACGAGTCGGTGACGACCGAGGAGCTGTACCGGTTGCTCGAGCGCGGCCCCAGCGGCAACGAGCTCGACGACATGCCGCTGCTCGGCAACCACGACCCGAGCGCCGCGGACCCCGATGCAACGCTCCTTCACCCGGACCTGCTGCGCGAGATCCGCGACATCGTCGCGCGCTGGCCGATGATCGAGCTGCGCAGCGGTCGCGACCAGGGCGCCGAGATGCGGCGCGACCGCATCGCGCTCGCCGAGCGCCGAGCGCAGGCGACGCGCGTGCTGCGCCGAGCGATCGCGCAGGCGGCGAGCCGCTCGGGCAGCGGACTTGCGCAACGCACCGCCTCCGCCGCCGTGCCGACGCTGTCGCCCTTCGACCGCGGCCACGACCGCAGCGCTGCCGTGCAGCGCGCGCTCGGCTTCGAGCCGCTGCTGTGGTCCGACGTGTCGAGTGCCGTGCAGCGCAGTCCCGTCGAGCGCGTGCGCGTCTACCTCGACCTATCGGGTTCGATGAGCGGCGTGCTGCCCGCGCTCTACGCCGCGCTCGTCGGTTGCCTCGACCTCGTCGAGCCCGTCGTCTGGGGCTTCTCGACCGGCATCGCGCCGCTCACGCACGCGCAACTGCGCGCCGGCGTGCGCTTGAGCACCGGCGGCACAGACATCGAGGCCGTCACCGACCACCTGCTCGACGCGGGCGTGCGCCACGCGCTCGTCGTCACCGACGGATGGGTGGGCAAGGTGCCCGACGAGCATCGCCGCGAGCTCGCGAAGCGCGGCGTGAGGCTCGTCGCCGCGATCACCGATCGCGGAGACGCGGCGTTCGCCAACCAGATCGTGCCGGCCCACCGGCTGCCGCCGCTCGACGCCTGATTTCCCCGTCCGTCCTGCAACCCGAATCTCCCGCAACCCGACCCCGGAAAATGCCATGCAAATGCAACTCGGAAGCACGCGCACCGAATCCGCCGAGTTCGTCCTCCCCGGCCATCCCGACAAGCTCTGCGACGCGCTCGCCGACGCGATCGTCGAGCACGTGATGCGCGGCGACGCGCTCGGCCAGTGCGGCATCGAAGCCGCCTGCGTCTTCGACCGCGTCTTCGTCACCGGCCGCGGTGCCGCGCACCGCGAGGTACTCGATACGCTCGACATCGACGCGCTCGTGCGCCGCACGTACCGCGAAGCCGGCTACGGCGAAGACGCAGCCGGCCACGTCTGGGGCCCGCGCCCCGAGGACCTGCGCATCGAGCGCGCGATGCGCATCGGCGAGTTCGAGCCCGGCGAGCGCGAGCACCGCCACCTCTCCGACGACCAGGCGATCTGCATCGGCTACGCGAACACGATGCGCGACACCGACCACCTGCCGCCCGCGCACTGGCTCGCGCGCCGCATCGCGCGCGAGCTCTTCCGGCTGCGCATCGAGAAGGGCGCCGGCGAGATCGGCCCCGACGGCAAGGTGCTCGCGCAGGTGCGCACCGACGGCCTGCAGTGGCAGCCACTGCGCGTGTCGATCTCGCTGCACCACCACGAAGGGTCGGACTGGCTGCTGCTGCGAAGGATCGCCGAGGAGGCGGTCGCGACGGCGTGCGCGGGCAAGTCGATGCCGGAGGTCGTACTGAACGGCGCGGGGATGTTCGTCTGCGGCGGGCCGAACGGGGACAACGGATCGACGGGGAAGAAGCTGGTGATGGATGCGTATGGACCGACGGTGCCGATCGGGGGCGGAGCCTGGTCGGGGAAGGATTTCAACAAGGTGGATCGGGCGGGGGCGTTGTTGGCGCGGGAGATGGCGCTCGAGGCGGTGGGGCGGGCGCGATATGAGGCGCTCGTGGAGGTCCGATACGAGCCGGGCTGTGCGCAAGCGGTCTCGACTGAGCTGTGGGTCGATGCCGCGCCGAGGGCGGCGCATTGCGCAACCACGCCTAGCGATGTACTGGACACGACTCGTGCTTCCAGAAGAGCGAGACAGGTGAGCGGACGCCCGTTGCCGGAAACTGCACGCTGGGGCATGCCCTCCATAGCAGTTTCGTTGCCATTCGTCGATTTCAGTTGCCGAGCGCCTTTCCGGTCCCGAAGGGAGCGATTATGATGCCCCGCAAATCGAGAATTACGCCAATCTCATCTAAAGGCGACACCGATCGTCGCACTTCGGCGCGGAGCTTCGCGGTTTCCCGATTTCAGGAAGAAGTTTAAGTGCGTCTATCGCAAGGATGAAAAAGAGGTTTGTGCCGAAGAATCTGCTAGGCACCCGCCACGATTCAAAAAAGACCGGGGTTTGTGCGCAATGAAGTTGATCGAGCAGGTCGTGGAGGTCTTCGCCGAGAAGCGGGGAACGATGCACGTCGATGACGTAGCCCAGGCGATACTTGCTAAGTACCCCAACATGCAGGTAACGCCAGAGATCCTGGCGCAGAAGGTGTCGGCCGTACTGGCGGCTGACGTCAAGAAGCGAAAAGGCAGTTCTCTCTTTTCAAAACCAAAAAACAAGGTCGGTGGTTTCCGACGAGGGGTGTATCGACTAAGAGTCGGCAGAAAATCAGTCGCTAAGACGTTTAAAGTACCTGAACAGCCGAAGGTTTCGTCGCAATTTACCGGCAAGGCCGGTGAGTACGCTGTCATGTCTGAGCTTTTATTCTACGGTTTCAACGCCTCAGTCATGACCGTGGATGACGGGATAGACATCGTGGCTAACAAAGAGGATTCGTACTTTCACATTCAAGTCAAGACGGCGAATGCTTCTTCGCAGAGCAAGTACCAATTCAGAGTAACGAAGCGCGCCTTCGGTTCTAAGGATGCCTCCTCGACGTTCTATGTACTCGTTATGCGAGTCAATGAAGACACTCGAAATGCGTGTGAGCATCTCGTTCTTCTCAGCAGCGAGATTCGTCGCTTGGTCGACAAGGCAGTAATCCGCGACGGAGATGCAATGAATATTTCGATCGAGCGTGAGCGCGGTAATCGATTCTTACTTAATGGCGTTGAGGATGTGAGTTGGGCGCTAAACCGATTCGACAACGTTAAATAAGAATCGTGCCGGTGACGCACTCGGTATCGAGCGGAGGTCGTCCGGCCCGCGGCATAGGTCTTCGGCCGCCGCTTATGCCGGCGCCCGTCATGATATTGCCCGTGTTCGAAGGGAACTGCCCGTGAGTGTGGGCTCAATAGCGGAACGCTGGCGACAAGCGCCGCGACGGTGGGGGCACCCGCTCCACAGCCTTTGCTCGTACTTCGCCATGTTTCCGCCGCATGTGCCCCGCGTTTTTATCGAGTGGCTGACCGAGGTCGGAGACATTGTGTACGACCCGTTCTCGGGTCGTGGCACGGCCCCTCTGGAGGCGTGTCGCCTTGGTCGCATCGGAATGGGGTCCGACGCAAACCCATTAGCGTACGTGCTCACCGGCGCCAAGGTCGACCCGCCCACGCTAAGTGCGGTGAAAGCCCGGCTCGGGAACCTCAAGAAGCACCAGCCAAGAAGAGCGCTCGGCTCGGCTCCCGATCATGTAGCGATGCTTTACACGCCGAAGGTGCTTCGGCAACTTTGCTGGCTTCGCGCCGAACTCGATATCGAGAATAGAACCGATCGGTTTGTAATGGCGACGATCCTAGGGCTCATGCATGCGAACTTCAAACCTGGCTCTCCTGCAAGGGGATTGTCAATAAGCATGCCCAATACCTTCTCGATGTCGCCCGATTATGTCCGACGCTACATCTGGGAGCATGATCTAAAGGCTCCCGATGTGGACGTTTTTGAAATGGCCGCAGCGAAGGCGGAACGACTGAATCTTCCCGGCGTAGGCGCTGCGCGTGGACGCGCGTGGCTCGGCGACGCAAGAGTGCCGGGCCCCCTCGGCGCGCCCGCTCGACTTGTGTTCACCTCACCGCCGTACCTTAACGTCATCAAATACGGGAAGTACAACTGGATTCGGCTTTGGATGCTCGGGCATGAGCCCAACGCGGTGGATAGAAAGCTCGTGGCCACTGCTTCGCTTGCCAAATACCTGTTGTTCATGACTGAATTCCTCGCCGGTGCGGAGAAGACAGTTGCACAAGATGGCTATCTTTGTCTTATGGTGGGCGACGTGACTGCTAAAGGCGATAAGGCGACGACATTGAACCTTGCGCGGTCAGTGTGGGTCAATGCCGCTAAGCCCGCGGGCTGGCGATGCCTTGCCATGATAAATGATTACCTACCTGAGCAGCATAAGGTTAGCCGCATATGGGGCCATGCAAAGCGCGGAAACGCAACCAAAGTGGACCGCATCCTCGTCCTGGCTCCTCCACATAGTGTGCATAAGTTGCCGCCGGCGAACTGCAGCCGAGACTGGACCCACGCGACTACTTGGGCCGATAGCCCAACCGAGGACCGATGATCTCAATCAATGACCAGCTTAAGTCGCTCGCCGCTGTCGATCTCTTCACGGCCGCGATTGTTCCCGATGCCTTTGTGGGTCGCCCCTTCTACTTCGACTTCTCTCATATGAAGTTGCTCTCGAACGACCACTGGAAAGAAAAGGTCGGCGGGATCGCAGCGGGAACTTTCCTCGTTGCAGTCTACGATAACGCGGGAAAAAACCCCGAGGTTGTGCTTCTTCGCGTCCTCGGCCCAACTACGCTCCCGTCGGACTCGGACGTTGTGGCAGCGATGGTCGATTACTACAAGGAGAACGCGGTCTCCGACGCCACGGCAAACAAACCGGCCGCGGCGAAACTCGACAGCTATACGCGTTATGAGTTTCAGTTCTCCGGCCTGGCGTGTCGCGTGCTCGGCTCCTTCTATCGCGACGTTACCGGCAAGACACGTTTTGGAGCCGACGTAGACAACTTCTACGGGCCGAACAACTACTCGGTCTATCGACCAACCGGTCCCGTGCTGGAATACATCGTCAACTTTCGAGATGGCGAGGCCGTCCCGGGCGGCAAGGGAGACCAACGTATTGGCTCCGTTCGCTACGCATCAAGTCGACGCCATACGGCCACGGCGGACGTGCCGGTCTACGTCAATGCGTTCGATTATTTGGGCAAGCGCACTGCGCTTTTTGGCATGACTCGAACCGGCAAGTCGAACACGGTGAAGATGGTCATCAAAGCGACCGCCGAGCTTGCGCCCGCAGGGGCGCAGCTTAATACGAAGGTCGTGAAGCCGATTGGCCAGATTATATTCGACGTAAATGGCGAATACGCCAACGACAATCAGCAGGATCAAGGGACCGCGATCTACCAGCTCTATGGCGAAGACGTGACCCGATACAGCATCCTCCAGAAGCCCGGCTTCAAGGTGATGAAGTTGAACTTCTTTGCTGATGTCGTCGCCGGCTTCGAAATGCTTCGGTCGAGCCTCCAAGACGACAAGGCGATCTACACACAAGCGTTTGTGAACGTAAGCTGGGAGCCCGCCGATCCCAATGACGTGAGCGCGAAAACCCGGTACGAGCGCCGTAAGGCTTGTTATCAGGCCATCCTTGCTGCGGCAGGGTTCACGATTCCATCAAACCTCAAGATCAAGTTCACTGGTGCCAAGGAAATAAATGCCGCCACGAACATAGATCCGCTAGCAGGGATAACGCCTGATCAAGCAATCCGGTGGTTTACGTGGGTCTGGGATAATTATGAAGCTGATCCGTTTTTTTCTACATACAAATCGAAGGGTCGGGAGTGGGCGGACGAGGATCTCAAAAGCTTGATGCGCTTTCTCACCCGCAAGGCGAAACCAGGGGCCCAGGCAACGGAGGCAGGATTCAGAAAGCTCATCCCGATGCGGGACCACCACACTGCGACACTGCAGAACTCCTACGAGGACGAGGTGGTTGAACTCCTCCGCGCCGGCAAGATCGTAATCATCGACCTATCCCAGGGCGAACCACGTCTTCAGCGTACATATTCTGACCGTCTGTGCGCTGCAATCTTTAGTGAAGCTATGTCTCGCTTCATCGGTAACCAGGAAGCGAACTTTGTGCAAATGTACTTTGAGGAGGCTCACAACCTCTTTCCTAAGAAGAACGAGTCCGACCTCACGCTTATCTACAATCGTATCGCAAAGGAAGGCGCGAAGCTAAACCTCGGACTTATCTACGCGACGCAGGAAGTGAGCTCAATTTCGGCAAACGTGCTAAAGAACACACAGAACTGGTTTGTTTCCCACCTAAACAACAATGACGAACTTCGTGAAGTTGCGAAATACTACGACTTCGAGGATTTCGTCGAGAGTCTTCGTCGGACTACCGACAAGGGCTTTATTCGCATGAAGACCTACTCGAACGCCTTCATCGTCCCGGTTCAGATCGAGCGCTTCAGCGCCGTGAAGAGTTGAGAGGCGCCGTGGGGTACTCGAGTAAAGGGCGGAAGCCCATGGAGCGAGCGAGCAAGATTGCGCACACCGAGATAATCAACAACGCCGATGTCCAGGCTTACATCTCACAGTGCGTTCTTCCGTCGCCGCCTGATCCTTCCTCGCTGACCTCATTGCTGCGGGACGCGAAGGATGTCGACACCTCGGAGGTCACTACGGTCATCGCGGTCGACGGCGGCTACGCGGAGACTTTTGTTCGAGACGAGTACCCGTCGGCGTGCATCGCGTTCTTTACGTTCGGGCCGCTGCTCTTTCAGCTCTCGGATCTGCGCGGACTAGACGCAAAGCGATTCATCGCGCCGGAGGATCTGCAGAAGCTCAAGAATATCGAGCGCTACACACTCGTACTTCCAACCAAGGGGATCCGGCACCAAGGCCAGACTTCACTGGCCGCTACGATCAGGAAGACTGTGTTTGACTTCTTCGAGCGGAAGCGAGGCACCGACGGCGAACAGCTCATTACGAGTCTTAAGTGGTTTCTCTTTCGGCGCTGGGCGCGCACGCCAGACGAGTCGCTCGGGATCGAGTTAGCGCACTGCCCGTTCGAGTGCGGACAAGGAGTGATCACTTTTCGATACGGCGATGGAACGGCACGCAGCTGCCCGACCTGCGACCGGCCGGTCTACCTCACCGACGTGTTTCGGCTTCACGAGCGCGTAGACGAAGAGACTGGTGCTTCGGGCATCTCTGCCTACGTGATGACGATGCTCGAACAGCTCGTGCTTGTGCATCTCATTTATAGCATCTTGAACATGAAGGAGTCGCTGCTCCGGCAAATACTGTTCATCAAGGACGGCCCGCTCGCGTTCTTCGGTCTCGTGGCGCCACTGTACAAACCTATGCGTGAGCTGGTTGAGTATCTGCTGAGCGAGCCACGGGGCTCGGCGGGCCCGACAATCCGCCTCGTTGGTCTCGAAAAGAGCGGCGCGTTTGTGGAACATGCCGCCACCATTCAGGAACGGTTACCGGCCGGCTCCTACCTAGTCGTCGGAGACAACTACATTCGCAAGTACATCGTTCCGGGCGGCGACGGTTCGACGAGCTACGGCCAGAACACTTACTACGGCCAAAAAGTGATCTTCCGCGCGAAGACGGGTGAGATGCACGTCGCGACGGTGCCGGCTACCGAATATACCGGCAGCCCGATGCCCGAGAGCATTCCGCATCTCGACCAAGTTCTTGGTCTCGTTGGCGAGCTGAAGTGCAGTATGTACGACAACGCCTTGATCCCCGTAGCGTTAGCAAACAAGCTGGTATCGCTGTCGGATTTTCCGAGTAAACAAATACTTGGGACATTTGCGAAGGCCGGGATGGCATCTGAATGAGTACCTGGTCGCGCGTGAATGGCGCCGATCCTCGAGGAATGGAAAATATTGCGCGTTACGACCGCTTCGGTTGGCAATCAACGCTGGAGACGTTCTCCCGTTCTGAACCACGGGTCGTCCGACTGCAGTTGCAGCGGTTCGTCACCGATGCCTCGCTAGAGCAGATCCGCGCCTGGGATCAGTCGATCCCCTGGCTTCAGCGCGAGTGCCGCGAGCTGGAGGCCCGCGACCTTGGCGCTCGAGAATACACGGCGATCCTTGAATACGAATTGCCCCGCGACTCGCGGCGACCCGATGTCGTCGTCCTCCAGCGCGGCTGCGTTGCGGTGCTCGAATTGAAGGGCGCTTTGCACGCTTCCCAAGCTGCAATCGACCAGGCAATGGGCTACGCGCGCGACCTTCGCGCCTACCACGCGGCATGCGCGGGGCGCTCGGTGACGCCTGCGCTGCTCGTGCGTGGGGGCGGTGCGACGCCTATCGAGCGTGATGGCGTCTACATTGTCGGGCCGGAAGGGCTCGATGCGTTGCTGGAAGGCCTTTCTGCCGACGGTCAGGCGATCGTCGGCCCCGAGGAGTTCCTCGCGATCGACGCCTACGCGCCTTTGCCTACTATCGTTCAAGCGGCGCGGGAGTTGTTCCATGGGCGAGAGCTGCCGATGATCAAGCGCGCGCGGGCTGCAACGGACCCAGCGCTGCGGCATATCTCGGAGGTTGCTCGTGAAGCAGCGCGGACTAGAACGCGACATCTGGTTTTGCTGAGTGGCGTTCCCGGTTCCGGCAAGACGTTGGTCGGGCTGCAACTGGTGCACGCGCATTGGCTCGATGAAATCGCCGTCCCGCGTGCGAATGGTAAGTTGGCATCTCCCGCGGTGTACCTCTCGGGAAACGGGCCGTTGGTGCAGGTCTTGCAGCACGCACTACAAGACGCTGGAGGGGGCGGCCGAACCTTCGTCCAGGCGATCAAGAACTACGTGCAGCAACATTCGAGGCCTGATCGCCCAGTGCCACCCGAACATCTCATCGTGTTTGACGAGGCACAGCGCGCCCACGATGCGGAGCGGGTTGCGCACGTTCACAAGAGCGACGTGGGGTTGTCCGAACCTGAGCATCTAATTGAGTTCTGCGAGCGCATTCCTCAGTGGTGTGTGCTCGTTGCATTGATCGGCAGCGGTCAGGCGATTCACGTTGGTGAGGAGGGCGGCATTCCGCTGTGGTACGAGGCGGTGCGGCGATCGGCTCATGCGACGGCTTGGACTATCCACGGCGCGCCGGCCCACGCCGAAATTTTTAAAGAGTTGCAAAGTGCAACTCGTTGGCATCCAACGCTTAGTCTAGATACCGAGATTCGTTTTCACCTGACACCACGCGTGCACCAGTTCGTGGCCGGTCTGTTGGATCGGGTGGCGCCGGATGTTCTTCATGAGTTGGCCGACGAATTGCATGAAGGTGGCCATCGATTCTTCGTAACGCGCGATCTAGAACTCGCGCGCGGATATCTGCGCGAACGGTACGCGGATGCGCGGTTCGCTCGATATGGAATCGTGGCTTCGTCGAAAGACAAGTGGCTCCCGCAGTACGGCGTGGACAACACGTTCCAGACGACGAAGAAACTTCGTGTCGGACCTTGGTACAACGCCGATCCTTTCGATCCGCAATCGTGCTGCCGCTTGCAGACGGTGGCGACGGAGTTCTCCTCGCAGGGGCTGGAACTGGATTGTGCGCTGCTCGCTTGGGGGTCCGACCTCCTATGGGACGTGCGCGATTGGTCGATCAGTTATGCGGGGAAGAACCGACCGCCTCTGAAGGATCCACTCACGGTCCGCAAGAATGTCTATCGCGTTCTCTTGACGCGTGGCAGGGACGGGACCGTTGTGTTCGTGCCGCCTGATCCGAGAATGAATACGACGTACGAGCGACTTCTCGCCGTGGGGATGCGTGAGCTTCGATCGCTTAAAGCGTGACGTTTGCGTGAGCGTCTCTACTGCCGAATTCGTTTTCACTACGCGACCGGCTGGAAAACGCGGATCGCCGGCGAAATTTCGGCTCGCAGTTCCCTATCCGGGACCCGGTGATCTGCATTGGCGGAACTGGACAGTATCGAGAGCGAGTTTTTCGGCAAACTGAGCCCCGTTCAGGGGCCCAAGGAGTTTGTCGTGAAACGCAAGCGCTTTTCGGTCGAGCAGATCGTGGCCGTG
>JAEWFA010000035.1 GCA_023389055.1 Pseudomonadota bacterium | reverse complement strand
ATCGGCACCACCGGCACGATGCTGTCACGCGACGAGGCGCCCATCGCGTCGGGCAGCGCGGCCGCGTAGGCGTGCAGCACGGTCGAGCGATGCGTGTACATCGCGCCTTTCGGGTTGCCCGTGGTGCCCGAGGTGTAGCACAGGCCCACGGCCGTGCGCTCGTCGATCTGCGGCCATTGGAACGAGTCGCTGCCCTGCTCGACGAAGCTCTCGTAGTTGACGAGTCCCGGCAGCTTGTCGGATTTCGGCTGCCGGTCGGCATCGCACATCGCGATCCAGCTCTTCACGTTCGGGCAGTGTTCGGCGATCGCCTCGACGATGGGCAGGAACGTGAGATCGAAGGCGACGTGCACGTCGCCGGCGTGATTGATGATCCAGGCGATCTGCTGCGGGTGCAACCGCGGGTTCAGCGTATGGATGACCGATCCCATTCCGCCCACTGCGTAATACAGCTCGAGGTGCCGGTAGCCGTTCCAGGCGAGCGTCGCGACCCGGTCGCCGATGCCCACGCCGCTGCGCACGAACGCATCGGCCAGCTTGCGCGAGCGCAGCTCGCAATCGGCGTAGGTATAGCGATGCACGTCGCCCTCGACACGACGAGACACGACCTCCGTGTCGCCGAAGTGGCGCGCCGCGTGCTGCAGGATGCTCGACACCAGCAGCGGCATGTCCATCATCAAGCCTTGCATGTCCCTCGTCTCCTGGTTCTCGTTGGACCGGTTCGTGCCGGTTCAGCGAATTCTAGTGCAGTGTCTGCGCCCTGCGCCGAGGCCCTCGCCAGCGGCGGCCTAGAATGGGCGCATGAAGCGCGGATCGATGCCGGAGGTCGGTTGCCGATGACGAACCCGAAGCCCACCACGCCGCAGCGCGTGGAGAAGAGCGACGCGCAATGGCGCGCCGAGCTCTCTGCAGAGGAATACGCGATCGCGCGCCGCGGGGCGACTGAACGCGCGTTCACCGGCCGGTACTACGACCATCACGAGGCCGGACGATACGTCTGCGTGTGCTGCGGCACGCCGCTGTTCGCTTCGCAGCGAAAGTACGAATCGGGCAGCGGGTGGCCCAGCTGGTGGGCGCCGATCGACGAGGCGAACATCGCGCAGCGCGCAGACACGAGCCACGGTATGCGGCGCATCGAGGCGCTTTGCGCGGCCTGCGACGCGCACCTGGGCCACGTCTTCGAGGACGGGCCGCCCCCCACCGGCCTGCGCTACTGCATCAACTCGGCGTCGTTGCGCTTCGAGCCGGCGGCACAGGAAGGGGTGGATCGGAACCGGCCGACAGGGGCGAAATGAATTCGCCCTGCCGCGCCTGCAACGCGCTCAGCCGCGCTTGACCTTCTCGAGCATCCGGAAGATCGGCCGCTTCGAGCCGTTGAAGAGGCGTTTGAGCGACTTGGGAAGGCAGCGCCGCTCCAGCGTGTTGCGGCGATTTCGGGTACGTTCGGCCATCGGGTTCTCCAGCGAATCCGCGATCATATACTGACGGCATGAAGCTGCTCTTCGACCTGTTCCCCATCGTCCTGTTCTTCGTGGCCTACAAGGTCGCCGACATCTACGTGGCCACCGGCGTGGCAATCGTCGCGAGCATCGGGCAGATCGGCTGGCTGCTGGCCCGCGGCAAGCGCGTTGAAGGGATGCAGTGGACGAGCCTGGCGATCATCGTGCTGTTCGGCGGGATGACGCTGCTGCTGAAGGACGAGACCTTCATCAAGTGGAAGCCGACAGTGCTGTACGGCCTGTTCGCGCTTGTCCTGGCCGGAGCGCAACTGCTGTTCCGCCGGAACCTGATCCGCTCGGCGATGGGGCAGCAGATCGCGCTGCCCGAGCCCGTCTGGTCACGGCTTACCGTCCTGTGGACGTTGTTCTTCGTCGCGATGGCGGTGTTGAACCTGTTCGTCGCCTACCGGTTCCCGACCGACACCTGGGTCAACTTCAAGCTTTTCGGTACCACCGGGCTGACGCTCGCTTTCGTGCTCGCGCAGGCGGTATACGTCGGACGCCACGTACAGGAGGAAAGCTCATGACCCGCCCGTCACTCGGCGAGATCCGCGAGCGGCTGTCGGCGGCATTTCCGGACGCACGGGTCGCGTTGCGCGACGACAGCGAGCGCCACGCGGGGCACCCCGGCGCCGCCGGAGGCGCCGGGCACTTCCACGTGCGCATCGTCAGCGAGCGCTTCGACGGACTGCGTACCGTGGTGCGGCATCGCCTCGTGTATGATGCCGTGCACGATTGGATGCCGCAGCGCATTCACGCGTTTGCGATCGAAGCCCTCACGCCCGCCGAGAGTTCCACCAGTTCTTGCGCCGAAGCCTGAGCCGCTCTTGCCCGCGGCCGTCCCGCCGATCTGCGCAGCCCGCGCGTTCGCCTTCATGCCCGTACGAGGATCCCTTATGTCGCACCGGAACCGTTCGCTGCGTATTGCGCGGACTGCCGCGCTCGTGCTTCTGCCGCTTGCTTCGTTCGCCTTTGCGCAGAACGCCGCCGTCGTCAACAACAAGCCGATTCCCAAGGAGAAGGTCGACGAGTTCGTCCAGGTGCTCGCGGCACAGGGTCGAGCCGACACGCCGGAGTTGCGCGCCGCCGTGCGCGACGAGTTGATCGCGCGCGAGTTGTTCGTCCAGGAGGCCGAGAAGAAGGGTCTCGCGCGAAACACCGACGTCCAGCGCCAGTTGGAGAACGCGCGCCAGGAGATCCTGATTCGCGCGACGATCCGCGACTACCTGAAAGGCCACCCGATTACCGACGAGGAGGTCCAGGCCGAGTACGACCGGCTCAAGACGCAGGTCGGCGAGAAGGAATACCGGCCCAGCCACATCCTGGTCGAGACCGAGGACGAGGCAAAGGCGATCATCGCGCAGCTGAAGAAGGGCGCGAAGTTCGAGGAGCTGGCGAAGAAGTCGAAGGATCCGGGCTCGGCGCAGTCCGGGGGCGACCTCGACTGGAACACTTCCGGCACCTTCGTGAAGGAGTTCTCCGACGCGATGGTGAAGCTCGAGAAGGGCCAGTACACCGAGACGCCGGTGCAGTCGCAATTCGGCTGGCACGTCATCCGCCTCGACGACGTGCGCGAGGCGAAGGCGCCCCCGCTCGAGCAGGTACGCCCGCAGATCCAGCAGGAACTCGAGCGCAAACGTGTACAGCAGCTGCAGCAGGACCTGCGAGCCAAGGCGAAGATCCAGTAACGGCAGCGCCGCACCGAAATCGGAAAAGCCCGGCCACGGCCGGGCTTTTCTCATGGATCCCCTGCACAGCCGGAGGTTCGCCTCGAGCGTCAATGGCGCTGTTGCGACCCGGCCGTCGTCGTCGCACCCGCTGCGGTCGAACCTTTGGACGAGGGCGTCGAGATCTCCTCGAGCGCATCCTGGACCTGATCGCCCGAGCGCTGTACCGCCATGTCGCCCAGCGAGATGATCCCGGTCAGCTTGTGGTCGCGATCGACCACCGGGATGCGGCGCACCTGCTGGTCGCCCATCTTGTCGAGGACGTCGGCGACATCGTCGTCCTCGTAGCACCAGAACACGCCGGAGGTCATCGCCTGCGAGACCTGCGTCCTGTCGACCGGCAGACCGGCAGCGACGACGCGCACCGCGATGTCGCGATCGGTGACCATCCCCTGGAGTCGCTGGCCGTCGCACACCGGCACCGAGCCCACGTCGGCGTCCTTCATCAGCTGCGCGGCACGCTGCACGCTGTCGCCGGGAGAAACCGTGACGACCTCGCGCGTCATCACGTCGCGCGCCTTCGCGCCGGGTTCGAAGCCGAACAGTTGTCCCCAGAATCCGCCGGAGCTGCGCGAGTCGTCGCGACGAACGCGGATCTGGTTGTCGACCTCGCGCACGCCGATGCTGTCGTCGGCCACGTCCTCGATGCGATGCTTGTCGCCTCGCTGCACCACGCTGCCGGTCAACACGACCTTGCCCTGTTCCACCGAAACGCTCACGTCGGAGACGTCGACGTCGTCGAGCGAGGCGAGCCGTTCGCAGACGTCCTCGCGAATGCGTTCGTCGGAGCGCTGCCAGTTGCGCGGCCCGCGGTTGCGCGCGCGCTGCTGCGCGTCGAATGGCGAACCGGTCGCCCCGTATCCGCGTGCAGCCGGGTACTCGGTCGCATAACGACGTCCCTCGCCGTAGCGCGACCCGCGCGGTTGCGGTGCCGATTGCGAAAAGCCGCTACCTGCGCGCTGCATCGGGTGTGCCTGGAAACGGCCCTCGTCCAGGTCGTCGGCGTATTCGCCGGGATAGGGTGACTGACGCCGGCTGTCGCGCGGGCGTGACTCGGGACCGCGATGCTCGTCGTCGTAGGGATTGCGTGCCATGGATCGTTCCTCCTCGATGAAGCCGGGCGCACCGCTGGGGCCGCCCACGAAACCGGTAGGCAGCAAGGGGGAAACCCGGTACGAGGCGGATTCAGCGCCGTCGGCGATCGGCGAAGAATGACGAGAGCATTGCGCCGCACGCCTTCGCCATGACGCCGCCACGCACGCGTGCGTGATGGTTCAGGCGCGGCTCGGCGAACAGGTCGACGACGCTGCCGCAGGCGCCGGTCTTCGGATCGGCCGCACCGTAGACGACGCGGGCGATGCGCGCATGCTGGATCGCCCCGGCGCACATCGCGCAAGGCTCCAGTGTGACGTACAGGTCGCAGTCGACGAGCCGGTAATTGCCCAGCGTTGCCGAAGCCGCGCGCATTGCCGTGATTTCCGCGTGCGCGCTCGGGTCGTGCGCGCCGATCGGCTGGTTGAAGCCGACGCCGAGCACTTCCGAGCCGCGCACGATTACTGCGCCCACCGGCACTTCGCCTCGCTGCATCGCGCAGGTTGCCTGCTCGAGCGCCAGGCGCATCATCGATTCGTCGATCGGACCGAAGTCGTCGGGCGTACTCGGCGCGGCGACCGCGACGGCAGCCGGCTGCGGCGCAAGCCCGTCGAACAGCCCCGGCGCATCGCCGATTCGCGCCTTCTCGATCTCGAGCATGCGCAGCTTGGTCGACACGCCGCCCGCGGCAGAGAAGCCCCCGGAGCGACCGCCGGCGGCGAGCACGCGGTGGCACGGAACCACCGGCGCGAAGGGGTTCTCCCCGAGAGCCTGCCCGACAGCGCGCGCAGCGCCGGGCTCGCCGAGTCGCTCGGCCACCTCCCCGTAGGTGATCGTCCGCCCGGGGCCGATCGAGCGCACCAGTTCGTAGACGCGCCGCGGGAACGCGGGCACGTCTTCGAGGTCGAGCACCAGGTCGGTCAGGTCGTCGTTCGCGCCGGCCAGCAGCGCGGCAATGCGCTCGGTCGCGCGTTGCACGGAATCGGGCGGCTCTCCCTGCGTCGCGTCGGGCAAGTGCCGAAGAAGGCGGGCACAGGTGAGCGCGTCGCTTGCCTCGGGCAACTGCAGGCGCACGATCCCCTTCTCGTTCCATGCGATCGCGCAACGCCCGATCGCAGTGTCGAAGACGGAGAATGACGGCGCAGACATGTCGTCGGCGATGCTAGCACCGGCCGGAGGGTGACCCCGTTGCCGGTATGCTGGAAGGCACCAAGCAGGTCGACGCAGGAATCAATATGAACGTGACGATTTATCACAACCCGTCGTGCAGCACTTCCCGAAAGGTGTTGGGGATGCTGCGTGAGAACGGCGTCGAACCGCAGATCGTGGAGTACCTGAAGACGCCGCCGGATCGTGCGACACTCGCGCGTCTCGTCGCGCAAATGCATGCGCCCGTTCGCAGCATCCTGCGCCGCAAGGCGCCGCCGTACGCCGAACTGCAACTGGACGACGCGAAGTGGAGCGACGACCAGTTGCTCGACCTGATGACGGCCAACCCGATCCTCATCGAGCGTCCGATCGTCGTCTCGCCGAAGGGCGCGCGGCTGTGCCGCCCGCCGGAGACAGTGCTCGAGCTGATCGGCCGAGGAAGCTAGGAACGCTTCGCCATGGCTCGTCAACGCGGGGCCCGCCGATCGGGAAGCGCAAGAAACGGAGTGCGCCGAGGTGCGCTGCGCTCTATCGTCGTGAATCGATGATGACGCGATGGAGCCGACGATGAAGCCGTTTGCGTTCGATCCGCAATCCATTGTGCCCGCCCCGGTTGCCCGTGCGCCGTCGCCCTCGCCTGCCAGTCGGGGAAGGCGCGCGACGCGCGCCGCCGAATGGTCGGCACGCGTCGCCGAGTCGTGTCGGCGCATCGAAGCGGCCGATGTCGCTCCGGACCTCGGCACGCTCGCCGCCGATGCCGGGCTGAGCCGGCACCACTTCCACCGCATCTTCAAGGCGACCGTGGGGCTCACGCCGAAGGCATATGCAGCCGCGCATCGGGCGCGCCGCCTGCGCGCAGCGCTGGGCGATTGCGCCAGCGTCACCGACGCGCTTCACGCGGCAGGCTTCGGCTCGAGCAGCCGCCTCTACGAATCGTCCGACGCATTGCTGGGCATGCCGCCGAGCACGTGGCGCGATGGCGGTCGCGACACCGAGATCCGTTTCGCCGCCGGCCAGTGTTCGCTCGGTGCGATCGTGGTCGCGCAAAGCAGGCGCGGCGTCTGCGCGATCCTGTTGGGCGACGACCCGCAGACGCTCGTGCACGAACTGCAGGATCAGTTTTCCCGCGCTCGACTGGTCGGCGGCGACGCTGCCTTCGAACACACCGTCGCGCAGGTCGTCGGCTTCGTCGAGGCGCCGCAGCTCGGGCTCGATCTTCCGCTCGACGTGCGCGGAACCGCATTCCAGCAACGCGTCTGGCAGGCGCTGCGCACGATCCCGCCCGGCCAGACGCTCAGCTACGCGCAACTCGCCGAGCGCATCGGAGCGCCGCGCGCCGCGCGCGCCGTCGGTGCTGCGTGCGCGGCGAACCGGATCGCGGTCGCCATACCGTGCCATCGGATCGTTCGGCAAGACGGCGACCTGTCCGGGTACCGCTGGGGCGTGCAGCGCAAGCGCGCCTTGCTCGAGCGCGAGAAGAGCCAATGCTGACCGGTTGGCGAACCGCCTCGCTCGGAATGCCGGAGTCGAGGTGAGAGCCGGCGCCGCTGCGCGCGCGCGAAGGAGCCGTCCGACACCCGGATATGCCGACTTCCTGCTGCTGGGCGGCGGACTGGCCAGCACCACCGCCGCAGAGACGTTGCGAGCGGAACAGGCACCGGGCTCGATCCTGATCGTGTCGGACGAGACGGTGCCGCCGTACCATCGGCCACCGCTGTCCAAGCAGGTGCTGCGCGACGCTGGAGCCGAATCGCGGATCTACATCAATCCGCCGGCGTTCTATCGCGACCACGCGATCGACCTTCAACTCGGCAGCCGCATCGCCGCGGTCGATCCGGCGAAGCACGAGGTCACCACCGAAGCCGGCGAGCGCATCGAATACGGCCGGCTTCTGATCGCCACGGGCGCGGTGCCGAAGCGGCCTCTCGTGCCCGGATCCGCGCTGGCGGGAATCTACACGCTGCATACGCAGCCCGAGGCGCAGGCGATCCGCGAGGCCGCCGTCGGTGCGCGACGCGCCGTTGTGCTAGGCGGCAGCTTTCTCGGCTTGGAAGTCGCGGTGGCGCTCGCCGACATCGGACTCGACGTGACCCTCGTCGAACGCGGGCCCGCGCTTCTTCCCTACCTGATGGCGCCGTTCCTGTCGGCGCACTTCGAGCGCCATGCGGCGAGCCGAGGCGTCCGCGTGATGCGCGAGGACGGCGTTGCCGTGTTCCATGGTCGCGACGATCGGGTCGAAGAGGTCGAGACCGTGTCCGGTCGGCGCCTGCCGTGCGATCTCGTCGTCGCGTGCATCGGTGTGGCGCCGGCGTCGGCGTTCCTGCACGACAGCGGCATCGCGCTGGACGAAGGGCGCATCGTCGTCGACGCGCTGCTGGCGACAAGCGTGCCCGACGTCTTCGCCGCCGGCGACGTGACGAGCTTCCAGGATCCGGTATTCGCCCGGCGCCGCCATATCGAGCACTGGGACAACGCGCTGAAACAGGGGCGCCTGGCCGCCAGGAACATGCTGGGGCGCCGATTGCCTTATGACGAGGTTTCGTATTTCTTCGGCGAGATCGGCGAGATCGGATTCAACGTCCTCGGCGCCACCGACGAAGGACGGGAGTGGATCGAGCGCGGCGACCTGGATGCCGGATCCTTCGCGCTCTTCTATCTGCGCGACGACGTGCCGCGCGCGCTCTTCTCGATCGACCGACCGGTCGACGAGACGCGGCTGGTCGAGGGAATGATCCGGCACCGGATGAACGTGGCGACATTCAAGGATCGGCTGCGCGATTCGTCGTTCGCCCTCGACCGGATTCCGCCGCAGACGGCGCTGATCCTGCAGGGAGGCGGTGCGCTGGGCGCCTTCGAATGCGGTGTGGTCAAGGCGCTCGAGGAAGCGCAGATCTTCCCGGACATCGTCGCCGGGGTGTCGATCGGCGCCTACAACGGCGCGATCATCGCAAGCAATCCCCGGCATGCGACGCAGGCGCTCGAAGCTTTCTGGGACGACCTGTCGGTGGCGATCGCACCGCTGCCGCTGCCCTGTGGGGAGCACGCCGCGATGGCCCTGCAGATCCTGACCTTCGGCGTCCCGGGGTTCTTCACGCCGCGCTGGATCCCTTCCGCCGGCACGATGCCGGATCTGCCGGCGAACTGGACCAGCTACTACGACATCGCGCCGATGCGGGAGTTGCTCGCGAAGTACGTGGATTTCGCAGCGCTCGCAACGAGCCCGGTGCGCCTGTTGATCAGCGCGGTCGACGTCCGGACTGCACGGCTCGAGGTCTTCGACAGCTACGTCGACGAGGTCACCGCCGACCACATCCTCGCAAGCGGCAGCCTGCCGCCGGGATTTCCGTGGACCGTCATCGGCGACAAGGCGTACTGGGACGGCGGAATCGTCAGCAACTCGCCGCTCGACCTGGTGAACGAACGTTGCGGTCCGGACGGCAAGCGCGTGTTCATCGTGGACCTTTTTTCGGGCACGAGCCCGTTGCCCGAGAACATCATGGAGGTGCTGCTGCGCCGCGACGAGATCGTCTATTCCGAGCGGGTGCGCAACGACCTGCACCAGCGCGAGAAAGTCGCGGCCTATCGAAGACTGGTCGACCGGATCCTCGAACGTCTCGAACCGGCCGAAGTCGCCCGGATCCGGTATCAACCGGAATACATCCGGTTGATGGGCGACGGCGCTGCGACGCAGATCGTCCGGTTCACGCGCAGCGCAAGCAACCCGAAGGCCGCGTCGCTACACTTCGATTTCTCTGCGCGGACGGTCCGCCTGCATCGCGCCGAGGGCTATGCGGTGGCGCTGGAGACCTTGCGAAGTCGCTGAGTACCTTTCGGCCACGAATGAAGTCCCGCACCTCGATCCGCCCGGCCGACCTGCGAGGCGCCGCGCGCCTGGCCACCGACGCTACCGCCGGCCTCGCCGACCTCGTCGAGGCGATGCACGAACGAGTCGTGCGCGTGCCGTTCGTTCGCCCCGCGTCGCCCGAGGGCCGCGTGCGCGGCATCGGCGGGCTCGTCTACAAGAGCGTGCGCGGCGTCACGCGGCTGGTCGGCGGCAGCGTCGACGCATTGCTCGCGCGGGTCGGACAGGCCTTGCCCGCGAGTGATCCGACCCCCGAGCGCGAAGCGATCGTCGCGGCTCTCAACGGTGTGCTCGGCGATCACCTCGCGGCGACCGGCAACCCGCTCTCGATCGAGATTTCGTTTCGCAGTGGCGGCCGCGCACTGACGCTCGAGCGCGAGGCGCTGTCCGACGCGCTGCCCGACGCCACATCGAAGCTCGTCGTGTTGCTGCACGGCCTGTGCATGAGCGACCTGCAGTGGATGCGTGCCGGACACGATCACGGCGCCGCGTTGCAGCGCGACCTCGGCTACACGCCGGTCTATCTGCACTACAACAGCGGGCTGCACATCTCGACCAACGGCGCTGCATTGGCGCTGTTGATGCAACGCCTGGTCGAACAATGGCCGCAGCCGTTGCAGCGGCTGGTACTGATAGGACACAGCATGGGCGGCCTCGTGGCGCGCAGCGCGCTGCACCAGGCGAGCGAAGCCGGGCTGCAGTGGCCCGCGCGCGTCGACGACCTCGTCTTCCTGGGGACACCGCACCACGGCGCACCGCTCGAGCGCGCCGGGAACTGGTTCCACGTAACGCTCGGCATGACGCCGTACGCCGCGCCGCTGGCGCGGCTGGGCAAGGTGCGCAGCGCCGGCATCACGGACCTGCGCCACGGCAACCTGCTCGACGAGGACTGGGACGGCCACGACCGCTTCGCGCGCACCGGCGACCGTCGCCGGCCCCTGCCGCTGCCCGCCGGCGTTCGCTGCTTCGCAGTGGCGGCCACCACCGGAGCGCGCGCAGGTGACCGCAAGGACCGCCTGCTGGGCGACGGCCTCGTGCCGGTGGCGAGCGCGCTCGGCCGGCACGTCGATGCGAGCCGCACGCTCGCCTTCGACCCAGGGCGGCAATGGGTGGGGACACGGATGGGCCATCTCGACCTGCTGGGACACGCCGAGGTCTACGCGCAACTGCGCCGCTGGCTGGGCTGATCCCGTCGTGCCGACACGGCGCCCCGGAATCAGCAGCGCATCGACGCGGCCGCCGAATCGCGGATCCCCTGCAGCACCGATTCGTCCAGGCCCACGTTGTTGTGTTCGAGCACGCGCTCGGCGCGGTAACTCGAACGCACCAGCGGGCCCGCGACGACCTCGAGAAAACCCCTGGCCAGCGCCATCTCGCGGTAGTTGCGAAACTCCTCCGGCGTGACGTAGCGCGCCACCGGCAGGTGGTTGCGCGTCGGGCGCATGTACTGGCCCATGGTGACCACGTCGACGTCGGCGGCGCGGATGTCGTCGAGCGCCTCGTCGATCTCGGCGTCCGTTTCGCCCAGGCCGAGCATCAGGCTGGTCTTCGTGACCGTCCGCGGCGCGCAGCGCTTGGCGAATTTCAGCACGTCGAGAGTCTGCTCGTAACCGGCACGCGGATCGCGCACCGGATGTGTCAGGCGCCTTACCGTTTCCAGGTTCTGTGCATAGGTGGCAAGGCCTGCATCGAGCACCTTGGCCACCAGTTCGTGCCGGCCCTGGAAGTCGGGCGTCAACGCCTCCACGGCGGTCTGCGGCATCCGTTCGTGAATCGCGGCAACGCATGCAGCGTAATGGCCGGCACCCAGGTCGGGCAGATCGTCGCGATCGACCGAGGTCAGCACCACGTACCGCAGCCCCATCAATGCCACCGCGTCGGCCACGTTGGCCGGCTCCATCGGATCGAGCCAGCCCTTCGGATTTCCGGTATCGACCGAGCAGAACCGGCAGGCACGCGTGCACACCGATCCCATGAGCATCAGCGTGGCGGTGCCGCGACCCCAGCATTCGGCGATGTTCGGGCACTTCGACTCCGCGCACACCGTGGACAGCTTGTGCGAACGCACGATGTCCATGATCGCCTGGTACTTCGCGCCACTGGGCACGCGCACGCGCAGCCACGCGGGCTTGCCGCCCACGTCGGGGACATCGCTCAACGCATTCGGCTTGATGCCGTCGAGAACCGCGACGGTGCCCTGCGGCGTGACGACCTTGCTGCCGGAAGACGGACGGGAATATGCCCGGAACGATTCGCTCATCGTGTATCGCTTCTATGGTGGACCAATGCGGCGCGCAGTGTCGCGCGGTGGCTCCGGGGCCCCCCGCAACACCCCTGCCGCCACGCGATCATAAACAGTTCGAAATCACGCTGCGGCTCGCTCGCCCACCATCCCCAGCACCGCTTCGCGCACCGCCTCCGCAGTCGGCACCGCCGCCTGCTCGAGCACCCAGGACGAAGCGGCGGGTGCGTCGGGTCCGGTGAGGCGGCGCACCGGCGCCTTCAGCGCAACGAACGCGTGCTCGGCAGCCAGGGCGGCGACCTCGGCCGCGACGCCGCACAGCCCGCTCGCTTCGTGAACGACCACGAGCCGACCGGTCTTGCGAACCGACGCCAGCACGGTATCGCGGTCCAGCGGCTTGAGCGTGCGCAGGTCGATCACCTCGGCGCTGACGCCCTGCTCCGCCAACGCGGTCGCCGCGGCCTCGCAGGTTCCGACCGTCTTGGCATACGAGACCAGCGTCACGTCGCTGCCTTCGCGCAACACCGCCGCCTTGCCGAGCGGCACGACCAGATCATCGCCGTCGGGCACCTCGCCGGGCGTCGTCGCCAGCGCGATGTCCATGAAGAACAACACCGGGTTGTCGTCGCGGATCGCCGCCTTCAGCAGCCCCTTGAAATCGGCCGCGTTGCCCGGCATCGCGACCTTCAATCCGGGAGCGTGGACGAACATCGCCTCGAGATTGTGGTTGTGCTGCCCGCCAACGGCCCAGCCGGCGCCGGTCATCGCCAGCACCACCATCGGGAACTCGAACTGGCCGCCGGAAAGGTATCGCAGCTTGCCGGCGCTGTTGACGATCGCGTCCATCGAGTAGGTGAGAAACGGCGCGAACAGCAGGTCGACTACCGGCCGCAGCCCGCTGGCCGCGGCACCGACCGCGGTGCCGGCGATGATCGCTTCGGCCATGGGCGTGTTGCGCACGCGCTCGGCACCGAACGCGTGCAGCAGGTCCTTGCGTTTGGTCGCGACGCCTTCGCCGAAGACCAGCACGCGTGAATCGCGCCTCATCTCCTCGGCCAGCGCCTGGCCGATCGCATCGCTTGCGGTGATCCGTGACATGGCGGCTCCTCGGCGCCCATTCAGGCGTAGACGTCGGTGGTCAACTCGCGTACGTCGGGCCAGGCCGACGCGTTGGCGAAGACGGCGGCGGCTTCGATTGTCGCGTCGACCCGCTGTCGCAGGTGCTCGATCTCGCCGTGCTGCGTGACGCCGTCCGCGGTCAGTCTCTCGGAGAGCACGCGGATCGGGTCGCGCGCGCGCCGCGCATCGAGTTCGGCGGGATCGACGTAGCTCTGGTCGTCCGGCTCGAAGTGACCGCGCAGCCGGTACGTGTCGAGCTCCAGGAAGTACGGCTTTCCGGTGGCGCGTATCGTTGACACCGCCCGTAGCGCAGCCGCGTGAACCGCCTCGACGTCGTTGCCGTCGACGGTCACCGATTCGACCGCGTGCGCCGCCGCCCAGGTTCGGATGTGTTCGATCGGCATCGTCTCGTCGCGACGCACGAACGCCTGCCACTGATTGTTCTCGCAGACATAGAGGATCGGCAGCTGCCATTGGGCGGCGAGGTTCATCGACTCGTGAAAGACGCCCTCGCAGGCGGCGCCGTCGCCGAAGAAGGTGGCGACGATGCCGCCGGGCTCTCCCTGCCCCATCTTCTGCGCCAGCGCGACGCCGGTCACCATCGACAGTTCGCCGCCGACGATCGTCGAAGTCAGCACGACGCCGAGGTCCTTCACCGAAATGTGCAGCGAACCGCTCTTGCCCTTGCAGTAACCATCGACGCGGCCGAGCACCTCGGCCATCATCCGGCCCGGGTCCGCGCCGCGCGCCAGCAGGTGGCCGGCACTGCGGTGATTGGTCAGGATGTGATCGCGCGGTTCCAGCGCACGCACCACGCCGACTGCGCCGGCCTCCTGTCCCACGGAGGTGCAGGTGCCCGCCGCACCGGTCTGGGCGTTGATCGCGGCGAGCTTCTGCTCGTAGGCGCGGATCGTCATCATCGCCTCCAGCATCGAGAGGCGCGAATCGAGCTCGTTCTTCATGGGTTTCTCCTTTCGCCTCATCGGCTACGCGCTGCCGCAGTTCGTGTTCGACGTACACGCCTACAGGACGTCCTTCAGATCCACTCCCACCGCCCACGCGTTGCCCTCGTGCGCGATCGCCGGCGTGATCTCGGCACCGCTGCCCGTCGGCACCATCTGCACCACGCCGAAGTTGAAATCGCGCACCACGTCGCGCAGCGTCGAAGTGAATCCGCCGCCGAGCGGCGCCTTCTCGTCGAGGAAGGTGCCGACCACCACCGCCGTGTCCTCCAGGGCGCTGATGCCCGACGAGGTGAGCGACACGGCCTTGAAAGGAGGATTCAACGACGTGATGTCGAAGATGCACCCGACGTGAATGTCGCCCGACAGGAAGAGGAGCGTGCGACCGGGCCCCGGCGCCGCGTTGGCGCGTCGCGCCGCTCCCGCCCGCCGCAGCAGCGCCATCTGCTCGCCTCGGGAGAACTTGTGCGACCACTGGTCGCGCGCCTCGTCGAGCTTCGAGAGCATGAACGTACCGAGGTTCAGCGGCACCCCGGTGATGCGCGAAAGGTGCACGTTGGCAATCGTGATCGGGATCTCGCTGTTGCCGCCCGACTTCAGTTCCAGCACACCCTCCGCGTTCCCCCGCTTGAACTTCTCGACGTCGTCGGTGCGGTCGCCGAGAAGGCGTTGCACCTGGCCGTCCGGGTCCATCGACGCGATCGGCGTGGGCGTGACGATGGCGAGCGCCTCGACGTCGGGATCGAGACTGGCGAAGACGTCATCGATGAACGCCCACTGGTCGGCGCCGAGGATGGGCAGTTCGGCCGAGGGTCGGAAGACGTCGCGCGCCCCGCGGGTATCGAGCACGAGGACGACGATTCGCCCGCAGCGGAACGCGAACGGCATCGCGCGGCGCTCGCCCGGCAACGGCGGGCCGGTGACGATGTTCGGCGGCGTTTCTCCGGGAACGAACGCGGGGTTGTGGCACGCCTGGAAGTGCCAATAGACATCGCGGCAGTCTTCGAAGAACGCGTTGTGCCGGGCGTAGATTTCCTTGCCGCGCGGAAAGCGCGCGAGAAGCGTCGGACTGTCCGAGGCCACCGACCCCCAGCCGTCGCGGATGTCGTGATCGTCCCACATCATGTAGCACGGGAAATTGGCGAGGACCTCGCGCACCACCTTGCGGCTCCACGTCAGCGCGTATTTCTCGACGAGCGCCGCGCGCCGTGCAGCCGGGCGCGAGGCGAAGTGCTCGTTGAAGACGTTCGGCGTGTCCTCGTCGACGTAGACCTGGTCGCCCATCATCAGGATGAAGTGCGGCTTCGCCTCCTTGACGAATGCGGCAAACTGGGTCCACGCGCCCTCCTGGACGTGCTTGCTGCAGGAGATCGCGCAGAAGAGGATGTTCGCCATCGAGCCGCGACCGGGCATCGTGCGGAACGACGCGCGGGTGCCCGAAACGACGCGACCGAGACGAACGACGCTGTAGCGATAGCGCGTATCGGGCAGCAGTCCGTCGGCGACGGCGATCGCGGTGCGGAACTCGAGCGCCGGCCCCTCGGTGCTGGCGAAGTCGAAGAGCCCCGCGCCGTACACCCGCAGCTTGTAGTTTCCCGGGTCGTCGAAGACCTGGATCCAGACGCGCGTCGTCGTTTCGTCCGTGTGGCCCACGACGGGGCCGAGGGCGAGGCGGTTGAAGACCCGTGGGCGCGGGGCCATGGTCGCAACGCACCCGACGGCTAGCGGGAGCCTCGGGGTCGCGCTTTCGACGAGCGGGCGGTCGGCTTCGCGCGCCCGGAACCGGTCGCCCCTGCCCCTCGGGCCGAGGCTGGCCCTGCCTCCGATTCGGGCACGGCCTCCAGGCGCTCGCGCTGGCGCTCGAGGCCGTCGCCGATCGCCTTGCGCATCGCCGCCGCGTCCTTTCCGGACAGAGGCCACGACACGGTCTGCGGAGCGGGGCCGGCGCGCTTCTCTTCCCGGTGAAGCTTTCGCCGCTCCTCCGCATTCCGGTTGTAGCGTTCGATGATGCGCGTGCTGCGGATCGCCTCGGCGATGCCGCGCAGGTCGCGCGCGCCCGCGCTCTCCAGCAGCCGACGCTGCCGCTCGTCGAGGCGCAACGCGTCGATGGCATCGTCGAACCCGAGATTGCCGGGGTCGTTCGCCGGCAGGCGCGCCCACATTTCAATGAGCACTTCGACGACGGCCGCATCGAAGCTGAAGCGCTTTTCGCGCGGCTGGCGCAACCGGTTCGAGAGAAGCGTGGCCAGGCGACTCTCGAGCAGATTCCAGCGCGTCACGGCCTCGTACGCGCGTTCGCGCGTCGTCTTTCGTGCCGAGCTCGCCGCAGCGGTGACGCCACCGATGTCGAAGTCGTGCGGATCGACCACGATGCGCTGCAGCGGGCCGACCTGGGCGGTGCTTGCGCTCACCGCAAGGCCCCCGTTCGCAGTGCCGAAGGCGAAGCACGTATCGAGAAAGCGCTCCTCGCCGAGGAGCACGCCACGTTCGAGCGGCGAGCGCGCCACCTCGCGTTCGTACTCGTCGCGCAGCGTCTCGAGCCACAGCTCCAGGTGCATCTTGTAGTTCACGCTGGCGTTCTTCACCGATCCGGGAAACGGCAGTGGCGTCGGCGAGGTGACGTCGGCAATCATCAGGAAACCCGCCACCGAGAAGTTCCTCAGCACCGGGCGGGTGAAGTCGTCGGGCGACGGCAGCGCGCCGATGAGGTCGACGTCGAACTCCTCGAGCGGGGTGCCGGGCGGGTACGCGCGATCGAGATAGTCGAGCACGCGACCGAGGTGCAGCTGCAGGTTGAACGGCTCGTCGAATTCGAGCGGGCCGGGCGGCGCGTCGAGCACGCAGACGCGCCGCAGGCGCGCGTTCACGCAGAAGTTCTCGCCGCGAGGAACGACGACCACTGCGGTGAATTCCTGGATGCCCTCGATGCCCGACGAGCGGCGCGCCAGCAGCTGGCTGAACCACAGGTTCGGATCGGACGGGTCCACGGAGAGCAAGGTCATCGGCGCCGGAGACAGCGAAAAGCGCAGGTGCGGCGTCCCGACGTACTTCGCGCTCAACAGCGTCAGCACGTTCTCGACACGCGTGTGGTGGCTCACGAGCTCGCGCCGCTCCTCGGATGCCTCGCGCGTCGTCTGGTCGATCGCCTGCGTGCCCTCGCGGCGACCGGCGACGTCGGTCGTCGTCGTGCGCACCGATCCGCTCGCTCCCAGGCTCACCGGACCGAGCGGCACGCTCGCACCGACGCTCACGCTCGCCGACGTCGTGCTCGAGTGCGTCTTCGACGACTCGTACATCTGGCTGCGACTCTTGCCCATCCACTGGCCTTCCGACTCGCCCTCGAAGACGTCGACGCCGACGACCCCGGTCTGCAGCGTCCGGCGGAACAGCGGCGCGGCGGCGTGGAAGTACGGTCGGATCGTGCCCAGCTCGCCGCTCGCCTTGCGCACCTTCAGGTCGAGCTGCAGGTGAAAGCACGGCACGCCTGCACCGAGCGCACCGCCGGAGCCGGGCGGCGTGCCGGGCGGGAACGCGACCGGCGACACCGACGCGCTGAACTTCAGGTAGACGAGGCGTTCGTCGGGCTCGACGCCCTCGGGGAGGTCCTCCTCGGCGGGCTCGAAGAAGAAGAGCGAGAGGGCCGTCTCGTCGGGTTCGCCGGCGACGAGCGGCTGCGTGGTTGCGGCGAGCTTCCAGGGAATCTCGAGCGGTGGCAACCCGGTGTCTTCATCGGCCATGGCGGGCCCTCCAGCGCCGGCGGGGCGGAAGCGGTGTTCCCGCGAGCGACGCGTGCGACGTGCGGGCTCGTATCGAGGAATCTAGACGAATTGCAGCGCGGCGGACAGCAGAAAATCGAAGACCGCGAGCGCAGCGACGGATTCGTTGCGCACGGACGGGTGTCAGGCGCGTCTATGGATGGGGGAAAACGACCGGTGCCCGGCCGTCGACGCCGAAGCGCCTGCTCCCACTCGATCATCAACAGCTTCGGTAAGTCCCTGTCTGGCTTGGAGGACAGTCGGCACTTCCACAATGGCCAGCTTGCGAGATCTATCGAGGTCTATCGCGTCCTCGCATGCGTTCCCCGAAGGCGTGAGCAGACCTTTACGGCAGACTTCTTACCGTCACGACGCCGCCGAACGGGCGGCGCGCTCAGCGCGCATCCGCCGTCTCCTCCATTGCTTCCTTCCACGGCCTGATCTTCGCAAGCGTCTTCGCCAAGCTCGCCTTCGCGACCTCAGTATCGAAGTCGGCCTGCAGGCGCAGCCACCAGCCGTCCGAGAGTCCGAAGAAGCGGCACAGCCGCAGATCGGTGTCCGCGGTGATGGCGCGCTTGCCGGCGACGATTTCGCCGATGCGCTGCGCGGGCACACCGATCTCCTTCGCCAGCCGGTAATTGCTCATGCCCAAGGGCTTGAGGAACTCCTCGGCGAGCATCTCGCCGGGCGAAACCGGCTTGCGTTTCCTGCTCATCTCGTTTTGCCTCAGGGATAGTCCACGATCTCGACGTCTTCGGCGTCGCTTCCCATCCAGCGGAAGCAGATGCGGAACTGGTCATTCACCCGCAGGCTCCACCGGCCGACGCGATCGCCCTTCAGCTGCTCGAGCCGGTTGGCCGGCGGCGCGCGCAGGTCATCAATGCGGCGCGCGAGGTCCAGCTGCTTCAGCTTGCGCAGCGCCGGGCGCTCGATATTGGCGAAGCGCGCCACTCGCCGCAGCCGGAACAGCGCTTCGGTGTCGGCGCACTTGAACGTCCGGATCGCCACGGGCAGAATAATAACGCTTCGCGTGATTAACGACAAGCGTGATTGTCGATGACCAAACCTGCTGCACACAAGTGGGCGTTCGCGCCGCGTTTTCGCCGGCACGCCTTCGGCTGGCGCTCGCAGCCGGCCGTGCAGCGGGTCAGGGAAGCCAGCGCCGAGATCCAGAAGGTGGCGAGGAAAGACCCGGCATCGGCCGCTGCCGGCGCGGTCCGATTTCTGGAGAAGGTGTCGCCTGCGCTCGAACAGGTCGACAGCTCGAACTGAAGGAACTGTTCGCCGATCAGCCGATCTACCGGCGCACCGGCATCATCAACTGCTACGAGGATCCGACCTTCCGCAAGGCGTTCGAAGACCTGGTGCAGGCGACCGGTCGCCGGCACGTGATCATCTCGGGGGTGACCATCGGCACCTGCTGCACCTTCCCGACGTTGTCGATGCTGCAGGACGGATACAAGGTCTTCCCGGTCGTCGACGCCTGCGGTGCGTGGAACGCCTACGAGGCGCAGTGCGCGATGTCGCGGATGGCCAGCGCCGGAGCGGAGCTCGCGACGGCCTTCGCGCTTGCCTGTGAGCTGCAGGCCGACTGGAAGCTGCCGACGGCCAACGACATGCTGGCACCGTTCATCCACAACCTGCCCGAGTACGGGTTCGTGCTGCAGAACTTCTGGAACAACGCCAACCAGCACGTCGTGCCCGATCCGTTCGGCATGGTCAAGTAGCGAGCCCACGCTACCGCCGACACCGGCCAGTCGCTGCGCCACCGCTTCCGGTCTGACGATCGCGGTTGCCTGTGCCGCATCGCATGGACTCGGCGAGCGTCGGACAAGAGGAGGTCGGGCAGCTCGCCGACCTCGCCGTCCTGTCGGCCGATTATTTCTCGGTGCCCGAGGCCGAGATCCAGGACATCACGTCCATGCTGACGCTGCTCGGCGGCCAGCCGGTGCACGGCGACGACGACTTCAGGGATCTGGCGCCGCCATTGCCCGCCCCGATGCCCGACTGCTCGCCGGTGCGGCACTACGGCGGCTATGTGATCGAGTACTCGACCTGCGTCCCGTTGCTTGAGACTTCGACGCGCTGAACGATGCCCTCACGTTCGAGCATGCGCAGCTTGTCCGTCAATACTTGGCGGAGACGCCCTCGAGCGCGCGCTGCAGGTTCGCGAAGCGGCGCGGCCCGCCACGCTCCACAGAACCGAGACGATGCGGACCACTTGCTCGACAGCACCGCGAGGTACTTCTCCAGCGGGCGAGGTGCAGTCATGGTCCTTGATGGCCGGCGGTGAAGGTGAGCGATGCCTGTCAGTCGGCCGCATACCGTACGCCGTCAAATCCCAGGTGATGCATGCATTCCCGAAGGATCAGCAGTGCCGCCGCGGTGTCGCCGGCGCCGGCTACGCCCGCCAGCGCTGCCGGCTGGCCCAGCGAGACCGAGACGAGGCGCCCGAACATGTCTTCCACCTCGTCGCAAGTCCGCCGCTCGCCACTCGCCTGCAGGCCCAGCAGCGCGCAGAGCCGGGGGTCGCGGATCAGCAGTTCGCCCCGCGCGGCATGACGCAGGCCGCTAGCGGCGAGGGCGTCCTCGATCCGGTCGATGGCCTGCTCCAATTCGACGGGGCTCGGTGGATCGTGTCGAAAAACTCCGTCGGTGATGTCGCGCGCCCCGACGGCCATCACCACCTCGGCCGCCATACCGTCCGACAGTGTCGTTCGATGATCTTCTAGAAGCAGCCGTGTGGCATGGGTCGGGTTCATCGTCCGTTCTCTGGCTGTGCCTGGGCCAACCGCCGGACGAGAGCATCGACCACACGCCCATCGATGCCGTGTCCGAGGCCAAGGTAGCGGTCGAGTGTCGATCGCGCTCCCAGCCGACGCAACTGAGCTTCGGCCTCCATGGCGAAGGCGATGGGCATTACTCGGTCCTGCTTGCCGTGCATCAGGTTCACGATCGTACCTGCAGCCACCTGGCGCGGCGGCTGCGCGAACCTGCCCGCAATCGATCACGTGGCCCGCAATCGGACCGTGCGGCGGCTGCGTCGACTCGAGCGCCATGATGGCGCCTTGAGAAAAGCCGATCAGCGTGGTGCGGGCGGCAGGCAGGCCGCCGCCGGCCGCGCCCGCGGCCACATCACGCTAGCCGACCGGCTGGTCGATCTAGTCGACGAAGGCTACGACCTCGCTGTGCGCATCGCGCGCCTGCAGGCGTCGTCGCTGGTCAGCCGCCAGCTCACATCGACTCGGATGATTCTGTGCGCCTCACCGGAGTACCTGCGCCGGCACGGGGTGCCCGAACATCCCTCGGAGATCGCGCGGCATGCAGTGATTTCGTACACCCTGCTGTCCATGGGCGAGCAGTGGGAGTTCGAGGGGCCCCAAGGCCCGGTCAGCGTGGAGGTCGCACCGCGCATGCGCACCAACAGCGGCGACACCTGCTGTGCCGCGGCCGTCCAGCACCAGGGCCTCGTTCTGCAGCCTTCGTTCCTGGTCGGTGCGCACCTGGCCTCGGGCGCACTGGTCGAGGTGCTGCCGGAGCACCGGTCGATCGAACTCGGCGTCTACGCGATCTACCCGAGCCGCAAGCACCTGACGCCGAAGGTGCGAGCGCTCATCGAATTCCTCGTGAACGCGTTTCGCATGCGGGCGTGGCCGGCCTGAAGACCTTTCCTCGTCCTTTGGCGGCCGTCGTCGCCGCCGGTGAGAGATGGGGATCGATCGGGAACGCTCCCTACTTTCTCCCACAATCATCGACAGCTTCGGTAAGTTGTTGTCTGGCTTGATGCTCAAACGTCGCCACTGTTAGCGTGCCGAAGCCGTGGTGCTCGGTCTCGTAGTCCTCGATCAGCGTGACGAGCACGCCGCGCTCCCTGGCCTGTGCGCTGTCCTCCTCGGCCTGGAAGAAACTCTCGAGGCGGCGGAAGGCGCGTTGCAGATCCTCGTCATTGCGGATCGGCTCGGTGATCACTCACAGCCCTCACTTCGATGCGGTCGTCCTGCGCGCCGCCCCGACAAACTTCGCCGAGGCGATGCTTGCCTGGAATGGCGTCACCGCGCTCCACGACCGAGCGCCATGGACATCATCATTGCGGGGGCGCCGGCGCCACGAACGGGTTCATGATCTTCACGCCCGTGCCTGCGAAGTCCGCCGCATTGCGCGTGACCACGGTCAGATCGTGCACCAGCGCGGTGGCCGCAATCTGCTTGTCCAAGGCGTGCTCGGGGTTCGGGACTCGGAGCCGCCCCCACACCTGCGCGGCGTCGGCGTCGAGGGCGAGCACCTTGTCCGCGTACTGCTCGAGCACGGCGGAGAGCCAGTTCTTTAACAAGCCCGCCTGCTCGGCATCGCCGCGCAGCCGGATGAGTTCGACGCCGCGACGAAGCTCGCCGATCGTGATGACCGACAGATAGACCGGCTCGCCCGCGCTCGCAACGCGATGGAAGAAGTCGATGACGCCGGGGTTCGCCCTGGACTTCTTGCGGGCTTCGCTGATGACGTTCGTGTCAATCAAATACACGGGGCGCCTTCCCTTCGGACTCGACGCGCTCGAAGTCCGCGTCGGTGCCGACGTCGGGAATCGAAGCCAGCAGCTCCGCCAGAGCGCGCTTGCGAGGGCGCGCGAGAGCCTGGGCCAGGATCTCCCGATGCTCCGCCTCGGCGCTTCGACCGTGGGCACCAGCGCGTTCCTTGAGCGCCTTGACGAGCGCCTCATCGACACCGCGCACGAGCAAGTCAGGCATGTCGGCTCCTCAAGGAAATCTGATAGCAATGATAACAGAAGCGATCTGTCATGACCGCCGATGCGGGTGACGCTCGCCCGGCGCGATCCGGGCAACGGGCCGCAGACTACGTCACTGCAGTGCCGTCCCGTCGTGCGCGCGGTGACCCGCCGGGTGCTTATCGAAGTCTCGCAGCTCTGCCCGCCGCGCAGGTGTCCGACACTTTCTCGTGGAATTTCATATCTACAAGGGAGGACCTGACGCGCGTCCCAGCACCGATCCGCAACCAGACGCAAGGAAACGATCAAGGTGAGACCGAACACTTCGTGAGGCGCTTCGCCCGCGCGACGCCCTTCGCCATCTCGCGAGCTGCGCGCCGCGCGACGTGACGAGGCTGGAGACAGCCCCGACGGGCTGCCTGGTCCCCTCACTCCCACTCGATCGTCAACGAGCCTTCTACGCTGTTGATTCGCAAGGCGCTCGCCGCTTCCTCGCAGGCTTTTACCGTCACTATTACCGTCAACCTGTCAGGCACCAGCATCGGCGCGGGTTTGCGGGCGGTGCTGCGAAGACTCACCTATCGAGATCTATCGAGGACTATCGACTCCTGGGTCGCTCGTGAACGATTCAACGGCCTCGACGTAACCCTTGGAGTGCCCGCGAAGTGAAGGCGTATCAAATACCGTAAGTAGTTGTCGCGCATCACTTATCATGACAATTCTTTATCGTCAGCTTGGCGAAGCGCCCTCGAATTCGACGACAAGGCAATACTTGCTGTTCGGTGAAGATTCGCGCAGCCCGCGTTACGACTCTCTGCACCTGCCGACGCTCTACCGAATCCCCGCCATAAGGCTCTCGTACGGGATCTTCAACCCGTCGTGCAGCCTCTTGACCATCCGCAGGCTCAGCGGGCGCCTCCGGTTCAGCACTTCGGAGACGCGGCCGCTCTGCCCGATGTACGGCTCCAGATCGCGAGGCGTCAACCCGTCCTGCTCCATGCGGAACTTGATCGCCTCCACCGGATCGGCGGGCCCGAAGTCATAGTGCTTGTTCTCGTACGCTTCGATCAGCGTGGCGAGCACGTCGCGCTCGTCCGCCTGCGGGGTCCCCTCCGCGGCCTGGAAGATCTTCTCCAGGCGCCGGAAGGCACGTCGTGTCAACGTCGGTTGAAATCTGACCCACTTTCCGGGTCCGTCGTCGTTGCGGATCGGCTTTAATAGTCATTCACGGTCTCCACGTCAGTGTGGGTGAAGTTCGTCGGGACGCACGCGCAGTACGACCGCATCGATGCCCGCCTGGTACTGCACCTCGACCACCAGCCGGTACTTGTTGCCGCCCACGTTGAACACGACGCGGTTGTTGCCGCAGATGCTCGCGCTGGCGTACTGGTCCCTGATGTCCTGTGGGCCGCGCCAAGTCGCCTTGATCGCCTCAGCGTACCAGCTGACATCTTCAAGGGCCCGAGCTCGACCCGAAGGGGCCTCCTTCAGGGTCCAGGCTGCAAGTAGTTCGCGACTGCGGCGCCCCAGTCCAAGGTGGCAGAACAAAAAAACCCTCAAGATCAGATCCAGCCAGATGTCGCGTTGACATCTGGACTCTGCGCCGTCGTCAACCCTGCATGCGGCAGGTGAGCGCGCGGCAGAAGGCGATCCAGTTCGCGAGCCGCGTCAACAGCCACGTGCGGCGCCAGGCCCAGATCCATCAACTGCGGCATATCGTGCGCGAACTCACACGCGAGCTGCCGGCCGCGGCGCTGGCGCGTCGCCTGAGCGAGGCCACCGCGCTCAGCCAAGGGCCCGTGGACATCTTCGAATCGGACTTCAGGCCGATGAAGACGCCTTTTGCCGGCGGCTCCGAGCGCACCTACACGGCGTGCACATGATCGGAGCTGATGCGCCGGAGATCGTGCAGAGTCTGGCCGTTGCGCTGACCTGCGTCGCCACCAAACGCGACTTCGACCGCACGGTGGCCGTGCATCCGACGACGGCCGAGGAGTTCGTGCTCCGGTGCGGCGCGGTGGCGCGGCACCCGCGACGGATTCCCGAACATGAGGATGACCCGGCGCGATTTCATCGCAGCGGCTACGGCGCTGGTCGGCACCAGCGCGTGCGCGGCGTCGCGTGCGTCCGCCACCGCCGTGCCACTGCAGGCGCCCACGGTCATGGCAACGCTGCACCGCGGGCCGGACGGCGCGCTGCTGGGCGTGTCGACGGCGGGCGAACTCTGGCAGGCCGCGGCCGGCGGCTGGCAATCGCTCGGCAACCGGCTGGACCCGGCGGTACCGCTGGCAAGCGGCCACGGCCGCATCGTGGGCCGCAGCGCGGCCGGAGGGCTGTGGGTGCTCGAAGCCGGCCGCGTGCAGACGCCGCGCAGCCCGATGCTGGCGCCGCAGGCCGGGCTGCTGGTGCTGGCTTTGGGAATCATCGCAGTAGCGGCCGACGCCGCTGGCCTGCACCGTGTCGTCCGCCTGGACCCCACCGGTTCGACCTGGGCTGAATCCGCACGCAGTGCCGTTGTGGTGCTGCCCGATGCGCGACCACTGCAGTTCGAGACCCCGACGGCAGCACTTCCGATGCGAACGGTCATGTCGCCGTCTTCGGCACGCCCAGCGCCAAGCGCTACCGCCACGGCGTGCTGGGCGACGCGGTGGAACCCGCGGCACTGCTTTGGCTCGAGCAACATCGCCTGGAGCCGCTTGCGCAACTGGAACTGCCGCCGCCGCATGTCTTCGAGGACATCGCACCGGGGGCCATCGCGTGGCGCGGGCGTCGCGGCCTGCTCACCGTGCGCTCGGGCCCCGCGGGCGGGCAATTGGCCGTGATCGCCCACGCAACGGACGGTCGTCTCGAAGTCGCGGCGCTCGGCGAGCCGATCGGCGCGCCCAATCGCTGGATGTCACCCAGCACCGACGGCCGCCGCCTGGGGGTCGCGCACACGCCGCATGTCGATGGCGTGCTGCATCGTTATGCCGATGCGGGAGAATGCCTGTCCAGCCAGGTGAATGCGCGCGGAGTGAGCAACCATGCGATCGGCGAGCGCGATCTGGATGTCTCGGCCTGGGTCGGACCGCTTTGGGTGGCACCCGCGCAGGACAGGAGGCGCCCGCTGGTGATCGACGCGGACGCCGCGTTGGAAGCGAAGGCGGCGGTGGTGCTTCCCGGCGCGATCAAGGCACTCAGCGTGTGGCGCCGAGGCTCCGATGATGGTGTCGCGGCGGTACTGCAGGATGGCAGCGTGTGGTGGGTGGCCATCGCGGCTTGAGCACGCGACAGCGTCCAAAGGTACGCCGCGCGCGATGTAGTCGAACAACTCGCGTTCGTTGCCGTCGACGGTGAGCGTCCCGGGCCCGGGCCTTCGCTGGCCCTTCCTCGCAAACGCGCCACGTCATGTCATCGATGCCCGCTGCCGCGTTGTGCTTCAACCGCATGCAATGCGTCCGGCCACGTCACCTTGAACCCAGCCGAGTGTTGTCGTATGTCAAGGCAACTCGCCTGTTCCGGATTGTGCAGCACTTGCTGAGCGCGTAAGTATGGTCGACCCCACGCCTTTCATATGGCATGAACTGGTCACTCCCGACCAGCCGACGAGCGGGGCCTTCTTCTCCCAGTTGTTCGGCTGGATCTCAAGAGAAGTGGACGCGGGGCCGTTCGGCACGTACACGCTGTTCCAGAGCAATGGTCGAGATGTCGCCGGCATGATGAATCCGACGGTTGACAGTCCTGGTGGTGGCGCCTATTGGCACTCTTACATCGCTGTCAGCGACGTCGACGAATGTGCTCGGCGTGCTTCAACTCTCGGCGGCAAAGTCCTAGTGGCGCCGCATGACGTTCCAGAGTTTGGCCGTGTCTGTGCTGTATCCGATCCGGCCGGCGCAGTTGTGCACCTTGTGCAGCCGAACCCCGGCTCAGTCTAGAGTCGCTGGCCGCCAGCGGTGCGGCAGCAGTTCGTCGATGCGGCTGGCCGGCTGGGTCGGCAGCCGCTCAAGCACGTCCTTCAAGTACGCGTAGGGTTCGTGCCCGTTGATACGTGCGGTGTCCATCCGGGCATGCCGTCATCCGCTTCGATCGCTCGTCGTTCTGGCCTACGGGCTGAACGCGAACGCAAATCTGCTGCGCCGCTGTGTCGCCAACGCCGAGCGCGAAGCGATGCTTGTAGCCAAGTCAGTGCAAATCGACGCCTCGGTGATCCGACGAACACGTCGTTGACGCACGCGCAGTTCGGCACGCTCCCATGGCGGGCCGAACCGGACGCTTACCTCCTTTAGACCATCCCCTTGTCAAAAGGTTACGCAGTGCTCTAAGATAGTAATAGATTACTTATTTCTGGACTGCAAGCCGATGAGCGAACACGCGAAGTACCTCCCCGCTGATGAGCGGCGCACGGCGACGGTGGAAGCGGTCGTCGACTTGGCCGCCGAGCAAAACCCGAGCGACATCACGACTACGGCGATCGCGCAGCGCATGGGACTGACTCAAGGCGCGCTCTTCCGACACTTTCCCACCAAAGACGCAATTCTCGAGACCGTGATGTCGTGGGTCACGGAACGCCTGCTCGCGCGGGTGGGAAAGGCCGCAGAAAGCGCTGCGTCCCCGGTCGCAGCCCTCGAGGCGATCTTCATGACACACATCGATTTCGTGTCCGAGCATCCGGGTGTACCGAGGATGCTCTTCGGCGAATTGCAGCGGCCGGGCGAGACGCTACCCAAGCGGATGGTGCATACCTTGCTTCATCACTACGGCGAGCGCCTGCGCGGCCTGCTCGAAGCCGGTAAGGCGCAGGGAGAGTTGGACGCAGCTCTGGATGTGGATGCCGCCGTTGTCTTGTTTATCGGCGCCATCCAAGGGCTGGTGATGCAGTCCCTGTTGGCGGGCGACGTGGAACGCATCCGCCGTGAGGCGCCGAGCGTGTTCTCCATCTATCGCTGCGGCATCAGTGCAACGCCGTGAACGCTCGCTGCGCACGTGACCACCACACAGCCGCGATCGATTGCATTGCCGAACGCGGCATATCGAGCCGCTACAGGGAGGGCAGCCAATGACGTCCAGTGATCTTTCGAGCACCGCGAAGCGCGCCATCGTCATCACCGCCGTTGCCATTGGCGCACTAGGTACCGGATGGTTCTGGATGCAGCGCACCGGCAATGACGACGGACCGTTGCGTCTGTACGGCAACGTCGATATCCGTGAGGTGCAATTGGCCTTCCGGCAGCCCGGTCGCGTGGCGCGGATGGCGTTTGACGAGGGCGATGCAGCCACCGCCGGTGCGCTGATGGCCGCGCTCGACGCAGAGCCCTTCCGGGAAGCGCTCGCGGCGGCCGAGGCAGCCGTACAGGTCGCGCAGGCCGAACTGAACAAGCTGCGTCGCGGCCTGCGTCCGCAGGAGATCGCGCAGGCGCAGGCGGCGCTCAACCAGGCATCGGCGATCGCAACCGAAGCCGAGCGCAACTTCCGCCGCCAGAGCGAGTTGCTTGCGTCGGGCGCGAGCAGTCAGCGAACGGTCGATGCGGCTCGTGCCGCACGCGACCAGGCAACTGCCGGTGTCAAAGCAGCCCAAGCTGCTCTATCGCAAGCGCGGGAAGGCTTTCGCAAGGAAGATATTGCCGCGGGCGAAGCGCGGCTCGCTTCCGCGCAAGCGGCGCGAGCGCAGGCCGCCACCGCGCTGGCGGACACCGAGTTGCTGGCGCCGAGCGACGGTACGGTGATTGCACGAGTGCGCGAACCGGGCAGCATGGTCGCCAGCCAGAGCACGGTCTACAGCCTGAGCCTCGATACGCCGGTGTACGTACGCGCCTATATCGGCGAGCCCGACCTCGGCCGGATCGCGCCCGGAACCCAGGTGCTCGTGAAGAGCGACTCTTCCGACCGGCTCTATCAGGGTCAGATCGGATTCATCTCGCCACGCGCCGAGTTCACGCCCAAAACCGTGGAGACCACCGATCTTCGCACCGACCTGGTGTATCGCCTTCGGATCGTGATCGACGAGCCCGACGCCTCGTTGCGCCAGGGCATGCCGGTGACGATCGAAGTCGACACCGAACCGGTTGCCGGTGCGCGTATCAAGAGCTGATGACATGTCCGCCGGCGTTTCCGCATCCACTGCGCCACCCGATGCGAAGGGTGACGCTGCCGTCGTCATCGACAAGTTGGACAAGCGCTTCGGCCGCGTGCACGCCTTGCGCGGCCTCAGCGCACGCATCGAGTACGGCCGTCTCACCGGCCTGGTCGGCCCGGACGGCGCCGGCAAGACGACGCTGATGCGCATCATGACCGGACTGCTGGTGCCCGACGCCGGTCGCGTCACGCTGGCCGGCTTCGACGTGGTGGACGACAACGATGCGATCCACGTCGCAAGCGGCTACATGCCACAACGCTTCGGCCTGTACGAAGACCTGTCGGTGATGGAAAACATGCGCCTGTATGCGCGGCTGCGCGGCATGAATGCCGACCAGCACGCGGGCCTGTTCGACGAGTTGCTCGAGTTCACCCGCCTCGGCCCCTTCACGAAGCGGCTGGCCGGCAAGCTCTCGGGCGGCATGAAGCAGAAGCTGGGCCTGGCCTGCGCGCTGATGGCGCGTCCCGCCGTGTTACTGCTCGACGAGCCCGGCGTCGGCGTCGATCCAGTCAGCCGCCAGGATCTGTGGCGCATGGTGCAGGCGCTGACCGACGACGGCATGGCCGTCGTCTGGTCGACCGCGTATCTGGACGAAGCCGAACGCTGCGACAGCGTGCTGTTGCTGAACGACGGGCAGCTTGCCTACGACGGCCCGCCCGCGGAGTTGACCGGGCGCCTCGCGGATCGCAGCTTTCGCCTGGAAGAAGTCGGCGATCAGCGTCGCGCCGTCCTGGCCGAAGCGCTCGACCTCGACAGCGTCGGCGATGGCGTGATCCAGGGCGCCGGCGTGCGCGTGGTGCTGCGCGCCGATGCGGGTACCGGGCAGATCCAGGCGCTCGCCGGTCGAATCGATGCCCGACTGGCCGCGGTGCCGCCGCGTTTCGAGGATGCTTTCATCGATCTGCTCGGCGGTGGACCCGGCGGCTCCTCGGCTCTGGCGGAACGCCTGCCGCCGGTGGAACTCGATTCCGACATTGCCGTTTCCTGCCGCGACCTGACGAAGCGTTTCGGTGCGTTCACCGCTACCGACAACGTGAGCTTCGAGGTGCACCAAGGCGAAATCTTCGGTCTGCTCGGCCCCAACGGAGCCGGCAAATCGACGACCTTCAAGATGCTGTGCGGGTTGCTCAAGCCCACGCACGGCGAGGCGCAGGTGGTGGGGCTCGATCTGCGCCGCGCCACGGGCGCCGCCAAGGCGCAGCTCGGCTACATGGCGCAGAAGTTCTCGCTGTATGGCCTGCTCTCGGTGCGCCAGAACCTGGAGTTCTCGGCCGGTGTGTACGGGCTGGAAAGCGCCACGCGGCGCACGCGCATCGACGAGATGATCGACACGTTCGGCCTGGAGCCGTGGTTGTCGGCCGCGCCCGATTCGCTCCCCCTGGGCTTCAAGCAGCGACTGGCACTGGCGTGCGCGGTCATGCATCGCCCACCCGTGCTGTTCCTGGACGAGCCGACCTCGGGTGTCGACCCGATCACGCGCCGCGAGTTCTGGACGCACATCAACGGCCTCGCCCGCAAGGGCGTGACGGTGATGGTCACCACCCATTTCATGGACGAGGCCGAGTACTGCGACCGGGTCGCGATGCTGTACCGCGCCCGGCTGATCGCGCTGGATACGCCCGATGCGCTCAAACGCGATGCGGCGAGCGACGCCCGGCCCGATCCAACGATGGAAGACGCTTTCATCCATCTGGTGCAGTCCGCAGATCTTGCCGATGAGTTGGCCGATGAACGGGCCGATCAGCAGGCCGATCAGCAGGCCGATGATCGAAGCGGCAAGACCCGCAACGAGGCGACAGCATGAGCGACGCGCCCCCCTCGCGTCCCGCCGAACGCGTGTCGGCCGCCGCGATGCGCCGCTTCGATCCGCAGCGCCTTGCGGCACTGGTGCTCAAGGAGAGCCTGCAGGCGATGCGCGACCCCTCGACGCTGCTGATCGCTTTCGTGTTGCCGGTGGTGCTGCTGTTCCTGTTCGCCTACGCGGTCTCGCTGGACGTACGCAACGTGCGCATCGGCGTGGTGCAGGAATCGCAATCGGCCTCGGCGAACGCGTTGGCTGCTGCCTTTGCCGGCACCCGCTATCTCGATGTGCGTTTCGCGCACGACCGGCGCGAGGTGGCCGACCTGGTCGTATCGGGCAAGTTGCGCGGCTTCGTCGTGATTCCGCAGGATTTCGAGCGGCGCATCGTCGAGCGCGACGGCCGGCCGCTCGTGCAGACCATCGCCGACGGCTCGCAGCCCAACACCGCCAACTACGTGGCCAACTACACGCAGGGTGTCGTGCAGACCTGGCGCGCCGGGCGCGACGCCGAGGCGCCGTCCGCAGCCGTGACGCTGGAGCCGCGCTACTGGTTCAACGCCGAGCTGGAAAGCCGCCGCTCGCTCGTGCCCGGCGCGATCGCCATCGTCATGACGATCATCGGCACGATGCTCACCGCTCTGGTGGTCGCGCGCGAATGGGAGCGCGGCACGATGGAGGCGGTGTTGTCCACGCCTGCCTCGGTCGTGGAAATCCTGATCGGCAAGCTCCTGCCGTACTTCGCGCTGGGCATGCTCTCCACCTTGGGCGCCACGGCACTGGCGGTGTTCGTGTTCGACGTACCGCTACGCGGATCGCTCGCTGCGCTGCTGCTGCTCGCGGCCGTGTTCATGGTGCCCGCACTCGGCCAGGGCCTGCTGATCTCGTCGGTCACGCGCAACCAGTTCCTGGCCGCGCAGATCGCGCTGTTCTCCGGTTTCCTGCCCGCCTTCATGCTCTCGGGCTTTCTGTACGAGATCGACTCCATGCCGGCTCCGATCCAGGCGATCACCTGGTTCGTTCCCGCGCGCTATTTCGTCGCTTCGTTGAAGACGGTATTCCTCGCCGGCGACATCTGGGCGGTTTTCCTGCCGAATCTGTTGGCGATGGCCGTCACAGGCATCGTGTTCTTCCTGCTGGCCAAGCGCGCCACGCGCAAGAACCTGGATCCCTGAGCGATGTCGCGACGATCCGCTTACTTC
The DNA here is from genome assembly GCA_023389055.1 of Pseudomonadota bacterium. Taxonomy (GTDB): domain Bacteria; phylum Pseudomonadota; class Gammaproteobacteria; order Burkholderiales; family Burkholderiaceae_E; genus Zeimonas. The sequence goes on along the minus strand of JAEWFA010000035.1, from coordinate 138,255 downwards.
GATCTCACGCGATTGCGCGCGCAGTTCGTCAAGGAAGTGCTCAGCATCCTGCGCGATCCGCGAAGCCGGATGGTGGTGTTCGTACCGCCTCTGCTGCAACTGCTGGTGTTTGCCTTCGCCGCCACGCTCGAAGTGCGTAACGTCGACATCGCCGTGCACAATCAGGACGCGGGCCGCTGGTCGCGTGAACTGATCACACGCCTGGACACCGCCGAATTCGTCCACCAGGTGCGCCGCGTGACCGACACCCGGGAACTCCGCGACCTGCTCGACCAGGGCAAGGTGATCGCCGCGCTCGACATTCCCGCGGATTTCTCCCGCGCCATCGCGGCCGGCGACAGCGGTCACGTGCAGGTTCTGGTCGATGGCCGGCGCAGCAATTCGGGCCAGATCACGGTCGGCTATCTGTCGACCATTGCCGCCGACGTTGGCGCGCAGGTCAGGCTCGACGCCGCGCCCGCGGTCCCGGTGGTGGTGCGCAACTGGTTCAACCCCAACCTGGTCTACCGCTGGTTCATCGTGCCCGGCCTGAGCGGCATCCTCGCGCTTTTCAGCGCGCTCCTGATCACCTCGCTGTCGATCGCCCGCGAACGCGAACTGGGCACCTTCGACCAGTTGCTGGTTTCGCCCACCTCGACGCCCGAAATCATCGTCTCCAAATCCGTGCCGGCGCTCGCGATCGGTACGGTACTGGGCCTGACGATGATCGCCGCGGGGATCGTGCTGTTCCGGATCCCATTCAGCGGTTCGTTTTCGCTGTTGCTGGTGAGCCTGGTGCTGTTCATCCTCTCCGTGGTCGGCATCGGTCTGATGATCTCGGCGGTCAGTGCGACGCAGCAGCAAGCCATTCTCGGTGCGTTCGCCATCGGCGTGCCGGCCGTGCTGATGTCGGGTTTCGCCACTCCGGTGGAGAACATGCCGACGCTTCTGCAATGGCTCGCGCAGGCGATTCCGCTCACGCATTTCCTGATCATCGTGCAGGGCAGCTTCCTCAAGGCGCTGCCGCTCGGCGACATCCTCGCCAGCCTCTGGCCGCTGGCGATCATCGCGCTGGTGTCGCTGACGATGGCTACCATTTTCGTCCGGGGGCGTTTGCAGTGACACGTACCGATCGCTTCGAATCGACGACCATGACAAGCACCACGTACCACTCGATCCGGCGACTGCACCGCGTCGCCCTGCTGCTGGGCAGCGCCTTGCTGACGGCCTGCGCCGCGGTCGGTCCCGACTATCGCACACCGCCCCCGGTCGCCACGGGAAGCGGTTGGACCCAGCCGATCGAAGCCGACGAGTCGGTCGATCTCGCGCATTGGTGGTCGTCGCTCGGTGACCCCGTGCTCGAGCGGTTGATCGACACCGCGCTGGCCCGAAACCTCGACCTGCGTCTGGCCACTGCACGCATCGACGAGGCACGCGCACTGCGCGATCGCGTCGCGGGTGATCCGCTACCGGTCGTCAATGCCGGTGCCAGCGTCAACCGGCGACGGCAAAGCGAGAACGGCCCCTTGCCGGTCGGCTCCATTCCCGGGCTCGACGCCACGCAGACGATCTACGACGCCGGCTTCGATGCGGCCTGGGAGGCTGATCTGTTCGGTGCGAAGCATCGTGCGCTCGAGGGTGCCGACGCCCGACTGCAGGCAAGCGAAGTCGAGGCACAAGGCGTACGCATGCGCATCGTCGCCGAGGTCGCGCGCGCCTGGTTCACTGCCGTGGGCGTCGGAGACGAACTGCGCACGCAGCAGGCGATGCTGCAGACGCTGCAGCAGACCGTCGACCTCGTGCGCAAGCGCGCGGATCTGGGCGATGTCTCCGCTGCAGACGTGGAAACGGCGCAGGCGCAATGGGCTGCTGCCAACGCCGCGCTGCCCGATCTCCTGGCTCGCCAACGCGCTGCGGTGTTGAGTCTCGGCGTGCTGCTGGGCGCACCGCCCGAGCAGGAACTGGCACTGCTCGATACCGCGCGATCGGCCCTTGAACTGCGGGCGTTGCCGGTGGGCGAGCGTGCCGACGTGTTGCGTCGCCGGCCGGACGTACTGGCCGCCGAACGACGTCTTGCCGCCAGCACGGCCGATATCGGCGTGGCGACGGCCGAACTGTTTCCGAAGCTGTCGATTGGCGCTGGCGGCGGCTTCCAGGCACTGAGCACCGGCAACTGGTTCGACGCCTCGAGCACGCGGTTTTCCCTCCTGCCGATGATTTCCTGGCGGCTGTTCGACGGTGGTCGCGTGCGCGCCGAAATCCGCGCCCGCGAAGCCGCCGAGCGGCAAGCCGCAGCGGCGTACGAGCAGGCGGTATTGGCGGCGCTGGGCGATGCCGAACGTGCGCTGGGTGACTATCACGCGAGCCTGGACACGCTGCAGCGCCGCCAGGTAGCGCTGGACGCCACTCGTCGCAGCCACGGCCATGCCAAAGCGCGCTTCGCAGCCGGCGATATCGCCCTGGTCGAACTGCTGGCCACTGAGCGCCTGCTGCACGAGGCCGAAACCTCCAGCGCCCGCGCACGCACGACTGCCGCCGTGCAACTGGTGGCGCTGTACAAGGCGCTGGGCGGCGGTTGGGATGCGCCTGCTGCTGCCGCTCTCGCCCCCGCCCCCGCCGCCGATGCCCTGGCGGCGTCACACCGGTAGCACCTCGTTGCCACCCATTGAAAGGACACCGTCATGCAGATCAATGTTGGAAACCCCGAACGTGTTGCACGCATCGTCGTCGGCCTGATCCTGCTCAGCCTGCCGTTCTGGCTCGATACGCCGTGGCGCTGGCTGGGCTTGATCGGTTTCGTGCCGCTGATCACCGGTCTTGCCGGTCGCTGTCCCGCATACCGGCTGCTGGGTCGCAACAGCTGCCCGGTACGTGCGCCGAAGTGAATCGCGAAGTGCGTCGCCATGAGCAGGGTCGCCTGCGCCTGGTCCGACGCACGCTGCGGCGTACGACGGCGCATCGTCTTGCCGTGTTGCTGCTCTTCTGTCCGGCGTTCGTCCCCATTGCGGGCGGTGCCGCGCAATCCGCACCCGACACGGCGCACGCCGCGTGCACGCCAGAGCAGACCGTTCGCTGGCGCGGCGGCACGCTTCGACTGGAGAACGATCTCTTCGCTGGCAGCGATCGCAATTACACCAACGGCGTGTCACTGGCACTGGTCTCGCACGATATCGAAGGCGGGCTGCGCATGGACTGCCTGCCTCGACCGCTTGGCTTGTACGTGCGTTTTCTGGACACCGTCAATCCCGGCTTCTGGCAGCGCGCGGGCGCGGAATCGGCGACGCAAAACGTAGTGATGCGCATCGGTCAGGCCATGTACACGCCCGAGGACAAGAACCGCACCGATCTGATTCGCGACGATCGCCCTTATGCCGGGCTGCTCTATCTGGGTCTGGCGTGGAACCGGCGCATCCACCCCCGGGGAGCTGGACACGAGATGCTCGACACCCGCGAGTTGACGCTCGGCGTGATCGGACCCTGGTCGCTGGCCGAACAATCGCAGGACCTGGTGCACAAGCTGCGCGGCTTCGAACGTTTCCGCGGTTGGGACAACCAGTTGCACAACGAGCCCGCATTCCAGCTTGCGATGGAGCGCAAATTCAAGCCCTGGCTGGAGGGCGCCGTCCGCCCGGGCTGGGGGCACGACGCGATCGGCAGCTATGCCGTGCGCGTGGGCAACATCGAGACCTCCGCCAGCACGGGCCTCGAACTGCGCGTGGGCTGGAACATTGCGAACGACTTCGGCAGCTATGCGATCCGTCCCGGCGGCGAGAATCGGCCGCCTTCGTCGGCGGCCAGTCTGCGTAGTACGCAACCGCGCTCCATTGGTGCACCCCGACCCGGCGCTCACGTATTTGCCAATCTGGAAGCCAAAGCCGTGGCCTGGGATTTCTCGCTCGATGGGAACCTGTTTCGCTCCAGCCATCACGTCAGCCGTCGCCCGTGGGTGGCGCAGGCGGCGCTCGGCATCAGCAGCCAATGGCTGGTCGCCAGACATGGCGTGCGGTTGGCGCTGATGCGCGTCTGGCGCACGCGCGAATTCGACGAGCAAGCCGGCCACCATGCCTTCGGATCGGTAGCCCTGAGCGTGGAGTTTTGACTCTTGATTCACTACCTGCCCGCCCACTGATCAACGGAGCGATGATGAACAAACCAGCACATCCCACAGCTCACGGCATCGCCATGCTCATGGTCGCGGCGTTGCTCATCCCTGCTTCGATCCTCCACGCCCAGGCGCAGGAGCCCGCCAGGTCGATGGTCTTGCGAAGTGTGATGCAGCAGCTGGGGCGAGACATGCAAGCGGTCACCGGGGCGATTTCGAGCGAGGACTGGGCCCTGGTGGTCGATCTGGCGCCGAAGATCGCCAGCCACGCCGAGCCGCCCGTCGGCGAGAAGATGCGCATCCTCACCTGGCTCGGCGCCGATGCGGGAAAGTTCCGGGGTTTCGATGGACAGCTTCATGATGCCGCAATCGCCATGGGCAAGGTTGCCTCACGCGGCGACGGTCAGGAGGTGATCGCGGCATTCGGCAAGGTGCAGCAGCGATGCCTGGCTTGCCATCAGGAATTTCGCCAGCCGTTCCAGGAGCACTTCTACGGGAAACGCTGAGCGGGCAGGAGCGACGTCACATCAGGAGGGAATGTCGTGACAAGGAACAAGACGAGAGACCATCCGGACAATCCGGAAAATCCATTTGTGGCGCAGTGGCTCGAGACGACTCGCAGCTACCTGTTCGCGCATCAGCAGCCTTCGGGCACCGGCAACAATGCCGCGGAAGCGCCGCCCGCATCGGTAGCAGAAACCCGCGGCGCCCAGGCGCGCGGCATCGCCCGCGTGCGTGGCCAGCTTTTGCGCCTCACGATGCGCCGACCGGTGGATGACCCGGACCCCGTGCGGGAGCTGGAGCGGATCTTCCATTCGCTGGTCTCGTTCATTGCGCGAAACCCCGATGTGCCGTCCCGCATGCTTCGATGGTCCACGCGAAGCGGCCACCGGCGTATCCAACGGCGCGTGCAGATGGTCATCGATCAGTTCGTCGCACGAGTCTCGTTCATCATCAAGCGTGCACAGGCACAGGCTCGCATCCGTCCCGATGTCGAACCGCAAACCGCGGCGGTACTCTTCGTTGGCATCGCGCAGAGCCTGGTGCTGCGCTTGTTCGTCGGGTTCCTGCCGCGCGAGCAACTGCAGGACGAAGCGAATCGACTGTTGCAGTTGTACCTGACCGGCATGCGCAGTGCGCCGCTCGAATGACAGCTCCTCCGTACGCGTGAGCCAGAACGCTTGACGGTTAGCTGGAGCGATCATGCCGGGCGTCGAGCATCCGGCATTCATGAGGATGACCTATACGATGAAAGCACCGGCCAGGCAGCGATTGAGTACCGAGGAGCGGCAGGACGAGATCGTGAAGGCTGCCGTCGATCTGGCCGTCACGCAAGGCATGGACAACGTCACCACGCAGGGGATCGCCGATGTCGTCGGCATCACGCAAGGTGCGATTTTTCGGCACTTTCCGACCAAGGAAACGATCTGGATCGCCGTCGTGCACTGGGTTCGTGCACGACTGCTGAGCGCCATCGATCGCGCGGCCAGCCAGGCGAGTGACCCTGTGGACGCCTTGAGGCGAATCTTCTTCGCCCACATCGCGTTTGCCGAGAAGAATCCGGCATTGCCACGCCTGCTGCTGACCACCAATCCGCAACTCAAGCGATTGCTGCAGGAGTTCCTCGATGGGTACGAGACGAAGCTGGCCGGCCTGCTCGCGGACGCCAAGGCACTCGGACTCACACGCTCCGACCTCGACGAGGAAGCGGCGGCGAGCCTGTTCATCGGAATCATTCAGGGGCTGGTGATCCGCTTCCTCGCCCTGGGACCACGCAGGCCCTTGTCGGACGAGGCGAAACGATTGTTTCCGATCTTTCTGGCGGGGATCGGGGCAAGCGAGCCGTAGCATCCCGGGCTACTTCGATCCGGGCTCTGGCAAGCAGGCTGCGCTTCGCACATTGGATCGTCGAATGGGGACGCCGTACCCGATCAACAGAGCCGGACCGCCGAAACGAAAGTGTCGCCCGCTGCTCCGAGCGAGCCCGTCTGCCCGACGCCGGAGGAATCGAAGGGGACGGAAGCGACTGCCGCAATTGCGAGTTGTACGTGCCGCACGTAGTCCGGCGGCGAGAAGCCCGTGTGCCTGGCGAGTGACAGGAGCGTAGTGTCGGGCTCGGTGTCCGCCGGCAGCCGCAATTGTTCGCGTAGCGCTGCCTCGGGCGCGCGATAGGTGGCGGCCACGTAACGAAGCGTCATCCAAAGTCGAACGCTGCTGGTTCGGAGAACTCCCGCCTCGTAAGCCGAACGCAGCAGTGCGAATGTGCCCCAGGTGCGCAGGCCGAGGATTACCGTTGCGACGGTGAGGAGCACGATGAGCAGAACGAGCAACCGTCTCCAGCGAGATCGGGAGCCCACCGTGATTGACGGGAATCGCATTGCTCAATACATGTGCTGGCCGCCATTCATGGAGATCCTGCTTCCGGTCATGAAAGCCGCAGCATCGCTGGCAATGAATGCGACCAGCGCGGCGATCTCAGCTGGTTGTCCGAGGCGGCCCACCGGAATCGCATCGATAACGCGTTGCAGTGTTTCCGCGGGAACAGCAGCAACCATCTCGGTGTCGAGATAGCCCGGTGCGACCGTGTTGACCGTTACGCCTTTGCGAGCCACTTCCTGTGCGAGCGCCATGGTGAAACCGTGTACGCCCGCCTTGGACGCCGAATAGTTGGTCTGCCCGAACTGCCCCTTGCTGCCATTGATCGACGAGATGTTGATGATGCGGCCCCAACCACGTTGCAGCATGGAATCGATGAACGGCTTGGTGACGTTGAACATCGAATCCAGGTTCGTGCGCAACACCGCGTCCCAGTTGGCCTTGTCGAGCTTGCGAAAGCTCGCGTCGCGCGTGATGCCGGCATTGTTGACGAGGATCTCCACCTGATGGCCGTCGGCATATATCGCGCGGGCCAAGTCCTGCACCGATTCGTAGTTGGAGACATCCACGCCATAGGCTGCAAAAGCGTAGCCCTGCGCTGCTTGTGTGTTGATCCAGCCGGCGACCTTGCGATTGCCCGGGGTGTGCGCGACGATCACCGTGTGACCGGCGTCATGCAGCGCACGGGCAATCGCTTCGCCCAGACCACGATTACCGCCCGTCACCAGGGCGGTGCGCTTTGGGTGACTCATATGCTCATGCTCCCTTTGTGCTCCATGTCGAGTATTGACTGAGTACGGCGTCGACCCGTTCGATGGGCGCGCCCGAGCCGCACTTCTCATGTATCTCTTGTCATGAGCTTCATCGTTCGCACACGTACGTCCCGGGGGCATCGACAATCGGCGCGTATCCCGTCGCCGCTGCGCCACCCATCGACGGCGGAGCCGCGCGCCCCGAAGAGCGCTGCGTAAACCATTCGTTCCAAGTCGGCCACCAGGATCCTTCCTGCGCTGGCGTGTCGTCACGCCAACGCTGCGGATCCACGTAGCGCTCGCCTGGTTTGCGCGTGGCGATCTGGAAGCTGCGCCTCGCGCGACCCGGCTCGCTCACTACGCCGGCGTTGTGCCCTCCGCTGGTGAGCACGAAGCTCACCTCGGCGCCGCTGCTCAATTGATGGATCTTGTAGACCGACGGCCAGGGCGCGACGTGGTCGCGCACGGTACCGACGGCGAACATCGGCACGCGGATGTCGCTCAACACGACCGGCCGGTCCTCGATGCGGTAGCGTCCTTCCGCCAGATCGTTGTCGAGATACAGGCGCCGGAGATACTCGCTGTGCATGCGAAACGGCATGCGCGTGGTGTCGACGTTCCACGCCGTCAGATCGATGAAGGGCTGACGCTCTCCGAGCAGGTATTCGCGCATTCGCCGCGACCAGATCAGGTCGCGGGAGTTGAGCAGCTGGAAGGCACCGGCCATCTGCCAGCCGTCCAGGTAGCCCTTGTCCCGCATGATTGATTCGAGCCATGCCAACTGGCTTTCGTCGATGAACAGCGACAGTTCGCCCGGCTCGCGAAAGTCGGTTTCCGCGGCCAGCAGCGTGATGCTGTGCAGTCGCTCATCGCCGTCGCGCGCCATCGCGGCGGCCGCAATTGCAAGCAAGGTCCCACCGAGGCAGTATCCGACCGCATCGATTTTTTGCTGCGGGACGATCGAGGCGACCGCGTCGAGCGCCGCCATGACGCCCAGGCGTCGGTAGTCTTCCATCCCCAGATCGCGTTCGGCCGGACCCGGGTTCTTCCAGGAGAGCATGAAAACCGTGTGACCCTGCTCGACGAGGTACTTGACCATCGAGTTGTGCGGTGACAGGTCGAGGATGTAGTACTTCATGATCCACGACGGCACGATCAGGATCGGCTCTGCCTGCACCTCGGGCGTGGCAGGCTCGTACTGGATCAACTCGATCAGCCGGTTGCGATAGATGACCTTGCCCCGCGTCGTCGCTACATTCTTGCCGACCTCGAACACCTCGGTACCGGCAGGCGGCTTGTCGAGAATCGTGCGCTGCAGATCCTCGACGAAGTTCAACGCGCCTTGCCAGAGACTCATCCCGCCGGTACGGGCGATCGCCTGCAACGCTTCGGGATTGGTCGACACGAAATTGGCCGGCGACCATACGTCGAGCAGCTGGCGCCCGGCAAAGGCGACGAGATTCTCGTGGTGGCGCGAGACACCGCGCACGTCGGTCGTTGCGTTATGCCACCACTGCTGCTGCAGCAGAAAACCCTGATGGATCAGGTTGAAGGGCCATTGCTGCCAGGCCGGATCGGCAAAACGGCGATCCTGCTCCAGCGGTTCGATGCAGTTCGAGCAATGAGACGTGGCCGTGGCGCGCCGCGCGTATTGCGCAAGGCGCCGCTGCTTGTCCAGCGCCTTGTCGAGCAGGCTGCGCTGCTTGCCGGGCGATATCGCAAGATGGATCGCCCAGTCGTGCCAGGCGAGCAGGCCTGCCACCGGCGAGAGCCCGCAAGTCAGGCGTGCCAATGCCGTGTGCGCCAGGGAGTCGAGAACGTCGGAAAGACTGCTGGCGATTGGCTCAGACGCGTCCAGCGTGATCGGATTGGCCATTCTTTCTCGCTTAGGCGAACTCGAAGTGCGTAATGACTTACTTGCTCTGTGACCGTACGCATCCGTCCCGGTTCGAGTATCAAGATAGTAATAGATTACTTATTTGTCAAGAAAACGCTTCGCGCGGATCTCGGTCTGCCACGTTCGTCGTTCGCCTCGTTGCTAAAGCTAAAGCGGTGGCTGGGCGATGCGGTGGCATCATCTCCTCGCATCCGGCGCCGGCAAGGTCGACGTCGGCCTCGCCAGCTCGCTCGAATCAATTGATCGCGGGCCGGCGATACAGCGACTACTTTGAAGAGCAGTGGGAACTCGGCGAGACGCGTCCGCCGCTTGTGCCCGGTGCATCGTCTACGGTCCGCTGCCTGGCGGGCGGGCGTGCGTGCCCGCCCGCCGGAAGACGTAGGCCGGTGCTCACGGCTACGAGGACTTCCTACAAGCGCTTGCGGACCCGCAGCACATCCCGAGCACGAGGATCTGCTCCGGTGGTGCGGCGACTCGTTCGACCCGAACCACTTCGAATTCGATCGGATGAACTCAAGGCTGAAATGGATCAGAGCCTGAACGTCAAGACGGCTTCGGGCGGACGCTCACGCACCAGACCGGCGAAGTTGCCCTTCGCACACCCCGACACTTTTCTTCGGGATTCCGTAGCTCAGAACCAAGGGGCCGCGGTACGCCATCGACGCGCGTTCCCGCAGTGCCTCGCCGAGCAGACTATAGGAGACGACGACGCCAAGAACCTCGTGAGTGATCCGCCCTCCCGAGCCCCTTACTCCCACTCGATCGTCGCCGGCGGCTTCCCCGAAACGTCGTACACGACCCGATTGATTCCCCGCACTTCATTGATGATGCGGTTCGACACGCGCGCGAGCAGATCGTGCGGCAGCGGCGCCCACTGCGCGGTCATGAAGTCCTGCGTCTGCACCGCGCGCAACGCGACGGCGTACTCATAGGTACGCGCATCGCCCATCACGCCGACCGACTTCACCGGCAGGAACACGACGAAGGCCTGCGACGTCTTCTCGTACCAGTTCAGCCCGTCGGCGTCGTGCGTGTTGCGCAGCTCGTCGATGAAGATCGCGTCGGCCTGGCGCAGCAGCGCCAGGTACTCGCCGCGCACCTCGCCCAGCACCCGCACTCCCAGGCCCGGTCCGGGGAAGGGATGGCGATACACCATCTCGCGCGGCAGCCCGAGCGCCAGGCCCAGTTCGCGCACCTCGTCCTTGAAGAGGTCGCGCAGCGGCTCGAGCAGCTTCAGGTGCAACGTCTCGGGCAAGCCGCCGACGTTGTGATGCGACTTGATCACCGTCGCTTTCTTCGAGCTCGCGCCGGCCGACTCGATGACGTCGGGGTAGATCGTTCCCTGCGCGAGCCATTTCGCGTTGGGGATCGACGCCGCCTGCGCCTGGAACACCTCGACGAACTCGCGGCCGATGATCTTGCGTTTGGCCTCCGGATCGGCGACGCCGGCGAGCTTCTCGAGGAAGAGGCCCGACGCATCGACGTGCACGAGATGCACGCCCATGTGCTCGCCGAAGGTGTCGATGACCTGCTTCGCCTCGCCCAGGCGCAGCAGTCCGGTGTCGACGAAGACGCAGTGCAGTCGATCGCCGATCGCACGATGGATGAGCGCCGCCGCGACGCTCGAATCGACACCGCCCGACAGGCCGAGGATGACCTCTTCGTCGCCCACCGATCGCCGGATCGACTCGACCGCCTCGTCGATGTGCGTGGCCATCACCCAGTCGCCGCGACAGCCGCAGATCTCGAGCACGAAGCGGCGCAGGATCTTCGTTCCCTGCTTCGTGTGCGTGACCTCGGGATGAAACTGCACGCCGTAGAAGCGGCGTTCCTCGTCGGCCATCGCCGCGATCGGGCACGAGGCGGTCGAGCCCATCAACCGGAAGCCCGACGGCAGCTCGACGACCTTGTCGCCGTGGCTCATCCACACCTCGAGCAACCCGTGTCCCTCGGCGTTGCGCGAATCCTCGATGCCGTCGAGCAGCTTCGTGTGCCCGCGCGCACGCACCTGCGCGTAGCCGTACTCGCGCGGCGTGCCGCTCTCGACGCGTCCGCCCAACTGCTGCGCCATCGTCTGCATGCCGTAGCAGATGCCGAGCACCGGTACGCCCAGCGTGAAGACGGCGTCGGGCGCGCGATCGTCGGACGCCTCGTGCGCCGACAGATGGCTGCCCGACAGGACGATGCCCTTCGGCGCGAAATCGCGCACGAAGGCATTGTCGACGTCGCAGGGATGGATTTCGCAGTAGACGTTCGCTTCGCGGATGCGCCGCGCGATCAACTGAGTGACCTGCGAGCCGAAGTCGAGAATGAGGATCCGATCGTGCATGTCGAGCTCCGTCGGCCCCTCAGTCGGCGCGATAATTCGGCGCTTCCTTCGTCATCTGCACGTCGTGCACGTGCGACTCGCGCATGCCGGCCGAAGTGATCTCGACGAAGTGCGGCTTCGAGCGCATCTCGTCGACCGTCGGACAGCCGCAGTAGCCCATGCTCGCGCGCAGCCCGCCGCACAGCTGGTAGATGATCGTGACGACCGAGCCCTTGTACGGAACCCGCCCCTCGATTCCTTCGGGAACGAGCTTGTCGACGCTGCCGGTGGGGTCCTGGAAATAGCGGTCGGCGGCGCCCTGCTGCATCGCGCCGAGCGAGCCCATCCCGCGATAGGTCTTGTACGAGCGGCCCTGGTAGAGGATCACCTCGCCGGGCGCCTCCTCGGTGCCGGCGAACATCGATCCGAGCATCACCGAATCGGCACCGGCGGCGATCGCCTTCGCGACGTCTCCCGAATAGCGGATGCCGCCGTCGGCGATCATCGGCACGTCGGTTCCGGCGAGCGCCGAGGCAACGTCGGCGATGGCGGTGATCTGCGGAACGCCCACGCCCGCGACGACGCGCGTCGTGCAGATCGAGCCCGGCCCGATGCCGACCTTGACGGCATCGGCGCCCGCCTCGACGAGTGCGCGCGCCGCCTCCGCGGTGGCGATGTTTCCGGCGACGATGTCGACGTCGGGATGCGCCCGGCGGATCGAGCGCACGCGTTCGACGACCCCGCGCGTATGGCCGTGCGCGGTGTCGACGACCAGCACGTCGACACCGGCGCGAACGAGCCGCTCGATGCGCTCGTCGGCTTCGCCGCCGTCGCCGACGCCGACCGCCGCACCCACACGCAGCTTGCCCTGCGGATCCTTGCACGCGTCCGGATGCGCAGTGGCCTTCAGGATGTCCTTGACGGTGATGAGCCCCTTGAGCTCGAAGCGGTCGTCGACGACGAGCACGCGCTCGAGCCGGTGCCGGTGCATCAGCGCCTGCGCCTCGTCGAGCGAAGCGCCTTCGTGCACGGTGACGAGCCGCTCGCGTGGCGTCATGATCCGGCTCACCGGTTCGTCCAGACGCGTCTCGAAGCGAAGGTCGCGGTTGGTGACGATGCCGACGACCTTGCGGCCCTGGACGACGGGCAGCCCCGAGATGCGGTGCTGCTGCGTGAGCTGGATCACGTCGAACACCTTCATGTCGGGCTCGATCGTGATCGGATCGACGACGACCCCGGCCTCGTGGCGCTTCACGCGCGCGACCTCGGCGGCCTGCTGCTCCGGAGAAAGGTTCTTGTGGACGATTCCGAGGCCGCCTTCCTGTGCGATGGCGATCGCCAGGCGGCCTTCGGTGACGGTGTCCATCGCCGCCGACACCAGCGGGATGTTCAGCCCGATTCGGCGCGTGAGCCGGGTTCTGAGGGAGGTGTCGCGGGGAAGGATCTCGGAGTAGGCGGGGACGAGCAGGACGTCGTCGAACGTGAGCGCCTTCTTGGCCAGTCGCATGGAGCCCTCGCGCACAAAAGACGATTATACCGGCGCACTCGACCCCGCCCGCAGCGCCGCTTTCGTCGCGCACGCGCCGCCATCCGTCGGGATCGGTCGTCGCCTCGCGCGGTCCACCGGGACAATCGCCAGCGACCGCCATCGTAGCGAGCGCCATGAATACGACCCGTTTCGTCACCTGCAGCCTGGCCGTCGCCACGCTCTTCCTCGCATCGACGGGCAGCTGGGCGACGCCCTGGCAATGGCGCGACGCACAGGGGCGGATGGTCTTCTCCGACCGCCCGCCGCCGGCCGACGTCCGCCCGTCGCAGATCCTGCGCTCGCCGGTCGGCGCATCGACGGCAGCGGCCTCGCAGCAGGCGGGCTCCGCCGCCTCGACCAGCGATGCCGACGCTGCGCAATCGACACCCAGAGCCTCGACCGGCGCGCCGGCGCCGACCTGGGTGGAGCGCGAGCGGGCTTTCCGCGAGCGCCTGGCCGAACGCGAGGCGAACGCAGCCAAGACCCGCGAGGAGACCGACCGGGCAGCGACGGTGAAGCGCGCCTGCGACGACGCGCAACGCGAGATCCGCACGCTAGAAAGCGGCATGCGCGTGGTGACGTTGAACGCTCGCGGAGAGCCCGAACCGCTGGACGACGCGCAGCGCGTGCAGCGCCTGAAGAACGCGCGAGCCGATTTCTCGCGCCTGTGCTCCGGTCGTTGAGCCGGAGACCCTAGCGCCGGGTCCAGCGGGGATCGCCGCCCTCGGCCCTGCGCTGCCGCACGCGCATTCGCCGCGCGGTCCGGGGATCGATGACCAGCGCGCCAACGAGCTCGACGCGGTCTCCGTCGTTCAGCACCGCGTCGAGGGCGCGCGGTTTTCCGTAAACGGCCACCGCCAGCTCATTGCTGCCGACGCGCGCGCGCAGCCTGGCTGCGACCGTGTCGCCCAGTGCATCGAGGGCGTCCGCTGGCGTCGCACCCGCCGGCAGTTCGAGCGCGCGCACTACCACGGCCCCGTCGTCGTCGACCCACGCGATCTCGATGCGCAACGCGCTCAACCCGTACTCCCGTAGACCTGGTCGGCACGGCGCACGAAGGCGTCGATGAACGAGCGTGCGATCTGGTCGAAAACCGGCGCCAGCGCACGGCCGAGCAGGCCGCCGGCGAACGAGTACTCCAGCGAGAACTCGACCTTGCACGCGTCGTCGCGCAACGCGCGAAAGCGCCATTCGCCGTCCAGTCGCGAGAAGGGCCCCTCGCGCAGGCGCATCGAGATCGCTTGGGGCGGGCGCTGCAGGTTGGTGGTGGTGAAGCGCTGCTTCAACCCGCGGAAATCGATCAGCACGGTGGCGACGACGCGCTCGTCGCTCTCGCGATGGACCTCGGTACCCCCGCACCACGGCAGGAACTTCGGGTAATCCTCGACGCGCTCGACGAGTTCGTACATCTTCCGATCGCTGTACGGAAGCAGGACGGACTTGCGGACGGCGTGCACCGATCAGGATTCCCGTGTGCGGCTCCGCCGCCGGCCGCCGCGTGGACGAGTGCTCGAGGGCCCGGAGGCAAGGCGCGAGTTCGATTCGATATCGAATGATATCGGCCCGATCGCGCAACGCCGCAGTCGCTCCGAAATGGCGCGCCCGGAGGGTATCCTCGGGGCAGCCAACGGCGGAGCGGCACCCGGGACATGAGCATCGCGCAGAACAGGAAGGCCACGCACGATTACTCCATCGAGGAGCGCTTCGAGGCGGGACTCGTGCTCGAAGGCTGGGAAGTCAAGGCGATCCGCGCCGGACGCGTGCAACTGAAGGAAGGCTACGTCATCGTGCGCGATGCCGAGCTCTACCTGATCGGCGCGCACATCACTCCGCTGCCCGAGGCGTCCACGCATGTGAAGCCCGACCCGCTGCGCTCGCGCAAGCTGCTGATGCACGCCGGCGAGATCGCCAAGCTCATCGGCAAGGTAGAGCGCGCCGGCTACACGCTGGTGCCGCTCGATCTGCACTACGCCAAGGGACGCGTGAAGGCGACGATCGGCCTGGCCAAGGGCAAGCGCCAGTACGACAAGCGCGCCACCGAACGCGAACGCGAATGGGAACGCGAACGGCAGAGGGTCCTGAAGGGCAACGTGAAGGGCAAAGGGTGAAGGGTGAAGGGGGCCGAGCCTGCGCCGACCTTCCCCTCGCTATCCCTGCCCTTCACCCTTCACCCTTGACCCTTCACTTTCCTGCCAGCTGCTGCCAGGTAGACAGCAGCGTGTCCGGATTGAGCGAGATCGATTCGATCCCCTGCTCCATCAGCCAGCGGGCAAAGTCGGGGTGGTCGGAGGGGCCCTGGCCGCAGATGCCGACGTACTTGCCGGCGTTGCGGCAGGCGCGGATCGCCCGCTCGAGCAGCACCCTTACCGCGGGGTCGCGCTCGTCGAAGCCTTCGGCGACCAGACCCGAGTCGCGGTCCAGGCCCAGCGTGAGCTGCGTCAGGTCGTTCGAGCCGATCGAGAAGCCGTCGAAGTACTCGAGGAACTGCTCGGCGAGCAGCGCATTCGACGGCAGCTCGCACATCATGATCAAGCGCAGGCCCTGCTCGCCTCGCCGCAATCCGTAGCGCGACAGCAGCTCGACGACGCCCTCGGCCTCCTTCGTCGTTCGCACGAAGGGCACCATCAGCTCGACGTTGGTGAACCCCATCTCGCCTCGCACGCGGCGCATCGCCTCGCATTCGAGCTCGAAGCAGTCGCGGAAGCTCTCGGCGATGTAGCGCGAGGCGCCGCGAAAGCCGAGCATCGGGTTCTCCTCGTCGGGCTCGTAGCGCGAGCCGCCGATGAGCTTGCGGTACTCGTTCGACTTGAAGTCGGACAGCCGCACGATCACCGGGCGCGGCCAGAACGCCGCGGCAATCGTCGCCACGCCCTCGGTCAGGCGCTCGACGTAGAACGCCCGCGGCGTCGCGTGTCCGCGAGCGACGCTCTCCACCGCCTTCTTCAGCTCGGCGTCGACGTTCGGGTAGTCGAGGATCGCCTTCGGATGGATGCCGATGTTGTTGTTGATGATGAACTCGAGCCGCGCGAGGCCGACTCCCTCGCTGGGCAGCAGCGCGAAATCGAAGGCGAGCTGCGGATTGCCGACGTTGACCATCAGCTTCACGGGCAACGGCGGCATCGCGCCGGAGTCGATCTCGGTGACCTCGGTCTCGAGCAGCCCGTCGTAGATGAAGCCGGTGTCGCCCTCGGCGCACGACACGGTGACCAGCGCGCCGTCCTTCAGCCGGTCGGTGGCGTCGCCGCAACCCACGACGGCCGGGATGCCGAGCTCGCGCGCGATGATCGCCGCGTGGCAGGTGCGCCCTCCCCGGTTGGTGACGATCGCCGATGCACGCTTCATCACCGGCTCCCAGTTCGGATCGGTCATGTCGGTGACGAGCACGTCACCCGGCTGGACGCGGTCCATCGCGCTCGCGTCGGCCACCACTCGTACCTGGCCCGCGCCCACCTTCTGCCCGATGGCGCGACCCGAGACCAGCACCTCCGAGCTCGACTTGAGCTTGTAGCGCTGCTGGCGCGTCTCCCCGGCGCGCGACTTCACCGTTTCGGGACGCGCCTGCAGGATGTAGAGCTTGCCGTCGGCGCCGTCCTTGCCCCATTCGATGTCCATCGGCCGGCCGTAGTGCCGCTCGATGATGACCGCGTAGCGCGCCAGCTCGACCACGTCGTCGTCCGACAGCGAGAACCGGTTGCGCGCCTCGAGCGTCGTATCGAGCGTGCGCACGCGCCGGCCCGGATCGGTGCCGTCGGCCTCGGGGGCGAAGGCCATCCGGATCAGCTTGGAGCCCAGCTCGCGACGGATGATCGGGAACTTGCCCCTCTCCAGCATCGGCTTGTGCACGTAGAACTCGTCGGGGTTCACCGCGCCCTGCACGACCGTCTCGCCCAGTCCGTACGCGCTGGTGATGAAGACGACGTCGGGGAATCCCGACTCGGTGTCGATCGTGAACATGACGCCCGAGCTTGCGAGGTCGCTGCGCACCATGCGCTGCACGCCCGCCGACAACGCCACCTCGCCGTGCTCGAAGCCCTTGTGCACGCGGTACGAGATTGCGCGGTCGTTGTACAGCGACGCGAAGACGTGCCGGATGCGATCGAGCACCGCCTCGATGCCGACGACGTTCAGGTAGCTCTCCTGCTGGCCGGCGAACGAAGCGTCGGGAAGGTCCTCGGCGGTGGCCGACGAGCGGACCGCCACCGCGAGCTGGCCACCCGCCTCCTCGGCCATCCGGCGATAATGCGCGCGGATGGCCTGCTCGAGCGGCGCCGGCAGCGGCGCGTCGACGACCCATCCGCGGATCTCGGCGCCGCATTCGGCGAGCGCCTTGACGTCCTCGGTGTTCAACTCGCGCAGGCGCGCGGCGATGCGTTCGGTGAGTCCGTTCCTGTCGAGGAAGTCACGAAAGGCGAATGCCGTGGTGGCGAAGCCGCCCGGCACCCGTACGCCCGAGGCCGCAAGTTCTCCGATCATCTCGCCCAGGGAGGCGTTCTTGCCGCCGACCGATTCGACATCGGTCATGCGCAACGCCTCGAAGGCGACGACGTATCGTTCGTCGTTCGAAGTCATGGAAAGGTCCTGACATGGTTGGAAATTCGTCTTGCGCGCGTCCCGATGCGTGCAGGGGACCGGCGCCGCTGCGGCCGGTCGGTCTCTCGGGCGATTCTACTGCGCACCGCCGGCGCCTCCGGCGCGACCCTTCGGGGTCGGCGAGACTGCGATGAGCGAGCGCCCCAGCGATCCGGCCGCTGCAGCGGCGTCGCCCATCGGCACGGTCGCAACCGACCCCGCAGCCGGGCAACCGCGCTTCGAGCGGACGATCTTTTTCGTCTCCGACGGCACCGGCATCACCGCCGAGACGTTCGGCCACTCGCTGCTCACGCAATTCGAGCCGATGAAGCTGCGCCAGGTGCGCCTGCCCTTCGTCGATTCGGTGGAGAAGGCGCAGCAGGCGGTCGAGCGCATCGACCGCCAGGCGCTGGCCGACGGCAACCGCGCCGTCGTCTTCAGCACGCTGATCGACCCGTCGATCAACGACATCGTGCGCATGGCGAACTGCCGCTACCTCGACCTGTTCGCCACGTTCGTCGAACCGCTCGAGAGCGAGTTCGGCGTTCGTTCCACGCACACGGTGGGCCGCTCGCACACGGCGACCAACTCCGAGGCCTACCAGCGCCGGATCGCGGCGATCAACTACACGCTGGCGCACGACGACGGGCAAAGCCACATCGAGCTCGACCACGCCGAAGTGATCCTGATCGGCGTGTCTCGCAGCGGAAAGACGCCGACGAGCCTGTTCCTGGCGATGCAGCACGGCATCCGCGCAGCCAACTACCCGCTCGTTCCGGAAGACTTCGAACGAGGCCGCCTGCCGGACGTGCTGTACCGCTACAAGCCGAAGCTGTTCGGGTTGTCGATCGCTCCCGAGCGTCTGGCGGAGATCCGCAACGAACGGCGCCCGGGCAGCCGCTACGCGTCGCTGCAGAACTGCCGCTATGAAGTCGGCCAGGGCGAGGCGCTGATGCGTCGCGAGGGGATCCGCTGGCTGTCCTCGACGACGAAGTCGATCGAGGAGATCGCCGCGACGGTGCTGCACGAACTGGACCTCGCCTAGGAGTCTGTCGGAGTTGAATCGAGCCCGCGCCGATGCCAGGCGGGCTGCAGGCAAGGCGCCGACGACGCCGGTGGTGGTTGCACCGAAGGCGCTTTGCGCCTCCTAGGGCGCCCCGCCCACGCGCGCGTCGTCCCCGCGCCGGCTGCCGGGGAAGCCGCGCTGGCGCCATTGTTCGTACAGGCACAGCGCGGCGGCCACGCCGACGTTCAGCGACTCCACCGCCGCGGTCTGGGGAATCGACACGCGCCGCATGCGCCTCCAGTCGCTCCAATGCGGCGCGAGTCCCTGCCCTTCGTTGCCGAGCAGCCAGAGCGTGGGCGCGCGAAGGTCGCAGTCGTAGAGCGAGCGCGTCGCGCCGGCGTCGGTTGCCATCGCGGTGATGCGGCACCGCGCCTGCAGCGCGACGGCGTCGATTCCCTCGTGGATCTCGAGCGCGAAGTGTGCGCCCATCGCAGCGCGCAGCACTTTCGGCGACCAGCATGCGGCGGTGCCGGGCGCGCAGAGAATGCGCCGCACGCCGGTGGCGGCGCAGCTGCGCAGCACGGTGCCGACGTTGCCCGGGTCCTGCACGCGGTCCAGGTAGACCGCGTCTTCCTCGAGCCGATCGGGCAGCTGGGCCTGCGGCAGCGCGACGATCGCCAGCAACCCGGGTCCGTGCTCGACGCCGCTCGCGCGGTCGAACAGCCGGTCTTCGAGCACGATCGCGCGCTCGCGATGGCGAACGACCCACGAGCCGATCGCGGGGTCGGCCATCCCGCGACGAGCCGCGAAAAGCTCCGGCACCGCCTCGCCGCCGAAGCGATCGGCCCATGCCTGCAGCAGGTGCACGCCCTCGAGCACGACGACGCCGGCTCGCGCGCGCTCGCGTGTGGAGCCGACCAGCGCAAGCAACCGTCGGTAGCGCGGGTTCGACGCCGACGCGACGATGCGCGGCGCCCCCTCAGGCATCGAGTACGTCGTCGAAGCTCGCGTCGAACAGTTGCAGCGCGATTGCCGCGCTCGGCGGCTCCGCCCCTTCGAGCGGCGCCAGCAGCGCGCGCACCGGCGCGAAGCTGCGCCGATGCGCGCCGCATGGGCCGTTTTGCTGCAGGATCCGCAGGTGCTCGGGCGTTCCGTAGCCCTTGTGGCGATCGAAGCCGTACAGCGGGAAGCGCTCGTGCAGTTCGCACATCGCCGCGTCGCGCGCGACCTTCGCGAGGATCGACGCCGCCGAGATCGCGCGATCGCTCGCGTCGCCCCCGACGATCGTCTGCACCGCGCAGGCCAGCTTCGGCGCTCGGTCGCCGTCGACGCGCGCGAGGGCCGGCGCAACGCCGAGCGCCGCCACCGCGCGCTGCATCGCCAGCAGCGACGCCTGCAGGATGTTCAGCGAGTCGATCTCCTCGACACTCGCGCTGGCGATCGCCCATGCGCTCGCGCGTTCCCGGATGCGCAGCGACAGCGTCTCGCGCCGCTGCGCGTCGAGTTGCTTGGAGTCGCGCAGTCCGCGAATGGTCCGCGCCGGATCGAGCACGACGGCGGCCGCATAGACCGGCCCGGCGAGCGGGCCGCGCCCGGCTTCGTCGACGCCGCACACCGGCCCGTCAATACCGAGCGCGCCGATTGCAAGCTCGACCTGGCGGCGGCTGCGGGACCGCGCGACGGTCATCGAGGACTCCTCCTCATCGGACGTCTTCGCCGGCGACTTCGAGCACCGCCTGCGCAGCGCGCGCCGCGCAGCCGCGTCGCAACGTCTCGTGCATCCGCGCGAAAGTCTCGACGATCGATGCGCGGTACGGCGCGTCGTCCAGTTGGCGCAGCAGCGCCGGACCCATCGCCTCGGGCCGCACGTCTTTCTGCAGGAACTCCGGCACTACAAAACGCTCGGCGAGCACGTTCGGCAATCCGACCCACGGCAACAGGGCCATCGGCTTCATGATCCGGTAGCTGATCGCGCTCATCCGGTACGCGATGACCATCGGCTTGCGAAAGAGCGCCGCCTCCAGCGTGGCCGTTCCGCTGGCGACGAGCACCGCTTCGGCAGCGGCCAGCGCATCGTGCGCGCGACCGCGCACGATCGTCAATCGCAACGTCGACGGCAGCCGCGCGCGCGCGGCAATCGTCTTCAATCGATCGAAGGCTCCGTCCGAAGCGGCGGGCATCACGAAGCGAAGGTCGGGGCGGCGCAGGTGCAGCCAGGCGGCGGTGCGCAGGAACGGCGCGGCGAGATGATCGATCTCCGAAGACCGACTGCCGGGCAGCAGCGCGACGACCAGCGCCTCGACCGGTAGTCCCAACGCCCGTCTCGCCTCGGCCGCGTCGACTTCGAAGGGGATCACGTCGGCCAGCGGATGGCCGACGTAGACGGCGTCGATGCCGGCCGCGCGGTACAGCTTCTCTTCGAACGGAAACAGCAGCAGGATGCGGTCCACGCTCGCGGCGATCTTGCGGATCCGCTCGCGCCGCCACGCCCAGATCGACGGGCCGATGAAGTGGACGACGCGCGTGCCCTGCTCGCGCAGCGATCGCTCGAGATCGAGATTGAAATCGGGGGCATCGACGCCGACGAAGACGTCAGGGCGCCACTGCAGCAGCCGTTCGCGAAGCGCGTTGCGCATCCGCCGCAACCGGGGATACTCGCGCAGCACCTCCAGGTAGCCGTTGACCGACAGCGCGTCGATCGTCCACCACGCATCGAAACCGTGGGCCCGCATCGACGGACCGCCGATGCCGGCTGCCTGCAGGCGATCCACCCGTGCCCCGATGCCCGTAAGCAGTGCCGCGGCGAGCACGTCGCCCGATGCCTCGCCCGCCACCATGCCGAGCGCGAGCGACTCGCGACGCGCGGGCTGCGCGGACATTTCAGCGGACGATGCCGCGGGTGACGCGCTCGAGGAAGCTCGCGAGCAGCGCGAGATCGCCGGCCGCCGCCGGCGCCTCGGCCGCCGCGTCGAGCGCGAGTTCGCCCTGCCGGTCGCGTAGCGCCGCGATCGCCTGCTGCAGCGTCAGCCCGCTGCGATACAGCGTGCGGTAGGCGCGACGGATCGTCTCTATGCGCTCGGGCGAGAACGCGCGCCGGCGCAGCCCCTCGGTGTTGATTCCGTGTGCTGCAGCCGTGTTGCCCGAGACGGTCACGTACGGAGGCACGTCGTGCAGCACGATGGTCCCCGTCGCCGTCATCGCGTGCGCGCCGATCTTGCAGAACTGGTGCACCTGCGAGGCGCCGCCGAGGAACGCCCAGTCGCCCACTTCGACGTGTCCACCGAGGTTCGTGCTGTTCGCGAAGATCGTGTGGCTGCCTATCGTGCAGTCGTGCGCGACGTGCACGTAGGCCATGATCCAGTTGTCGTCGCCGATGCGCGTGACGGTGCGATCCTGCACGGTGCCGCGGTTCAGCGTGACGCATTCGCGAATCGTGTTGCCGTTGCCGATCTGCAGCCACGTCGGTTCGCCGGCGTACTTCTTGTCCTGGGGATCGGCGCCCACCGACGCGAACGGGAAGATCCGGTTGTCGGTTCCGATCGTCGTATTGCGGTGCACGACCACGTGCGCACCGATGCTCGTGCGTGCGCCGATGCGCACCTGCGGGCCGATCACCGCGCAGGGGCCGATCTCGACCTCGTCGTCGAGATGCGCGTCCGGATCGACGAACGCGCTCGGATGCACCGTCGTCATTGCGCCGGCTGCGCCGCCTCGGCCGGCGCAATCTCGCGCAGCGTGCACATCAGCTCCGCCTCGGCGGTCACGTGCCCGTCCACCGTCGCCTTGCCGGCGTACTTCCAGATCGAGCGCGCGATGCGAACGATTTCGACCTCCAGACGCAGTTGGTCCCCCGGAATCACGGGCCGCTTGAAGCGGGCACTGTCGATGCCGACGAAGTAGTAGACCGAGCGCGCGTCGGAGGTGCGTCCCATCGTCTGGAACGAAAGAATTCCCGCCGCCTGGGCGAGCGCCTCGATCTGCAGCACGCCGGGCATCACCGGGTAATGCGGAAAGTGCCCGAGGAAGTACGGCTCGTTGATCGTCACGTTCTTGATCGCGACGATCCGCTTGCCGAGTTCGAGCTCGACCACGCGGTCGACCAGCAGCATGGGGTAGCGATGCGACAGGTGTTCGAGGATCGCGTGGATGTCGAGCACGGTCATTCGTCGGTCCTGTGGTGTTTCGTCGTTGCCCGCTGACGCGCCCGCGCCTGCGGAAGGCGGCGCACCATCGCGGCAGCCTTCTCCCAGTCGGCATTGTCCATCAGCGGAAATACGCCGGAGTAGAAGCCGGGCCGGCGGATCGAACGCGTGACGAGGCTCATCGCCGAGATCGTGACGTCGTCGCAGATTTCCAGGTGGCCGAGGATGCCCGCGCCGCCGCCGATGCGGCAGCGCCGGCCGATGTGCGCGCTGCCGGCGATGCCCACGCAACCTGCGATGGCCGTGTGTGCGCCGATGTGCACGTTGTGCGCGACCTGGATCAGGTTGTCGAGCTTGCAGCCGCTCTCGATGATCGTGTCGTCGAGCGCACCGCGATCGATCGCGCAGTTCGCGCCGATTTCCACGCAATCGCCGATGACGACGCGACCCAGCTGAGGAATCTTCTCCCAACCCGTTCCGGAGTCGACGAAACCGAAGCCGTCGGCGCCGATCACGACACCCGCGAAGACTTCGCAGTCGCGCCCGAGCAGGCAATCGTGCTCGACGACGACGCGCGGATGCAGGCGCGTTGCGGCTCCGACGCGACTGCCCGAGCCGACATGCGCGCCGGCCTCGACGAGCGCGCCGTCGCCGATGACGGCGCCGTCGCCGATGCTCGCGAAAGCGCCGACGTGCACGTCGCGTCCGAGGTCGACCGAAGCGCCGATCGCGGCCGTCGGATGCACTCCGGCAGCCGGACGCGGGACGAGGCGCGGCGCAACGTGACGCGCGATCGCGGCGAAGCTGCGCTGCGCATCGTCGCTCTCGAGCAGCGCGGTCTGCGCGGGAAGGCGATCGGCAAGCGCGGGTACGACGACGACTGCGCCGGCGCGGGTGGCTCGTGCGGCATCGGCCAGGCGCGCGGTGGCGAGGAAGGCGAGGTCTTCAGGGCCCGCCGCCTGCAGGCTGGCGAGCGAATGCACGCGCGCCGAAGCGTCGCCGCGAACGAGCCTTGCGCCACCGAGCCTCGCGAGCTCGCCGAGGCTCAGTGGCGGATCGAGCCGTCGCACGACGATCCGGGTCGGTCTAGGGCTTGCCGTTGTTCGTGAGCGCGCGCAGCACCTTGTCGGTGATGTCGATTCGCGGGCTCGCAAAGACCGCTTCCTGCAGGATGATGTCGTACTTCTCCTGCTCGGCGATCTGCTTGATCACGCGATTCGCCTTGTCGATGACCTGCGCGAGCTCCTCGTTGCGGCGCTGGTTCAGGTCTTCGCGAAACTCGCGCTGTCGGCGCTGGAAGTCTTTCTCCAGGTCGGAGAACTCGCGTTGCCGGCGCAGGCGATCGGCGTCGCTCATCACCGCCGAATCGCGCTCCAGGCGTTCGCCCAACGCCTTCAGGCGCGCGCCCATGTCCTGCATCTCCTTGTCGCGCTTGCTGAACTCCGCCTCCAGCTTCTGCTGCGCGGCCTTCGCGGGGCCGGCATCGCGCAGGATGCGCTCGGTGTTCACGAAACCGATCTTTGCCGCTTCCTGTGCGAGCGCCGGCACGCACGCGACGGCCAACGCGCATGCGGCCAGCCAACCGAAGAACTTCATCCGGCGCTTCCTGTCTCGATGGGTGGCACGAATTGTCGCATAGCGATCAGAACCCGGTGCCGATCTGGAACTGCAGCCGCTGCGTGCGATCGCCTTCGCGCTTGCGCAGCGGCGTCGCCAGGCTCAGCTTCAACGGGCCGATCGGCGACAGCCAGGTCAGTCCGATGCCGGCGGAGTAGCGCAGATCGCCCAGGCTCACCGTCTCGCCGCGCGGGAAGACCGTTCCGGCATCCAGGAAGACGAAGGAACGGATCGTGCGGTCGTGACCGGTACCGGGCAGCGGGAAGATGAACTCCGCGCTGCCGACCACGCGGGTCTGTCCGCCCAGTGGGACCAGCCGCGTGTCACCGCGCAACGTGAGCTCCTCTTCCTTCGGCCCGAGCGAGCTCGGGTAGTAGCCGCGCACCGAACCGATGCCGCCGGCGTAGAAGTTCTTGAAGATCGGATAGGGCTCGCCGCCGAAGCCGCGACCGATGCCGAAGTCGCCGTTCAGCGCGAAGGTGTAGTCGCGCCCGAGCGGGTAGTACCACTGGTGCAGATAGGTGGCGCGCCAGTAGCGCAGTTCGGCCACCGGCATCGTGACCTCGAAGTTCGCCGTCTGCACGCGCCCTCGCGTCGGAACGATCGCGCTGTCGCGACTGTCGCGCACCCACCCGACGTTGGCGAGCCAGGCCGTGCTCGACGACCCGAAATCGTCGACGAACTGCCGGTAGCGCACCGGTGGTCGCGCCCCCAGCCGCACGTCGTTGCGCTCGAAGGTGGTGCCCAGGCTGACGCGGTCGAACTCGGTGTACGGAATGCCGAAACGCAGGCCGACGCCGCTGGCGCGCGTGCGATAGTCGCCCAACCCCAGCTCGTCGGCGTTGAAGCTGCGCGTGTACAGGTCGAACGAGCGGCTGATTCCGTCGGGCGTGAAGTAGGGATCGGTGTACGAAACGACGATCGTGCGCGACAGGCGACTCGTGTTCACGTCGAGCGCGAGCGACTTCCCGGTACCGAGGAAGTTGTGCTGCACGATCGAGCCCGAAAGGATGATCTTGTCGGTGCTCGAGAAACCGATGCCGAGCGTGATGTTGCCGGTGGGCCGCTCGGTGACGACCACTTCGAGATCGACCTGGTCGGGCGCCCCCGCTACCGGGCGCGACTCGATGCGCACCTCGGTGAAGTAGCCGAGTCGGTCGATGCGCTCGCGCGACAGGCGGATCTTCTCGGCGTCGTACCAGGCGTCCTCGAACTGGCGCAGCTCGCGGCGGATCACCTCGTCGCGCGTGCGCAGGTTGCCCGCGATGTCGATGCGACGCACGTAGACGCGGCGCCCGGGGTCCACCAGGACGTCGAAGGCCACCTGCCGCTTCTCCCGATCGATATCGGGCACCGCGTTCACGTTGGCGAACGCATAGCCGAGCGCGCCGAGCCGTTCGGAGATGCGCCGGGTCGAGTCCGACAGACGGCTGCCGGAGAAGACGTCGCCCGGCTTGAGCTCGACGAGCTTCGCGAATTCCTCCTCGCGACCGAGCAGCTCGCCGCCGAAACGAACGTCGGAGACGCGGAACTGCTCGCCTTCGTGCACGTCGATCGTGATCTCGACGCTTTCCTTGTCGGGCGAGATCGACACCTGCGTCGACTCGATCGCGAATTCGAGGTAGCCGCGATCGAGGTAGAACGAACGCAACGCTTCGAGATCGCCGGCGAGTTTCTCGCGCGCGTACTGGTCGTTCTTCGAGTACCAGGTGAACCAGCCCGGCGTCGTCAGCCGCATCTCGTCGAGCAGCTGCTTGTCGGTGAACGCCTTGTTGCCGACGAAGCGGATTCCGGTGATGCGCGCGTTCTGCCCTTCCTCGACCGCTAGCGTGATGCCCACGCGGTTGCGCTCGAGTGGCGTGATCGTCGACGTGACCTGCACGCCGTACTTGCCGCGCGCCAGATACTGGCGCTTGAGCTCCTGCTCGGCGCGTTCGAGCACGGCGCGATCGAAGATGCGCGATTCGGCCAGGCCCTGGTCGCGCAGCGTCTTGCGCAACGTGTCCTTGTCGAACTCCTTGGCACCGGTGATGTCGATCGAAGCGATCGCCGGTCGTTCTTCCACCTGAACGACGAGCACGCCGTCCTCGGCTTGCAACCTCACGTCGCGGAAGAATCCGGTGGCGAACAACGCCTTGACGGCCTCGCTCGCCTTCTCGTCGGTCATCGTGTCGCCGACGCGTACCGGCAGGTAGCTGAAGACGGTTCCCGGCTCGGTGCGCTGCACGCCTTCGACCCGGATGTCGCGGATCGTGAAGGGTTCGAAGGCGCCGGCGATGGCAGGCAGCATCGCCAGCAGCAACACAGCCAGCGCCCGTTGCGCCGCACCCGGCTTGCGCCCCGGTCGGCGTCGAGCGAAATGCATTCGTTCAGGAACCGATCAACCGCGTGAAATCGTTGAACAGCGCAACCGCCATCATCATCATGATGATCGCGAGGCCGGCCTTCTGCGTGACGGCCATGAAGCGCTCGGACAGCGGCCGTCCCTTGAGCGCTTCGAGCGCGTAATATACCAAATGCCCTCCGTCGAGAACGGGGATCGGCAGCAGGTTCAACACGCCCAGGCTGATGCTGATCAGCGCGAGGAAGCTCAGGTAGGCGAGCCATCCGACGCGCACCGTCTGCCCCGCGAGATCGGCGATCGTCACCGGACCGCTCAGGTTGCGCAGCGACAGCTCGCCGGTGACCATCTTGCCCATCATCCGCAGCGAGAACGCAGACATCTCCCACGTCTGGCGCACGCCGTGGCCGATCGACTCGAGCGGCGCGAATCGCACCATCTGCATCTCGATCCGGTCCTGCAGTCCGGCGCCGATGCGTCCCACGCCCTCCTGCTGCTGCGGCGTCACCGACAGCGTGACCTCGGCGCCGTCGCGCAACACGCGAAAGCGCAGCGGCTGGCCCGCACTGCCCTGCACCGCCTGGATCACCTGCGTCGCACGCTCGATCGGCCGTGCGTCGATCTCGCGGATGAGATCGCCTGCGCGCAGTCCATCGCGTTCGGCGGCGCCGCCCGGCGAGACGTTGCCGATCGCCACGTCTCCCGGCGCGATGCGCAGTCCCAGCGTCGCGAGGAAGTCGCGCTCTGCCTCGTCGGCCGGCAGTCCGCTCGCGTCCAGGCGCACCGAGCGAGGTTCGCCGTCGCGCTGCACGACGAGCGTCGTGTCGCGCTGCTCGATCACCGGCTCGAGCAGCGCAAGGCGCAGGTCGTTCCACGAACGAACGACGCTGCCGTCGGCCTCGAGAACGCGATCGCCTGCCTGGAGCTGCGCCGACGCCGCGGCGGTGCCCGACGCCGGCGCATCGATCAGCGCGGCCGGTTCCTGCATGCCGATCCACCCCATCGTCGCGTAGAGCCCGATGGCGAGCAGGAAGTTCGCCAGCGGTCCGGCGACGACGATCGCCGAACGCTGCAGCAGCGACTTGCGGGTGAAGGCGCGCGGCAGATCCCCAGGCGCGATGGGGCCGCAGTCGGGATCGCGCTCGTCGAGCATGCGCACGTAACCGCCCAGCGGAATCGAGGCGATCGTCCATTGCGTGCGATCGGGCCCCGATCGCCAGCTCAGCAGCGGACGGCCGAAGCCGATCGAAAAGCGCAGCACCTTCACGCCGCACCAGCGCGCGACCACGTAGTGGCCGAGCTCGTGCACGAAGATGAGCAGCGTGAGCGCTGCGAGGAACGCGACGACCGTCTGGAGCGTGTTCATGCGATGCACCTCGCGAGGCCTGCACGGGCGAGCGCGCGCGCCTCTTCGTCTATGGCGAAGACTTCTTCGATGGCGGAACCGGCCGGACGTTCACCGATCGCGTGCAGCACGCCTTCGGTGACCGCCGCGATGTCGGTAAAGCGGATCGCACGCTCGAGGAATGCCGCGACGGCGATCTCGTTGGCGGCGTTCAGCACGCACGGCGCCGCGCCCCCGGCGTTCAGCACCTCGCGCGCCAGCCGCAGGCAGGGGAAGCGTTGCTCATCGGGCGCCTCGAACTCCAGGCGCGCGATCGACACCAGGTCGAGCGGCGCCACGCCGCTGTCGATCCGATCGGGGTGGGCGAGCGCCTGCGCGATCGGCGTGCGCATGTCCGGATTGCCCATCTGCGCGAGCATCGAACCGTCGTCGTATTCGACGAGCGAGTGCACGATGCTCTGCGGATGCACGAGAACCTCCAGCCGCGAGGCGGTGACGCCGAACAGGTGGAAGGCCTCGATCAGTTCGAGCCCCTTGTTCATCATCGTCGCCGAGTCGACCGAGATCTTCCGGCCCATCGACCATTTCGGGTGCGCGCAGGCCTGCTCGGGCGTGGCGTCGTTCATTTGCGCGAGCGTCGCGCGGCGAAAGGGCCCGCCGGAGGCGGTGAGCACGATGCGGCGCACCCCCGTGCAGCAGCGCCCGGCGGGGCGGCCATCGGACGGCAGGCACTGGAATACCGCGTTGTGCTCGCTGTCGATCGGCAGCACCGTCGCCCCGCCCTCCCGACAGGCCTTCAGGAAGACGTCGCCCGCCATCACCAGCGCCTCCTTGTTCGCCAACAGGATGCGCTTGCCGGCGCGCGCGGCCGCGATCGTCGGGACGAGTCCGGCGGCGCCGACGATCGCCGCCATCACCGCGTCGACCTCCTCGTGCGCGGCAATCTCGGCGAGCGCCGACGGTCCTGCCAGGACGCGCGTGTCGAGCCCTGCCGCGGCGACGCGATCGGCGAGCGAGCGCGCCGCCGGCTCGTCGGCCAGTGCCGCATAGCGCGGTGCGTGACGCAGGCAAAGGTCGAACAGCTCGTCGGCGCGGCGCTGCGCCGCGAGGGCGAACACACGGTATCGATCCGGGTGACGCGCGACGACGTCGAGCGTGCTGCGCCCGATCGAGCCGGTGGCGCCGAGGATCGTGAGCGTCTGCATGGCGCCCGATTATCCCAGCAGGCGATGCAGCAGCATGGCGGCAGGCATCACGGGAACGAGCGCGTCGATGCGATCGAGCACGCCGCCATGGCCGGGTAGCACGACGCCGCTGTCCTTCACGCCGGCCTGGCGCTTGAGCAGCGACTCGTGCAGGTCGCCGACGACCGACAGCGCGGCGAGCGCGACGAGGACGACGACCGCGACGGGCGCGCTCCATTCGTCGACCAGCCGCGCCGGCAGCGTCGACGACAGCGACGGACTCGCCGCCGCCGCCAGTCCGAGCGCCGCGACGGCGGCCAGTCCGCCGAGCGCGCCCTCGCGGCTCTTGCCGGGGCTGATCGACGCAGCGAGCTTGCGCCGCCCGAATCTGCGACCGACGAAATAGGCGGCGATGTCGGCGACCCAGACGATGGCCATTGCCGCCAGCAGCGCAAGCGGGCCGATCGCTCGCAGCGCCACCAGCGCGACCCAGCAGGCGAGCAGCCACCCGGCGGCAAGCGCCAGGCCGCCGCCGCGGGCATCGTGCGCGCGCAGGTGCATCGGCCCGAGCAGCAGCCACGCCACCGTCGCCGCCGCGCACACGACGACGACGAAGGACGGCGGCCAGCCTGCGGTCTCGCGCCACGCGAGCAGCGCGATTCCCGCGACCGCCAGCGCGCCGGCCGTAGTGGCAGCGGCGCCGCGACCGGCGAGCAAGCGCGCCCATTCCCAGGCGGCCGCGGCGAGGAAGACCAGCGTCACGACGCCCCACACCCAGGGCTCGAAGAAGAAGATCGGGGGCAGCAGGAGTGCGAGCAGCACCAGGGCGGTGGCGACTCGTTTGCCGAGCATCGAGGCAACCGCCGAGTCAGCGCGACGACGCGGGCGAGGACATGCGCTCAGCCCGCTTCGGCGGCCGAGACCTGCTCGCTGGTGCGCCCGAAGCGGCGCTCGCGCCGACGAAACGATTCGATCGCGCAATCGAGCGCGGCGGCGTCGAAGTCGGGCCAGAAGGTGTCGGTGAAGTACAGCTCGGTGTAGGCGAGCTGCCATAGCAGGAAGTTGCTGATGCGCTGCTCGCCGCCGGTGCGCACGAACAGGTCGGGCTCCGGCGCGTAGGCGAGCGCCAGGTGCGGCGACAGCGCGTGCTCGCCGATGCGATCGGGATCGTCGGCGAGCTCGGGCTGCGCGCGCAGCATCGATTGCATGGCCTGCAGGATGTCCCAACGCCCGCCATAGTTCGCCGCGATCGTCAGCGTGAGCCGGCGATTCGATGCGGTGCGCGCTTCGGCCTGCGTGATCAGCTGTCGCAGCCGCGGCTCGAAGGCCGACAGGTCGCCGATGACACGCAGCCGGATGCCGTTGGCGCGCAACTGCGCCACCTCGCGCTCGAGCGCCGTGACGAACAGTCGCATCAGCAGCGAGACTTCGTCGGCCGGGCGACGCCAGTTCTCCGAGCTGAATGCGAACAGCGTGAGGAACTCCACCCCGCGACGCGCGCACGCCTCGACGGTGGCGCGCACCGCCTCCACGCCCTTCGCATGGCCTGCGACGCGCGGCAGGCGTCGCTGCGTGGCCCAGCGCCCGTTGCCGTCCATGATGATCGCGACGTGACGCGGCACGTCGCGCGGCCGCGGCACGGTGACCGTGGTGCTCGATGCGGGACTCATCGGAGCGAGAGGGCGCGTCGTGCTATGCATCACACCGTCATGATCTCGCGCTCCTTGACGTCGAGCACGTTGTCGATCTCGACGACGAAGCGGTCGGTGAGCTTCTGGATCTCGTCGACGGCGCGGCGTTCGTCGTCCTCGGAGATTTCCTTGTCCTTGACGAGCTTCTTCAGGTGCTCGTTCGCGTCGCGGCGCAGGTTGCGCACGGCCACCTTCGCCTGCTCACCCTCGTGCTTGACGACCTTGGTGAGCTCGCGCCGACGCTCCTCGGACAGCGGGGGCATCGGCACCCGGATGAGGTCGCCGCTGGTCGACGGGTTCAGGCCGAGGTCGGATTCGCGGATGGCCTTGTCGACGACCTGGACCATCTTCTTCTCCCACGGTTGCACGCCCAGCGTGCGCGCATCCTGCACCGTGACGTTGGCCACCTGGCTGATCGGCACCGAGGTCCCGTAATAGTCGACGTGGATGTGATCGAGCAGCCCGGCATGCGCGCGACCCGTACGCACCTTCGCGAGGCTGGTGCGCAACGACTCGATCGACTTCTGCATCTTCTGCTCGGCCGATTGCCTGATTTCCGCAATGCTCACGATTCCTCCGCACAACGGTGGGCGCGGGCCGCCCCGGCAACGAAGCGGCACGGCGCGCACAGGGATTCACACATGGACCAGCGTGCCTTCGTCGTCGCTGCACAGCGCGCGCAGCAACGCACCTTCGCCCAGGATCGAGAAGACCTTGATCGGCAGCCCGCGATCGCGACACAGCGCGAACGCCGTCGCGTCCATCACCTTCAGGTGGCGCGCGATCGCCTCGTCGAAGCTGATGCGCGAGAAGCGCTCGGCCGACGGATCGAGCATCGGGTCGGCGCTGTAGACACCGTCGACCTTCGTCGCCTTGAGCACCACCTCGACGCCCATCTCGGCTCCGCGCAACGCGGCGGCCGTGTCGGTGGTGAAGAACGGGTTCCCGGTTCCGGCAGCGAAGATGACGACCTTGCCCTCCTCGAGATAGCGCAGCGCCTTCGGCCGGATGTACGACTCGACGACCTGCTCGATCTTCAGTGCCGACTGCACGCGCGCCACCACCCCATGCTGGCGCAGCGCGTCCTGCAGCGCGAGCGAATTCATCACGGTGGCGAGCATTCCCATGTAATCGGCGGTGGCGCGGTCCATTCCTGCCGCACCGCCGGCCACGCCGCGGAAGATGTTGCCCCCGCCGATCACGATGGCCAGTTCGACGCCCATCGCCACCGCCGCGGCGATCTCTTCGACCATCCGCTGCAAGGTCTCGGCGTTGATGCCGTAGGCGTCGTCGCCCATCAGCGCCTCGCCCGAGAGCTTGAGCAGCACGCGACGATAGCGAAGCTGCGGCGCCGGCGCGCCGGCTGCCCGGGCAGGGGCGCCCGCCGCGACGGAGGCGGCGGGGCTGTCGTTCGAGTTCACGAACCCTCCTGATGCGCTGCAGCCTGCGGGAAAGCCGGCCGACGCCGCCCGCGATTATGGAGCTTTTCCGGCGCGACGGGAGCCGCCCGCAGCATCGCGCGCGGCGAGTTCGCGCCGGTCGCCCTCACCGTCCGGCAGCGGCCGCCGCCTGGGCGGCGACCTCGGCGGCGAAATCGGACTGCTTGCGCTCGATGCCCTCGCCGACGACGAACAGCGCGAACTGCGCGACCTGCGCGCCGCGCGCCTTCAGCAACTGCTCGACGGTGTGCTTGTCGTCCTTGACGAAGGGCTGACCCAGCAGCGTGACTTCCTTCAGGTATTTCTGCACCGCGCCGTCGACCATCTTCGCGACGATCTCCGGCGGCTTGCCCGGCTTGCCGTCGGCTTTCGCCTTCGCCTGCTCCTCGTCGGCCTTCTGCTGCGCGATCGAACGCTCGCGTTCGACGTCGGCGGCCGCAACGCCGTCTCGCGACAGCGCCTTCGGCTTGCTCGCGGCGATGTGCATTGCCAAATCGCGCGCGAGCGCGTCGTCGGCGCCGACCAGGTCGACGAGCACGCCGATCTTCGAGCCGCCGTGCACGTAGGAACTCAACCGCCCCTTCGCCTGCAGGCGCACGAAACGGCGCACCGTGATGTTCTCGCCTATGCGCCCGACCAGCGCCGTGCGCACCTGCTCGACGCTGCCGCCTTCGATGGGCAGTCGCGCGAGCGCATCGACATCGGCCGGCGCCTGCGTTGCGACGCGCTCGGCCAGCGTGCGCGCGAACGCGAGGAAGTCGTCGTTCTTGTCGACGAAGTCGGTTTCGCTGTTAACCTCCACCAGTGCGCCAAGCTTCGCATCGTCGGCGACCCACAGCGCAACGACGCCCTCGGCGGCCACTCGCGCGGCCGCCTTGCTCGCCTTGTTGCCCAGTTTCACGCGCAGGATTTCCTCCGCGCGGGCAAGGTCGCCGCCGGCCTCGGTAAGCGCCTTCTTGCACTCCATCATCGGCGCGTCGGTCTTCTCGCGCAGTTCCTTCACCATGCTGGCGGTGATCGCCGTCATCGCTTGCCTCCTTGCCTGGCTGGCTGCTTCACTCTTCGCCTTCGAGCTCGACGAACTCTTCCTCGTCGGCGGCGGTCTTGGCGATTTCCTGCAGCGCCGCTGCGCGGCCCTCGAGGATGGCATCGGCCGCGCCGCGTGCGTAAAGGCGAATCGCCTTGCCGGAGTCGTCGTTGCCCGGGATGACGTGATCGATGCCGATCGGCGAATGGTTGCTGTCGACGACGGCAACGATCGGAATGCCCAGCTTGTTCGCCTCGGTGACGGCGATGCGATGGAAGCCGACGTCGATGACGAACATCGCGTCAGGCAGCGCGACCATCTCCTTGATGCCACCCAGGCTCTTCTGCAGCTTGTCGAGCTCGCGCTGGAACAGCAGCGATTCCTTCTTCGACATGCGCTCCATGCCGCCCTCGGAGACGGTGGCTTCCATGTCCTTCAAGCGCTTGATCGAGCTCTTGACGGTCTTGAAGTTGGTGAGCATCCCGCCGAGCCATCGCTGGTCGACGTAGGGCATGCCGGCGCGCTGCGCCTCCTCGGAGAGGATCTCGCGCGCCTGCCGTTTCGTGCCGACGAACAGCACGGTGCCGCGATTGGCGGCGAGCTGGCGCAGGTATTTCATCGCGTCGTCGAACTGCGCGAGCGACTTCTCGAGATTGAAGATGTGGATGCGGTTGCGGTGCCCGTACAGATAGGGCGCCATCCGGGGATTCCAGAACCGCGTCTGGTGGCCGAAGTGCACTCCGGCCTCGAGCATTTGCCGCATGGAAACGGGCATGACAGACTCCGATAGGGTTGGGTCCGACGCATCGACCTTCACCGCCGGAGAACCGCAACCGGTCCGCACGACGGCACCCTCGATCGACGATGCGCGCGATTTGCCGCGGGTGTTGCCGCGGCGTTCTTGCCGGAGCGGCCTTCGCCGGCCCCGGTGCCGCCCGGACGCACGGCCCGGGCGAAGCCTATAATTCTAACATGCCAGTGATCCTGAAGTCCGCCCCGCAGATCGAGGCGATGCGCGTCGCGGGCCGGCTCGCCGGCGAGGTCCTCGACTACATCACACCCTTCGTCAAGGTCGGCGTCACCACCGAGGAGATCGACCGCCTCTGCCACCGGTACATGACCGACGTGCAGGGGACGGTACCGGCTCCGCTGAACTATGCGCCGCCGGGCTATTCGCCCTACCCGAAGGCCATCTGCACGTCCGTCAACCACCAAGTCTGCCACGGCATTCCCGGTGAGCGCGTGCTGAAGAACGGCGACATCCTGAACATCGACGTCACGGTGATCAAGGACGGCTACCACGGCGACACCAGCCGGATGTACCTGGTGGGCGAGCCATCGGTGGCCGCGCGCCGGCTGTGCCGCGTCACCTTCGAGTGCATGTGGATCGGCATCGACCAGGTGCGCCCCGGCGCCACGCTCGGCGACATCGGCCACGCGATCCAGCGGCACGCCGAAGCGAGCGGTTATTCGGTCGTGCGCGAGTTCTGCGGGCACGGCATCGGCGAGCGCTTCCACGAGGAGCCGCAGGTGCTGCACTACGGCCGTCCCGGCACCGGCGAGACGCTGCGTCCCGGCATGATCTTCACGATCGAGCCGATGATCAACGCCGGCCGTCGCGAGGTGCGCGAGCTCGCCGACGGCTGGACGATCGTCACCAAGGACCACAGCCTGTCGGCGCAATG
This sequence comes from Pseudomonadota bacterium, assembly GCA_023389055.1. Classification (GTDB taxonomy): domain Bacteria; phylum Pseudomonadota; class Gammaproteobacteria; order Burkholderiales; family Burkholderiaceae_E; genus Zeimonas. The sequence continues at coordinate 103,267 of JAEWFA010000035.1, read as the reverse complement.
GGAGCACATGGTGCTCGTCACCGAGACGGGCAACGAAATCCTCACGCTGTCCGCGGGCGCACCGCCCCGTCCGGAACCGCTGCCGACGGCGGCGTGACCCCGGCCGCGTCCGCAACGCCGGCGATGCCCCTGCATCGGGAACCGCCGGCGCTGTGCGCGCCGGAAGAGATCCGCGACGACTACCGCCGCGCGCGAGCGGCGGCGATTTCGCGTTTTCGCGACCGCCTCGATCCCGACGCACTGGCGCGCGCGCTGACCGTCGCCACCGATCGCGCGCTGCGCGCGCTGTGGCGCCTGCATGCGCCCGGACGCCAGGCGGCGCTCGTCGCCGTGGGCGGATACGGCCGGCGCGAGCAGTTCCCGCATTCCGACGTCGACCTGATGGTGCTCATCGCCGGTGCGCTCGAGCCGGCGCAGGCCGCACGGGTCGAGACCTTCATCGGCGCGTGCTGGGATTGCGGGCTGCCGATCGGCCACAGCGTTCGCAGCGTCGACGAATGCGTCGTCGAGGCGCTCTCCGACGTCACGGTGCAGACCAGCCTGCTCGAGATGCGCTGGCTCGCCGGAAGCCGCCGACGATTCGCCGAAGCGCTCGCCCGCCTGCGCGCTGTCCTCGACCCGCTTGCCTTTTTCTCGGCCAAGCTCGTCGAGATGCGCCAGCGGCACGCGAAGTACGACGACACGCCCTACAGCCTGGAGCCGAACACAAAGGAAAGTCCGGGCGGATTGCGCGACCTGCAGGTGCTCGTCTGGATCGCACGCGCCGCCGGTCTCGGCCGCCGCTGGCGCGAACTCGCAGCGCACGGCCTCATCACCGAGCGCGAAGCGGCGCAACTGCACCGCAACGAGCGCCGACTGAAGCGCATCCGCGCCACGCTGCACGTGGTTGCCGACCGGCACGAGGATCGCCTGGTCTTCGACCTCCAGGCGCAGGTGGCGCGAGCGCTCGGCATCGGCAGCGACGACGCGCGGCGCGCCTCCGAGGAGCTGATGCAGCGATACTACTGGGCGGCGAAGGCGGTCGTGCAGCTGAACACCATCGTGCTGCAGAACCTGCGCTCTGCGCTCTTTCCGCGACGCGACGCGAAGGGCGAGCCGATCGACGAGTTGTTTCGCAACGCGCACGGACTGCTCGACGCGATCGACCCGCAATGCTTCGAGCGCGATCCCTCGTCGATCCTGCGCGCGTTTCGCACGATGCAGGAACACCCGGAACTCGGCGGAATCGCCACGCCGACACTGCGCGCGTTGTGGAACGCACGCACGCGCATCGATGCGGCGTTCCGTCGCGATCCGGCGAATCGGGCGCTGTTCCTGCAGATCCTGCAGGCGCCGCGCGGCATAACGCACGAGCTGCGTCGGATGAACCAGTGGTCGATCCTGGGACACTACCTGCCGCCGTTTCGCCGCATCGTCGGACGAATGCAGCACGACCTGTTCCATGTCTACACGGTGGACCAGCACATCCTGATGGTGGTGCGCAACCTGCGCCGGTTCACGATGCCCGAGCACGCGCACGAGTACCCGCTGTGCAGCGAACTGATTGACGGCTTCGCCCGACCGTGGCTGCTGTACGTCGCCGCGCTGTTCCACGACATCGCGAAGGGACGCGGCGGCGACCACTCCACGCTCGGGCGCATCGACGCGCGCCGCTTCTGCCGCGACCACGCACTGTCCGACGAGGACGGCGCGCTGGTCGAGTTCCTCGTGCTGCACCACCTGACGCTGTCTTCGGTGGCGCAGAAGCAGGATTCGAGCGACCACGACGTGGTGGCGCGCTTTGCCGCGCTGGTCGGCACCGAGCGCCGGTTGGTCGCGCTGTACCTGCTTACGGTCGCCGACATCCGCGGCACCAGCCCCAGGGTGTGGAGCGCGTGGAAGGGAAAGCTCCTCGAGGATCTGTTCCTCGCGACGCGACGCGCGCTGCAGGGGCACGCGCCGTCGATGCACACGCGCGTCGAGGCGGTGCGACGCGACGCCGCGCGCGTGCTCTCGCTCTACGGACTCGACGAAGCGCGCTATGCGCGCTTCTGGCAGCAGCTCGACGTCCCCTACTTCCTGCGCCACGAAGCGCAGGACATCGCCTGGCACGTGCGCGCGCTGCACTCCCACGTGGACACGCGCGTGCCGGTCGTGCGCTCGCGCCTGTCGCCGGTCGGCGAGGGTTTCGAGGTCGTCGTCTACCTGCCCGACCAACCGGACCTGTTCGCACGCATCTGCGGCTACTTCGACAGCCGGCGCATGTCGGTGCTCGAGGCACGCGTGCACACGACGCGCCACGGGTACGCGCTCGACACCTTCGTGCTCGTCGATCCCGGCGTCACGACGCAGGGCGGCGACGCCTTGCGCAAGGTCCAGGAAGAACTCGCGCAGCGACTCGCCGAGCGCGGCGAACTCGCCCCGCCGCTGGAGGGGCGCAGCTCGCGTCGATCGCGGCACTTCCCGATAGAGCCGTCGATCGAATTGCAGCCCGACGAGCGGGGACAGCGCTTCCTGCTGTCGATCGTCGCCAACGACCGTACCGGCCTTCTCTATCGCATCGCACGCGTGCTCGCGCGCTACCGCATCAACGTGCAGACCGCTCGCATCACGACGCTTGGAGAGCGCGTCGAGGACGTATTCCTCGTCGATGGCGAAGCGCTGGAGCGAGCGCGCGATTCGCTACAGTTCCAGAGGGAGCTGCTCGAAGCGCTGGTGTGAGGAAGTGAAGGGTGAAGGGTAAAGGGGAACGGCTTCGTCGACCGGAAGCCCGGGCGGTCACCCTTCAACCTTCACCCTTCACCGATTCTTCCAGCACCGCACGCACCGATTCCATGGCGCCGTCGAGTACCTGGCGGATGGCTTCGAGCGAGATCGCCTTGCGGCTCGAGCCTCTGCCGGCGGCGTGGTTGGCCACGACGCACAGCGCGGCGTAGGGCAACTCCAGCTCCCGGGCCAGCGCGGCCTCGGGCATTCCGGTCATGCCGACGATGCAGCAGCCGTCGCGCTCCAGGCGCGCGATCTCGGCGGCAGTCTCCAGACGCGGGCCCTGCGTGCAGCCGTAGGTGGCGCCGTCGATCAACTGGCGCTGCGCCCGCGTGCCGGCGGCGAGCAGGCTGTCACGCGTCTGCGCGTCGTACGGCTCGGTGAAGTCGATGTGCGTGACCGGTTGCTCGGTGCCCTCGAAGTAGCTGCCGTGCCGGCCGCTCGTGTAGTCGATGATCTGGTCCGGAACGACGAGCGCTCCCGGGGCGCAGTCGCCACGGATGCCGCCGACCGTCGCCACCGCGATCACGCGCTGGACCCCTACCTCCTGCAGCGCCCAGATGTTGGCGCGATAGTTGATCTCGTGCGGCGCGATCGTGTGCCCGTAGCCATGGCGCGCCAGGAACACGATCGGCATGCCGTCGATGTGGCCGAAGGTCAGTGCGCACGACGGGTCGCCGAAGGGCGTGCGCACGACCTCGCGTCGTGCGTCGCGCAGTCCGGCCAGTCGTGCGAGTCCGGTGCCGCCGATGATCGCGATCATGAGCCTAGTTTCCTGTTCCAGGCGCTGCCATGCGCAGCAGCGCCGCTTCGTCGAGCACGGGGATGTCGAGCTCGCGTGCGCGCGCGAGCTTGCTGCCGGCCGCCTCGCCGGCCACCACGAAATCGGTCTTGCGCGAAACCGACGACACGACCGAGCCGCCGTGGCGGCGAATCCAGTCGTGCGCCTCGTCGCGCGACATCGTCGGCAGCGTTCCGGTGACGACGAAGCGGCGACCGGCCAGCGCCGAGTCGACCGCCGCGACGGCGCCCGGCGCCGCTCCCCCGGCGCTCGGCGCCGGTCCCGCCGTTCGCGGCCACTCGATGCCGGCGTCCAGCAGCGCATCGACGACGGCGCGGTTGTGCGATTCGCCGAGAAAACGCTGCACGCTGGCGACGATCTCCGGGCCGATTCCTTCCAGCGGCACCGGCTGCGGCGATTCTCCGCGCGCGCGCCGGCGAAGGTTCTCCTTCTGCGCGGCGGCCTTGCGCGCGGCGAGCGCGCTCCAGTCCTCGTCGAGCAGCGCATCGACGTCGCCGTAATGCGCAGCGAGCACGCGCGCGGCCTCCTCTCCGACGTGGCGGATGCCGAGTGCGAACAGAAAGCGCGCGAAGCTCGTGTGCCGGGAGCGATCGATGGCGGCGACGAGGTTGGCAGCGGATTTCTCGCCCATGCGATCGAGCGCGGCCAGCGACGCGACGTCGAGCGTGTACAGGTCGGCCGGCGTTCGTACGCGCCCGGAGTCGACGAGCTGCTCGACGATGCGTTCGCCCAGGCCGTCGATGTCCATCGCCCGACGCTGCGCGAAATGCAGCAGCGCCTGCCTGCGCTGCGCCGGGCAGTACAGTCCCGCCACGCAGCGCGCATCGGCCTCGCCCTCCTCGCGCACGACAGCCGAGCCGCAGACCGGGCAATTCGTCGGCATCCGGAACGCGCGTCGCGGCGAGCCGTCGTCGCGACGCTCGACGAGCGCCCGGACCACTTCGGGAATGACGTCTCCCGCCCGCCGCACGACGACCGCGTCGCCGATCAGCAGGTCCTTGCGCCGGATCTCGTCCTCGTTGTGCAGCGTCGCGCTGGCGACAGTGACGCCGCCGACGAACACGGGACGCAGCCGAGCCACCGGCGTGAGCTTGCCGGTTCGTCCGACCTGGACCTCGATGTCGAGAAGCTCGCTGATCGCTTCCTCGGCCGGAAACTTGTGGGCGATCGCGAAGCGCGGCGCCCGCGCGACCATGCCGATGGCGTCCTGCCAGTCGCGACGGTCGACCTTGTAGACGACGCCGTCGATGTCGTAGGGCAACCGGGAGCGTCGCGCGAGCAGCGCGCGATGGAAAGCGAGCAGGCCGTCGACGTCGCGGGCGAGCGCGCGTTCGGCCGACACCGGAAAGCCGATCGTGGCGAACCAGTCGAGCAGCTTCGCCTGCGTCTGCGGAAGCTCCACGTCCGCGGTTTCGCCCAGGCCATAGGCGAAGAATCGCAACGGCCGCCGCGCGCTGATCGACGGGTTGAGCTGGCGCAGGCTGCCGGCAGCCGCGTTGCGCGGATTGACGAACTCGCGCTCGCCGGCAGCGCGCTGTCGCTCGTTGATCCGCTCGAAGTCACGTCGATAGAGCAACACTTCGCCCCGCACTTCCAGCAATGCCGGGGCGACGCCGGCCAGCCGCAGCGGGACGGCGCGGATCGTTCGCACGTTGGCCGTAACGTCCTCGCCGGTGGTGCCGTCGCCGCGCGTGGCCGCCTGCACGAACTCGCCGCGCTCGTAGCGCAACTCGACGGCCAGGCCGTCGTACTTCGGCTCCATCGCGTAGGCGAGCGAATCGGCCGAAAGCGCGAGTTCGCGCAGCCGGTCGCGCACGCGGCGGTCGAAGGCCCGTACCTCGTCTTCGTCCAGCGCGTTGGCCAGCGACAGCATCGGCACCGAATGCCGGACCGCGGCGAATGCGCTGGCAGGCGCGCCGGCGACGCGCTGCGTCGGCGAGTCGGCGACGACGAGCGTCGGGTCGTCGGTCTCGAGCTGCTGCAGTTCGCGGAACAACCGGTCGTACTCGGCATCGGGAACGCTCGGCGCGTCCAGCACGTAGTACTCGTGATCGTAGCGGGCGATCAGCTCGCGCAGCCGGGCTGCGCGCTCGCGCGGCGTCTGCAAGGGCATGCCGGCTCTTCCGGAGCGGTCCGCCGCCCCTTCCGCGCTCAGTTGAACACCTTGCAGGCGAGCGTCGAGCCTGCGGGCAGTCCGATCGCTTCGAGCGACTCGTAGCGTTGCCCGAGTTGCCGGGCGATCTGCGCGAGCGCAGCCTGCGTCAGCGGCTTGCCACCGTCGTCGACGAGGCGAGCCCCGAGTCGCTGCGCGCACGCGTCCGCCGCCTGCACCATCCGGGCGAACGGCTCCAGCGACGCCGCCACGCGGGGCACGTCGAGCAGGAACGTGAGCCGGCTCGGCGAATCGGCGAAACCGAGCGAGTACAGCGGTTCGCCGCTCGGACCCGGCCTCACGTAACGGTGGCTGCCGCGCTCGACGAGCGCAAGAACGGGCGCGAGCGCAGCCAGTTGCGCGGGCTCGATCGGCTCCGGCGCCTCGACGTTCACCCCGATCTGCACGTCGAGTTGCGCGCACGTGGAGTCGAGGTCGCGGGCACGCGCGAGCACCGAGCCCATCGCCGGCGTGTCGATGCGCGCCGAGAGCGTCTCGGCGATCGCCTGCACGGCGCTGACGAACTCCGAGAATTCCATCGCGTTCAGCGGGCCGTTGCGATTCGCCATCAGCACGCCGACGCGAACGACGTCGTAACCGCGTCCGGCCGCCGGAGGGCCGAAGCCTGCGTCGACTTTCGCCCGCGCATCGAAGGCAACCGGTTTCGAACCGGCGCGGCGGAAGCGCTGCGCGATCGCGAGCACGCGTTCGCCGGAAATCCGCCCGGCGCAAACGAGCTCGATGATGCAGTCGCAGGCCTCGGACAGTATCGGGCCGGACGGCGTCGGCGCGGTGCTCGGCAAGGCCGCCCGGGTTGCGCTTGCCGGGGCCACCGGCTCGGCGTGCGCCGTAGCGGCCGGCAGCCCGGACTCGGTGCTCGCGGCGCTACGCCCGTGCCGGATGTCTTCTTCGACCCCGCGAGCGGTGGCAGCGCCATCCGGCTCGTGCGGCGTCGGAGCCGCCGGCACCGCAGCCGCTCGCGAACGCGCCGGGCCGGGGCTCGACGACGCAGGCGAAAGGGAGGAAGCGGAAGGAGCGGCCGCGGCTGCGGGCCACAACGGTATTGCGTCGTCGCCGGCTTCGGCGCCCGCGTCGGCGAAAGCCTCGCCGACGCCGGACGCGCGTGCGTCGGAGCGCTCGTGCTCGCGATCGCCGAAAGCTTCCTCGTAGCCCGCACGCTCGTGCGTTGCTGCGTCGTCTTCGCTCCAGCGAGTCTCGTGCGCGGTGGCTTCCTCGCTGCGCGCCGACCCGAACGACTCGGGCGGCGAAGCGCGGTGACCGGACGCCGCCAGGTCGTCCGCTTCGCGCGCCGATCGAGCGTCGAGCCTGGGCTCACCGCGCTGCATGCCGTACCGGCCGTTGCGCGCCGGCGCTTCGCGTGCCTGCGCAACGTCGGTGCGCGAAGCCCTTGCCGCGCCGCGCACGCCGGGAAGCACCCTGCGACAGGCCCGCTGCCAGCGCGGCCACGCGCCCTGTCGCAGGTTGTAGCCGGCGACGATCGCCATGGCAACGACCAGCAGCAGCAGCAGGCTGACGGCCAGGCTGCTCACGCGGCCTCCGCGTAGCGCGCAGCGGCGTCGAGATCGACCGCGACGATGCGCGATACGCCGCGCTCCTGCATCGTTACGCCGACCAGTTGCTGCGCCAGTTCCATCGCGATCTTGTTGTGCGTGATGAACAGGAATTGGGTCTGGTCGGACATGCGCCGCACCATCTCGCAATAGCGCTCGGTGTTGGCATCGTCGAGCGGCGCGTCGACCTCGTCGAGCAGGCAGAACGGCGCCGGGTTCAGCTGGAACAACGCGAACACGAGCGCGATGGCGGTGAGCGCCTTCTCCCCGCCCGAGAGCAGGTGGATCGACGCGTTGCGCTTGCCCGGCGGTTGCGCGAGCACCTGTATGCCGGCGTCGAGGATCTCGTCGCCGGTGAGGATGAGCCTTGCCTCCCCGCCCCCGAAAAGCTCGGGAAACAGCTTGCCGAAATGCGCGTTGACCGTGTCGTAGGTCTGCTGCAGCAGTTCGCGCGTCTCGCGATCGATCTTGCGGATGGCGTCCTCGAGGGTGGCGATCGCCTCCTCGAGATCGCTCGACTGCGCGTCGAGGAAACCCTTGCGCTCCTCGGCCTGCGCGAGCTCTTCGAGCGCGGCGAGATTCACCGCGCCCAGCGCGGCAATGGCGTTCGACAGCCGCGTAACCTCGCCCTGCAACCAGGACGGCTTCGGCGCATCGACGAGCGAAGCGCGCAGCGCCTCGAGCGCTGGTTCGTCGACGCCCGCCTCGGCCAGCAACTGGGCGAACTGCTCGCGATTCATCCGTGCGGCCTGCTCGTCGAGTTGCAGCTTGCCCAGACGCTGGCGCAGCGGCTCCTGCGCGCGCTCGGCGACGAGCCGCGCCTCCTCGCGTGCGCGCAACGAGTGGCCGAGATCGTCGAACCGCGCGCGCGCCTCGGCGAGCGCCTGCTCGGCACCCGTTCGCGACTCGAGCGCTTCCTGCAGCGCGTGGCGCGCGCTCGCATCGGTGAGCTCGTCGAGCTTCGCACGCAGGCTCGTCCGCTCGGCCGCCGCCTGCTCGCCCAGCGCGATCGCCTGGTCGATCAGCGCATCGAGCCGCTCGATCGACGATTCGGCCGCACGGACGGCGAACGACGCTTCCTGTGCGTCGCGTTCATCGCGACGCAGTGCCTCGCGGCGCTCCCCGAGCGCCCGTTCGGCGTCCTCCAACGCGAGCTGCAACGACTCGGCCTGCTCCTGGTGCTGCGCAAGCTCGGCGTCGAGCGCCTCGAAACGGTCGGTCTCGGCGGCGATCGTCGCCTCGTGTTCCCCGATGTGGGCGGCGAGCTCGGCGAGTTCGGCCTCGATGCGCTCGCGGCTCTGCGCGGTGGCGTCGCGCTCCTGCTCGAGACGCTGCACGTCGAGCCGCAGCGCACTGATGCGCTGCAACTGGCGCGCGTGCTCGCCGCGCAGCCGGGTGAGCTCGGCAAGGCGCTCGGCCGCACCGCTTTCGATTCGCGCGGCCGCGCTGCGCGCCTCGTCGGCGTGCAGTTCCTGTGCGCGCAGGCCGCGCTGCAGGTTCTCGATCTCGTGACGTCGGGCGAGAACCCCCTCCTGCTCGGAATCGGCAGCGTACATCCCGACCGACTGGCGACCGACGACGTGGCCGTCGGCGACGACGAACTGTCCTCCGAGCGGCAGAGATGCCCGCTGGGCCAGCGCCACCTCGAGCGACTCGGCAGCGAAGCAGCCGGCGAGCCATTCCGCCAACAGCGTCTGGACGCCGGCGTCGGCCGTGTGCACCAGCCGCGCGAGGGGTCGCAGCGCCGGCGCGATCGCCGGCACCGCTGGGTCCTGCGACGCACTGCCCGTCGCCGGCAGCGGCGCGAAGAAACCGACCTTCGACGGCGGCGCATCGGCAGCGAGCCCGGCCACCGTGTCGAGCCGCCCGACTTCCAGTGCTCGCACGCGCTCGCGCAACACCGACTCGATCGCGCTCTCCCAGCCGTCGTCGATGCGCACCTTCTCGTAGAAGCGCGACAGCCGTTCGAGTCCGTGCCTGGCGAGCCACGGCTGCACCTTCGCCTGGCTCTCGACGCGCTCCTGCAGTTGTCGCAGCGCGTGCAACCGCCCGTCGATCTGCGCGCGCTGCGCCTCCGCTTCGCGCAGCGCCTGCTGCGCCGGCTGGCGCTGCGCCTCGAGCGCGCTCCATTGGGGCTCGACGACTGCGAGCCGCTCGGTGGAAAGCCGATCGCTCTCCTCGGCTTCGGCGAGCGACTCGACCGCCTGCTCGAACTCGAACGCATCGAAGGGATGCAGCGCATCGGCCTCGGCGCGCAGCCGCTCGCGCCGGCGCGACGCGACGTCGAGCGCTTCGCTCGCCTTTCGCTCGTGCAGTGCGCACAGCTCGATCGACTGCCGCGTCTGCCCGACGCGCTGGCGCGCCTCGTCGACGCGCGCACGCGCCGCGCGTGCCTGTTCCTCGAACTGCGGCAACGCCGCCGCCTGTTCGGTGACCACGCGCGACAGCTCCTCGGCATGCACGTGCGCCTCGGCGCGCTGCGCCTGGGCCGCCTCGCGATCCCGGCGGGCGTGCTCCAGCTGTTCCTGCGCACGCTGCGCGGCGCGCTCGACGCTGTCGAGCCGCTCGCGCAACTGCCCCTGGGTTTCGGAGACCAGGCGGATCTCGCCCTCGATGCGCCCGACCTGCGCGTTGCACTCGTAGTAGCGACCCTGCGCAGCGTGCACCGCGTCGCCGGCGGCGAAGTGCGAAGCGCGCACCGTCTCGATCTCGGCCTCGATCCGGCGCTGCTCGGCCAGGCGCGCCTCCACCTGGTTCGCGGCATCGGACGCCTGCGCGTCGAGGCGACGCTGCTCGGCGTCGGCCTCGTCGCGGCGCAGCAGCCACAGGCTGTGCTGCCTGCGTTCGCGCTCGGATTCGAGCGAGCGGAACTCGCGGGCGACTTCCGCCTGGCGCTGCAGGCGCTCGATCTGCGTTTCGAGTTCGCGCCGGATGTCGTCGACGCGCGTGAGGTTCTCGCGCGTGTCGGCGAGCCGGTTGGCGGTCTCGCGGCGCCGTTCCTTGTACTTCGAGACGCCGGCCGCCTCCTCGAGGAACACGCGCAACTCCTCGGGCCGTGCCTCGATGATGCGCGAGATCATTCCCTGCCCGATGATCGCGTAGGCGCGTGGACCCAGCCCGGTACCGAGGAACATGTCGTGCACGTCCCGACGGCGCACAGGCTGGTTGTTGATGAAGTAGCTCGACTGTCCATCGCGCGTGAGCACGCGCCGCACCGAGATCTCGGCGAACTGGCTCCAGCTGCCGCCGATGCGACCGAGCGAGTTGTCGAACACGAGCTCAACCGAAGCGCGCGCACCCGGCTTGCGCTCGGACGAGCCCGAGAAGATGACGTCCTGCATCGACTCGCCGCGCAGCTCCGACGCCTTCGATTCGCCGAGCACCCATCGGACCGCGTCGATCAGGTTCGACTTGCCGCAGCCGTTGGGACCGACGACACCGACCAGCTGGCCGGGGACATCGAAGGAGGTGGGATCGACGAAGGACTTGAAGCCGGCGAGTTTGATCTGTTTGAGTCGCACCGAAAGCCTATGCAAGGAGACTGGCACCGGCTACGGACCCGCGGTCCGGCCACTCGCCGCTGGGCTGAGGCGCGTGTAGTCGCGCTCCTCTAAGACAGAAGCCGCTCTGGGCGGCTTCGGTCGCTCCGTATAATAGCACCGGCCCCGTGCCGCATCGGCACAACGAAGCCGCCCATGCCGCCTCCGCCCACCCGCCCCTCCCGGCAACTCGAGACGTTCCCGAATCCGGCGCGCGAGCGCGACTACCTCGTGCACCTCGAGGTGCCGGAATTCACCTGCCTGTGTCCCTTGACCGGGCAACCCGACTTCGCGACGATCGTCATCGACTACATTCCCGACGAGCGCAACGTCGAGTTGAAGGCGCTGAAGCTCTACATGTGGAGCTACCGCGACGAAGGCGCGTTCCACGAGGCGGTCACGAACCGCATCGTCGACGATCTCGTCGGCGCGCTGGATCCCCGGTTCCTGCGCCTGACGGCGCGCTGGTACGTGCGCGGCGGCATTTTCACCACCGTCCAGGCCGAGCACCGCAAGGCGGGCTGGACGCCCGCGCCGCGGATCGACGTCGGCGACTTCGCAGCCACCACCAGCACCCGGCCATGACCGCCCGCACGAACTCACCGGCGCCCGGCGCCGGCCACGACGGCGAGAGGCTCGCGCTGCAGCGCACGATCGACGACGCATGGGAGCGGCGCGCCGAGCTCACGCCGGGTTCGGCGCCGGCGATCGTGCACGAAGCCGTCGATCGGGTGCTCACGCTGCTCGACACGGGCTCGCTGCGCGTGGCCGAGAAGCGCTCGCCGGCGCCCGGCGACTGGATCGTCCACGAATGGGTGAAGAAGGCGGTGCTGCTTTCGTTCCGCCTGAACGTGGCGGCGCCTTCGGGAAGCGGCCCGATGCGCTTCTTCGACAAGGTTCCCACCAAGTTCGACGGCTGGAGCGCGGCCGACTTCACCGCCGCCGCGATCCGCGTAGTGCCGCCAGCCGTCGCGCGGCGCGGCGCCTTCGTCGGCAGGAACGTCGTCCTGATGCCCTCGTACGTGAACATCGGTGCTTTTGTCGACGAAGGCACGATGGTCGACACCTGGGTCACGGTCGGCTCGTGCGCGCAGATCGGGCGCAACGTGCACCTGTCCGGCGGCGTGGGGATCGGCGGCGTGCTCGAACCGCTGCAGGCGGCGCCGACGATCATCGAGGACAACTGCTTCGTCGGCGCGCGCTCGGAGATCGTCGAGGGCGTCGTCGTCGAGGAGAACTCGGTGATCTCGATGGGCGTCTTCCTCGGCCAGAGCACGAAGATCTACGATCGGGCCCGCGGAGAGGTGCTCTACGGGCGCGTACCCTCCGGTTCGGTCGTCGTGCCCGGCACGTTGCCATCGTCCGACGGAACGGTCGGCCTTTACTGCGCGGTCATCGTCAAGCGCGTCGACGCTCGCACGCGGGCGAAGACCGCGATCAACGAACTGCTGCGCGGCGACTGAAGGCGCCGGTTGCGGACAACAACGGAGGAGAACGCGATGGCGATGGAGCGGTTGTTGCGCCTGATGGCCGAGAAGAAGGCATCGGACCTGTTCCTGACGGCCGGCTCGCCGATCCAGATCAAGATCGACGGCGTGATGGTGGCGGTGAACGGGCAGCGCCTGGAGCCGGCCAACGTCGAAGCGCTGCTGCGCGAGATCGTCTCCGATGCGCAATGGGCGCGCTTCGAGGACGAGCGCGAGTTGAACGTCGGCCACGGGGTGGTCGGCGTCGGCAGCTTCCGCGTGAACGTCTTCCGCCAGCGAGGCAGTCCCGCCGGGGTCGTGCGCTTCGTGCCGCACGACATCCCGAAGCTGGACGAGTTGTTTCTGCCGCAAGTGCTCGGCGAGCTGATCCTGGAGAAGCGCGGCCTGCTACTCGTCGTGGGCGCCACCGGCTCGGGCAAGTCGACGACGATGGCGGCGATGCTCGACCACCGCAACGAGAACAAGAGCGGGCACATTCTCACCCTCGAAGACCCGATCGAGTTCACGTTCCGGAACAAGCGATCGATCGTCAATCAGCGACAGATCGGCACCGACACCGATTCGCTGGAGATCGCCCTGAAGAACGCGATGCGCCAGGCGCCCGACTGCATACTCATCGGGGAGATCCGCGACAGGGCGACGATGTCGGCGTCCCTCGCCTATGCGCAGTCGGGGCACCTCGTGCTGGCAACGCTGCATGCGAACAACGCGCACCACGCGCTGAACCGCATCGTCAGCTTCTATCCGCCCGACAACCGCAGCGTGCTGCTGTCCGACCTCGCAGCCACGCTGAAGGCCATCGTCTCGCAGCGGCTCGTGCGCTCGTCGACGCAGGGACGGCTGCCGGCGCTCGAAGTGCTGACCAACACGCGCCACATCTCGGAGATGATCGAGCAGGGACGTCTCAACGAGATCAAGGACGCGATGGACCAGAGCCTCGCGCCGGGTTCCTGCACCTTCGACCACGCCCTCGCCGGGCTCGTGCGGCAGGGGCGCATCTCCCGCCCGGATGCGCTGGCGAACGCCGATTCGCCGACGAACCTGCTGTGGCTGCTCGAGAACGAATCCGGACCGTCCTCCCCGGAGGCGCAGCCGTCGTCGTCGCAACCGCTCGTCTCCCCGGCGATGGCTTCGTCCGCGCTGCAGAAGCCCGCCACCGAGACCCGCGGCGAGAGCGGCGAAGCCGCCCCGTTCAGCGAGTTCCTGCTCAACATCTGAGGATGGCGGAAGTCGTCGTTTTCGGCATCGAGAATTGCGACCAGGTGCGCAAGGCACGCACCTGGCTGCGCGCGCGGCGCATCGAGCACCGCTTCCACGACCTGCGGCGCGACGGGCTCGACTTGCAGCGGCTGTCGTTCTGGCTCGCGCGCGTGCCGTGGGACTCGCTGCTGAATCGCCGTGGTCTGGCGTGGCGCAGGCTCGACGCCGAACGCCGCGCCGCCGTCACCGACCAGGCCAGCGCGAGCGAACTGATGCTCTCGGAGCCCTTGCTCGTCAAGCGCCCGGTACTGCAGATGCCCGACCAGATCGTCGTCGGCTTCTCCGAGCCGCTGTACGCGGGCCTGTTCGCATGACCGACACCCGGCGCCTGGCCGAAGCGCTGATTCGCCGGCCGTCGATCACGCCCGCCGACCACGGATGCCAGGCACTCGTCGCCGCACGGCTCGCCGCGCGCGGCTTCGCCTGCGAGCACGTCGACGCCAACGGCGTCTCGAACCTGTGGGCGCTGCTCCCGCTCGAGCATCCCGGCCCCACGCTCGTCCTGGCCGGGCACACCGACGTCGTGCCCACCGGACCGCGCGAGCGATGGACGAGCGACCCCTTCGAGCCGATCGAGCGCGAAGGCAGGCTCTACGGGCGGGGCGCCGCCGACATGAAGACCTCGGTCGCCGCTTTCGTCGTCGCGATCGAGGAAGCGCTCGACGCCGGGCAACTGCGTCGGGGCCGGATCGCCGTGCTGCTCACCTCCGACGAGGAAGGACCGGGGGTCGACGGCACCGCGCGGGTCGTCCAGTGGCTGGCCGCCCGCGGCGAGACTCTCGACTATTGCATCGTGGGCGAGCCCACCAGCGAACGGCGCCTGGGCGACACGATCAAGAACGGACGCCGAGGCTCGCTGTCCGGGCGCGTCATCGTCCACGGTGTGCAGGGGCACGTCGCCTACCCGCAACTGGCGCGCAACCCCCTGCACGAGCTCGCGCCCGCGCTCGCCGAGCTCGTCGCCGTCCAGTGGGACCGCGGCGACGCCGATTTCCCGCCCACCAGCTGGCAGATGTCGAACCTGCATGCAGGCACGGGCGCTGGCAACGTCATCCCGGGCGAAGCGACGCTCGACTTCAACTTCCGCTTTTCGCCGGCGAGTCCGGCCGAAACGCTGCAGCGTCGCTTCGTCGAGACGCTCGACGCCCACGGTCTTCGGCATACCGTCGAGTGGTCGGCCCCCTCGCAGCCCTTTCGGTGCCCTGCCGGAGAGTTGTCGGCGGCGCTTGCCGAAGCGATCCGCGCCGAGACCGGTTGCGAGGCGCAGTGCTCGACGAGCGGCGGCACCTCCGACGGCCGCTTTCTCGCGCGGATCTGCCCGCAGGTCATCGAGTTCGGTCCGGTGAACGAGAGCATCCATCGCATCGACGAATCGGTCGGCATCGACGAGCTCGAACCGCTGAAGAACATCTATCGGCGAACAATCGCCGCGCTGCTGGGCGAATGACGCACGCGAACCCGGCCGCCCGAGTCGTCGCCGACGCGGCCAGCGCCGCGCGCGAGCTGCGCAGCCTGCGGGACCTGCTTCGATGGACGGTTTCGCGTTTCGAGGCAGCGCAGCTCGCCTACGGCCACGGCACCGACAATGCATGGGACGAGGCGGTTTCGCTGCTGCTGTTCTCGCTGCACCTGCCGCCCGACCGGCTCGATCCGTACCTCGACGCGCGGCTGACGCGAGGCGAGCGAGATGCGGCAATTGCACTGATCGAGCGCCGTGTCTCGACTCGCCTGCCCGCGCCGTACCTCACCGGCGAGGCATGGTTGCGCGGCTTGCGGTTCCTGTGCGACGAGCGCGCGCTCGTGCCGCGCTCGCCGATCGCCGAAGCGCTCGACGAGGCGCTCGTGCACTGGATCGCCGTGCACCGCGCCGACGCCGCATTCGAGCCGGACAGCATCCTCGACCTGTGCACCGGTGGGGGCAGCCTCGCGATCTGTGCAGCGCACGTCTTTGCGCGAGCCGACGTCGTCGGCGCCGACGTTTCCGAAGCCGCGCTCGCGCTCGCCGCTTCCAACGGGGCGCTGCACGGGCTCGATGAACGCATCGAGTGGGTTCGCTCGGACCTGTTCGGATCGCTCGGCGCGCACCGCTTCGCGCTGATCGTCTGCAACCCGCCATACGTGAACGAAGCGTCGATGCGGGCGCTGCCGCGCGAGTTTCGCGCCGAGCCGCGGTCGGCACTCGCCGGCGGGCCCGACGGCATGGACCTCGCGCGCCGCATCGTCGCCCACGCGCATGCACACCTGGCGGACGACGGCCTGCTGCTCCTGGAGATCGGACACGAGGCAGCGCACTTCGAAGCGGCGTTTCCGACGCTCGAATTCCACTACCTGCCGGTGGCGGCAGGCGACCAACTGCTCGTCCTGATCGAGGCGGCAGCGCTTCCGTCGCCCGCGTGATCCGCCTCGACGGCCTGACCCTGTCGCGCGGCGGGCGGATCCTGCTCGATCGGGCGAGTGCGTCGATCGCGCCCGGCGAACGCATCGCGCTGATCGGTCGCAACGGCAGCGGCAAGACGACGCTACTCGCCGCGCTCGCGGGCGAGGTGCTGCCCGACGGCGGCGACGTCGTGCAGCCGTGGCGCGCGACGATGCGGCTGGAGCAGTCGTTGCCGTCGAGCCCGTTGCCTGCGTGGCGCTTCCTCGTCGCGAGCGACCGGGCGCTGTCGGCGGCGAGCGAGGCGCTCGAAGCCGCGCAGCGCTCCAACGACGGCATCGCCATCGCGCTCGCGCACGAGCGCTGGCTCGACGCCGGCGGCGCGAGCGCCGAAGCGCGCGCGCGCACGCTGCTCGCGGGGCTGGGCTTCGACGAGATGCAGGCGGCGACGCCGGTCGACGCACTGTCGGGCGGCTGGCGCATGCGGCTGAACCTGGCGCGCGCGCTGTTCGCGCCGAGCGAGCTGCTGCTGCTCGACGAGCCGACCAACCACCTCGACCTCGATGCGATCCTGTGGCTCGAGCGCTGGCTGCTGCGCTACCCGGGCACGATCGTCGTCGTCTCGCACGATCGTGATTTCCTCGACCGCGTCGCCACCGCGACGCTGCATCTGGAAGACGCCCGACTGGTGCGCTACGCGGGCGGCTACAGCGCCTTCGAACGTCTGCGCGCGCAACGCCGGATGCAGGCCGAACGCGAGCGCGCCGCGCAGCAGCAGCGCATCGACCACCTGAACGCTTTCATCGGGCGCTTCCGCGCGCAGGCGACGAAGGCGCGCCAGGTGCAGAGCCGGATCAAGGCGCTCGAGCGAATGGCCGAGGTGGCGCCGGTGCGCGAGCTGCGCGGGATCGATTTCCCGCTGCACGAGGTCGGCGACTGCCCGGACCCGATGTTGCGCGCCGAGGCGCTCGACGCGGGCTACGGCGAGAAGGCGGTGCTGCGCGGCGTCGATTTGACGATCCGGCGCGCCGCGCGCATCGGCGTGCTCGGACGCAACGGAGCGGGCAAGAGCACGCTCGTGCGCACGCTCGTCGGCGCGCTCGCGCCGTTGGCAGGCGAAGTGCAGGTGGCGCGCGGCGTGCGCATCGGCTACTTCGCGCAGCAGGGAATCGATGCTTTGCGAAGCGACGATTCGGCGCTCGTGCAGCTGCAGCGCATCGCGCCGATGGAGCGCGAGCAGGCGCTGCGCGATTACCTCGGCCGCTTCGGTTTTTCCGGAAGCGACGCCACGCGGCCGGTCGGCCCCATGTCGGGCGGCGAGAAGGCTCGCCTGCTGCTGGCGCTGACGCTGCACGCGCGCCCGCAGCTGCTGGTGCTCGACGAGCCGACGAATCACCTCGATGCACAGGCGCGCGACGCGCTGGCCGACGCACTCGCCGAGTTCGACGGCGCGTTGTTGCTCGTGTCGCACGATCGCTACCTGCTGCGCTCGACGGTAGATTCCTTCGTGCTGGTCGCGAACGAGCGTGTCACGCCCTTCGACGGCGACCTCGACGATTACGCGAGCTGGTTGCTGCAACGGTCGAGCTGCGCCGCGCCGGCAACCGGCGCACAGGCGCAGGCTGCCGTCGGCAGCGCCGGTGCACGCACCGGCTCCGCGCCGGGCGCTTCCTCTGGCGCTTGCTCGGACGCCTCGCCGGCGTCACGACGCGACGACCGGCGCAACGCCGCGCGCCGGCGAGCCCGGCTTGCCGAGCGACTTCGCCCTTTCGACGACGAGGTCGCGGCAATCGAGCGACGCCTCGACGACATCGCTGCCCGGATCGCGCCGATCGACGAACGACTGGGCGAGCCCGACGCCTACCGCGATGCACCGGCCGCCGCGCAGCTGGCGCGCGAGCGCGCGGCGCTGCAGCGCGAACGCGAGTCGCTCGAGGAGCGGTGGATCGAGCGGAGCACGGCAAGAGACGCGGAACGCGAAGCCTTCGAACGCGACGACGGCCCGGTCGACGCTCCCGCCTGAGAGGCGGGCGCGACGCCGGCGTGCGTGGAGGCACGAACCGCAGCGGGTAGAATCGCCCGATGAGCTCGCCCATCCCGAACCCCGCCCCCTTCCAGCGCATCGGCGTCGTCGGCAGCGGCGCGATGGGCCGCGGCATCGCCCAGTTGTTCGCGCAGGCCGGCGTTGCCGTGCGCCTGTACGACGCGAATCCGGCGGCGGTCGCCTCGGCGCTCGCCTCGCTGCACGACACCTTTGCGAAGCTCGTGGACAAGGGCCGACTCGCGCCCGAAGGCGCGCAACGTGCGCGCGCAGCGCTCGAATCCGTCGATTCGCTCGAGGCGCTCGGCGGCTGCGATCTTGTCGTCGAGGCGATCGTCGAGCGGCTCGACGCCAAGCGCGAGCTGTTCCAGGCGCTCGAACCGATCGTCGGCGACACGGCCGTTCTTGCCACCAACACCTCGTCGCTGTCGGTCACGTCGATCGCCGCGGGCTGCCGGGCACCGTCGCGCATCGCCGGATTGCACTTCTTCAATCCGGTCCCGTTGATGAAGGTCGTCGAGATCGTGCGCGCGATGCGCACCGATGACGCGGTCGTCGAGCGACTCGTCGCGCTGGTGGGCGCTACCGGGCACCGGGCAGTCGTCGCGCGCGACACGCCGGGCTTCATCGTCAACCACGCTGGGCGTGCCTACGGTACCGAGGCGCTCGCTGCGCTCGGTGAAGGCGTCGTCGAGGTCGAAGCGATCGACTGCATCCTGCGCGAGCAGGTGTCGTTCGATGGCAAGGGATTTCGACTCGGTCCTTTCGAGCTGCTCGATCTCACGGCGCTCGACGTCTCGCAGCCGGTGATGGAGTCGATCTACCGGCAGTTCTACGACGAACCCCGTTTTCGCCCGTCGGTGCTCGGCGCACAGCGACTCGCTGCAGGGCTGCTCGGGCGCAAGAGCGGCGAAGGCTTCTATCGCTACGACGCCAGGGGCGCGCGCACCGACGCGCAGCCCGAGCCCGCGGCACCTTCCGTCGCCGTGCGCCCGCCGGTATGGATCGCGCCGGGCCCGCGTGCGGCGCTCGTGGCAGCGGTGGCGCATCGACTCGGCGCCGTCGTGCACGAAGGTGCGGAACCCGGCGCACACGATCTCGTCCTCGTCGCTCCGCTCGGGCTGGACGCGAGCGCGGCGTCGCGCGCCGCCGCAGCCGGCATCGACCTTCCCGCCGAGCGAGTCGTCGCGATCGACACGTTGTTTCCGATCGAAGCGGCACATTGCCGGCGCCGCGTGCTGATGACCAGCCCGGCCACCCGCGCCGACTATCGCGATGCCGCGCACGCGATCTTCGCCTCCGACGGTGTTGCCGTCACGATGTTGCGCGACAGTCCGGGCTTCGTCGCGCAGCGGGTGGTCGCAATGATCGTCTCGATCGGCAGCGAAATCGCGCAGCAGCGCATCGCCTCGCCCGCGGACATCGACGCCGCCGTCCGCGCCGGTCTCGGTTATCCGCTCGGCCCGCTCGCGATGGGCGACGCGATCGGTGCGGCCACCGTCTGCGAGATCCTCGGCAACCTGCACGCGCTCACCGGCGACCCGCGCTACCGCATCGGCGGCTGGCTGCGCCGGCGGGCGCAACTCGGGCTGTCGCTGCTGCACGAGGACTGATTCGTGACGGCACGGCTGCTCGAAGAGCGCCGTGGCGCCGTCCTGGTGCTGCGCATCTCGAACCCCGGGGCGCGCAACGCGCTGCACCCCGACGTCTATTCCGAGGGCATCGGAGCGTTCGGCCGCGCTGCAGCCGACCCGCTGGTGCGCGCCATCGTGCTGGCCGGCGAAGGCGAGCACTTCTGCGCCGGCGGCAACCTGAACCGGCTTCGCGAGAACCGCTCGAAGGATCCCGCGCTGCAGGCCGCTTCAATCGACCTGCTGCACCGATGGGTGCTCGCGATCCGCGACTGCCCGAAGCCGGTGATCGCGGCGGTCGAGGGCGCAGCCGCCGGCGCCGGATTCTCGCTCGTGCTCGCCTGCGACCTCGTCGTTGCCGCGCAGGACGCGCGCTTCGCGATGTCGTACGTCCGCATCGGATTGAGCCCCGATGGCGGATCGAGCTGGTTCCTCGGCCGCCGCGTCCCCTACCCGCTCGCCTACGAATGGCTGTGCACGGGCGAGCCGATCGCCGCGGCGAGGCTGCACGCCGCCGGGATCGTCAACGAGCTCGTCGAACCGGCAAGCGCGCTCGACGTCGCGCTCGCGCGAGCCCAGCGGCTCGCGCGCGGTCCGGCTTTCGCGCTGGCGCGCATCAAGTCGCTGCTGTCGGAGGACGAGCGCGCGGCGCTCGTGCATCGCCAGCAGCGCGAACGCGACGCCTTCGTCGCTGCGCTCTTCCACGAGGACGCAGCCGAAGGAATCGACGCATTCCTCGAGAAGCGCGCGCCGCGCTTCTCCGGCGGAGTGCCGCAGTGACGCGCACGACTACGGGGGCAGCGATGAGCGCCGACGGCGAGAACGAGAACACCGGAACCACGACGGTGCCCGAGCGGCTTCGCGTCGACGTCGAATCGCTGGGCCGCTGGCTCGTGACCCACGTCGAGGGCTTCGCCGGGCCGCTGCAGGTCGAGCTGTTCCGCGGAGGCCAATCGAACCCGACCTACCTGCTCACGACGCCGGGCGCGCGCTACGTCATGCGCTCGAAACCGGCTCCCGCCGCGCGGTTGCTGCCGTCCGCGCACGCGATCGAGCGCGAATACCGGGTGCTCGAAGCGCTCGCGCGCACCGACCTTCCCGTGCCCCGCGTGCACGCGCTGTGCGAAAACGAATCGGTGATCGGGCGCGCCTTCTACGTGATGGAGCACGTCGCCGGGCGCGTGCTGTGGGACCAGTCGCTGCCGCAGGCTTCGCCCGAAGAGCGCGCGGCGATCTACGACGAGATGAACCGCGTCATCGCCGCGCTGCACTCGATCGATCCCGAGGCGATCGGGCTGGGCGGCTTCGGCAGGCCCGGCAACTACTTCGCACGGCAGATCGCTCGCTGGAGCAGCCAGTACCAGGCCTCGGAGACCGAATCGATCGAAGCGATGGACCGGCTGATTGACTGGCTGCCCGCGCACCTTCCCCCCGGCGACGAGACGTCGATCGTGCACGGGGACTTCCGGCTCGACAATCTCGTCTTCGACGCGCAGGCGCCGCGCATCCGCGCGATCCTCGATTGGGAATTGTCCACGCTCGGCCATCCGCTGGCCGACTTCTCGTACCACTGCATGGCGTGGCACATCGAGCCGGGACAATTCCGCGGAATCGCCGGGCTGGACCACGCGGCGCTCGGCATCCCGGTCGAGCGCGCCTACGTGCAGCGCTACTGCGAGCGCACGAATCGCGATCCGGCGCGCGTGCTCGAGCACTGGGATTTCTATCTCGCCTACAACCTGTTCCGCCTCGCCGCGATCCTGCAGGGGATCATGAAGCGCGCCGTCGAGGGCACCGCGTCCAGCGCGAAAGCCGTCGAAGCCGGCCGCCGCGCGCGCCCGCTGGCCGAACTCGGCTGGAGAATCGCCCAGCGAGTGAAATCCCCGAGGTAAAGACGACGAAATCTCCAGCCTTCGAGCCCGACACGACGAGGACGAAATGATCGACGTGTACACCTGGCCCACCCCGAACGGCCACAAGGTCCACATCCTCCTCGAGGAATGCCGCCTGCCCTATGCCGTCCACGCCATCGACATCAGCGCCGGCGACCAGTTCTCGTCCGATTTCCTTGCGATCAGCCCGAACAACAAGATCCCGGCGATCGTCGACGGCGACGGTCCGGACGGCGAGCCGATCTCGCTGTTCGAATCCGGCGCGATCCTCATCTATCTTGCGGCGAAGACCGGCCGCTTCCTGCCGCAGGACACGCGCGGGAAATACGAGGTGCTGCAGTGGCTGATGTTCCAGATGGGCGGAATCGGGCCGATGCTCGGGCAGGCGCACCACTTCCGCAACTACGCCCCGCAGAAGATTCCCTACGGCATGGAGCGGTACACGAACGAAGCGAACCGCCTGTACGGCGTGCTCGATCGTCGGCTCGCCGCAGCCGGCGCCTGGCTCGCCGCCGGCCAATACTCGATCGCCGACATCGCGACCTGGCCCTGGATCCGCTCGCATGCCAACCAGGGCGTCACGCTGGACGACTATCCGAACGTGCGGCGATGGTTCGATCGGATCGAGGAGCGCCCGGCAGTGCAGCGTGCCGTCACGGTTCTCGCCGATCGGCGCAAGCCGACGATGGACGAGAAGGCGCGCGAAGTGCTGTTCGGGGAGCGCCAGTACCGCCGATGAGCGCGGCGGCACACCGGCGTCGCTACTGCAACGGCTCCTCGGCTGCCGCGGGAATCGGGAAGCTCAGGACGTCGATGCCTTCGTCCTGGAGCTCGGCGCGCTGCTCGGCGGTGGTGACGCCGCGGATCCCGCGTTCGGGCGCTTCCTGGTAATGAATGCGCCGCGCCTCCTCGGCAAAACGCTCACCGACGTCCTCGGTGTTGCGCACGAGGTGCCGCGCCGCCTCGAGCCACAGCGCACGCAATTGCTCGTGCGTCGGCATCGCGGTGGTCTGGGCGTTCGAGCTGTTCGTAGCGGGCTGCGGGCGCGCTTCGACCGCATTCGACAGGTTCAACCGCGGCGCGCTCGGCGTGCGGCGTACCCTCGCGCTCTCGCACACCGGGCACTGCACGAGCGAGCGCCCGAGCTGCTCGTCGAACGCGTCGGCCGAAGCGAACCAGCCCTCGAAAGCGTGCCCGTGCTCGCAGGCAAGATCGAATACTTTCATACCGTCATGAATTCTACGGGTTTTTCGCCGACGACCGGCCTTGCGCGCCCGCTGCGTCGACACCGTCGCCGGCCACCGGGAGCGCGCGGGTGAAGGCGCCCCGACGGATCTCGATCGTCGACGCGCTCGCATCCGATGCCGGCTTCGAGGCGATCGTCGACGCACGCAGCCCGGCCGAGTTCGCCGAGGATCACCTGCCCGACGCGGTCAACGCGCCGGTACTCGACGACGCCGAGCGGGCGCTCGTCGGCACGGCCTACAAGCAACAATCGGCCTTCGTCGCGCGCCGAATGGGCGCTGCGATCGTCTCGCGCAACATCGCGTCGATCATTGAGCACCGATTCGGCGATCGCCCGCCGCAGTGGCGCCCGCT
Organism: Pseudomonadota bacterium; assembly: GCA_023389055.1. Taxonomy (GTDB): domain Bacteria; phylum Pseudomonadota; class Gammaproteobacteria; order Burkholderiales; family Burkholderiaceae_E; genus Zeimonas. The sequence goes on along the minus strand of JAEWFA010000035.1, from coordinate 80,174 downwards.
CGTGTACTGCTGGCGCGGCGGGAACCGCTCCGACGCGCTCGCCTCGGTGCTCGCCGCCATCGGCTGGCGAACGAGCGTCCTCGACGGCGGCTATCGCGAATTCCGTCGCCACGTGATCGCCGAGCTCGCCGGCCTGCCGTCGCGGCTGCGCTGGCACGTCGTCGCCGGTCCCACCGGCAGCGGCAAGAGTCGACTGCTGCAGCACCTGCGCGAACACGGCGAGCAGGTGCTCGACCTGGAGGCGATCGCACGCCACCGGGGATCGGTGCTCGGACTGCTGCCCGACGAGACCCAGCCGTCGCAGAAGGCCTTCGAGACCGCGCTGTGGGATGCGCTGCGACGCTTCGATCCGGCCAGGATCGTCTTCGTCGAGTCGGAGAGCCGTCGCGTGGGGCGCTGCCACTTGCCCGACGCGGTCATCGACGCGATGCGCGCCGCGCGCTGCACGAGTCTTCGGGCGCCGACCGACGTCCGCGCGCGCCTGCTGCTCGACGAATACCGTCATTTCGTCGAGAACCCGCCGCAGTTGTTCGAGCGACTCGATCGGCTCGTGCAGCTGCACGGGCACGCTCGCATCGAGTCATGGAAGGAGATGGCGCGCGCCGGGCGATGGCGCGAATTCGTCGAGTCGATGCTCGCGCTGCACTACGATCCGGCCTACGCCCGGTCGATGCGGAACAACTATGCCCGGCTCGAGGCAGGCGAAGCGCTCGAAGTCGATGCGCACGACTGCACGCTCGAGCGTGCAGCCATTGCATTGGTCGAGCGCACGCGGCAGCAGACCGACGCGGCTGCATCGGCCGGGTGACGATCGCGCAGCCCTCGTACGCGGGGCTGTCGCGGTCGCGGCGCAATCAGCGGCTCTCGTTCCCGCCGAGCCGCTCGGGATAGCGAACGACCTTGGCATCGGCGATCACCGATGCGACGTAGTCGCTCAGCAGCTGCTGCGAATAGGCCTGCGACAGCTGCTGCCGGTACGCGTCGCGCCGCTGCGCGAGCAGCGCTTCGTCCGGCGCCGTGACGCTCACGATCTGGTAGATCGCATAGCCCTGCTCGCCGAGATCCACGCCCGCGTACGCCGGCAGCGAGTCGGCGGATGCGCGGAAGACCGGCTCGAGCGCGGCGGCGGGGAAGTCGCCCGCCGAACTGCGCCGGATGCTGCGCGGCGCACCGAAATCGTCGGGCTTTGCGCCCTCGCCCTTGCGCAACTCCGCCAGCCGCGACTCGCCGGCCTTCACCGCCTGCTCGTGCGCCTGTTCGGCGACGAGGCGCTTGCGCACCTCGTCCTTCACTTCCTCGAAAGGACGGCGGCGCGACGCATGGTATTCGACGATGCGCGCAGCGGCGAGCCGGTTCGGCCCGACGTCGATCGCCTCGGTGTTGTTCTTCGTCTCGATCGACTCGCTGCGGAACAGCGCCTCGAGCAGACGACGGTCGTTCAGCGGATTCTCGCGCGGCAGCTCCGGGTTTCCGTCGCGCGTGACGTCGGTCGTCTCGATCTTCAGGCCGAACCGCTGCGCCGCCGGCTCGAGCGAATCGGGCTGCTCGTAGACGAGGTTGCTGAAGGTGTCGGCGGCCTCGGCGTAACGCGATGCGGCCAGTTGCGTGCGGATCTCGCTTTCGATCTCGGGCCGGACCGACTCGAAGCTCTTCTGCGTGGCGGGGCGGATGTCGGTGACGCGAATGACGTGGAAACCGAACTCGGTCTCGACGACGTCGCTCGTCTGGCCCACTGCGAGCGAGAAGGCGGCGTCGGCGAAGGGCTGGACCATCATGTCGCGCGTGAAGAACCCGAGGTCTCCGCCCGAGCTGGCAGAGCCCGGATCCTGCGACTCGGTACGCGCGAGCTCGGCGAAGTCGGCACCGTCCTTCAGCTTGCGCTCGATCGCCTCGGCCTTCTCGCGCGCCGTCTTGCGCTGCTCGGCGCCGGCTCCCGGATCCACGCGAACCAGGATATGGCTCGCGCGGCGCTGTTCGGCGGTGGTGAACCGCGCCTTGTTCTGCTCGTAGTAACTGCGAGCGTCTTCCGTCGAGACCTCGATGCTGCCCGAGATCGCCGCCTCGCTGAGCACGACGTAACTGACCTTCGCGCGCTCGGGCTCCTCGAAGACCGATGCATTGCGCTCGTACCAGGCCGCGAGCTGTTCGTCGGTGGGATGGACGTCCTTGGCGAACCGGTCGGGCGCGAAGAGCAGTTGACGCACCTCGCGCGTCTGCTCGGCGAATGCGAGTACGCGATCGACGACCGAAGCAGGCACGGTGACCGTCTGCGCGATCGCCTCGGGCATCGTCTGCAGCGCCACTTCGCGGCGCACCTCGGCTTCGAAAGCCGCCTCCGACTGGCCGCGGGCGCGCAACACGTTGCGATAGCGCTCGAAGTCGAAGGCTCCTTCGGTGCCGCCGACGCCGGTTGCGCGGATGGTCGCGCGCAACCGCGAATCGGGAACGACGACGCGATGGTCGATGGCGTCGCTGAGCAACGCGCGCTGCGCGATCAGCGAATCGAGGATGCGCTGGCGCGCCTGCGGCGTGTCGAGCATCGACGAGTCGAAGCGATCGCCGAGCGCCTGGCGCAGTTGCTCGCTCTGCTGTCGCTGCGCCGTCTCGAATTCCTGTCGCGTGATCTTCGCTTCGCCCACCGTGGCAAGCGCGCCCTCGCTGGAGAAGAACTGCTCGTAGCCCTGGATGCCGAAGAAGGCGAAGGCGGGGAAGACCAGCAGCAGCAACAGCAGCTGCATCAGGCGCTGATGCTTACGGATCCAATCGAACATGCACGGACGGTCCGAAAAAAAAGGCGAACTCGCGTTCGCCCCGGTCGGTGGGAAGCCGCCTCGGGCGCGCTTCCTGGAGTTGGCGGAGTGGACGGGACTCGAACCCGCGACCCCCGGCGTGACAGGCCGGTATTCTAACCAACTGAACTACCACTCCGTGCCGTTCGCTGCAGCGTCTCCGACGGCTGGCGGGTCTGGTGGGTGCTGAGAGGTTCGAACTCCCGACCTACGCCTTGTAAGGGCGCCGCTCTACCGACTGAGCTAAGCACCCCATGTTCGGCCGCTGCGAAGCACGCAAATATATCAGAAAGAGAAGGGGGACGGTGGCCGCGCCGCCTTCACGTTCCTTCAGTTGATCGAATCCTTCAGCGCCTTGCCGGGACGGAACTTCGGCACCTTGGCGGCGCGGATCTTGATCGTCTCACCGGTGCGCGGGTTGCGGCCGCTGCGTGCGACACGCTTGCCCACGGCGAAGGTGCCGAAGCCGACCAGGGTGACCGTGCCGCCCTTCTTCAAGGTCGTCCTGATCGCCCCCACCAGCGCATCGAGTGCGCGCCCGGCGGCAGCTTTCGAGATGTCGGCTTGCCGTGCGATGTGGTCGATCATTTCGGTCTTGTTCACGGAGTCTCCCTGGGTCGTCGTGTTCGTTGGAGGCGGCGTCTCCGGACGCGCAAGGCGCGTTGCGCGGATTGTCGCGATGCATCGCGCGCCAGGCGGGGCGCAGCGGAATGGGAGCCGTATTAAATCGCCGTGCCCCGAGGGTGTCAAGCCGACGACCGCACGCATTGCACGCATCCGCACGTGCATTCAAAACACATGCGACGTACGTCACGCGCGCTACCCGAACAGCGTGCGCGGGGAACGGTTCCCGCGCACGCGGTTCCGCCAGGAAACGCTCAGTGCGTGACGACGTCGGCTCCGCCGACCGGCGCAACCGGCACTTTCCCGTCGCGTGACGCGCCTTCGCCCTCGGCCAACGGCGTCGGCTCGCGCTCGAGGGCGGCCTCGAGCACGCGATCGATCCACTTCACCGGAACGATCTCGAGCTTGTTCTTCACGTTGTCGGGAATCTCGGCCAGATCCTTCACGTTCTCTTCCGGAATGAGCACGGTCTTGATCCCGCCGCGGTGCGCCGCGAGCAGCTTCTCCTTCAGTCCGCCGATCGCGAGCACCTCGCCGCGCAACGTGATCTCGCCGGTCATCGCCACCGACGCGCGCACCGGAATGCCGGTGAGCACCGAGACGAGCGCGGTGGTCATCGCGATGCCGGCACTCGGGCCGTCCTTCGGCGTGGCGCCCTCGGGGACGTGGATGTGCAGGTCGTTCTTCTCGTAGAAGTCGCCGCGGATGCCCAGGCGCTGCGCGCGCCGACGCACCACCGTCATCGCCGCCTTGATCGACTCCTGCATCACGTCGCCGAGCTTGCCGGTGAAGGTCGTCTTGCCCTTGCCGGGAACGAGTGCCGCTTCGATCGTGAGCAGCTCGCCGCCGACCTCGGTCCACGCCAGCCCCGTCACCTGCCCGACCTGGTTGTCCTTCTCGGCCAGTCCGAAGCTGTAGCGGCGCACGCCGAGGAACTTGTCGAGGTTCTTCGAGTTGACGGTGATGCGCTTCTCCTGCTTCTTCAGCAGCAGCGTCTTCACCACCTTGCGGCAGATCTTGCTGATCTCGCGTTCGAGCGAGCGCACGCCCGCCTCGCGCGTGTAGTAGCGCACGATGTCACGCAGCGCCGACTCGACGACCGAGACTTCGCTCTCCTTCAACCCGGTGTTGCGCATCTGCTTGGGCAGCAGGTAGCGCTGGGCGATGTTGACTTTCTCGTCCTCGGTGTAGCCCGACAGGCGGATGACTTCCATCCGGTCGAGCAACGCGGGCGGAATGTTCAGCGTGTTGGCGGTGGCGACGAACATCACGTCCGACAGGTCGTACTCGACCTCGACGTAGTGGTCGGTGAACGTGGAGTTCTGCTCGGGATCGAGCACCTCGAGCAGCGCCGAGGACGGATCGCCACGGAAGTCCATGCCGATCTTGTCGACCTCGTCGAGCAGGAACAGCGGGTTGCGCACGCCGACTTTCGTGAGGTTCTGCAGGATCTTGCCCGGCATCGAGCCGATGTACGTGCGCCGGTGGCCGCGGATCTCGGCCTCGTCGCGCACGCCGCCCAGCGCCATGCGGACGAACTTGCGGTTCGTCGCGCGCGCAATGGATTGCCCGAGCGAAGTCTTGCCGACCCCGGGCGGCCCGACCAGGCACAGGATCGGCGCCTTCACCTTGTCGACGCGCTGCTGCACGGCCAGGTACTCGATGATGCGGTCCTTGACGCGCTCCAGGCCCCAGTGGTCTTCGTTGAGCACCTTCTCGGCCTTCGACAGGTCGTGGTCGACCTTGCTCTTCTTGCGCCATGGCAGGCCGATCAGCGTGTCGATGTAGTTGCGAACGACGGTGGCCTCGGCCGACATCGGCGACATCAACTTGAGCTTCTTGAGCTCGCCTTCGGCCTTCTTCAGCGCCTCCTTCGGCATGCGCGCGGCCTTGATCTTCTTCTCGAGATCCTCCATGTCGGCGCCGTCCTCGCCTTCGCCGAGCTCCTTCTGGATGGCCTTGACCTGCTCGTTCAGGTAGTACTCGCGCTGGCTCTTCTCCATCTGGCGCTTGACGCGCCCGCGGATGCGCTTCTCGACCTGCAGGATGTCGAGCTCGGTCTCGATCTGCGCGAGCAGCTTCTCGAGTCGCTCGGCAACGTCGTTGGTCTCGAGGATGTTCTGCTTCTGCTCGATCTTGATCGGCAGGTGCGTGGCGATCGTGTCGGCCAGCCGACCGGCGTCATCGATGCCGTTCAGCGACGCCAGGATCTCCGGCGGCACCTTCTTGTTCAGTTTCACGTACTGGTCGAACTGCGCGAGGATCGCACGGCGCAGCGCCTCGGCTTCGGCGCTCTCGCCGGCGGGCAGGTCGATCGTCTCGATCTCGCAGCTGAAATGCGACTCGCCGTCGACGATCTGCACGACGCGCGCGCGGCGCGCGCCTTCGATCAGCACTTTCACGGTGCCGTCGGGCAGCTTCAGCATCTGCAGGATGTTCGACACGCAACCGATGTCGTAGATGTCCTCCGCGGCCGGCTCGTCCTTCGACGCATTCTTCTGCGCCACCAGCATGATGCTCTTGCCCTGCTCCATCGCGGCCTCGAGCGCCTTGATCGACTTGGGCCGGCCGACGAACAGCGGAATCACCATGTGCGGAAACACCACCACGTCGCGCAGCGGAAGCAGCGGCAGCGACTGCAGTTTCGGTGTTTGGGCTTCGGGCATTCGGATCTCCAGGTGGTCTCCCCCCTGCCATGTTGCGGCGCGAGGGGGGATTTCAAGCGAACCCCGATCCGGGGGGCTCGTTCGAGGATAACGCTTTGAGGAAGAGAAGGGTGAAGGGTGAAGGGTGAAGGGGTAAAAGCCACGACAGGCTTTTCCCCCTTCACCCTTGACCCTTCACTTCGAAATCAGTTCGATCCCGAGACGCGCGGCGCGTCGGCGTAGATGACGAGCGGCTTGCCGTCGCCGTCAATGGCGTTCTCGTCCACGACGACCTTCTGCACGTTCTGCAGGCTGGGAAGGTCGAACATGATGTCGAGCAGGGTCTGCTCGAGGATCGAGCGCAGGCCACGCGCGCCGGTCTTGCGCTTGAGCGCGCGCCGTGCGATGGCCTGCAGCGCCGCCGGGCGGATCTCCAGGTCGACGCCTTCCATCGAGAACAGGCGCTGGTACTGCTTGACCAGCGCGTTCTTCGGCTCGACGAGGATCTGCACCAGCGCCTCGTCGTTCAACTCGTCGAGCGTGGCGACCACCGGCAGGCGGCCGACGAGTTCGGGAATGAGGCCGAACTTGACGAGGTCTTCGGGCTCGACCTCGCGCAGCACGTCGCCGACCGCGCGCTCGGAGGCGCTGCGCACCTCGGCACCGAAGCCGATGCCGGTACGCTCGGAGCGGTTGCGGATGACCTTCTCGAGCCCGTCGAAGGCGCCGCCGCAGATGAACAGGATGTTCGTCGTGTCGATCTGCACGAAATCCTGGTTCGGATGCTTGCGCCCGCCCTGCGGCGGAACCGACGCGATCGTTCCTTCGACGAGCTTGAGCAGCGCCTGCTGCACGCCCTCGCCGGAGACGTCGCGCGTGATCGACGGGTTGTCGGACTTGCGCGAGATCTTGTCGATCTCGTCGATGTAGACGATGCCGCTCTGTGCCTTCTCGACTTCGTAATTGCAGTTCTGCAGCAGCTTCTGGATGATGTTCTCGACGTCTTCGCCGACGTAGCCCGCCTCGGTGAGCGTGGTGGCGTCGGCGATGACGAACGGAACGTTCAGCAGCCGCGCGAGCGTCTGCGCAAGCAGCGTCTTGCCCGAGCCCGTGGGGCCGACGAGCAGGATGTTGCTCTTGGCGAGCTCGACCTCGTCCTTCTTGCCCTTGTGGCGCAGGCGCTTGTAGTGATTGTAGACGGCAACGGAGAGGATCTTCTTCGCGCTCTCCTGGCCGATCACGTACTGGTCGAGGATGCCGCAGATCTCGGCCGGCGTGGGCAGGCCGCCCTTCTGCTTGCCGTTGGCGCTCTCGGCCTGCGTTTCGTCACGAACGATGTCGTTGCACAGCTCGATGCATTCGTCGCAGATGAATACCGAAGGCCCGGCAATCAGCTTGCGGACTTCGTGCTGGCTCTTGCCGCAGAAGGAGCAGTACAGCAGTTTCTCGCTCGAGCCCTTCTTGTCCGTCATGTTCGCTCCGACCGGCCGGACGGACCGCGCGGCGCGTCTGCGCGGTGCTGCACGGCTCGAGCGCCCTTCAGGCGCCTTCCCCCCGCTTCGACATCACCTTGTCGATGAGTCCGTAGCTTACCGCATCTTCCGACGACATGAAGTTGTCGCGATCCGTGTCGGTTGCGATGCGCTCGATCGGCTGGCCGGTCTTCTCGGCGAGGATGCGATTCAGGCGCTCGCGCGTGTACAGGATCTCCTTGGCGTGGATCTCGATGTCGGAGGCCTGCCCCTGCGCGCCGCCCGACGGCTGGTGAATCATGATCCGCGCGTTCGGCAGCGCGTAGCGCTTGCCCTTCGCCCCGGCGGCGAGCAGGAACGCGCCCATGCTGGCGGCGATGCCCATGCACAACGTGCTGATGTCGGGCTTGACGAACTGCATCGTGTCGTAGATGGCCAGCCCGGCCGACACCGACCCACCCGGCGAGTTGATGTAGAACGAGATGTCCTTGTCCGGGTTCTCGGACTCCAGAAACAGTAGTTGCGCGACGACGAGGTTCGCGGTCTGGTCCATCACGGGCCCGACGAGGAAGATGACGTGCTCGCGCAGCAGCCGCGAGTAGATGTCGTAGGCGCGCTCGCCGCGCCCGCTCTGCTCGATGACGATCGGAACCATGCCCAGGCCCTGCGGCTCCTGCCGATGGGCGAGATGGGCGTTCACGAGGTCTTCGACGAGGCTGTTGAAGGTCATCGCTGTCTCCGTGACATGCATGCAGGGCGCGCTCGCATCGCCTGCATGCGGTATTCGAGGTTCAACACAGGCCCGTCAACGCGGCCCCATCAACTCGTCGAAGTCGAGCGCGCGCGCGGCGACCTGCGCTTTCTCGAGCGCCCAGTCGACGACGTTCTGCTCGACGACGATCGCCTCGACCTCGGCGAGCCGGTTGCGGTCGCCGAAGTAGTGCCGGATGACTTCACCCGGGTTCTCGTAGGCCTGCGCGAACTCTTCGATCTGGCTTCGGATCTGATCGGGCCTGGCCTGCAGCTTGTGCTCGCGCACGATCTCCGCGACGATCAGGCCCAGGCGAACGCGGCGCTCGGCCTGCTCGGCGAAGGTGTCGGGCGGAATCTCGGGCAGTTGCTTCGGGTCGACTCCGCGCGCTTTCAGATCTTCGACGGCGCGCGCGCCGAGCGCCTGCTTCTCCGCGTCGACGAGCGCCTTCGGAACGTCGAAGCTCGCCAGCGAAAGCAGCGCGTCCATCACGCTCGACTTCGTGCGCGCGCGAAGACGCTGGCCGACCTCACGCTCGAGGTTGCCGCGGATATCGGTGCGCAGCCGTGCAACGTCGCCGTCGGCAACGCCGAGTTGACGGGCGAAGTCGGCGTCGACCGCCGGCAACTCGGGCGCTTCGATCTTGCGCACCGTGGCCTCGAAGCGGGCGGTCTTGCCGGCGAGTTCGGTCGATCCGTAATCGGCGGGAAACGCGACCGGGAAGTCGCGCGTGTCGCCCACCGCGGCGCCGCGCAGTCCGGCCTCGAAATCGGGCAGCATGCGCCCTTCGCCGAGCACGAACGGAAAGCCCTGCGCGCTGCCGCCCTCGAAGGCGACCTCGTCGATCTTGCCGACGAAGTCGATCGTGAGCCGGTCGCCGTCCTGCGCGGGTCGCTGCACCTCGTTCCAGCGCACGCGCTGCTTGCGCAGGATGTCGATCGTCCGGTCGATCTCCGCGTCGCCCACCGGCGATTCATAACGCTCGATCGACAGACTGGACGGATCGCCGAGCGCGATTTCGGGATAGACCTCGAACCGGGCGGTGAAGCCGATCTCGCTCTCCGTGCCGCTGTCGCGCGATTCGATGTGCGGCTGGCCGGCGACGCGCAGCCGATGCTCGGAAACCGCCTCGCTGAACGCGGTGGAGACGACGTCGGAGAGCACCTCGGCGTGTACCTGCGGGCCGTACGACTGCTCGATCATCTTCATCGGAACCTTGCCCGGGCGAAAGCCGGGCATCTTCACGTTCCGGGACAGCTTGCGCAGCCGATCGACGACCTGACGGTTGACGTCGGCGACGGGAACGGCCATGTCCAGCTTGCGCTCGAGCGCACCGGTCGATTCGAGTTGGGTTGCCATTTCTTCGTGAGAGTCGGAGGAGTCGCGGGAGTGTCGGGTCAGCCGGAACTTGACCGCGCGCCGGCGATGGTGCGGCCGAAAGGAGTCGAACCTTCACGCCTTGCAGCGCCAGGACCTAAACCTGGTGCGTCTACCCATTCCGCCACGGCCGCGGACAAACGAAACATTCTAAACGAAGCGTCCGAGCCGCCCTGCGATCGGGTACGCAGCGTGCGTGCAGCCGCGAAGGACGGGGGCGTCCCTCGTCAGGGCTGTACGCGGTACATCGCCACGTACAGCGCCGGCACGAACAGCACCGTGAGCACGGTGGCGACGAGCAGCCCACCCATGATCGCCACCGCCATCGGTCCCCAGAGCACGTCGCGTGACAGCGGGATCATCGCCAGCACGGCGGCGGCGGCGGTCAGCGAGATCGGCCGGAAGCGGCGAACGGTCGATTCGAGTACCGCCTCCCAGCGCGTGCGCCCGGCAAGCAGGTCCTGGCGGATCTGGTCGACGAGGATCACCGTGTTGCGCATGATCATTCCGCCCAGCGCGATGAGCCCGAGCATCGCGACGAAGCCGAAGGGCCGGCCCGAGACGAGGAGCGCCGCGGCCACGCCGATCACGCCGAGCGGCGCGGTGAGCAGCACCATCGCCGACAGCGAGAAGCTGCGCAGCTGCACCATCAGCAACAGCGCCACGACGGCCAGCAGCATCGGCGTGCCGGCGACGATCGAGCCCTGCGCATGCGCGTTGTCCTCGTACGGGCCGCCCGCCTCGATGCGGTAGCCGGCCGGCAGCGTTGCACGCAATCCGTCGAGCGTCGGGTCGATGCGCGCCGCCACGTCGGGAGCCTGCAAGCCCTCGACGATGTCGGCCCGAACGGTGATCACCGGGACCCGGCTGCGCCGCCAGACGATCGGCTCCTCGAGCGCCTCGTGGATCGTCGCCACCTGGGAGAGCGCTACCGAGCGGCCGGTGGCCGCCGGGATCGGCAGGTTGTGCAGGTTCGCCAGCGAAGCGCGCTCTCCGGGCGGGGCGCGCAGCACGACGTCGATCAGTCGATCGTCCTCGCGGAACTGTCCGATCGTCGTGCCGGAGATCGCTGCGGCGAGCGCGTGCGAAACCTGCCCCGAGCTCAGTCCGATCGCCCTCGCCTTGTCCTGGTCGACCTCGACGCGCACGACCGGCGAGCGTTCGCCCCAGTCGAGATGCGTGTCGATCGTCGCCGGGTCGGCGCGCACGCGGTCGGCCACCTCGGCGGCGATCGATTTCAGCCGGCCGGCATCGGCGCCCATCACGCGGATCTGCACCGCATACGAGACCGGCGGCCCGAGCGGCGTGCGGAAAGCGCGCGCGCGCACGTCCGGGAAATCGTCGCGTAGCGTGCGCCTGAGACGCTCGAGCGCACGATCGCGGGCGGCGACGTCGCGCGTGAGCAGCACGAACTGCGCGTAGTTGCTGCGAAACAGCTGCTGGTCGAGCGACAGGTAATAGCGCGGCGAGCCGTTGCCCACGTAGCCGACGAAGGTCTCGACGTCGGCATCCTGCGCGAGCACCGCTTCGAGGCGGCGCGCCTGCTCCTCGGTGGCCCGGTAGCTGGCGCCTTCGGCGAGCCACAGCTCGACCAGGATCTCGGCGCGGTTCGACGACGGGAAGAACTGCTTTTCGGTGCGCTGCATTCCCACGATGCCCAGGGCGAACGCGAGCAACGTCAGAGCGATCGTCAGCCACCGCCTGCGCATGCACGCCTCGATCGTCGCGCGCAGCGCCCGATAGAAGCGCGTGTCGAAGACCTCGTGCGACTCGCCGGGGCGCTCCTTGAGCAGGCGGTATCCGAGGAAAGGCGTCACGGTGACGGCCGCCACCCACGACACCAGCAGCGCGATCGTCACGACGGCGAAGATGCTGAAGGCATACTCGCCGGACTGTGAACGCGCGGTGGCGATCGGCAGGAAGCCCGATGCGGTGATCAAGGTCCCCGTGAGCATCGGAAACGCCGTGCTGCGGTAGGCGAAGGTCGCTGCCGAGAAACGGTCGAAGCCCTCCTCGATCTTTCGCGCCATCATCTCGATCGCGATCATCGCGTCGTCGACGAGCAGGCCGAGCGCGATCACCAGCGCGCCGGTCGAGACACGATGCAGGTCGATGCCGAACCAGCGCATCAGCACGAAGGTGCCGGCGAGCACCAGCGGGATCGTCAACGCGACGACCGCGCCGGCGCGCAGCCCCAGGCTGAGAAAGCCGACGAGCAGCACGACGCCGACCGCCTCGGCGAGCACGCGCATGAAGAGGCCGACCGCGTTGCGCACGATCCGCGGCTGGTCGGAGACCTTCGCGAATTCGATGCCGATCGGCAACTGCGCGTGTAGCCGCTGCATCGTGCGCTCGAGGTTCTCCCCCAGCCGAATGACGTCGCCGCTCGACGTCATCGCCACGCCCAGGCCGATCGCCTGTTGCCCACCGAAGCGCATCGTGTAGACGGGTGGATCGACCGAGCCGCGGAACACGCGCGCGACGTCGCCCAGGCGCAGCACGCGACCGCCGACCTCCAGTCGAAGCGCCTGCACTTCCCGCACCGAATCGAACTGGCCGGTGACGCGCAACGGAACGGCGCGGCTGGGCGACTGCACGACGCCGGCCGGCGCGACGACGTTCTGCGCCTGCAGCTGCTCGGCGATGGTCCGCGCGTCCAGCCCCGACGTGGCGAGTGCCTGCGGCGAGATCTCGACGTAGATGCGTTCGTCCTGCACGCCGAACAGCTCGACTTTCTGCACGTCGGGCAGGCGCAGCAGCTCCTGGCGAACGCCCTCGACGCTGCGGCGCAACTCCTCCATCGAGAAGCCGTCGCCGGTAAACGCGTAGATCGTGCCGAAGACGTCGCCGAACTCGTCGTTGAAGAACGGGCCGGCGACCTCGGCGGGCAGGCTCTGGCGGATGTCGCCGATCTTCTTTCGCACCTGGTACCAGATCTGCGGCACCTGTGCGCCCGGCGCCGTGTCCTTGAGTTCGAGGACGATCAGCGATTCACCCGGCTTCGAGTAGCTGCGCGTGAGCTTGAAATAAGGCGTCTCCTGAAGCTTGCGCTCGAGCCGATCGGTGATCACCTCGTCGACCTGCTGCGTCGTTGCGCCCGGCCAGATCGTTCGCACGACCATCATGCGGAACGTGAAATCCGGGTCTTCGCGCTGGCCGAGGTCGAGGTAGGCCTTCGCGCCGGCGAGCGCGATGACGAGCATCAGGAACAGCGTCAGCTGCGGAAAGCGCAGCGCCGCCGCGGAAAGGTTCAGGCGCGAGGACCAGGGCGGGGCGTCGCCGCCGTGCGCGCTCATCGCATGGCTTGCGCTTCGGGCGCTGCGCCGGAATCGAGCGCACGAACGCGCTGGCCTGCGACGAGCAGGCTCGTGCCGGCGGTCACGATGCGATCGCCGCGCGCAAGTCCGTCGACGATGCGCACCGCATCGTCGAGCAGGCCGCCGGTGCGCACGGCGACGAGCTCGACCCGGTCGTCGTCGCCGATCCGCCAGACGTGCGGGCTGCCGTCGCGCGAGTACAGCGCCGACAGCGGTACCTCGAACGCCGGCTGTGATTCGTGCACCGCCTGCACCACGGCACTCATGCCGAGCGCCAGCCCGGAGGCGAGTGCCGGATCGCGCAGCACCAGCCGCATCGCATAGGTGCGCGAGGCCGGATCGGCAAGCGGCGCGAGCTCGCGCAGCTTCGCCTCGTAGCGCTGCGCACCGAGCGCGGGAATCGACACGCTCCACGCGCGCGCATCGCGCGCGAGCACGAGCTCGCGCTCGGGCACGTGCGCAAGCAGTTCGAACTCGCCGGCGCGCGCGACCCGAACGACCGATTGCCCGGCCGCGACGACCTGACCGGCTTCGGCTTCGACGGCCGTGACGACGCCGGCGACCTCGGCGCGCAGCGTCTGGAACGCCCACTCGTTGTCGGCCTGCGCCTGCGCCGCGCGCGCCGCGCGAACGCGCGCCTGCGCGGCGTCGGCGGCCGCCTGCTGGCGATCGAGCTGCGCGCGACTCACGTAGCGCTGGGCGTGCAGCTCGCGCACGCGCTCGAGCTCGACGCTTGCGAGCCGCGACTCGGTCTGCGCCGCGTCGAGCTGCGATCGCGCGGCGCTGCGCGCGGGCTCGCGGTCCTGCGGATCGAGACGGGCGAGCAGCTGTCCGGCCCGCACCACCTCGCCGACCTCGACGGCGCGAGCGGCGATCTTGCCGGCCACCCGAAAACCGTACCGTGTCTCGACGCGAGGTCGGACTTCGGCGGGAAGCGTCAACGCAACCGACGCCCGCTGCTCGACGACCGTGACCGCGCGCACCGGGCGCGGGCTCTCCCCCCGAACGGGCGCGGCGCGATCGCACGCGGACAACGTCAGCAACGCCACGACGGCAGGCAACAGCAGGCAGCGTTTCATCGACGATCGGTGCAAGGGAAAGCGGCGGCGTGGGCCCGCTGTCGGGGATGCGCGAATAAATGACGCGTTGGTCATTAATTTATCGCGCCTGTGCGCCCGCGTCAAACGCCGGGGCCGATGCAGCGCTGCTACACGCGTCGAGCGCCAACGCCGGAAAGAGGGGCACGCCCTACAATGCGCGCCGATGGCCTCCGCCCTAGCCCGCTCGCTCGGTTCGAGCGACCACTACGAGAACTTTCCGGTCGCGTCGGTGCTCGTGCCCGCGCGGTTGCGCCCGGCGATCGTCGCGCTGTATCGCTTCGCGCGCCACGCGGACGACCTCGCCGACGAGGGCGATGCGAGCGCAGCCGAGCGCCTGGAGTCGCTGGAGGCGCTCGAGCGCGAGTTGCGCGGCGAGCATCCCGACTCGGCGCTCGTCGCCCGACTTCGTCCCCATTGGCGCGAGCACGCGCTGCCGTACGAGCCGCTGCATGCGCTGCTGTCGGCCTTCGCGCAGGACGCGGCGGCCAGTGCCGACGCGGGCGCCGGCGCCGGCCTGCGTCACCGGGATCGCGCGAGCCTGCTCGATTACTGCTCGCGCTCGGCGAACCCGATCGGCGAGTTGATCCTGCGGCTGTTCGGCGCGTGGAACGAGCGCACCCGCAACGCCTCGGACGCGATCTGCAGCGGCCTTCAACTGTTGAACTTCGTGCAGGACATCGCCGTCGACTGGAAGCGCAGACGGCTTTACGTGCCGCTGGACGAGTTGCACGCGGCCGGCCTGACCGAGGACGACGTCGACCGCGCGGTCGCGGCAGGACGCGTCGACCCCCGGCTCGCCGCGTTGCTGGCGCGACAGACCGACGAAGCCGTCGCGCTGCTGCGCGCGGGAACGACGCTCGTCCGGCACGTTCCCTGGCGTCTCGCCCTCGAACTGCGGGCCATCGTCGGCGGGGGGCTTCGGATCGCCGAACGACTGCGGATGAGCGGATACGACCCGGTCGCCGCCCGTCCGGCGCTCGGTTGGCGCGATGCGCCGGCACTCGCCCGGCTCGCGCTCGCTGCCGGCGCATCGACGTGACGCCCGACGAGTATTGCCGCGAGCGCGCGGCGAGCAGCGGTTCGAGCTTCTACTACAGCTTCGCGTTTCTTTCGGCGGAGCGCCGCCGCGCGATCACCGCGCTCTACGCGTTCTGCCGCGAGGTGGACGACGTCGTCGACGAATCGACCGACGCGGGCCTGGCGCGCATCCGGCTCGCCTGGTGGCGCGACGAGATCGAGCGACTCTACGCCGCACGCCCGCAGCATCCGGTAACGCGCGCGCTCGCACCGCATCTGGAGAGTCACGCGATCGAGCGCGCGCGCCTGCTCGAGATCATCGACGGCATGCAGATGGACCTCGAGCAAGACCGCTATCTCGACTTCGAGGGGCTGCGCCTGTACTGCCATCGCGTCGCCGGCGTCGTCGGCATGCTCGCGGCGAACGTCTTCGGCGCGCGGCGCGAGTCGACGTCGCGCTACGCCGAGGAGCTCGGCGTGGCGCTGCAGTTGACGAACATCATCCGCGACGTCGGCGAGGACGCGCGCCGCAACCGCATCTACCTGCCGATCGAGGACCTGCAGCGCTTCGGCGTTGCCGCGCACGAAATCCTCGCGATCCGTCCCGGCGAGCGATTCGTCGAGCTGATGCGCTTTCAGGCGACGCGCGCGCGCCAGTGCTACGCGCGCGCACTGGCGCTGCTCGAACCCGACGAACGTCGCGCGCAGCGCCCCGGGCTCATCATGGCGGCGATCTACTTCACCCTGCTCGACGAGATCGAACGCGACGGCTTTCGCGTGCTCACGCACCGCACGTCGCTCACGCCGCTGCGCAAGATCTGGATCGCATGGCGGACATGGACCTTCGGCGCCCCGAAATTCCCGCTCACGCGCTGAACTCACCCGGCGAGTTCGACCTCGTCGTCGTCGGCGCCGGCTGGGCCGGTCTTGCGACCGCGGTTCACGCGACGCGGGCGGGCTTGCGCGTGCACCTGCTCGACGGCGCACCCGCAGCCGGCGGGCGCGCGCGCGAGGCCCGCCTGGATTTCGGCGCGGGCCCCGTCGCGCTCGACGCGGGACAACACCTGCTGATGGGCGCATACCGGGAATGCCTCGCGCTCGCCGCGCTCGTGCAGGATGGCGCCGCCGCATCGGCTTTCGATCGAGCGGGACTCCTGCTTCGCGACACCGCCGGGTTGCGCCTCGAGGCGTCGGCGCACCCCGCACCCTGGCATTTGCTTGCCGCGCTGGGATCGGCACGCGGCCTGTCGCTGCGCGAGCGCTGGGCCGCGTTGCGCTTCCTCGCTTCGCTGCGCGCCAGGCGCTGGCGAACGCCGGCGGCGCAAACGGTCGCGACGCTTCTCGAGCGACACGGACAGCCGCGGCGGCTCGTCGAGCGACTGTGGACGCCGCTGTGCGTGGGCGCGCTGAACACGCCGCCACAGGACGCGTGCGCCGCCGCCTTCTGCGCGGTTCTGCGCGACACGCTGGGCGGCGCGCGCCAGGCGAGCGACTTCGTCCTTCCGCGCGCGACGCTGGACGCCGCGATCACGCAGCCGGCCGTCGACTGGCTGCGCGCACGCGGCACGCGCATCTCGTTCGGCGCGAACGTGCGCGCGCTGCAGCACGTCGGCGGTAACTGGCGCGTCGACTGCGCGGCGGGCACGTTGCACGCCGCTCAGGTCGTCGTTGCCGCGCCGGCGCCGGTTGCGGCGCGCCTGCTCGCGCCGCTCGACTCGCGCGCATCGTCGCTCGGCGGCTTCACGCACGAGCCGATCGCGACCGTGTATCTGGCGTGGCCGCGCGAAACGCCGCTGCCGCTGCCGCGCTGGATCCTGCTGCTCGACGACGGGCGCCGCGCCTGGGGCCAATGGCTGTTCGACCGCGGCTGCGTCGGCGCGCACCGGATCGCCGCGGTCGTCGTCAGCGTCTGCTCCCGGCTCGACGGAACCGGCCGCGAGGCGATCGGCGAGGCCGTCGCGCACCAGGTCGCTCGCCAGCTCGAGCTGCCGATGCCGCAGGCGCATCGCACGGTGATCGAGAAACGCGCGACCATCCGCTGCACGCCGCAGCGCCCGCGCGTCGCTTGCGATGCATTCGCCGACGCGCTGCCCGGATTGTGGATCGCCGGCGATTATGTGGACGACGAGTATCCGGCGACGCTCGAAACGGCGGTGCGCAGCGGACGGCGCGCGGCCGCATCGGCGGCGGCCGCCTCGCAGCGCCTTCAGCTCCAGGCGGCCTCGATCGCCTGATCGATCCGGTCGAGCGCGATCGCCTCGATCCCCTCGATGGGTCGACGCGGCGCGTTCGCGCGCGGCACCAGCACGCGCGCGAAGCCCAGCTTGGCCGCCTCTCGCAACCGCTCCTGCCCCCGGGGCGCCGGACGGATCTCGCCGGCGAGCCCGACTTCGCCGAAGGCGGCGACGCCGCGCGGCAGCGCGCGGTTCTTCAGCGACGAGACGATCGCCAGTAGCACCGCGAGGTCGGCCGCCGGCTCGGAGATGCGCACGCCGCCCACGGCGTTGACGAACACGTCCTGGTCGTAGCAGCCGATGCCGGCGTGCCGGTGCAGCACCGCCAGCAGCATCGCGAGCCGGTTGTGCTCCAGGCCCACCGAGAGCCGGCGCGGGTTGGGTACGTGCGCCGTGTCGACGAGCGCCTGGATCTCGACGAGCAACGGGCGCGTGCCTTCCTGCGTGATGTTCACGCACGATCCCGGCACGCCGCTGGCGTGCGTCGACAGGAACAGCGCGGAGGGGTTCGCCACGCCGCGCAGGCCGCGGTCGGTCATCGCGAAAACGCCGAGCTCGTTGACCGCGCCGAAGCGGTTCTTGAAAGCGCGCACGAGCCGGTACGACGAATGCGAATCGCCTTCGAAATACAACACGGTGTCGACCATGTGCTCGAGTACGCGCGGGCCGGCAAGCGTGCCCTCCTTCGTCACGTGTCCGATCATCACGACGGCGACGCCGAGCTGCTTGGACAGCCTCGTGAGTTGCGCCGCGCATTCGCGCACCTGCGCCACCGACCCCGGCACCGACTGCAACTGCGAGGAATACAGCGTCTGGATCGAATCGACGACGACGAGCGCCGGGCGGCGCGACTCGATCGCCGCGACGATGCGCTCGAGTTCGATCTCGGCCATCAGCGGCAGGCGCACCGACTCGGCTCCCATCCGGTGCGCGCGCAGTGCAACCTGCGAAACCGACTCCTCGCCGCTGACGTAGAGCACTTCGTGCGTCGCGCACAGTGCCGCGAGCGTCTGCAGCAGCAGCGTGGACTTTCCGATGCCGGGGTCGCCGCCGATCAGCACGACCGAGCCCTCGACGATGCCGCCGCCGAGCACGCGATCGAACTCGTCGATGCCGGTCGGGATGCGGGCGATCGAGACGACCGGAACGGCGTCGAGCGTGACGATCGGTTGCGCCGGCGCGAGCGGTTGGAAGCGGTTGGCGCCGGCGCGCGCTTCCTCGACGGTCTCCACGAGCGTGTTCCAGGCATCGCAATGCGGGCACTGCCCCTGCCACTTCGGGCTCGTGCCGCCGCATTCGCTGCAGACGTGGCGTGTTCGCGCGCGCGCCATCATCGATCGTCGATCACGCGCCGCGGCACGCGCGGCGCAAGCGCGCACATCAGCTCGTAGCCGATCGTCCCGGCGGCGCTCGCCACGTCGTCGATCGG
Source organism: Pseudomonadota bacterium (assembly GCA_023389055.1). Lineage (GTDB taxonomy): Bacteria > Pseudomonadota > Gammaproteobacteria > Burkholderiales > Burkholderiaceae_E > Zeimonas. The sequence goes on along the minus strand of JAEWFA010000035.1, from coordinate 61,419 downwards.
AACGTCGTCTCCCCACAACTCGACGCCGGCGCCGACGTCGGCATCCGGCGCCCCCGCCAGGTCGACCGCGAGCATGTCCATCGACACGCGCCCCACGGTGCGCGTGCGGATGCCCTCGACCGCGATCGGCGTTCCGGTGGGCGCATGGCGCGGGTAGCCGTCGGCGTATCCGCAGGCGACGATGCCGATGCGCATCGGTCGCTCGGCGCGAAAAGTCGACCCGTAGCCGACGGTGTCGCCGGGCGCAAGCACCTGCACCGCGATCAGCTTCGATTCGAGGGTCATCGCCGCGCGCAGCCCGAAGGACCGCGCCGGGCGCTCGGCGAACGGCGTGGCGCCGTACAGCACGATGCCCGGACGGATCGCGTCGGCGTGCGCCACGGGAAGCGACAGGATCGCAGCCGAGTTCGCCAGCGAACGAGGATCGTCCAGCCCCTGCGCGGCCCGCGCGAAACGGCGCAGCGCCGCCTGCGCGCCGCCGACGCGATCGGCGTCGGCGAAATGCGTCATCAGCGCGACGCTGCGTACCGCCGGCAGGCGGCGCGCGCGCTCGAGCGCTACGCGAAAGGCCGCAGGATCGAAACCCAGGCGGTTCATTCCGCTGTTCAGCTTCACGAGCACATCGACGTTTGCGTCCGAAGGCAGGCGCGCGAGCCAGTCGAGCTGCCGGGCTTCGTGCACGACCAGCGACAGCCGTTGTCCTGCAGCCTGCGCGACGTCTGCCTCGTCGAAGGCCCCCTCGAGCATCAGGACGGGCTTGGTCCAGCCGAGCTCGCGCAGGCACGCGGCGCGGTCGAACTCGACGAGCGCCAGCCCGTCGGCATCACCGAGACCGGCAAGCGCGTTCTGCAACCCGTGGCCGTACCCGTCGGCCTTGACGACTGCCCAGGCGAAACGGCCTGGAGCGTGCGCGCGCGCCACCGACAGGTTGTGGCGCATTGCAGCAATCGAAATGGTGGCGAGGATCGGACGCGGCATCGCGGACGCAGCAGGAAGGGGGGCACTATAACGCGCGCGCCGAAGGGTCGATTCGGGCATCGGGCGACGCGCGACATCGTGGTATAAACCGACCCGCGTTTCGCAATGGCATTGCCGATCTCCCGCGGTGCGAGCCCGCGGTCGGACGCCCGCTTCGCCACCGCGCGGCGACTCACTCTCGAACCATCCAGGGCGAATGAAGCGCGGGTTCTACACGATCATGGCGGCGCAGTTCTTCTCGTCGCTCGCCGACAACGCGCTGCTGATCGCCGCGATCGCGCTGCTCATCGAGATGCACGCGCCGGAGTGGATGAAGCCGCTGCTCAAGCTGTTCTTCACCGTTTCGTACGTGATGCTCGCGCCCTTCGTCGGCGCGCTCGCCGATTCGATGCCCAAGGGTCGCGTGATGTTCGTGACCAACCTGGTGAAGATTGCCGGCTGCCTTTTCATGTTCTTCACGGTCCACCCGCTGCTCGCCTACGCGATCGTCGGCTTCGGCGCGGCCGCCTACTCGCCGGCCAAGTACGGGATCCTCACCGAGTTGCTGCCGCCCGACCGGCTCGTCGCGGCCAACGGATGGATCGAAGGAACCACCGTCGCGTCGATCATCCTGGGCACCGTGCTCGGCGGCGCACTGATCAGTCCGTCGGTCGCGTCGCTGCTGCTGTCGATCGACGTTCCCTGGATCGACACCGGCATCGACACGCCTGCCGAGGCGGCGATCGTCGCGATCGCGCTCACCTACGCGCTGGCGGCGGTGGTGAACCTGCGCATTCCCGACACCGGGGCGCGCTACCCGCACCAGTCCCACAATCCGTGGCGGGTGATGCGCGACTTCGTCCAGTGCAACCGGATCCTGTGGCGCGACAAGCTCGGTCAGATATCGCTGTCGGTCACGACGCTCTTCTGGGGCGCCGGCGCGACGCTGCAGTTCATCGTACTCGACTGGGCGCGCTACGCGCTCGACATGCCGCTCAGCCGCGCGGCGGTGCTGCAGGGGGTCGTCGCGCTCGGCATCGCGGTCGGCGCGGTCGTCGCCGCCCGCGTGGTGCGGCTGCGCGATTCGCTGCGCGTGCTGCCGGTGGGCATCGCGATGGGCATCGTCGTGCCGTGCATGACGCTGGTCGGATCGGAGAGCGTGGCCTTCCCGCTGCTCGTCCTGATCGGCGCGCTCGCCGGCTTCTTCGTCGTCCCGATGAACGCGCTGCTGCAGCACCGCGGCCACGTGCTGATGAGCGCGGGCCATTCGATCGCGGTGCAGAACTTCAACGAGAACCTGAACATCCTGTTGATGCTCGGCCTCTACTCGCTGCTCGTACGGCTCGAACTGGGGGTGAACGTCGTCATCGTCCTGTTCGGCGCTTTCGTCGCGCTGATGATGCTGCTCGTCATCCGCCGGCATCGCGCGAACCAGCGCGTGTTCGATTCCGTTGCGCTGATCGGGCAGAGCAAGCACTGAGAAGCTCGCTCACGAATCGCCGATGAGCGCGTCTCGCGCCAGGCACAGGTCGGCCCAGGCGCCTGCCTTCTCCTGCGGCGCCTCGAGCAGGCGCGAAGGATGCGCGCTGACGACCAGCGGCACCACCCGCGCACCGATGCGTGCCTCGTGAACCCGGCCGCGCAGCGCATCGAGCGGCTCGTCGGTGTCGAGCAGCGCGCGCGCCGCGGCCTCGCCGAGCGCGACGAGCACGCGCGGCGCCGCCGGGTCGACGCTCGAGTCGAACGGATCGCAGCGGGGCGCCGGTCGCAGGCCGAGCGCGACGAACATCCGCTCGAGCAGGCGCATCGCATCGGGCTGCAACGGGTTCGAGTAGTCGCCCCCGGGACCGGCATCCGATTGCGCGATGAACCGCCATTCGCCATTCGTGTCGGACAGGGTGAACAGGCGATGCGCCTGCGCGGCAGGCGGCGCGGCGGCGATCGCGCGCGCAGGCGCCGTGCGCAGGCGCCACAGCGGGCCGATGCCGAGCGCGGCGAAGGCGCGGCGTTGCGATTCGTTCACGGCCCGATCCGCCGGAACAGGACCTGCGCGTCTTCGCGGCCGTTTTCGGCCGGGTAGTAGCCGCGGCGCACGCCGATCGGCTCGAAGCCGCTCGAACGATAGAGCGCCAGCGCCGTTCGGTTGGACGGGCGCACTTCGAGCAGCATCCCGTGCGCACCGCGCCCGGCCGCATCGCGCAGCAGCCACTGCAGCATCTCGCGCCCGTAGCCCCGCCCCTGCATCGGTGCGGCCACGCTCAGGTTCAACAGATGAACCTCGTCGGGCAGCCACATCACCACGGCGTAGCCGATCAACTGCGGCGATTCCTCGATCTCGATCTCCAGGATCCACGCGTCGTGGCCGGCGAGCAGCGAATCGGCGAAATTGCCTCGCGTCCACGGGTACGGGTAGATCGACCGCTCGATCGCGGCGACGGCATCCAGGTCGCGGCGTCGCATCGGGCGCACGCGACTCACTCGCCGCAACTCGTGCGCGATCGTTCGCGCGCCTCGCGCTGCTCGTCCCGATTCAACGCGACCTTGTCGCGCAGATAGCGCGGCACAGCCTTCGACGCGCTCACCGCGTGCCCATCGTGCCAGTCGGCGCAGCCCAGTTCGGCAAGCGCGTCGGCGCGCACGTAGGCATCGTCGGCCACCGGCGCGGGCGGAAGCGGCGAGCCGAAACGGGCGTCCCACGCGAGCGCTGTCGGCGCGTGCACCCAGGCGTCGCCCGCGCGCACGAGCGTGCTCGCCTGCGCGAACCATCGGTGCGTTCGCAGCCATTCGTCGATCTCGCCGACGAATCGATCGCGCGCGACGATGCGCGGCGCCTCGAGCGTCTCGAGCCGCGCCGCGCCGTCGACGCCGCTTGCGTCGTCGGGCCACCTCGCGATCCGGTACATCGCGACGTAGATCTCGTCCCTGCGCGCGTCGTTGGCGGCGAGTACCGTCGCCTCATGGGCACCGAAGCGAACGCGCTGCCAGGCGAGCGCACGCAGCGAGTCGACGGCCACCAGCGGCAGGCCGAGCGCAAAGCCCAGGCCTTGCGCGACCGCGCATCCGATGCGCAGCCCCGTGAACGATCCGGGACCCGCGTCGAAGACGATCGCGTCCAGGTCCGACGGCTCGATGCGCGCGCCGCTGCACAGCTCGTCGACCATCGCGAGGATGTTCATCGACTGCTGCGCGCCCAGCGGCTCGGAAACGCAGTCGCTCTCGTCGTCGCCCAAGCCGTGCCGATACAGGGCCACCGAGCACCACGGACCGGAGGTGGACAACGCGAGGATGCGCGCGGGGCGCGCCCGTCCGGCGCCGGGCCCGCTTTCGGGCTGCGTCGCCTGCGCGCGCGAATCTTCTGGCCGGGAGTCCACGCGCCGATTCTAGTGCAGTGTTTCACGCCGGGCGTCGCGCACCCGGCGACGCGCAGTCGACGAAACCGCGCGCCGCAGACGCTTCAGCGCCGCCCGGCGCCCCGCCGCAGTTCGTCGGGACGAGCTTCGCGCAGTTGCTCGCGCAGCCGTTCGCGCTCGTCGCGAGACAGCCGTTCGCCGTCGCGCGAGGCGCGCTCGCGCCGCCTCGCGTCGTCGCCTCGCATGCGTTCGGCGCGCTGCGCGTCGTGCTGGCGCAACTCGCGGCGCAAGCGCTCGCGTTGATCGGGATCCATGCGCCCGTATGCCTGCGCGGAGGCCTGCCCGACGAACATCGTAGCGAGCGCGACCGCGCAGGCCGCCATCGCCGTGCGGCGAAGCGGCGGTGAGCGAAGGGGCAAGCGAAGGCGCGCGTCCATGGCGGCATTCTAGGGTCGGGCGCACGCGTCGCAATGCCGCCGGACGGTAAACGATGTAACAGGCGGTAACGGCGGGCCGGCGCGGACGTCATGCGCCGGCGCTGCGGCTATCATCGCCAGCCATGAGCCCGCCTTCTCGCAAGCTGCTCGTCGTCGACGACGATCCGAAACTGCGCGAGCTGCTGCGTCGGTACCTGAGCGAGAACCAGTTCGAAGTCAGCGTCGCGCAGGACGCCGCGGCGATGAACCGGCTGATGCAGCGCGACAGCTTCGACCTCGTCGTGCTCGACCTGATGCTTCCGGGCGAAGACGGGCTTTCGATCGTGCGACGGCTGCGCGGGGCCAACGACCGCACGCCGATCGTCGTGCTTACCGCCAAAGGCGACGACGTCGACCGCATCGTCGGTCTGGAACTCGGCGCGGACGACTATCTCGGCAAACCCTTCAATCCGCGCGAGTTGCTTGCCCGCATCCACGCGGTGCTGCGCCGGCAGCCGCCGCCCGAGTTGCCCGGCGCACCGAGCGCCGAGCCGGTCGAGGTGCAGTTCGGCCCGTTTCGACTGAACCTCGCTACTCGGCAGCTCACGCGCGACGGCGAAGCCGTGCCGCTGACCACCGGCGAGTTCTCCGTGCTCAAGGTGCTCGTGCAGCACGCGCGAACGCCGCTCACGCGCGAGAAGCTGATGTCTCTCGCTCGCGGACGCGAGTACGGCGCCTACGATCGCAGCCTCGACGTGCAGGTGTCGCGACTGCGCAGGCTGATCGAAGCCGACCCGCAGCAGCCGCGGCTGATCCAGACGGTCTGGGGCGTCGGCTACGTGTTCGTTCCGGACGGCCGATGATCCCCGGCGGGACGGCTGCGCCCCGACGCCCACGTCCGATCAGCCTGTTCTGGCGCACCTTCGGCCTGGTCGCGCTGCTGATCGTCGCAAGCTTCGTCGCCACGCTCGCGGCGGCGCGCCTTCTCGAGCGCGCGCCCCCCGAGCAGCGGCTCGCGTGGGAGATCGCGTCGGTGGTCAACCTGACCCGTTCGGCGCTGGTGAGCGCCGAGCCCGACCGCCGACTGCAGCTGCTCGACGAACTCGCGCAGCAGGAGGAAGTGCGCGTACTGCCGAAGGAACCGGGCGACCGCATCGATCCGTCGGCCACCGGTCCGCGGCTGCACGCACTGGAGCCGCGGCTGCGCGCGCTGCTCGGGCGCTCGACGCTGGTCGCAGGGCGCGTGAACGGTATCGACGCGGTGTGGATCAGCTTCGAGATCGACGGCGACGATTACTGGCTGATCCTGCCGCGCGACCGCGTCGAGCGCCAGTTCGGCCCGAGCGTGGCGCTGCTGTCGCTGATCGCCGCGGCCTTCGCGCTGATCGGAGCGCTGGTGATCTCGCGACTGGTCAATCGACCGCTGTCGGACCTCGCGCGCGCCATTCGCGAGCTCAGCCACGGGCGGGCGCCGGCGCCGCTGACCGAGAACGGCCCGACCGAGATCGCCGCCGTGAACCGGCGCTTCAATCGACTCGCCGCCGATCTCGCGCAACTCGATGCCGACCGCGCGCTGGCGCTGGCCGGCATCTCGCACGACGTGCGCAATCCGCTCGCGCGCCTGCGGATGGAGGTGGAGCTTTCGCCGCTGGGAGAGGCGCAGCGCGAGTCGATGGTCGAGGACATCGAGCGCATCGATCGCATCGTCGGCCAGTTCATCGGCTATGCGCAGATCGCGCAACCGCCGCGCGCCGAGCTCGTCGACGTATCGGCGCTGCTCGCGTCGATCGCCAACGGATACCGCGGACAGAGCGAGTCGAAGGCGCTTGCGTTGACGATCGACGCCGACGGGGACTTGCGCTGGTACGGTGATCCGACCGACCTGCAGCGCGTGATCGGCAACGTCGTCGACAACGCGCTGCATTACGCACGCGACGGCGGGGCGCGCGCGGTTCGCGTGGAACTGCGCGCGCGCAGCAGCGACGCCGGGATCTCGCTCGTGATGCGCGACGACGGACCGGGCATCGCCGCCGAGGACGCCGAGCGGCTGTTGCGGCCGTTCACTCGAACGGACCACGCGCGCGGCGAGCAGGGCGGCTCGGGCCTGGGCCTGGCGATCGTCGACCGCCTCGCGCGCCGCTACGGGGGACGCGCCCGTTTGTCCAACGACGCGCGCGGCGGGCTGCGCGTCGAGATCGAGCTGCCGAATTACCAGCCCCAATAGAGTGTACCAATCAATCGTATTTCGTCGATCAATTGGATCTTTCAATCGTGCTTTGATACAGTCGTCGCGAACGGCGCGCGAGCGCCCTGACCGCGGGTCGCCGTCGGCGCCCGCAACCCCTCATCGAACAGGAGACCCCCATGGCCGCTTTGAAAGGCACCCGCACGCATCAGAATCTGAAGGACGCGTTCGCCGGCGAGAGCCAGGCCAATCGCCGCTACCTCTATTTCGCAAACAAGGCGGACGTCGAGGGGCAGCCCGAGATCGCAGCGCTGTTTCGTTCGACCGCCGAAGGGGAGACGGGCCACGCGCACGGCCACCTCGACTACCTCGCGGAGGTCGGCGACCCGGCAACCGACCTGCCGATCGGCAGCTCCGAGAAGAACCTGAAGTCGGCGGTCGCCGGCGAAACGCACGAGTACACCGACATGTACCCGGGCATGGCGAAGGCGGCACGCGACGAAGGCTTCGACGAGATCGCCGACTGGTTCGAGACGCTCGCGAAAGCCGAGCGCTCGCACGCGAACAAGTTCGCCAAGGCCCTGGAGTCGATTGCCTGAAGCGCGCCCGGGCCACTGCGCCGGGGATGCATGGTTGCACGATCAGGGGAGCGCAGCGCTCCCCTTTTCGCAAGGACACCCGATGACTGCAAGAGAAGGGTCGCTGGAAGCGCCCACCCGCCATGCGCTCGACTGGAAAAGCCCGGAGTTCCACGACGAGACGAAGGCGCTCGACGAAATGCAGCGCGTCTTCGACATCTGCCACGGATGCCGGCGCTGCGTGAGCCTGTGCAACGCGTTTCCGACGCTGTTCGACCTGATCGACGAATCGGCCAGCGGCGAGATCGACGGCGTTTCGCGCGCCGATTACGACAAGGTGGTCGACCAGTGCTACCTATGCGATCTCTGCTACATGACGAAGTGCCCGTACGTTCCGCCGCATCCGTGGAACGTCGATTTCCCGCACGTGATGCTGCGTGCCAAGGCGATCTCGTTCCGCAAGGGCACGCCGACGAAATTCCGCGACACGAACCTGTCCGCTACCGATCGCAACGGCAGGCTCGCCGCCATTCCGATCGTCGCGCAGACGGTGAATGCCGCCAGCCGCAACGCGACGATGCGCAACGTGCTCGAGAAGAGCGTCGTCGGCGTGCACCACCAGGCGTGGCTGCCCGACTTCACGCCGCACAAGTTCCGCTCCCGCGCCGAGCCGTCGCCCCCGGCCGCGGTGCGCGACGGCGAGCGCACGCCGGGCAAGGTCGTCGTCTATGCGACCTGCTACGTCAACTACAACGAGCCCGGCATCGGGCACGACCTGCTGAGGATCCTCGCGCACAACGCGATTCCGTACGTGTTCGTCGAGCGCGAAGCCTGCTGCGGGATGCCCAAGCTCGAACTGGGCGATCTCGAATCGGTCGAGAAGCTCAAGGAGCGCAACGTGCCGGCGCTGGCGAAACTCGCGCGCGACGGTTACGCGATCCTCGCGCCGATCCCGTCGTGCGCGCTGATGTACAAGCAGGAACTGCCGCTGCTCTTTCCCGACGACGACGACGTGAAGGCGGTGCGCGACGCGATGTTCGATCCGTTCGAGTATTTCGTGCAGCGCGCGAAGGACGGACTGTTGAAGACGGATTTCGCGCGCGGGCTCGGCAACGTCTCGTACCACGTCGCCTGCCACCAGCGGGTGCAGAACGTCGGGCAGAAGACGCGCGAGCTGCTCGAGTCGATCCCCGGCACGCGGCTGCGCACCGTCGAGCGCTGCTCGGGTCACGCAGGCACCTGGGGCGTGAAGAAGGAATTCCACGAGATCGCGATGAAGATCGGCCGCCCGGTGTTCCGCCAGATGGGCGAGCACCCCGACGGCGAACCCGACTGGATCTCGTCGGACTGCCAGCTCGCCGGCCATCACATCGCGCAGGGAATGTCGACCGTCGGCCGCGACGTCGGCAGCAGGCTGGCGCATCCGCTGACGCTGCTGCGCATGGCCTACGGACTCTGAAGGACCCGATCGGAAGGAGTCGGACATGGCGAAGGTCACCCGCGATTCGCTGATGACGCTGGAGGCGTACGCGCGCGCGCGCAGCGAGATGCGCGCGAAAGTGCTCGAGCACAAGAAGAACCGCAAGGTGCCGCTCGGCGCGCACGTGACGCTGCTGTTCGAAGACGATCGGACGGTGCGCTACCAGATCCAGGAGATGCTGCGCATCGAGCGCATCTTCGAGGACGAAGGGATCCAGCACGAGCTCGACGCCTACAACCCGCTGATCCCCGACGGCGCCAACCTGAAGGCGACGATGCTGATCGAGTACGAGGACGTCGAGCAGCGCCGCCGCGAGCTCGCGCGCCTCGTCGGCATCGAAGACCGCGTCTGGGTGCGTGTGGCGGGTCACGAGAAGGTCCACGCGATCGCCGACGAGGATCTCGACCGATCCACCGAGGAGAAGACCTCGGCCGTGCATTTCCTGCGCTTCGAACTCGACGCGGCGATGATCGCCGCGCTGAAGACGGGCGCCGCGTTGGGCGCGGGAATCGATCACGAGAACTATCGGGCGCAGGCCGAGCCGCTGCCCGACGCGGTGCGCGATTCGCTGATCGGCGACCTCGAATGAAGTCCGCCCGGATCACCCGCTTTCAGGGCGCCGCAGCCTGCTCCAGCGTCTGAGCGAGTTGCGCGTCGAGCGCGACCGCGAGCGCCGCCGCGAAGGCTTCCCGCTGCACGGCGTCGGGTCGATGCTCGCCGCCTGCAGCCGCCAGCGTCTCGCAGTCGATCGTGCGCATCGCCAGCGCGTCGAGATCGTCCGCTCGCCCGAGTGCGTCGCAGAGCACCGACCAGGGCGGGCGCCACATCAGCGTGCCACCGACCAGCGCGATCCCCCTCGCACGTCGCTGCTGCGCCAGGCCGCACAACTTGCGTCCGTCGGCGTCCACCAGTTCCCACGGCGACAGCGCGCCGAAGCAGGCCCAGGGCAGCGGCGCGAATCCCGCCACTCGGGCGTCGCCGTCGCGAAGCGTCTGCGGCGAAAGCAGCCGCGACGACACGCCGAAGCCTTGCAGGACGCGCGAATGCACCTCGCCCAGCCATCGATAGCTGTCGACGAGCGGCCCCTCGGCCAACCGATGCCGTGAAGGCAGCAGCACGGTGACGCCGACCAGCCACGGTCCGGCCAGCACTGCGCCTCCGCCCGAGGCTCGCACGTGCACGGGCAGCGCCGCGCCCGCCCGCGCGGAAACGGTTTCGCGCAGCGCGCGCTGCGACAGCCCGAGCACGATCGCCGGCGCGCGATAACGCCAGACGCGCCACTGCACCTGCGTCACCGGTTCGGCGAGTGCCTCGCGGATCCAGTCCTGCTCGTCGGCGGCGTCGACGTGGGCGTGCATCGGCAGCGCTTTGCTCAACCTTCCTCGCGCAGCCAGCCGATGGGCGCGCCGCGCGCGAAGGTGGAGCCAGCGGCGACGACGATCCGGTCGATCACGCCGTCGACGGGCGCGACGAGTTCCAGGCTCGTCTTCACGAGCACGACGACGGCCAGCGGGGCGCCCGCCTTCACCCGCTCGCCGTCGGCGACGAGCCAGCGATCGACGAGCGCTTCTGTTCCCGCCTCGACATCCTTCCACGCACCGTCGTCGAGGCCGATCGCGATCATGCCGCGACCGCCTGCCCCAGCGACGAAGCGCACAGCGAGCGCGCGGCGGCGACGATCGAATCGGCCTGCGGGATCACCGCCCGCTCGAGCACGCGGCTATACGGAATCGGCACGTCGGGCACGGCGAGCCGTCGAACCGGCGCGCGCAGCGAGACGGCGTCGAGGTTCTCGGCGACCAGCGCGGCAATCTCTCCGCTCAGTCCGAAGCTGAGGTAGTCCTCGTCGACCACCAGCAGCCGCCCGGTCCGGCCGACCGACGCGAGCACCGCTTCGCGATCCAGCGGAACCAGCGTGCGCAGATCGATCACGTCGGCTTCGACGCCCTCGCTCGCCAGCTCGGTAGCGGCGAGCATCGCCTTGTGCACCATCTGGCTGATCGTGACGATCGTGAGGTCACGCCCTTCGCGCACCACGTTCGCCAGGCCGAACGGAAGCACGTAGGGCTCGCTCGGGACCTCGCGCCGGCTGCCTTCGAAATACGCCATCCACGGCAGCCCCATGATTCCCTTGTGGAACATGAAGAGCACCGGATTGTCGTCACGGATCGCCTGCGTCATCAGGCCCTTTGCGTCGTAGGCGTTCGACGGAACGACGACCTTCAGGCCCGGCAGATGCGCGAAGGTGCCGTACAGGCACTGCGAGTGCTGCGCGGCGTCGCTGTAGCCGCCGCCGATCGCGGTCATCAGCACCACGGGCAGGCGGATGTTCCCGCCGGCCATGTACGTGTTCTTCGCCAGATGGTTGTAGATCTGGTCCATGCACACGCCGAAGAAGTCGACGAACATCAGTTCGGCGATCGGGCGCATGCCGGCAGCCGCCGCACCGGTCGCCGCGCCGATGAACGCGGTCTCGGAGATCGGCGTGTCCATGATCCGATCGGCGCCGAAACGGTCGAGCAGGCCGCCGGTGGCGCCGAAGATGCCGCCATAGCGGCCGATGTCCTCGCCCATCACGAAGACCTTCGGATCGCGCTCCATCTCCTGGGCGATCGCCTCGGAAATCGCCTGCGCCATCGTCAGGACGCGGGATTCGCTCATGATCGATCTCCTTCAGACGAACACGTCGGCGAGCGCATCGGTCGGTGTCGGTTCCGCGGCGGCACGCGCGAAGGCGAAAGCTTCGTCGACGCGCGCCCTGGCGCGCGCCTCGAGGCTCGCGCGCTGCTCGTCGGCCAACACGCCCGATTCTTTCAGTTGCGCGGCCAGCCGGGGGATCGGGTCGTCGGCTCGCAGCTTCGCCACCTCGTCGCCGGGCCGGTAGATCTCGGCGTCGCCCTGGAAGTGCCCGAAGTACCGGTCGGTGCGCACCTCGATCAGCGTCGGTCCCTGGCCGCGCCGCGCTCGCCCGATCGCTTCACCCGCCGCCTCCCATACCTCGAGCGCATCGTTGCGCCCGACGTGCACGCCCGGCATCCCGTACGAGGGTGCGCGATCGGACACGCGCGCGATCGACGTGGCGCTCGTCTTCGGCACCGAAATCGCCCAGTGATTGTCCTCGCAGACGAAGACCACCGGCAACTGCCACAGCGCGGCGAGGTTCAGCGATTCATGGAACGAGCCCTGGTTGGCCGCGCCCTCGCCGAAGAAGGCCACCGCGACCCAGTCGCGACCCATCTTCTTCGCGGCGAGCGCCGCACCGCACGCGGGCGGCAGGCTCGCGCCGATGATGCCGCTGCAGCTGAAGCGGTGCTCGGCATCGAAAAGGTGCATGTGACCGCCCTTGCCCTTGCCCAGCCCGGCCGCCTTGCCGAACATCTCGGCCGTCATCCGGTCGAGCGGCACTCCCTTGGCGATCGCAAAGTGGTGCGGGCGGTGCGTGCCGACCACCGTGTCTTCCTTCCTGAGGTGCGCGCAGACGCCGACGGCGACCGGCTCCTGTCCGGCGGACAGGTGCATCTCGCCCGGAACCGGCCCCGAGCCGATGTCGAAAGCCAGGCCTTTCTGGATCTTCGGCGGGAGCTTGCCCTCGAGGTAGACGGCTGCCATCGTCTCCTCGTAGTGGCGGATCTCGACCATCTTCTCGTACATCCACGGCAGCGCTTCGTCGCGGCTTCGCACGGTCGTCCTCCTGTTCCGGATGCCCCGAACATGGATCGAACAATGCGCCGTTCGCCCGTCGCACGGTTGACGAGGGTCAAGTCGAGAAGAAGGTGAAGGGTGAAGGGTGAAGGGTGAAGGGCGCCCGCGTCCGCAGTCGGCTTTGCGCCCTTCACCCTTCACCCTTCACCCTTCACTCCTTCACTTCCTCAAGCAGGCACGCTGGGCAACCCCGCCAACGCCATCGCCAGTTCCTTCTCGTCGTACGACTGGTCGCTGAGCGAGCCGGAGTTGTAGGCCATGTACGCGGCCATGTCGAAGTGGCCGTGGCCCGAGAGGTTGAAGAGAATCGTCTCCGAGCGGCCTTCGCGCTTGCAGCGCAGCGCCTCGTCGATCGCCGCCTTGACCGCGTGGTTCGCTTCGGGCGCCGGAATGATTCCCTCGGTGCGCGCGAACTGCACGCCGGCGGCGAAGCACTCGGTCTGCTGGTAGGCCACCGCCTCGATCAGCTTCAGGTCGAGCAAATGCGAGATCAGCGGACCCATCCCGTGATAGCGCAACCCGCCGGCGTGGAAGCCCGGCGGCGTGAACGTGGAGCCGAGTGTGTGCATCTTCACCAGCGGCGTCATGTGCCCGGTGTCGCCGAAATCGTACGCGAGCTTGCCGCGCGTGAGCGTGGGACACGCGGCCGGCTCGACGGCGACGACGCGCGACTTCTTCCCGCCGCGCAGTGCCTGTCCGATGAACGGGAACACCAGCCCCGCGAAGTTCGATCCGCCGCCGGTGCAGCCGATGAGGACGTCGGGCCACGCATCGGCCATCTGCATCTGCTCGATCGCCTCCTGGCCGACGACGGTCTGGTGCAGCATCACATGGTTGAGCACCGAGCCGAGCGCGTATTTCGTGTCTTCGTTCTTGGCGGCGATCTCCACCGCTTCGGAGATCGCGATGCCCAGGCTGCCCGGATGGTCGGGGCGCTGCTCGAGCACCGCGCGACCGTAATCGGTTTCCTTCGACGGCGAGGCTACGCAGCGCGCACCGTAGGTTTCCATCAGCGCCCGGCGGTACGGCTTCTGGTCGTACGAGACGCGCACCTGGAAGACGGTGACGTCGATGCCGAACAGCGCACCGGCAAAAGCGAGCGACGATCCCCACTGGCCGGCGCCGGTTTCGGTGCTCAGCCGCCGAATGCCCGCCTCGCGGTTGTAGAACGCCTGCGCGACCGCCGTGTTCGGCTTGTGGCTCCCCGCGGGGCTGACGCCTTCGTACTTGTAGAAGATCTTCGCCGGTGTTCCGAGCGCCTTCTCCAGGCGGTGCGCGCGGAACAACGGGCTCGGCCGCCACAGCCGGTAGATGTCGCGCACCGGCTCGGGAATGTCGATCTCGCGCTCGGTGCTCACTTCCTGCAGGATGAGCTCCATCGGGAACAACGGCGCGAGGTCGTCGGGCCCGATCGGCTGCATCGTGCCCGGATGCAGCACCGGCGCGAGCGGCTTCGGCAGGTCGGCCTGGATGTTGTACCAGCGCTTCGGGATCCGGCTCTCGTCGAGCAGGTACTTGGTTTGGTCGCCCATCGACTCCTCCTCGTGTATCGACGCCGGTCGGCGTTCGAATCGTCAAGCATAGCCGAGCAAATCGCGGCTGCGATAGCCCGAAACGGCAGACGACGGCGTCAACTGACTCCGTGCCGGGAACCGCGCGCCGGCGGGGGCGCATCGGCGCGCGGCGCCGCGACGAGCAACACGATCGCCTGCGCGGCGATGCCCTCGGCGCGACCGACGAAACCGAGCCGTTCGCCGGTCTTCGCCTTGACGCCGACGCAGCCGGCGTCGATTCCGATCGCGCAAGCAACGTTGGCCGCCATCTGCGCGACGAAGGGCGCGAGCCGCGGCGCCTGCGCGATCACGGTCGAGTCGACGTTCGCGACCTGCCAGCCTGCGCCGCGAACGCGCTGCGCGACTTCGCGCAGCAGCACGGCACTGTCGGCGCCGCGCCAGCGCGGATCGCTATCGGGGAAATGCGAGCCGATGTCGCCGAGCGCCGCCGCGCCGAGCAGCGCGTCGGTAATCGCGTGCAGCAGCACATCGCCATCCGAATGGCCGAGCGCGCCGGCGCGGTGCTCGATCTCGACGCCGCCGATGCGCAGCCTGCGACCGGGAACCAGTGCGTGCACGTCCCAGCCCTGGCCGATGCGCAGTCCGAACCCGTCGGTCACGACCGGGGCACCGCCCGCGGGACGATCGTTCATCGTGTCTGTCCTTCCTGCGTTCGGGCGGCCAGCAGCAGGCGCATCAGCGAGACATCCTCCGCGCTCGTGACCTTGAAGTTCGAGCGCGCACCTTCGACCAGCAGCGGCGCGTGCCCGGCGCGTTCGATCGCCGACGCCTCGTCGGTGACATCGGCATGCGCAGCGAGCGCGTCGAGCAGCAGGCCCAGTCGGAACATCTGCGGGGTCTGCGCAACCCACAGGTCGTCGCGATCGACCGTCGCCGCTACCGCGCTGCGATCGGCCGCGACACGCTTTACGGTGTCGCCCACCGGCAGCGCGAGCAGTCCGCCGACCGACGACTCGGCGAGCGCGTCGCGCAGCCGTTCCAGCGCACCGGACTCCAGTGCGGGGCGTGCCGCATCGTGCACGAGCACCCAGTCGGCTGCGTCGTGGCTGCGGATCAGCGACCGGAGCCCCGAGAGCACCGTATCGCGCCGCGTCGCGCCGCCTTGCGCGAGCACCTCGACGCGGGGACGCGCGTGCAGCAGCATCGACGCACGCGCATCGTCGGGCGCGACGACGACGATCACGCGCTCGATCCACGGCATCGCGCACAACGCATCGACGCTCCACTCGAGCATCGTGCGGGCGCCGAGCGACAGGTATTGCTTCGGCAGCGCGGCGCCCACGCGCGCTCCGATTCCTGCGGCGGGAATCAACGCGACGTGGCGCGGCGCTTGCGGGAGGCGAGCGGACATCGAGCGGAACTGCCCTGTTCGGCGAAAAGATAGAATTCTAGGCTTGCGAACCGAGTCCTCGACGACCTCCCGCGCTGCAGCGACGCCCCAGGGGCTGCTCGGCGATCGCGCCGATGCGCTCGGTTCGATCCCCGCGCCCGGGCGCGGGCAGGTGCGCACCCTTCCCCGCTGCCACGGTTCGGCCGACGCGCTGCTGCTCGCGGCGCTCGCCGAGCGCGAGAGCGCGCGCGCGCTGCGAAGCGCCGATCCGGGCGACGCCGACCTCGCGAAGCCCACCGCCCGCGGCCGCGCGCTGGCGATCGTCACGGCCAGGCCGGCCGACGCCGTGCGCCTTGCGCAGGAGATGCGCTGGTTCGCGCCGCTGCTGCGCGTGCTGATGCTGCCCGACTGGGAAACGCTGCCCTACGACGCGTTCTCGCCGCACCAGGATCTCGTCTCCGAGCGATTGTCCACGCTGTACGCACTGCAGCAGCACGACTGCGACGTCGTGCTCGCGCCGATCGGCACCGCGCTGCAACGTCTCGCGCCGGCGAAGTTCCTCGCCTCGCACACGTTCTTCTTCCACAAGGGACAGCAACTCGACGAGGCTCGCCTGCGCCGGCAACTCGCCTTCGCCGGCTACGAGCACGTGAAGCAGGTGGTCCGCCCCGGCGAATACGCGGTACGCGGCGGCCTGATCGACCTGTTCCCCACCGGATCGAGCCTGCCGTACCGCATCGACCTGTTCGGCGACGAGATCGACTCGATTCGCACCTTCGATCCCGACACGCAACGCAGCCTGTACCCGATCGACCGGGTGCGGCTGCTGCCGGGACGCGAGTTCGCGCTCGACGAAGCCGCGCGCACGGCCTTTCGCGGCCGTTGGCGCGAGCGTTTCGAGGGCGACCCCTCGGCGAGCACGATCTATCGGGACGTCGGCAACGGCATCGCACCGGCAGGCATCGAATACTGGCTGCCGCTGTTCCACGAGCAGACGGCGACGTTGTTCGACTACCTGCCCGACGATGCGATCGTCGTCTCGCACGGCGACGTCGACGCCGCCGCGCGACGCTTCGGGCAGGAGGCTGCCGAACGCTACCGGTTCCTGTCGCACGATCGCAGCCGCCCGCTGCTCAAGCCCGACGAACTGTTCCTCGACAGCGCGACGCTGTTCGCGCAGGCGAAGGAATTCGGGCGCTGGTCGATGGCGGACCCAACGAACGACGCCGCCGTCGACGAGCGTCACCCCGGGGTCGGTGACGATGGGAACCACAAGCGCGAGCCTCGCTTCGCCTCTGCCCCTTCCGAAGTGTCGATCGAGCGCCGCGCGCACGACCCGCTCGAGCGCCTGCGCGCCTGGCTCGCCGCGCCCGGCGTACGCAAGCTCGTCGTCGCCGAGTCGCCGGGCCGGCGCGAGACGCTCGAGCAGCTGTTTGCCGAGAACGGCGTGCGCCTGCCGGCGGTGGACGACTGGAAGCGCTTCGCCGACGGCAACCTGCGCGAAGCGATCGTCGTCGGCCCGATCTTCGACGGCTTCGAGATTCCCGAAACCGGCATCTCGGTAGTCACCGAGACCGAGCTCTTCGCCGGCGCACCGCGTCGGCGCCGACGCGGCCTGCGCGAGACGCAGACCGACGTCGATTCGATCATCCGCGATCTCTCCGAACTGAAGGCCGGCGACCCGGTCGTGCACGCGCAGCACGGCATCGGACGCTATCAGGGCCTCGTCACGATGGAACTCGACGAGGGGCCCACCGAGTTCCTGCATCTGCGCTATGCGAAGGACGCCACGCTGTACGTGCCGGTCTCGCAGCTGCACGTGATCTCGCGCTACAGCGGCGCCGCGCCCGAAGACGCCCCGCTGCACGAACTCGGCTCGGGGCAGTGGGAGAAGGCGCGACGGCGTGCCGCCGCGAAAGCGCGCGACGCGGCAGCCGAGTTGCTGAACCTGTACGCCCGACGCGCCGCACGCGAGGGCCACGCGTTCCGCTTCGCGGCGAACGACTACGAGGGCTTCGCCGAAGGCTTCCCCTTCGAGGAAACGCCCGACCAGCAATCGGCGATCGACGCCGTGGTCGCCGACATGACCTCTGGCAAGCCGATGGACCGCCTGGTCTGCGGCGACGTCGGCTTCGGCAAGACCGAGGTCGCGCTGCGCGCGGCGTGGGTGGCGGTGGCCGACGGCAGGCAGGTCGCGGTGCTCGCTCCGACGACGCTGCTCGCCGAGCAGCATTTCCAGACCTTCAGCGACCGTTTCGCCGACTTCCCGGTGCGCATCGCGCAGCTGTCGCGCTTCCGCTCGAAGAAGGAGACAGGCGCGGCGATCGACGGCCTGGCCGAAGGAAAGATCGACATCGCGATCGGCACGCACAAGCTGCTGTCGCGCGACGTGAAGTTCGACCGGCTGGGGCTGGTGATCATCGACGAGGAACACCGCTTCGGCGTGCGGCAGAAGGAGGCGCTCAAGGCGCTGCGTGCCGAGGTCGACGTGCTCACGCTCACCGCCACGCCGATCCCGCGCACGCTGGCGATGAGCCTGGAGGGCATCCGGGATTTCTCCGTGATCGCCACCGCGCCGCAACGGCGCCTGGCGATCAAGACCTTCGTGCGGCGCGAGAGCTCCGGAACGATCCGCGAGGCGCTGATGCGCGAGCTCAAGCGCGGCGGGCAGGCGTACTTCCTGCACAACGAGGTCGAGACGATCGAGAACCGGCGTACGCGGCTAGCCGAACTCGTTCCCGAGGCACGCATCGCGGTTGCGCATGGGCAGATGCCCGAGCGCGAGCTCGAGCGCGTGATGCGCGACTTCCTGCAGCAGCGCTTCAACGTGCTGCTGTGCACGACGATCATCGAGACCGGCATCGACGTGCCGAGCGCGAACACCATCATCATCCATCGCGCCGACCGCTTCGGTCTGGCACAGTTGCACCAGCTGCGCGGCCGCGTCGGTCGCTCGCATCACCAGGCCTACGCGTACCTGATGGTCCCCGACGAGAAGGCGATGACGCGCGACGCCGTCAAGCGGCTGGAGGCGATCCAGGCGCTCGAGGAGCTGGGCTCGGGCTTCTACCTGGCGATGCACGATCTCGAGATCCGCGGCGCCGGCGAGGTGCTCGGCGAATCGCAGTCGGGCGACATGCAGGAGGTGGGGTTCGCGCTGTACAGCGAAATGCTCGCCGAGGCAGTCGACGCGCTGCGCGCCGGGCGCGAGCCCGACCTGTCGGCGCCGCTTTCGGCAACCACCGAGATCGTGTTGCGAGCACCGGCGCTGCTGCCCGAGGACTACGTACCCGACGTGCGCGAGCGGCTGTCGCTGTACAAGCGGATGGCGAACTGCGCCGCGCCGGATGCGCTCGATGCGCTGCGCGAGGAGCTCGTCGACCGTTTCGGCAAGCTGCCCGAGGCCGCGCGCACGCTGCTCGAAACGCACCGGCTGCGCATCGTGTCGCGTCCGCTGGGAATCGCGAAGCTCGACGCCGCCACCGACGCGATCGTCGTGCAGTTCGTCCCCGACCCCCCGCTGGAGGCGGCGGCGATGATCCGCTACATCCAGTCCAGGCGCGACGTGAAGCTCGCCGGCCCCGATCGGCTTCGCTTCACGATCGCCACGCCCGATCTCGCCGCGCGGGTGCAGAAGGTTCGCGAGATCCTCGACCAGCTCGCGAAACTCGGCAATGGCCCACGATAAGCCACCGATGATGAGGCGACGCCTCGTCGTGCAGCACCTGCGGCTCGCCGACGACGCGGTCGACGCGTGCAGCGAAGCGGTCGGCTGCGCGCCGACGCTGCGGCTGCCGCGGTTTGCAACCTGGGACGACGTCGCGATCGACGGCGAGCGTGTGACGCAACTCGCGGAGAATCTGCACGTCGACGCCGAGATGGTCGATGCCGGTGCGCGGCTGTCGGACTATCGCCTGCTCGCCTTCGACATGGACTCCACGCTGATCACGATCGAATGCATCGACGAGATCGCCGACTTCGCCGGCCGCAAGGCGGAAGTGGCGGCGATCACCGAGGCGGCGATGCGCGGCGAGATCGCCGATTTCGACGAGAGCCTGCGCCGGCGCACCGAGCTGCTCGCGGGGCTCCCGGAAGCGACGCTGCAACGCGTCTACGACGAACGGCTGCGCGTCACGCCCGGCGCCGAGACGCTGATCGCCGCGGCGAAGGAAGCCTCGCTGCAGGTGTTGCTCGTCTCCGGCGGCTTCACCTTCTTCACCGAGCGACTGCGCGACCGGCTCGACCTCGACTTCGCCTGCGCGAACACGCTCGAGGTGCGCGACGGCGCGCTTACCGGACGCGTGCTCGGCGAAATCGTCAACGCCGAGGGCAAGAAGCTCGCGCTCGAGCGCACCTGCGCGGCGATCGGCTGCGACCCGCGCCATGCGATCGTCGTCGGCGACGGTGCGAACGACCTGAAGATGATGTCGATCGCCGGCGTTTCGGTCGCGTATCACGCCAAGCCGCTCGTGCGTTCCGAGACGACGCACTCGATCAACCACTGCTTTCTCGACGCGATCCTGAACTGGTTCGACGACCAGTTGCCGAAGCCCGCACCGGGCTCGCGCGGGTGAACGCGTCGCGCGCTGCCGCGCATCGATTCGCGACACGCGGCACCATCGAAGCGCTCGCCGGCTTCCTCGCGCTGGCGCTGGCGATGGGCGTCGGCCGCTTCGCCTACACGCCGATGCTGCCGCCGATGCTCGATGGTTCGAGCCTGTCGCTGTCGGGTGCCGGCTTCGTCGCATCGGCGAATTTCGCCGGCTATCTCGCCGGCGCGCTGCTCGCCACCCGCTCGTTCATCGCGCGCCGGCGCGTGCTCTGGCTGCGCATGGCCATCGTCGCCATCGTCGTGACGACGGCGGCGATGGCCATCGACGCCGGCACGACGACGTGGGCCGTCGTGCGCTTCGTCGCCGGCGTCGCCAGCGCATTCGTGCTCGTGTTCGCCTCCGCGGTCGTCTTCGCCAGCGCCGCGCGAGAGGGCCGCCCGATGCTCGGCGCGCTGCTCTATTCGGGCGTCGGCTTCGGCATCGTCGTGTCGACGATGCTGATCGATTTCGGTCGCGAAGCTGGCTGGGGCTATGCGCCGTTGTGGTCGGCGCTCGCGGCGCTCGCGCTGCTGTTCGCGATCGCGCCGTGGCGAGAACTCGATGCGCCGCCGTCGCCGCCGTCGACCGCTGGCGCGCCGAGCGGCGCCCAAGTGTCGGCGGACCGGCGTGCGCTCAATCGACTCGTCTGGTCCTATGGCTGCCTCGGCTTCGGCTACGTGATCACCGCGACCTTCATCGTCGTGATGGCGCGCGGCCTGCCCGACGCGCGCGCGGCCGAATTCTGGACCTGGATGATCGTCGGCATCGCCGGCGCGCCGTCGAACTGGTTCTGGATGCGCGTCGCGCAGCGCGTGGGCGTCTACCCGGCGATCGTCGCCGCCTTCGTGCTCGAGGCGATCGGCGTCGCGCTCGTCGCCATCGGCCAGCAGGCGATCGCGCTATACGTCGGCGCTGCGCTGCTCGGCGGGACGTTCATGGCGATCACGGCGCTCGGCCTGGCGCAGGCGCGCTCGCTGGCACCCGACAAGCCCGACCAGACCATCGCGCGGATGACGGTCGCGTTCAGCATCGGGCAGATCGTCGGCCCCGCGATCGGCGGCTGGATGGCCGAGCGCAGCGGATCGTTCGTCGCGCCGTCGTGGATCGCGGTGGGGGTGCTGGTGGTGGGGGCGGCGCTCGCCGCAGCCGCCTCGGCGGCAACCGTCGGCAAGCGTACGCAGCCTCGCTGACGCGAGGACAGCGGCGCTGCGCAAAAGCGACCGACTCGCCGCGCGACGATTCAACGCGACGACTTGCGGCGCGAAGCCCCAGCCGCAGCGGCGATCCCGATCCCGAGCAACGCAAGCGTGGCCGGCAAAGGAACGGCGGCGGAGCTCGCTCGCTCGATCACGTAGCCGCGCACGAAGGCGTAGGTGCTCTGCAGGTCGTTCTGCGCATCGTTCCAGGCCCAGCCGCCGCGGTAGTCGTAGCCGAGATAGTCCTCGGCGCCGACATTGTTCGGTTCGCCGCCCCACCAATTCGTGTACGACCACGCTTCGCCGGTCACCCACTGCCATGCGCCTTCGTTCGCTGCATCGCTCGCACCCAGCCAGTAGTGCGAACGCGAGGCAGGAGACGTCGGAAGCAGAGACGATACGAAGGCATCCTCGGCAGCCGAAGTCACCGTGGCGAGATGCCAACCCATTGCGTCGGCTGCCGCTTTCGCGTCACTCCAAAAAATTCCTTCCGCGGTGATGACGTCGTACTCGCTCCCTCCCCATGCGACACTCGCGTTCGCGCCGTGAGCCGCGACGCCCAGCGCCACCGCCGCTGCCGCGGCCACCGCGAGTTTCCGGTTGCTTCCCGACATGACCCACCTCCCCTGTTATTGGGGGGAACGGCGGAAGCAATTTCCGTGCCGAGATTCGCAAGTCCTTGTTTGTGTTGCAGGCAAGGAAGGGAAGTTGCCGACACTGTAAGGAACGGCGACAGCGCAAGCAGAAATGCGCGAAGGGCGCGCCCTATTGGGTGCGTCGGCGGTCAGCACCCTTCACTGCCTCAGCAAACAGGTCGTGCTCGCCGGCATCGACGATCCGCACGTTCATCTCGCTGCCCGGCGGATGCGCCTTCGCGTGCTCCTCGCCGGACAGCGCCACGTAGACGACGCCATCCACCTCAGGCGCTTCCGCAGCCGAACGCGTCACCGCGCGCCACTGCCCCGACGCGCGATCGTGCTCGATCGCGTCGACCAGCACCGACGTCTCGCTGCCTACACGGCGGCCCAGCCGCTCGGCGCTGATCCGCGCCTGCACCTGCATGAAACGATCGCGCCGCGCTTCGCGCACGTCGTCCGGCACCGGGTCGGCCAAGGCGTTGGCGGCGGCGCCCTCCACCGGCGAGTACGCGAAGCAGCCGACCCGGTCGAGCCGCGCCTCCTCGAGGAAGGCGAGCAGATGCTCGAACTCGGCTTCGGTCTCTCCGGGAAAGCCGACGATGAAGGTGCTGCGGATCGTCAGCTCCGGACACACGGCGCGCCACGCGCGGATGCGTTCGATGTTCGTTTCGCCCGACGCGGGCCGCTTCATCGCGCGCAGCACACGAGGGTGCGAATGCTGGAACGGCACGTCGAGGTACGGCAGCACCCGGCCTTCGGCCATCAGCGGCAACACCTCGTCGACGTGCGGATACGGATAGACGTAGTGCAGTCGCACGCGCGCATCGAGTCGCGCGAGCTCCTTCACCAGTTCGACCATCCGCGTGCGAACCGGGCGGCCTTCGACGAAGCCGGTGCGGTATTTGAGGTCGACGCCGTAGGCGCTCGTGTCCTGCGAGATCACCAGCAACTCGCGCACGCCGGCGTCGACCAGCGCGCGCGCCTCGCGCACGACGTCGCCGATCGGCCGGCTGACGAGGTCGCCGCGCATCGACGGAATGATGCAGAACGTGCAGCGGTGATTGCAGCCTTCGGAGATCTTCAGGTACGCATAGTGGCGCGGCGTGAGCTTGATGCCGCCGGGCGGAACGAGATCGACGAACGGATCGTGCGGCTTGGGCAGGTGCTCGTGCACGTGCTCCATGACCTCGTCGGTGGCCTGCGGTCCGGTGACGGCGAGCACTTTCGGATGCACGTCGGCGACCAGCGCCTTGCCAGACGCAGACCGGCGAGCGCCCAGGCACCCGGTGACGATCACGCGCCCGTTCTCGGCGAGCGCCTCGCCGATCGCATCGAGCGACTCCTGCACGGCCTCGTCGATGAAGCCGCAGGTATTGACGATGACGAGGTCGGAGCCCTGATAGTCACCGACGATTTCGTAGCCCTCGGCGCGCAGGCGCGTGAGGATGCGTTCGGAATCGACGGTGGCTTTCGGGCATCCGAGCGAGACGAAACCGACGGTCGGCGTGCCGCGTGGAGGGCGCCGGCGAGCCGGCCTGGGAGTTGCGTTCATCGGCAGCGCATCGGGTCAACGTCTTGCCCGCGGCTTGCCCGACCACAAGCGCAGCGAGGAATGCTTTGCCGCATGTTCGAAATCCTTGTCGGTGGTGAGCAGCGTCAGGTCGTGGCGGATGCAAAGACTGGCGAGCAGTGCGTCGATGGTACCGAGTTGTACGCGGGCCTTGCGGCACTGGTTGCGTAGCGCCGCAGCGTCGATGTGGTCGTCGCGATCCGGCTGAAGCAGCGGCAACGCGGCGAATCGTTCGATGATCTGCGCATGCGCTTTCGCGCCCGAGAAGCCCTGCAGGAGCTCCTGAAGAACCAGACCTGTCGTGACGACCACCTCCGAGCCGGAAAGGGCGTCGCCGAGATGGACGACTTCCGGCGCCGAACTGTCGGAATCGCGACGAAGCGCCAGCGACCAGACGCTAGTGTCGACCAGAAGGCTCATTCGGGGCGCGATCGCTCAACCTTGTAATCGAACGACGTGTCCCATTCGAGCCTGCCGAACAGATCGGCGATGCGCCGCTGCTCGCGGCGGGCGATGAACTCCTGCAAGGCCCTTGTCACGGCGGCCTTCTTCGTTCGCTCCCCACTGACTTCGAGCGCCCGGTCGAGAAGATCCGGGTCGATCGCCAGATTGGTGGCCATGTGCGACTCCTTGTGTGGGAGTTTACACACAGCTCCCCGTCATGACAACGGCAAGCTTCACGCCGGGTGCGTGCAGCGTCCGCGGTTCGCTCCTACTTTTTCTCGCCCTTCTCGGCCTTCTCTGCCGCGCCGCCCTGCGCCCCGGGCGCCATCGGAAACGGGAAGTTCTGGAACATGTTGCGCGTCTGCGCCTGCATCTGCTCCTGCATCTGCACGAACAGGTTCTTGCTCTGCTCGATGTAGTTGCCCATCATCGTCTGGATCATCGGCGTCTGCATCGACATGAACTGCGCCCACATCTCCGGGTTCGGGATGCCCTTGTTGTCGTAGAAGGTCTTCGACTGCTCCTGCATCTTGTTCTGGATCTCGACGAAGGCCTGCATCGTCTTCTCGAGGTACGCGCCCATCATCCCCTGCATCGCGTGGCCGTAGAAGCGGATGATCTGCGCGAGCATCGGCGAGGAGAACAGCGGCGCCCCGCCCGCCTCCTCCTCGAGGATGATCTGCAGCAGGATGCTGCGCGTGAGGTCTTCGCCGCTCTTGGCGTCGACCACCTTGAAGCTCTCGTTGCCGAGCACCAGCTGCTTGACGTCGGCCAGCGTGATGTACGCGCTCGTCTGCGTGTCGTACAGCCGCCGGTTCGGGTACTTCTTGATAAGACGGGTGGCATTCGCCATCAGGTTCTCCGGATCAGGGCCCCTTTCGGCAGGCCCTAGCCCATGTGCAGGCCGCCGTTGCACGAGAACTCCGCGCCCGTCGTGAAGCCCGCGTCGTCAGTAGCCAGCCATCCGACGATCGACGCGATCTCCTGTGCCTTGCCGAGGCGGCGCACCGGGATCTGCTGGATGATCTTCTCGCGCACGTCCTCCCGTACCGCCATCACCATGTCGGTGGCGATGTAGCCGGGAGCGACCGTGTTCACCGTCACGCCCTTGTTCGCCACCTCGAGCGCCAGCGCCATCGTGAAGCCGTGCATGCCGGCCTTCGCAGCCGAGTAGTTCGTCTGGCCGAACTGGCCCTTCTCGCCGTTGACCGACGAGATGTTGATGATGCGTCCCCAGTTGCGATCGAGCATTCCGTCGATGACCTGCTTGGTGACGTTGAACAGCGAATTCAGATTGGTGTCGATGACGGCGCGCCAGTCGTCGAGGGACATCTTGCGAAACACGCCGTCGCGCGTGATGCCGGCGTTGTTGACGAGTACGTCGACCGGCCCGATCTGCTTGACCTTCTCGAAGGCGTCGCGGGTGGAATCCCAGTCGGAGACGTTGCCCACCGACGCGTGGAAGTCGTAGCCGTCGGCCTTCTGCTCGGCGATCCACTTCTGGTGATCGCGGGTCGGACCGCAGCCAGCGACCACCGTGAAGCCCATGTCGTGGAACCGGCGGCAGATGGCCGTCCCGATGCCGCCCATCCCGCCCGTCACGTAAGCGATCCTGCTCATGGCTGTGCTTCCTCTCGTTCGCCGATGGATTCCGGCGGCGGGGCGCCGCCGGCGAAATGAACCGTCCGCCCTAGCCTGCCTTCTCCTTCACGTAGCGCCCCGGCGCCGGCTCGATCACCGGATAACGCGCGTTGCCCGGCGTCTTCGGCGCGGGGCGGCGCTCGCCCGCGAAGGCCGACAGCCACTGCGCCCAGTCGGGCCACCAACTGCCCGGGCGCTCGCTCGCCTGCGCGAACCATTCCTCGGCGTCCTCGGGCAGGTTCTCGCCGAGCCAGTGGCTGCGCTTGCCCTTCGCAGGCGGGTTGATCACGCCGGCGATGTGGCCGCTGGCGCCGAGCACGAAGCGCAGCGGCCCCGAAAGGAGCTGCGTCGATTCGTAGGCTCCCTGCCAGGGGACGATGTGGTCCTCGCGCGATGCGTACAGGTAGGTGGGGACGCCGATCTCGCCGACGTCCACCGGAACGTCCAGGCAGGTGAGCCGCCCCGGCTGGCGCAGTTCGTTCTGCAGATACATGTGGCGCAGGTACCAGCAGTACATCGGACCGGGCAGGTTCGTGCTGTCGGCGTTCCAGTACAGCAGGTCGAAGGCCGGAGGCGCTTCGCCCTTCAGGTAGTTCGCGACGACGTAGTTCCAGACGAGGTCGTTCGGGCGCAGGTAGTTGAAGGTGAGTGCGAGTTCGCGCCCCGGCATGATGCCGCCCGAACCGATCGTCGCCTCGCGGTACGCGACCTGGTGCTCGTCGACGAACACGCCGATCGATCCGGGGCGCGAGAAATCGATGAACGACGTCAGCAGCGTCATCGATTCGATCCAGTCGTCGCCGCGCGCCGCCAGCACCGCGGCCGCGGTCGACAGCAGCGTGCCGCCGACGCAGAAACCGAGTGCGTTGATGTGCTCGACGCCGGCGATCTCGCGCACGACGCGCATCGGCTCGAGAACGCCGCGCTCGATGTAGTCGTCCCAGCCGAGGTGCCCCTGGTCGGCGTGCACGTTCTTCCACGAGACCACGAACACGGTGTGTCCCTGCGCCACCGCGTAGGCGACCAGCGAGTTCTCCGGCTGCAGGTCGAGGATGTAGAACTTGTTGATGCACGGAGGAACCATCAGCAGCGGACGACTGCCGACCGTCTCGGTGGACGGCGCGTACTGGATCAACTGGACGAGTTCGTTCTCGAAGACGACCGAGCCGGGGCTGGTCGCCACGTTCACGCCGACCTCGAAGGCCGACTCGTCGGTCTGCGAGATGCGGCCGCGCTGCAGGTCGGTGAGCAGGTTGCCGATGCCCGAGCGCAGGCTCTCGCCTTTCGTCTCGAGGACGCGCCGCTGCGCTTCGGGGTTGGTGAGCAGGAAGTTCGCCGGCGAGATGGCGGCGAGCCATTGCTGCGTGCCGAAGCGGATGCGCTCGCGCGTCTTCTCGTCGCCGCCCTCGACCGACTCGGCGAGCCGCTTCATGAACTCCTCGTTCAGCAGGTACAGCGAGGCGGTCCACGCATAGGGGCCCTGGTGCCACGCGGCACCCGAGAAGCGCCGGTCCGACGGTTCAGGCGTCGTCGGCGAACTCACCAGTGCGCTCAACCGCGACAGGTACTCGGCCTGCAATGCACCGAGCCGTCCGCCGGGAACGTGCACGGGACCGTCAGGCTCCTGCGCGGATTGCGCGATCGGGGCCGGGCGCGCCTTGCGCCCGCGCGCCTGTTGCGGCTCGGCCGTTCGGGCGGCAGGCTGCGCAGCAGACGGCGCCTGGACCGGCTTCACGCCCGTCGGAGACTTCCGCGCCCGTCGCGGCTTCGGCGCCGCATCGCTCCTTGCGTTGGTCGGCGCGGACGTGGCCGGCTCCGCGGTGCCCGATGCGCCTGCCGCCGGCTGCGCGCGTGGAGCTTTCGCGCGGCGCGATCCCGATTCGTTGCTTCGCGCAGCATTCGGCTGGCCGCTCCGCGCCGCACGTGTTGCACCGGGCATTCTCTCCTCCCTCGTTGTCGGCCGGACCTTCGCATTCATTCTGCACTGCGCCATCTTTTTGTCAACGCGACGTCATCCACACGAGAGTGGCCATGCGTCCGCATCGGCCGTCGCGCCGATACGAATAGAAGTCGGCGGTGTCGCGCACCGTGCAGCGATCGGCAGCGGCGACGCGATGCACGCCGATCCCGGCCAGGCGCAGCCGGGCGAGCGCGGGCAGATCGGCAAGCCACTTTCCCTGGCGCTCGCCGCCCGCGAAGGCGCGCGCCGCGTGCGGATCCAGATCGCAGAATCGTTCGCGAACCTCGTTGCCGACCTCGAAGGCATCGGGCCCGATCGACGGCCCGAGCCACGCGCACACGTCGGCTTCGCTGGACGCCAGCGCACGCATCGCCTCGACCGTGCGCTCGAGCACGCCGTCGGCCAGCCCGCGCCAGCCGGCGTGCGCTGCCGCAACGACCTCGCCCCGTGCGTCGGCGAACACGACGGGCAGGCAGTCGGCGGTCAGTACCGCGAGGACGACGCCGGGAATGTTGGTGACCGAAGCGTCCGCTCGCGGTTCCTCCGCGAGGCAAGCGTCGACGTGCGGCGCAGCGGCGACGACCTTGTGCACCCGGGTGCCGTGCACCTGCTGCAGCCACTTCGGCATTGCGCCCACCGCCGTCGCAAGCCGTTCGCGGTTGCTGCGCACCGCTGCCGGATCGTCGCCGCACCGCGCCCCGAGATTCAATCCGCCGCAGCGCCCGTCGGCGAGTCCCCACGGTCCTTCGCTGACGCCGCCGCGACGGGTGGTCGACAACGCGCCGACGCGGGCTGGAGCGTCCCATTGCGGAACGAGTGCCGCGTCGATGCCGAAGGCGCGCACCCCTGCGCTCGCCGCCGCTCGCTGCCGCGTCATTCGCGCGCCTCGATCGGTGCGGCGTCGATGCCCGCGGCGGCGAGCAGCGTGCGCAGATCTTCGGGCAGCGGCGAGCGCCACTGCATCGAGCGACCGTCGACCGGATGCCGCAGGGCGAGGCGCCAGGCGTGCAGCGCCTGCCGTGCGAAGCCACCGAGCGGCGCACCGCCGTACAGCGCGTCGCCCACCAGCGGATGCCCGATCGATCGCAAATGCACGCGGATCTGGTGCGTTCGTCCCGACTCGAGCCGACATTCGAGCAGGCTCACGTCGCGACCATCGAGTTGCCCGAGCGCAAGCCGCTCGTAATGCGTGCGGGCGGCCTTGCCGCGCTCGGCGGCGACGACCGCCATCCGCACGCGCGAGACGGGATCGCGGCCGATCGCCGCATCGATCGTCCCGCTGGGCCTGCAGGCGCCGACGGCGAGCGCGAGATAGCGCCGTCCCATGCTTCGCGCGGCCAGTTGCGCCGACAGCGAGGCGAACGCTCGCTCGGTCTTCGCGACGACCAGCAGCCCGCTGGTGTCGCGATCGAGGCGATGCACGATTCCGGCGCGCGGCAGGCGCGCGAGCGCCGGGCGGTGATGAAGCAGTCCGTTCATCAGCGTGCCGCGCCAGTTTCCCGCGGCCGGATGCACGACCCGTCCGGCAGGTTTGTCGACGACGAGCAGTTCGTCGTCCTCCCAGGCCACGACCAGCTCCACCGGATCGGGGGCGAACGCCGTATCGGCTTCGCGCGGCTGCGGCTCGACGACGATGTGCTCGTCGCCCTTCAACCGCGTGCTTGCCGCCAGCGCGCGCTCGTCGCAGCGCACGGCGCCCAGCGCGATCCACTGTTGAAGGCGCGTGCGCGAGACGCCGTCGATGCGTGCGGCGAGGTAGCGATCCACGCGCTGGCCGGCGCCGTCGACGGCGTCGATCACGATGGCCGCCGGCGACTCGTCGCCGGGCGCCTCGTCGGGGGGCGTCGCTATAATGCCGCGCATGAAAGCCGCTCTGGTCTCCTTCGTGCGCGCAGTCGCATGCGTCGCCCTGGTGTCGCTGGCCGCGTGCAGCACCTCGGAGCCGCCTGACACGACGCTGGGGTGGACGCCCGAGCGATTATATGCAGAGGCCAGCGACGAGATGCGCACGGGCAACTGGGCGCAGGCGGTCAAGCTGCTCGAGAAGCTCGAGGCACGCTACCCGTTCGGCACCTGGGCGCAGCAGGCGCAGCTCGACACCGCCTACGCGCACTACAAGGACGGCGAGCGCGCGCTGTCGCTGGCGGCGATCGACCGCTTCATGAAGCTGCACCCGAACCACGAGTCGATCGACTACGCGCTGTACCTGAAGGGCATCGTCAATTTCAACGAGCAGCAGGGGCTGCTCGCCAAGCTCGGCAGCCAGGACCTCTCGGAGCGCGACCACGCCGCGGCGCGCGAGTCCTTCGACGCCTTCAAGGAACTGGTCACCCGCTTCCCGGAGAGCCGTTACGCCGACGACGCGCACGCGCGGATGGAATACCTGGTGAACTCGCTGGCGCGCGGACAGGTGCACGTGGCGCGCTACTACTTCAAGCGCGGCGCCTACGTCGCCGCCGCCAACCGCGCGCAGGAAGTCGTCCGCCAGTTCCAGCAGGCGCCGGCCGTCGAGGAGGCGCTGTTCCTGCTCGTGCAGTCCTACGACCGGCTCGGGATGCCCGAGCTGCGCGACGACGCCGAGCGCGTGCTGCGCACGAACTTCCCGAACAGCGACCTGCTCACGAAAGGCCTGCAGGAAGACGATCGTCGCTGGTGGCAGGTGTGGCGCTAGCCATCGACTCGCAGAACGCCAGCGCCTCGTCGGCATCTCGCGTGCGGCGAAACGCGGGAAGGCTCGCCACCAGCTTGCGCCCGTAGGGACGCGTCGCCAGCCGCTCGTCGCAGATCATCAGCACGCCGCGGTCGGTCTCGGAGCGGATCAGCCTTCCGGCGCCCTGCTTCAGCGCCATCGCCGCCGCCGGCAACTGCATCTCCCGGAACGGGTCGCGACCGGCTCGCCGCGCGGCGTCGATGCGCGCGGCCAGGATCGGGTCGTCGGGCGCGGCGAAAGGCAGCTTGTCGATGACGACCAGCGAGAGACGGTCGCCGACCACGTCGACGCCTTCCCAGAAGCTCGCCGATCCGATCAGCAGCGGCCGCGGCGACGACCGGAAACGCTCGATCAGCGCGGAGCGCGACGCGCTGCCCTGCACGAGCAGCTCGATCCCGCAGTCGGTTTTCGCGATCCGCTCGGCCAGCAGCGCAGCCTGCTGAGCGACCATTCGAAGGCTCGTGCAGAGCACGAACGCGCGTCCGCCGTTGGCGGCGATCAGCGGCCAGGCGGCGCGGCAGATGCGCTCGGCGAACCCGGCCGCCGCCGGGTCGCCGCAGTCGTGCGGCACGTACAGCAGCGCCTGCCGGGCATAGTCGAAGGGGCTCTCGCAGCGCAGCGTGCGCGCGTCCCCCAGGCCCGTGGCGCTCGTGAAGTGATCGAAGTTGCCCGCGACCGACAGCGTCGCGGAAGTCGCGATCCATGCGCAAGGCGACGCCTCGCGGTGCGTGCGCAGCGTGTCGGCCACCGACAACGGCGTGATCTGCAGCGCGACGCCGCCCGCATGCACCTCGGCCCAGTGAATCGCATCGCCCTGCGCATCGGGCTGCCAGACGCCTTCGATCCATTCGCGCAGCCTGGCAGCGAGCTCCTCGACGCGAACGAGCAGTCGTGCGAGCTCGCGCCCGCGCTCGGCGAAGCGCTCGAGCGCCGGCTGCGGCAGCGCACGCTGCACGGCTTCGATCGCCTCGCGCAACGACGCGTTGGTGCGCGCCTGGCGCGCATCGACGCGACCCGGGCGACCCGCGGCCAGGCGCAAGTCGCGCACTGCCTGCTCGATGCTCGACGACAGCGCGGTCCAGTCGGCCGCATCGAGCGCCTCGTCGCGCCCGGCACGGTGCAGGTCGCGCGCGAAATCGACGAGCTGGCGCGTGGACACGGAGCGACCGAGGAACTGCGTGGCGACCTGGGGCAACTGGTGCGCCTCGTCGAAGACGATCGCGTTCGCGCTGGGCAGCAACTCGGCGATTCCGTCGTCGCGCAGGGAAAGGTCGGCGCAGAACAGGTGATGGTTGACGACGACCACGTCGGCGGTCTGCGCCGCCTGGCGCGCCCGAAAGACGAAGCAGTCGCCGAAGTCGTCGCAATCCTGCCCGAGGCAGCTCTCTCGGGTGGACGTCGCCAACGCCCAGGCGGGCGCGTCTTCGGCAATGCCCGGCGCCTCGCTGCGGTCGCCGGTGGCGGAGATCGCCGCGAAGCGCTCGATCCGGCGCAGCACCGCGATGTCCTCGCGTCGCTCGAAACGGCCTTCGGCGAGGTTTCGGCGCAGGTGATGGCGGCAGACGTAGTTCGCCCGCCCCTTGAGCAGCGCGACGCGGGCGCCCGAGCCGAGCGCCTGCCGCACGCGCGGAAGGTCGCGCCGGAACAGTTGATCCTGCAGCGTCTTCGTTCCGGTGCTGATCAGCACGCGCGCGCCGCTGAGCAGCGCGGGAACGAGATACGCGAAGGTCTTGCCGACGCCGGTGCCGGCTTCCACGACCAGCGGCTGGCCGGCGTCGATCGCCTCGGCCACCGCGCGCGCCATCTCGCGCTGCGCCGGGCGCGGCGAGTACCCGGCAGTGGTCCGGGCGATCGGTCCATCGGCGTCGAACGCCGCGTCGACCGCTTCGGCCAGACGCGACGCGGCGCCGGCAAAGGGCATCAGGCGGGTTCGTCGGGAACGAGTTGCATCTGGAGCAACGCGATCGCGTCCTTGATCTGAAGCTTGCGCTTCTTCAGTCGACGCAACTGCAACTCGTCGAAATGCGACTGCACGCCAAGCGCGTCGATCATCGTGTCGAGACCGCGATGTTCGAGCTGCAATTCGGTGATGCGTTGTCGGATCGAGTCGCCGATGCCGGTCAAGGTCTCGCTTTCGTCGACGCTATGGTCTTCGATCATGTGGGTACCGTTCGCCCGCGAAGGGCCCGAAGGTGGACACGCAGCGAAAAAACCGTCCCGCAATGATACGTCCGCCCCCGCGGCCGACTCAATGCGCGGCCCTGCCGCCGGTGACGGGGGCTCACGAAGCGCCCGCGCCGTGCAGCTCCGCCGCCGCTGCCCTGCGCGGGGCCTGCAGGTACTCGCGCGAGTTCATCTCGACGAGCCGGCTGACGGTGCGATGAAACTCGTGGGCGAGGACCCCCTCGGTGTACAGCCGCTGCGCCGGGACTTCTGCCGAGACGATCAGGTTGACGCGTCGATCGTAGAGCACGTCGACGAGCCAGACGAAGCGTCGCGCCTCGGCTGCCATCGCCGCGCTCATGCGCGGCACCCCCGAGACGATCACCGTGTGGAACTGACTGGCGATCTCGAGATAGTCGTTCTGCGAGCGCGGGCCACCGCACAGCGTGCGGAAATCGAACCATACGGCGCCGCCGGCGCGGCGCAGCGCCCGGATCTCGCGATGCTCGATCATCAGGCGTGGGTCTTCGTCGCGCGCTTCGGCGAGCCGCCCGAAGATCTCGCGCAGCGCGCGATCGGCGGCGTGCCCCAACGGGGTCTGGTATGCGTTGACGTCGGCGATCGAGCGCCGGCGATAGTCGACGCCGGCGTCCACGCAGAGCACGTCGAGGTTGCGCTCGATCAGCTCGATCGCAGGCAGGATGCGATCGCGATGCAGTCCCTCGGGATACAGCCCGTCGGGGCGGTAGTTCGACGTGATCACGAAGGTGACGCCGTGCGCGAACAGCGCGCGCATCAGCCTCTCGAGGATCATCGCGTCGGCGATGTCCGACACGTGGAACTCGTCGAAGCAGATGAGCCGGTAGCGGCGCGCGATGTTCGCAGCCACCGCATCGAGCGGGTCGGGGCGGCCCTTCAGTTCGTCCAGCGACCGGTGCACGCCGCGCATGAACTCGTGGAAGTGCAGCCGCGTCTTGCGCACGACCGGGACGGCCGCGTAGAAGCAGTCCAT
Source organism: Pseudomonadota bacterium (assembly GCA_023389055.1). Lineage (GTDB taxonomy): Bacteria > Pseudomonadota > Gammaproteobacteria > Burkholderiales > Burkholderiaceae_E > Zeimonas. The sequence continues at coordinate 27,921 of JAEWFA010000035.1, read as the reverse complement.
CAGGAAGCTCTTGCCGCGGCCCACCCCGCCGTGCATCCACACACCGCGCGGCACGTCGGGACGAAGCACCAGTTTCTTGATGCGATTCGAACGCGCCGCCTTGAACGCGACGAATTCGTCCGACATCCGCTGCAGGCGCTCGATGGCCGCCTGCTGTGCGGCGTCGGGGGAGTGACCGCGCTCGGCGAAAGCCCGGGCGCAGGTCTGGGCGACGCTCACCCGCGAGAGCTCGACACGGTTTTTCAGGCGTTCAGCGAGCGCTTGTCCGTTGCCGCGAGAGCGGCTTCGCGCAACGCCTCCGACATCGACGGGTGCGGATGCGAGACCCGGCCGATGTCCTCGGCCGACGCCCGGAACTCCATCGCCAGCGTAGCCTCGGCGATGAGCTCCGAAGCCGCGCCCGAGACGATGTGCACGCCGAGCACCTCGTCGGTGGCGGCGTCGGCGAGCACCTTGACGAAGCCCGCGGAATGGCCGGTGCCGAGCGCGCGTCCATTGGCCGAGAACGGAAACGAGCCGGCCTTGAACGCGCGGCCTTCCTTCTTCAGCTGTTCTTCGGTGCGTCCGACCCAGGCGATCTCGGGTGACGTGTAGATCACCCACGGAATCATCCCGTAGTCGATGTGCGTGTGCTGGCCGGCAATGCGCTCGGCGACCATCACGCCCTCGTCCTCGGCCTTGTGCGCGAGCATCGGCCCGCGCACGACGTCGCCGATCGCCCAGACGTTGGGCGCGCTCGTGCGGCAGTTCTCGTCCACGGGAACGAACCCGCGCTCGTCGACGGCGAGGTCGATCGCATCGAGCCCCAGCCCGTCGGTGTTCGGCACGCGACCGACCGAGACGATCAGCCGTTCGCATTCGAGCAACTGCGGTTCGCCGTCGCCGATCGAGTAGCGGACCTTCGCGCCGTCGGCGCCGACCTCGACGCCGGCGATGCGCGCATCGAGTTCGATCTTCAGGCCCTGCGCCTTGAACTGCTTCCACGCCTCCTTGCGCACGCCCTCGTCGGCGCCGGCGAGGAAGGTCGGCAGTGCCTCGAGCACGGTGACGTCGGCGCCGAGCCTCCGCCACACGGAACCGAGTTCCAGCCCGATGACGCCGGCCCCGATGACGCCGAGCCGCTTCGGCACCTGCGTCATCGCCAGCGCGCCGACGTTGTCGCAGGCGATGCGGTTGTCGACCTCGACGCCCATCAGCGTGCGCGGCTTCGAGCCGGTGGCGATGATCACGTGCTTGGCGTCGACGAGCTGCGCCTGCCCGCCGTTGGCTTCCTCGTCGGCGACCTCGATGCGGTAGGCGTCGTCTTCGTAGCCGACGAAACGCCCGAAGCCCTTCAGCCAGGTCACCTTGTTCTTGCGGAACAGGAACTCGATGCCCTTCGTCATCTTCTTCACGATGCCGGCCTTGCGCGCCTGCATCTTCGAGATGTCGATGCGCGCTCCGTCGATGCCGATGCCATGCGCGTCGTAGCTCTCGCGCACGAGCTCGTAGGCTTCGCTCGACGCGAGCAGCGCCTTGGACGGAATGCAGCCCACGTTCAGGCAGGTGCCGCCGAGCGCGAGCTCACCGTTCTCGTTGCGCCATCCTTCGATGCAGGCGACGTTCATGCCGAGTTGCGCGGCGCGGATTGCGGCGATGTAACCGCCGGGGCCGGCGCCGATGACGACGACGTCGTAGGCCTGTGCCATGTCCAGACTCCTACAGGTCCAGAAGCAGGCGCGACGGATCCTCGAGCGCCTCCTTGATCGAAACGAGGAACAGCACCGCGTCGCGCCCATCGATGATGCGATGGTCGTAGGAGACGGCGAGGTAGTTCATCGGCCGGATGACGATCTGCCCGTTCTCCACGACCGGGCGCTCCTTCGTCGCGTGCACGCCGAGGATCGCCGACTGCGGCGGGTTGATGATCGGCGTCGACAGCATGGAGCCGAACACGCCGCCGTTGCTGATCGAGAAGGTGCCGCCGGTGAGCTCCTCGATGCCGAGCTTGCCCTCCTGCGCGCGCTTGCCGAAGTCGGCGATCTGCCGCTCGATCTGCGCGAAGCCGAGCTGATCGGCATTGCGCACGACGGGAACGACGAGTCCGCGCGGCGAGCTGACCGCGACGCCGACGTCGAAATAGCCGTGATAGACGATGTCGGAGCCGTCGACCGACGCATTGACGATCGGGTACTTGCGCAGCGCGTGCACGGCCGCCTTCACGAAGAACGACATGAAGCCCAGCCGCGTGCCGTGCTCCTTCTCGAAGCGATCCTGGTAGCGCTTGCGCAACTCCATCACCGGCTGCATGTTCACTTCGTTGAAGGTGGTGAGGATCGCGTTCGTCTGCTGCGATTGCACGAGCCGCTCGGCGACGCGCTGACGCAGTCGCGACATCGGGACGCGCTGCTCGGGACGGCCCTCGATCAGCTGGGAAACGTCGACCGGCGGGCGCACCTCGGGAAGCGCCGGGCGCGCGAGCGCCGGGGGAGCCGCGCGCGTGGTGGCCGGGGGAGCGGCACGCGCCGTGGCCGGCGCGGACTGCGCTGCTGCGGCACCGACCGCACCCAGCACGTCGGCCTTCGTCACGCGGCCGTCGCGACCGGTGCCCGGCACCTGCGACGGCGACATCTGCACCTCGCGCAGCATCTTGGCAGCGGCCGGCATTGCGATGTCACCTTTGGGCCCTGCCGATGCCGCCGGCGTGCCGGCCTGCCCCCCGGCGGCCTGCGGCGCAGCGGCGGCAGGCGCGGCGGGCGCAGCAGACGCGGCCGCCTTCGGCGACGAAGCCCCCGCCTTCGCCTCGGTGTCCAGCCGCGCGATCAACTCGTCGGCGACGACGGTTTCGCCGTCGCCCTTGACGATCTCGACGAGCACGCCGTCGGCCGGCGCCGGCAACTCGAGCACGACCTTGTCGGTTTCGATGTCGATCAGGTTCTCGTCACGCGCGACCGCTTCGCCGACCTTCTTGTGCCACTGCAGCAGCGTGGCCTCCGCGACCGACTCGGACAGCTGCGGAACCTTGATCTCGATGACGGGCATCTATGATTCTCCGGAGCGAGCGCGCGGCTCAGGCGGCGTCGCGGTTGGTTTTCCTGGTGCGCGGCCGCGCGGCGCCCAACGCCGCGGCGAGCAGCTCCTTTTGCTGCGCGTAGTGCTTGTCGTAGTAGCCGACTGCGGGCGATGCCGACGGGGCACGTCCGGCATAGGCGAGCTTCTGGCCGTCCTTCAGCGCCTCGGCGATCTGGTGCTCGACGTAGAACCAGGCGCCCTGGTTCTGCGGCTCGTCCTGGCACCAGACGACCTGCGTGGCCGATGCGTACTTCTTCATCTCGGCCTCGAAGGCCTTGTGCGGGAACGGGTACAGCTGCTCGATGCGCACCAGCGCCACGTCTTCGAGTTCACGCTCGCGCCGCGCAGAGAGCAGGTCGTAATACACCTTGCCGGTGCAGACGACGACCCGGCGCACTCGGCTCGCCTCGACGCTCGCGTCGCCGATCACCGTGCGGAATTCGCCCGACGCAAGATCCTTCAGCGACGAGACCGCTTCCTTGTTCCGCAGCAGCGACTTCGGCGTCATGATGACCAGCGGCTTGCGGAACATGCGGATCATCTGCCGACGCAGCAGATGGAAGATCTGCGCCGGCGTCGTCGGCTGGCACACCTGCATGTTGTTCTCGGCGCACAACTGCAGGAAACGCTCGAGACGCGCCGACGAGTGCTCCGGGCCCTGCCCTTCGTAGCCGTGGGGCAGCATCAGCACGAGCCCGTTTGCGCGCCCCCACTTGGTTTCGCCCGACGAGATGAACTGGTCGATGACCACCTGCGCGCCGTTGGCGAAGTCGCCGAACTGCGCTTCCCAGATGACCAGCGTGTTCGGATCCGACGATGCGAAGCCGTATTCGTAGGCGAGCACCGCTTCCTCGGACAGCACCGAGTCGATGACGATGAACTGCCCCTGCTTGTCGGCGACGAACTGCAGCGGGATGTACGACCCCTGGTCCCAGCGCTCGCGGTTCTGGTCGTGCAGCACGGCGTGGCGGTGCGTGAAGGTGCCGCGACCGGAGTCCTGTCCGGACAGGCGCACGTCGTAGCCGGAGGCGAGCAGCGTCGCGAACGCCATGTGCTCGCCCATTCCCCAGTCGAGCGGATGCTCGCCCTCGGCCATCGCGCGCCGGTCGTTGACGACGCGTTCGACGAGCGGATGCAGCTTGAAGTTCTCCGGAACCGTGGTGATCTTCTCGCCCAGGCGCCGCAACTCGGTCATCGGCACGGCCGTTTCGGCCGAGTCGGTCCACTTGCGGTTCAGGAACGGCATCCAGTCGACCGCGAACTTGCTCTTGAAGTCGGTGATCACCGGATCGAAGGTGTGCTTGCCTTCGTCCATCGCCTTGCGGTACTCGGCGATCATGCGCTCGGGATCGGCTTCGGCGATCACCTCCTGGCGCACCAGCTTGTCGGCGTACAGCTTGCGCGTGCCGAGGTGCTGGGCGACCTTCTTGTACATCATCGGCTGCGTGACCGCCGGCGTGTCCTGCTCGTTGTGGCCGAGCTTGCGATAGCAGACGATGTCGACGACGACGTCCTTGCGGAACGCCTGCCGGAAGTCGAGCGCGAGCTGCGTGGCATAGACGACCGCCTCCGGGTCGTCGCCGTTCACGTGCAGCACCGGTGCCTCGATCATCTTGACGACGTCGGTGCAGTAGATCGTCGAACGCGTGTCGCGCGGGTCCGACGTGGTGAAGCCGATCTGGTTGTTGATGACGATGTGCACGGTGCCGCGCGTGCCGTAGCCGCGCGTCTGCGCCAGGTTCAGCGTCTCCATCACGACGCCCTGGCCGGCGAAGGCTGCATCGCCGTGCACCAGCACCGGCAGCACCTGGTCGCCGTTGCGATCACCCCGGCGCGTCATGCGCGCGCGGCACGAGCCCTCGACCACGGGGTTGACGATCTCCAGATGCGAAGGGTTGAACGCGAGCGACAGGTGCACCGGCCCGCCCGGCGTCGTCACGTCGCTGGAGAAGCCCTTGTGGTACTTGACGTCGCCGCTGGGCAGGTCGTCGGCGTGGCGTCCTTCGAACTCGGCGAAGAGGTCCTTGGGCATCTTGCCGAGCACGTTGACGAGCACGTTCAGGCGCCCGCGATGCGCCATGCCGATGACAATCTCCTGCACGCCCATCCCGCCGGCGCGGCGCACCAATTCGTCCATCGCCGGAATGAAGCTCTCGCCGCCCTCGAGCGAGAAGCGCTTCTGGCCGACGAACTTCGAATGCAGGTAGCGCTCGAGGCCCTCGGCTGCGGTGAGCCGCTCGAGAATGCGCTTCTTCTGGTCGGTGGAGTAGCTCGGACGCGAACGCGTCGACTCGAGCCGCTCCTGCAGCCAGCGCTTCTGCGCCGGGTCGCTGATGTACATGAACTCGGCGCCGATCGAGCCGCAGTACGTGTCGCGCAGCGCCTTGACGATGTCGCGCAGCGGTGCGGTGTCGAAGCCGAAATAGGTGTTCGCCGCCGAATAGATGTGCGCGTGATCGCCTTCGGTGAAGTCGTAGAAGGCCGGCTCCAGCTCCGGGATCGGCGGGCGCTCCTGACGCTTGAGCGGATCGAGGTCGGCCCAGCGCGAGCCGAGGAAGCGGTACGCGGCGATCAGTTGCTGGACGAAGACCTGCTTGCGCGCGGTGGCGGCATCGCCGCCCATCTGCTGCGGCTGCAGCAGGCCCTCCTTCGCGCGTTCGGCAAAGGATTGCACGATCGGTCCGTGCGCGATGTCGCGGGTATCGGGACTGCCGTCGGCGGCCGGCACGCCCTGCAGGCTGTCGAACCACTCACGCCAGGCCTCGGGCACCGACGCGGGGTTGTTCAGGTAGCTCTCGTAGAGCTCTTCGACGTACGGGGCGTTGCCGCCGAACAGATAGGAGTTCGACTGGAGCGCTTTGAACATGGCTTCTTCACCTTGCGGAACGAGTTTCTCGTCCAAGATGCCCGGCGTGCCTGCTGCTGCAGCCGGCGAACGACGTCCGGCTTCCGGAGCATGCGTTCGAGATCAGACGGTGGTGATGGACGAGTTCAGGTCATCGGACGGCTTGCTCGCAACGAGCAGGTAATCCGACGATGGTATCACCGCGCCGGCGCACTCGCCTGCCGGCGCATTCGCTCGGCGGTCTGTCGGTAGACGGCGATCGACTCCCCGCCGAGCGCGACCGCACGGTCGGCGGCGCGCTGCGCGGCGGGCGCGTCGCCGACATCGGCGAAGGCGTGCGCCAGGTTGTTCCACGCGTCGGCGTAATCGGCGTGGTGCTCGAGCAGCGTTTCGTAGGCGGCGATCGCCTCGCGCGGACGCTCGTCGGCGAGCAGCGCGTTGGCGCGGGCGAAGGCCACGAGCCGGTCGCCCGGATCTCGCGCGAGCAGGACATCGTAGGCACGCATCGCTGCCGCGCGGTCCAGCCGCTCGAGCGCCACCGCCGCGCGCAGCGCCGTCCGGATGCTCACCTGTGCCGGAATGCGCGACGGCTCGACGACGATCATCGACCAGGAGCCGGCCCGCTCCCAGGTGCGCTCGAAAGCGTCGATCGACATCGGCATCGACGCCTCGGTACCCGAATGCAGCACGACGACGCCGGCAGGCAGGTCATAGCCGACCAGGACCGCGTAGTGCCAGATCGGCGCCCACGAAAGGCCGAGGTTCTGGAAGACGATCACGGGTACGCCGTCGGCCACCAACCGAAGCATCGCTGCGAGCCGCGCCTGCACCGGCAGCGAAAGCATCGACTCGCGCCGCGGCTGCGCGAGCATCTCCGCCTGCAGGCTGCCCCGGCGCGACGGCAGGTATACGCCGTCGACCAGGCGTTGCAGTTCCACCGGGCGCCCGGCAGCGGCCAGCGTCATCGCGAGCGCGGCTGGGCCGCACTGATAGTCGCTTTGCGCAACGAATGGAACGCCGTCGATGGCAGCCCGCGGCGCAAGTCCGGACACCGAATGCCCGGGCGCCGCCGAAAACGACGCGCGCAGCGCCGCGCTCTGCGGTGCCGCGCAGCCGGCGAGCGCAAGCGGCACCAGCGCCCAGCACAAGACTCGCCGGAAGCGGACGGCGCGCAGAGGCGCCGCCCCGGAACGCCGCATTCTCAGCGGATCGGCCGCGTGAAGGGGAACACGCGCGTGAAGCCCAGGATGTCGGTGACGAGCAGGATCACGAACACCAGGAACGCCACGCCCAGCACGCTGCCGCCGGCCGGCATCTCGTCGAGTCGCTCGGCCAGCGCCTGCGCCTGCGCGTCGTCGAGCGCCTGCACGCGCGCACGCGCTTCCTGCGGGTCGACGCCCAGCGCTTCGAGCTGTGCGCGCACGTCGTCGCGTGCCAGCAGCGCGTCGATCGACGCGCGGTCGTGCCGCGGCGCCAGCGCTTCGGTTGCGGCGAGCGCTTCCTCGGTGCCGACGATGCGCGCCTGCACGGGCGCCGGAGTGGTGGTGGCGACGAGCGCGACGACGACGCCGGCAACGACGGTGCGCAGCAGGGGACTGGCGTTCATGGGAGCTCCGGTGATGGATCGGTCGATGCGGGGACGCCGCTTGCTCGCCCCCGACCGAAAGGATCATAGCGGCAAGGAACGTGCGCATGGGGCGTTCGCATCGGCCGGACTGCGTCGTTCTCGCAACTTCCTATCGTGAGGCTCGCTTCGGTAGTAAAGTGGTCCGTGACGATCGCCGCAACGAACGGCGACGCCGCGCTGCATCACAGGAGGGAGACCCGTTGCAGGCGACCGACACGCGCAATCCCGACTACTTCCACCAGGTCGTCGATTGTCAATGGGCGTGTCCCGCCCACACCCCGGTTCCCGAATACATCCGCCTGATCGCCGCCGGACGCTACTCCGACGCGTATCTCGTCAACTGGCAGGCGAACGTCTTTCCGGGCATCCTCGGGCGCACCTGCGACCGACCCTGCGAACCGGCATGCCGGCGCGGTCGCGTCGAAGCGCAGCAGGCCGAACGCCCCGAGCCGGTAGCGATCTGTCGCCTCAAGCGCGTTGCCGCCGACTTCAAGGACGACATCCGCGCGCGACTGCCGCAGCCTGCCCGCCGGCCGAACGGCCGGCGCGTGGCCTGCGTCGGCGCGGGGCCGGCGTCGCTCACCGTCGCGCGCGACCTCGCGCCGCTCGGTTACGCCGTCACCGTGTTCGATGCCGATGCGCGCGCCGGCGGAATGATCCGCACGCAGATCCCCCGCTTTCGCCTGCCGGAAACGGTGATCGACGAGGAAACCGGCTATGTGCTCGACCTGGGCGTCGACTTTCGGCCCGGAGCGCGCATCGAATCGATGAAAGCGCTGCTCGGCGAAGGCTACGACGCGGTCTTCGTCGGCAGCGGCGCGCCGCGCGGGCGCGACCTGGACTTGCCGGGGCGCCGCGAGGCGGCTGCGCACATCCACATCGGCATCGACTGGCTCGCGTCGGTGTCCTTCGGCCACGTCGACCGGATCGAGCGCCGCGTGCTCGTGCTCGGCGGCGGCAACACGGCGATGGACTGCTGCCGCACCGCTCGTCGGCTCGGCGGCGAGGACGTGCGCGTCGTCGTGCGCTCGGGCTTCGCCGAAATGAAGGCGTCGCCGTGGGAGAAGGAAGACGCCATGCACGAGGGGATTCCGATCCTCGACTTCCTCGTGCCGAAGGCCTTCCTGCACGAGAACGGACGGCTCACCGGCATGCGCTTCGAGCCGGTGCAGGCGCGCTACGACGCAGACGGGCGCCGCTCGCTCGTGCCCACCGGCGAGCCCGATCGACTCCTGGAGTGCGACGAGGTGCTCGTTGCCGTCGGACAGGAGAACGCCTTTCCCTGGATCGAACGCGACGCGGGCATCGCGTTCGATGCGCACGGCATGCCGATGCTCGATCGCGTCACGCTGCAATCCACCCGCCCCGAAGTGTTCTTCGGGGGCGACGCGGCGCTCGGACCGAAGAACATCATCTGGGCGGTCGCGCAGGGGCACGAGGCGGCGGTGTCGATCGACCGGTTCCTGAACGGCGAGGCGGTCGCCGAGCGGCCTGCGCCGGCAGTGACGATGATCGCGCAGAAGATGGGCATTCACGAGTGGAGCTACGACAACGAGCCCGTTCGCGACGCGCGCAACAAGGTGCCGTGGCACGATCCCTCGCGCGCGCTGCGCGACATCCGCATCGAGGTGGAGCTGGGGTTCGATGCGCAGGCGGCCTGGCGCGAGGCGCAACGCTGCCTGAACTGCGACGTGCAGACCGTGTTCACCGCTCCGCAATGCATCGAGTGCGACGCCTGCGTCGACATCTGCCCGACCGACTGCATCACGTTCGCTGCGCTGGCCGGCGACGCCGACGAGCCGACCGTGCGCGCCTCGCTCAACGCGGCGGCAACCAATCTCGAGCAGCCGCTGTACGTGTCCGCTGCGCTGAAGACGGGCCGCATCATGGTGAAGGACGAGGACGTCTGCCTGCACTGCGGGTTGTGCGCGGAGCGCTGCCCGACCGGCGCGTGGGACATGCGCAAGTTCCTGCTCGAGATGGCGCACGCCGGCCCGGCGTGCCGCGACGTCGCCCGGAAGGTGGCGTGATGACGACGAGAATCGAGGCGGTCAACGACTTCGTCGTCCAGTTCGCCAACGTCAACGGTTCCGGGTCGGCATCGGCCAACGAACTGTTCGCGCGCAGCTTCCTGCGCATGGGCGTGCCGGTCAGTCCGCGCAACATCTTCCCGTCGAACATCCAGGGCCTTCCCACCTGGTACGAAGTACGCGTGACCGAACGCGGCCACCTGGGCAGGCGCGGCGGCATCGACCTGATGGTGGCGATGAACCCGCAGACGTGGGAAGCCGACGTCGCCTCGATCGAGCCCGGCGGCTACCTGCTCTACGACAGCACCCGTCCGATCCCGGCGTCGAAATTTCGCGCCGACGTGAGCACGATCGGCGTGCCGCTCACCCGGATGTGCAACGCGGCCTACGACGACCCGCGCGAGCGCCAGTTGTTGAAGAACATCATGTACGTCGGCGTGCTCGGCGCGCTGATGGGGCTCGATCCGGCGGTCGTCGCCGAGCTGATCGGCGAGCAGTATCGCGGCAAGGAGAAGCTGCTCAAGCCCAACCTCGACGCGTTCCGCAAGGGCTGGCGCTACGCCGAGGAGAATCTGGAGAACGCGATCGGGCTGCGCGCGCGTCGCACCGCGCAGGTGGGCGATCGCATCTTCATCGACGGCAACTCGGCGCTCGCACTGGGCTTCGTCTACGGCGGCGCGACGGTGTGCGCCTGGTACCCGATCACGCCGTCGTCGTCGGTGGCCGACGCGTTCACGCGCTACTGCGCGAAGCTGCGCGTCGATCCGGACACCGGCGAGCGGCGCTACGCGATCGTCCAGGCGGAGGACGAACTCGCGGCGGTGGGCGTCGTCGTGGGCGCCGGCTGGAACGGCGCGCGCTCTTTCACCGCCACCTCCGGCCCGGGCATTTCGCTGATGACCGAGTTCATCGGGCTTGCCTACTTCGCCGAGATTCCGGTCACGATCGTCGACGTGCAGCGCGGCGGCCCCTCCACCGGGATGCCGACGCGAACGCAGCAGTCCGACCTGCTCGCCTGCGCCTACGCGTCGCACGGCGACACCAAGCACGTGCTGCTTTTCCCCGAAGATCCGCGCGAGTGCTTCGATTTCGCGGCAACTGCGCTCGACCTCGCCGACCGCCTGCAGACGCCGGTGTTCGTGATGACCGACCTGGACATCGGCATGAACCAGCGGCTGTGCGCGCCGTTCGCCTGGGACGACGCGCGTCGCTACGATCGCGGCAAGGTGATGCGCGCCGAAGAACTCGAGGCCGGTGTCGAGTTCGGGCGCTACCTCGACGTCGACGGCGACGGGATCGCATACCGCACGCTCCCGGGCGCGCATCCGACGAAGGGTGCCTATTTCACGCGCGGAACGACGAAGAACGCGTACGCGCGCTACTCCGAGCGCGGGGCCGACTACGTCGAGAACGTGCAGCGGCTGCTGCGCAAGCTCGAGACGGCCAAGGCGTTCGTTCCGCAGGCCATCGAGCGGCGCGCCGCAGCCGCGGCGCCCTCCGCGATCGGTGCGATCTACTACGGGTCGACCAGCCCGGCGATGGCCGAGGCGATCGAGTCGCTGCAAGCGATCGGCTGCGAGCTCGACACGCTGCGTATCCGCGCCTTCCCGTTCGGCGACGAGGTCGCACGCTTCATCGAAGCGCACGAGACGGTGTTCGTCGTCGAACAGAATCGCGATGCGCAGATGCGAACGATGCTCGTGAACGAACTCGACGTCGACCCTTCGCACCTTCATGCAGTGCTGCACTACGACGGTACGCCGATCACCGCCCGTTTCATCGCCGACGCGATCGCCGAGCGCCTGGCGGCAGGCAACGTGCGGCCACTGGATCGACGCGCGGCGCGCACTGCCAGGAGCAGCGCTCCCGCAGCGGCGAGCAGCCCTGCCGCTGCGACCGGCGCGCGCGGGCGCGTCGCCTGACACCGCTGTACCAGCGCATCGACCGCGGAACGACCGATGACCTACGTCGCCAAGCCCGCCCTGCACCATCCGGCGCTGCCGAAGAACCGACTCGGCTACACGAGGCGCGACTACGAAGGACGCGTCTCGACGCTGTGCGCCGGCTGCGGCCACGACTCGATCTCGGCGGCGATCGTGCAGGCGTGCTGGTCGCTCGACGTCGAGCCGCACCGAGTCGCGAAGCTCTCGGGGATCGGCTGCTCGTCGAAGACCACCGATTACTTCCTCGGGCATTCGCACGGCTTCAACTCCGTGCACGGGCGCATGCCTTCGGTGCTCACCGGCGCCAACCTCGCGAACCGCACGCTCGTCTACCTGGGCGTTTCGGGCGACGGCGACTCCGCCTCGATCGGCCTGGGCCAGTTCGCCCACGCCATGCGCCGCGGAGTCGACATGACGTACATCGTCGAGAACAACGGCGTCTACGGCCTCACGAAGGGGCAGTTCTCGGCCACCGCCGATCGCGGTTCGAAGTCCAAGCGGGGCATTGCCAACGAGGACACCGGAATCGACCTCGCCGCACTCGCATTGCAGCTGGGAGCCACCTACGTGGCGCGCGGATTCTCCGGCGACAAGGCGCAACTCGTGCCGTTGATCGAAGGAGCGATCCGGCACCGGGGCGCCTCGCTCGTCGACGTCGTCAGTCCGTGCGTGGCGTTCAACAACCACCTCGGCAGCACCCGCAGCTACGACTACGTGCGCGCGCACAACGAGGCCGCCAACCGGATCGAATTCGTCCCGCGGCGCGACGAGATCACTGCCGCGTGCGCGCCGGGGGCGATCATCGAGATCGCGCAGCAGGACGGGTCGATGTTGCGGCTGCGCAGGCTCGAGCTCGACTTCGACCCGCGCGATCGCCTCGCCGCGATGAACCGCGTGCTCGAGCACCACGCACGCGGCGAACTGCTCACCGGCCTGCTCTACGTCGACCCCGAGGCGGGCGACTTGCACGACCGCCTCGGAACCACCGAAGCGCCGCTGAACACGCTCGACGAGGCGGCGCTTTGCCCGGGCAGCGCGGCGCTCGAGCGGCTTAACGCGTCGTTGCGATGAGAGAGCGGTCGAGGCGCTGCCCACCAGGCGGCAGACGCCGACCCGCCCGCGGCTGTCCGCTGTCGTGAAGGGCGAAGAGCCTGCTGCCGTCCTCAGGGTTGGACCACTCGGTAGTCGGTGGCGTTCTCGCGCAGCCACGTTTGCGCGAGCGTGTCGGGCCGACGATCGGGATGGAAGTCGGCGCGGAAGTACTCGCGCCACGGGCCGAAGGTTTCGCGCACGAGGCCGCCGCGGCCGAGCAGGTGATGCGCCGCGCTACGCCAGGTACGCCACTGCCATAGCGTGCCGCTTCGGCGCAGGTTCGACACGGTCTGCCGCGTGACGTCGCCGAGAAAGAACGTCGTCGCGCGACGGAACCACTTCAGGCGCCAACGCCGGTCTCCGCCGATCGCGTGATAGAGGTCGAAGGCGACGCTGCGGTGCTCGGTTTCCTCGGCGCTGTGCCACAGCCACATCGTCCGCAGCCGCGGTTCGGCGCCGTCGAGGACGTGCGGGTTACGCAGCAGCCACTGCGCGAGGATCGCCGTGAAGTGCTCGTAGGCCGCCGTCGCGGCCAGCCAGTGCCGTCGGTCGGCGTCGGCGAGCCACCCGATGCGCACCAGCGCGCGCTTCGCCCACGCGTTGACGAGCCCCTGGCGCTGCAGTTGTTCGTTGAACAACGAATGGATGCGCCGGTGCGTCGCCTCCTGCCCGATGAAGCCGCGCGTGCGCGCGGCGAACTCGGCGCTGCACTCGGCGGGAAGGCGTTCGAGCCCCGCGCGCACCGAGTCGATGAAGAACTGCTCGCCGACGGGAAAGCTCATCGACAGCGCATCGAACAGCGCCGTCAGGAAAGGATCGCCGCACCAGTCGCGCGCGAAGGGCAGCTCGAGATCGACCAGCAAGCGCCGCACGATCGGCGCCGCAACTGCCGCCGGCTCCGCGTCTGCCCGTTGCATTCGAGACGCCGCCATCGACGCCCTCCGCCCGGTTTTCCCCTTCCCCCTTCCCCCTTCCCCCTTCCCCCTTCCCGTCCTCAACCCTTCACGGCAGCAGGAACATCGCGCCGCGGATATCCCGTGTACAGCTGGCGCGGGCGCCCGATCTTCTGTTCCGGATCGGCGATCATCTCGCCCCATTGCGCGATCCATCCGACGGTGCGCGCCAGCGCGAAGATGCACGTGAACATCTCGGTGGGAATCCCGAGCGCCTTCTGCACGATGCCGGAATAGAAATCGACGTTCGGGTAGAGCTTGCGCTGGACGAAGTAGTCGTCCTCGAGCGCGATCTTCTCCAGCTTCATCGCCAGCGCAAAGAGCGGATCGTCGTGCAGGCCCAGTTCGCCCAGCACCTCGTAGCAGGTCTCGCGCATCAGCTTCGCGCGCGGGTCGTAGTTCTTGTAGACCCGATGCCCGAAGCCCATCAGCTTGACGTTCGAGTGCTTGTCCTTGACCTTCTCGATGAACTCGCCGATGCGCTCGATTCCGCCCTGGCGCTGGATGTCGCGCAGCATCAGCAGCGACGCCTCGTTGGCGCCGCCGTGCGCCGGCCCCCACAGCGTGGCGATGCCCGCCGCGATGCAGGCGAAGGGGTTCGCGCCCGACGAACCCGCCAGCCGCACCGTGGAGGTGGACGCGTTCTGCTCGTGGTCGGCGTGCAGGATCAGGATGCGATCGAGCGCGCGCACGAGGACGTCGTTCGGCTCGTACTCCTCGCACGGGGTACCGAACATCATCCGCATGAAGTTCGCCGAATACGACAGCCGGTTCAGCGGATACATGAACGGCTGGCCCATCGAGTACTTGTAGGCCATCGCCACGAGCGTCGGCATCTTGGCGATCAGGCGGATCGCCGAGACGAAGCGGTGCTCCGGGTCGTTGATGTCGAGCGAGTCGTGATAGAACGCCGACAGCGCCCCGACCATGCCGACGAGCACCGCCATCGGGTGGGCATCGCGCCGAAAGCCCTGCAGGAAGCGCGTCATCTGCTCGTGCACCATCGTGTGGTTGGTGACACGATTCTCGAAGTCGCGCCGCTGCTCGTCGTCGGGCAACTCGCCGTTGAGCAGCAGGTAGCAGGTCTGCAGGTAGTCGCACTGCTCGGCGAGCTGCTCGATGGGGTAGCCGCGATACAGCAGCTCGCCCTTGTCGCCGTCGATGTAGGTGATCTTCGACTCGCAGGCCGCCGTCGACATGAAGCCGGGGTCGAAAGTGAAGCGGCCGGTCTGGCCGTAGAGCTTGCGAATGTCGACGACCTGCGGCCCGACCGTTCCCGAGTAGATCGGCAGCTCGACGGGTGCGGTGCCGTCCGGGAACGACAGCGTTGCCTTGCTCTGCTCTTTCATCAGGTTCTTCCTCGAATCTTAGGAGTTCCGCGGCAGCGGCTCGATGCTTCGTCGAGCCTCAGCATTCGCGCAGCATCTCGAGCACTCGTCGCGCCGCCGGCGTGTCGGCTTCGCCCTGCGGCTCGATGCGACGCAGGATCAGGTCGAGCAGCTCGCCGTCGGGCAGCTCGAGCAGCACGTCGAGGCCCTGCGCCAGAGTTTCGTCGATCTCGTCGCCGTGACGTGCGAAGAAGCGCTCGAGAACGAGGTCGTTCTCGAGCAGTCCGCGGCGCGACCGCCAGCGCAATCGGCGCTGCGCTTCGGCCTTCGGGTCGGCAGGCACGACACGCCCCGCGTCGCTCAGACCGAGCGCCGGACCAGCAGGTCCTTGATCTTGTTGATCGCGCGCGTGGGGTTCAGGCCCTTCGGGCAGACGTCGACGCAGTTCATGATCGATCGGCAGCGGAACAACCGGTACGGATCGTTCAGGTCGTCGAGCCGCTCGGACGTCGCCTCGTCGCGGCTGTCGGCAATGAAACGGTACGCCTGCAGCAGGCCGGCCGGCCCGACGAACTTGTCGGGATTCCACCAGAACGAGGGACACGCGGTGGAGCAGCATGCACACAGGATGCACTCGTACAGGCCGTTGAGCTCCTCGCGCTCCTCGGGCGACTGCAACCGCTCCTTCTCGGGCGGCGGCGTGTCGTTGATCAGGTACGGCTTGATCGAGTGGTACTGCTTGAAGAACTGCGTCATGTCGACGATCAGGTCGCGCACCACCGGCAGCCCGGGCAGCGGTCGCAGGACGATCGGCTCTTCCAGGTCGCGCAGGTTCGTGATGCAGGCCAGCCCGTTCTTGCCGTTGATGTTCATCGCGTCGGAACCGCAGACGCCTTCGCGGCACGAGCGCCGGAAGGCGAGCGAGTCGTCGTCGCTCTGCTTGATGCGGATCAGCGCGTCGAGCAGCATCTTGTCGCCGGGTTCCAGCGCGATCTCCAGCGGCTGCATGTACGGACGCGCGTCCTTGTCCGGGTCGTAACGATAGATCGAGAACCGCACGGTGCGCTTGCCCAGTGCGGGCTGCGGCGGTTTCACCGCGGGTTCGAGGACTGCGCTCATGGCTCTCCTGCGCTCTTCGGGACGGAAATCGGTTTCAGAAGGTGCGCGCTTTCGGCTGGAAGCTGTCCACCGTCAGCGGCTTCATGTGCACCGGCTTGTACTCGAGGCGGTTGCCTTCGGAATACCAGAGCGTGTGCTTGAGCCAGTCGACGTCGTCGCGTTCGGGATGGTCCTGCAGCGCGTGGGCGCCGCGGCTTTCCTTGCGCGCGGCCGCCGAGACGACGGTGGCGCGGGCGACCTCGATCAGGTTGTGCAGCTCGAGCGCCTCGACGCGCGCGGTGTTGAACACGCGCGACTTGTCTGCGATGTACAGCGACTCCACGCGGCGCGCGATCTGGTCGATCTGCTGCACGCCCTCCTGGAGCAGCGCGCTCGTGCGGAACACGCCGCAGTGCGCCTGGATCGCCCGGCGGATGTCGTTGGAGACCTGCTGCGTGTTCTCGCCGGAAGTCGACGCGTCCAGCCGCGCCAGGCGCGCCAGCGCGGCGTCGCCGGCGTCACGCGGCAGCGGCTTGTGGCTGCGCTCGCGCAGCTTCGAGGCGATGATGTGGTTGCCGGCCGCGCGTCCGAAGACGACGAGGTCGAGCAGCGAATTCGTGCCGAGGCGGTTCGCACCGTGCACCGACACGCACGCGCATTCGCCGACCGCGTACAGCCCGCCGACCACCGTCTCGGGATTGCCGCCCTTCGGCGCGACGACCTGCCCGTGGTAGTTCGCCGGAATGCCGCCCATCTGGTAATGCGCGGTGGGCACGACCGGGATCGGATCCTTGATCGGGTCGACGTTGGCGAACTTGATCGCGATCTCGCGGATCGACGGCAGGCGCTTCATGATCGTGTCGGCGCCGAGGTGGTCGAGCTTGAGCAGGACGTAGTCGGCGTCGGGACCGCAGCCGCGACCTTCCTTGATTTCCTGGTCCATCGAGCGCGAGACGAAGTCGCGCGGGGCGAGATCCTTCAGCGTGGGCGCATAGCGCTCCATGAAGCGCTCGCCGTCCTTGTTCAGCAGGATTCCGCCCTCGCCGCGCACGCCCTCGGTGATGAGCACGCCGGCGCCGGCCACGCCGGTGGGATGGAACTGCCAGAATTCGAGATCCTCCAGCGGGATGCCGGCGCGGGCCGCCATGCCCAGGCCGTCGCCCGTGTTGATGAACGCATTGGTGGACGCCTGCCAGATGCGGCCGGCCCCGCCGGTGGCGAAGACGGTTACCTTCGCCTCGAGGATCATCACTTCGCCCGTTTCCATCTCGAGGGCGACCACGCCGACGCAGTCGCCGTCGGCGTCGCGGATGATGTCGAGCGCCATCCACTCGACGAAGAACTGCGTGTGCGCACGCACGTTGCGCTGGTACAGCGTGTGCAGCATCGCGTGGCCGGTACGGTCGGCCGCCGCGCACGCCCGTTGCACCGGTTTCTCGCCGAAGTTCGCCGTGTGGCCGCCGAAGGGACGCTGGTAGATCGTGCCGTCGGGGTTGCGGTCGAAGGGCATCCCGAAGTGCTCGAGCTCGTAGACGACCTTCGGCGCCTCGCGGCACATGAACTCGATGGCGTCCTGGTCGCCGAGGTAGTCCGACCCCTTGACGGTGTCGAACATGTGCCAGTACCAGTTGTCCTCGCTCATGTTGCCCAGCGACGCGCCGATGCCGCCCTGCGCAGCGACCGTGTGCGAGCGCGTGGGAAACACTTTCGACAGCACGGCGACGTCGTAGCCGGCCTCGGCCAGCTGCACCGAGCAGCGCATGCCGGCGCCGCCGGCGCCGATGATGACGGCATCGAACTTGCGCCGCGGCAGGTTGTTCGACAGGTTGTTCAGGGCCTCGGCCATTTTCAGACGCTCCAGAGGGTGAGCAGCGCCCAACCGGCATAGCCGAGCAGCACCACGATCGTGACGACCTGCAATGCCAGGCGCAGCGCCACCGGCTTGACGTAATCCATGTAGATGTCGCGCACGCCGACCCACGCGTGCCAGGTCAGCGCGAGCACGGCGACGAAGGTGAAGATCTTCATCCAGCCGGCCGCGAAGATGCCTGCCCAGGTGCCGTAGTTCAGCTCCGGCAGCGCGAACAGCCAGCCGAGGATCACGAAGGTGTAGACGACGAGCACGACCGCGGTGAAGCGCTGGGCGAGCCAGTCGCGCTGACCGTAATGCGCGCCGACGATGATGCGGGAAGTGGTCATGGGAAAGTATCCGGAAACGCGCGGGAGATCGCAGCGGGAATCAGAACAGCCCGAAGACCTTCGCGGCGAAGATCACGGTGAGGACCAGGCTGACGGCGAGGACGACGGCGGCCGAGGTGCGCCCCGCGATCTTGTCGACGCCGACGTCGAGGTCCATCAGCAGATGGCGCACGCCGGCGAGCAGGTGATGCAGGTAGGCCCAGATGATGCCCACGAGCACGAGCTTGACGAAGGGGTTCGCGACGAATTCGCGATACCGTTCGAAGCTCAGTTCGGAAACGACGCTCTGCTGGAACAGGTACAGCACCAGCGGCAGCCCGATGAGGAACATCGCCGCGCCGCTGATCCGGTGCAGGATCGACACCAGGGCAGCCAGCGGCATGCGGTAGCGGACGATCTGCGAGATGTGGATGTTGCGGAATTCCGGACGGGCGCCCGGATTGCCTGTCGACTTGCCTACCGCGCTCGCCATTGTCACCCTCGTCGATCGCAAACCTTCGTATTCTGACCGAAGTTGGCGCGTTGCACAAAACGGCGCGGCAACGCGGCGCCTCGTTTTTTCGGTCGATCGACCGCAGCGCGATCAGTTCAAGCGGGTGAAATAGTGGTGGTGCTCGGTGACGCAGTAGCCGCGTCGCAACTCCACCGGTTGCTCGTCGAAGGTCCACGACACGCGCTCGACGAGCAGCAGCGGCGACCCCTCCGCAACGTGCAATGCCCGCGCATGCGAGCGGTCGGCGGCCACCGCTTTCAGCCGCTCCGCGGCGCCGATCATTCGCACCCCGAACTCCGTCTCGAACAGCGCATAGAGCGGCCCGTGCCAGGCGTCGAGCCGCTCGACCGTCAGCCCGCGGAAGCGCGCGCCAGGCAACCAGATCTCGTCGAGGACGACCGGTTGCGTTTCGGTTTCAAGCAGCCGACGGATCAGGACGACCGCCTCCGCGGGGCGAAGGCCCAGCGCGCGCGCCACCTCGACGGGGGCGCGCAGCCGTCGGCACTCGAGCACGCGACTCGTCATCGCAAGCCCCGGCCCGGACTCGCCGCGCGCCTCGCCGCCCTCGGCTGCCAGCACCGGTTCGGAGGCGACGAGCGACGCTTCGTCGGGACGCAGCCGCAGAAAACGGAACTGCGTGCGCACCTCGCGATGCGACGCGACGAAGGTGCCGCGCCCCTGACGTCGCACCAGCAGGTGCTCGGCGGCGAGCTCGTCGATCGCCTTGCGCACCGTCCCCTGGCTCACGCGGTAGCGGGCGGCCAGCTCGGTTTCGCTCGGGATCGCCTCGCCGGGCTTCCACTCGCCCGACTGCAGTCCGCGCAGCAGCAGGGCGCGGATCTGGCGGTACAGCGGCGCAAAGGTCGGCGTCTCTTCGGCCCCCGCCTCGGCGCCGCCCGCGGCGCCACGCAGACTCTCGTTCATCGGCGCATTGAAGCACGAAAAGGCCGGCACAGTCCATTGTGTTATCTCTTATATAAGATAGTGCGCTGGTTGACATCCATCGCCGTCCCGGCATAGACTCGCCGGCGCTGCCGAACATCCCCGAACCGAGGTCCCTCCCCATGCCCAAACCCGCCAAGCGCGTCGCCGTCACCGGCGCCGCCGGCCAGATCGGCTACAGCCTGCTGTTTCGCATCGCCAACGGCGACCTGCTCGGCAAGGACCAGCCCGTCATCCTGCAGCTGCTCGACATCACGCCGGCGCTGGCTGCCGTGCGCGGCGTCGTCATGGAGCTCGAGGACTGCGCCTTTCCGCTGCTCGCGGGCGTCGTCGTCACCGACGACCCGAAGGTGGCGTTCCGCGACGCCGATTACGCGCTGCTCGTCGGTGCGCGCCCGCGCACCAAGGGCATGGAGCGCAAGGACCTGCTCGAAGCCAACGGCGCGATCTTCACGGTGCAGGGCCGCGCGCTCGACGAGGTCGCCAGCCGCGACTGCCGCATCCTGGTCGTCGGCAACCCGGCGAACACCAACGCGTACATCGCGATGAAGTCCGCACCGAACCTGCCGCGCAGGAACTTCAGCGCAATGCTGCGGCTGGACCACAACCGCGCGCTGTCGCAACTGGCCGCCCGGCTGGGCAAGCCGGTCGACCGCATCGAGAAGCTCGTCGTCTGGGGCAACCACAGCCCGACGATGTATCCCGACTACCGCTTCGCCACCGTCGAGGGCAAGTCGGTGCGCGAACTCGTCGGCGACGAGTCCTGGAACCGCGACGTCTTCATCCCCACCGTCGGCAAGCGCGGCGCCGCGATCATCGAGGCGCGCGGCCTGTCCTCGGCCGCTTCGGCGGCCAATGCCGCGCTCGACCACATGCGCGACTGGGCGCTGGGCGCCGGCGAGCGCTGGGTCACGATGGGCATTCCGTCCGACGGCGCCTATGGCATTCCCGAAGGCATCGTCTACGGCTTCCCGGTGCTGTGCCGCGGCAACGGTCAGTACGAGCTCATCGGCGACCTGCCGATCGACGAATTCAGTCGCTCGAAGATGGACCACACGTTGAACGAACTGCTCGAAGAGCGCGACGGCATCGCGCACCTGCTCGGCTGAAGACCATGACGCAAAGCGCCGGAAAACGCTTCCGCGAGGCACTGGCCGCCGAGCAGCCGTTGCAGGTGGTCGGCGCGATCAACGCCAACCACGCGCTGCTCGCGCAGCACGCGGGCTTTCGGGCGCTCTACCTCTCGGGCGGTGGCGTCGCCGCCGGATCGCTCGGCGTGCCCGACCTGGGCATCAGCGGCCTGGAAGACGTGCTCATCGACGTGCGCCGAATCACCGACGTCTGCGAGCTGCCGCTGCTCGTCGACGTCGACACCGGCTTCGGCGCGTCGGCGTTCAACGTCGCGCGCACCACGCGCTCGATGATCAAGGCGGGCGCCGCTGCGATGCACATCGAGGACCAGGTCGGCGCCAAGCGCTGCGGGCATCGTCCCGGCAAGGAGATCGTCTCGCTGCAGGAGATGGCCGATCGCATCCGGGCGGCGGCCGATGCGCGCACCGACCCCGACTTCTTCCTGATGGCGCGCACCGACGCGCTCGCCGTCGAGGGACTCGATCGCGCCATCGAGCGTGCGATCGCCTGTGTCGAGGCCGGCGCCGACGGTATCTTCCCCGAAGCGATGACCGAGCTGTCGATGTACCGCCGTTTTGCCGACGCGGTGAAAGTGCCGGTACTGGCGAACATCACCGAGTTCGGGCACACGCCGCTGTTCACCGTCGACGAACTGCGCGGCGTCGGCGTGTCGATGGTGCTCTACCCGCTGTCGGCCTTCCGCGCGATGAACAAGGCGGCGCAGGAAGTCTACGGCGCGCTGCGCCGCGACGGCACGCAGAAGGCGGTGCTCGACCGCATGCAGACGCGCCAGGAACTTTACGACGCGATCGGATACTGGGATTACGAACGCAAGCTCGACGAGCTGTTCTCGCGCTCGAAATGACGCTGGCCACGCAGTGACGAACCACGGAACGCCACGATGACCGACAACGCCGGGGCCGTCCCCGCCGGCCCGAAGCCGAAGAAATCCGTTGCCCTGTCCGGCGTCGTCGCCGGCAATACCGCACTGTGCTCGGTCGGGCGCACCGGCAACGACCTGCACTACCGCGGCTACGACATCCTCGAGATGGCCGATGTCGCCGAGTTCGAGGAGATCGCCTACCTGCTCGTGCACGGGCGGCTGCCCAAACGCGCCGAGCTCATCGCCTACAAGGCGAAGCTGCGCACGCTGCGCGGCCTGCCCGCGGCGGTGAAGTCGGCGCTGGAGGCGCTGCCCGCCTCTGCACACCCGATGGACGTGCTGCGCACCGGCGTTTCCGTGCTCGGGTGCGTGCTGCCCGAGAAGGACGATCACAACGTCGCCGGCGCGCGCGACATCGCCGACCGGCTGCTCGCCTCGCTCGGCTCGATGCTGCTCTACTGGTGGCATTACGCCACCAACGGCCGGCGCATCGAAGTACAGACCGACGACGACTCGATCGGCGGTCATTTCCTGCACCTGCTGCACGGGCGCGAGCCGTCGCCGGCCTGGGTGCGCGCGATGCACACGTCGTTGAACCTGTACGCCGAGCACGAGTTCAACGCGTCCACGTTCACCGCCCGCGTCGTCACCGGCACCGGCTCGGACCTCTATTCCGCGATCACCGGCGCGATCGGCGCGTTGCGCGGCCCGAAGCACGGGGGCGCCAACGAGGTGGCTTTCGAGATCCAGAGCCGCTACGCCGATCCCGACGAGGCCGAGTCCGATATCCGGCAGCGGGTAGCGAACCGCGAAGTCGTCATCGGCTTCGGCCACCCGGTCTACACGATCTCCGATCCGCGCAACAAGGTCATCAAGGAAGTCGCGCAGACGCTGTCGCGCCAGGCCGGCGACACGAAGCTGTTCGACATCGCCGCGCGGCTCGAGGCGGTGATGTGGGAAGTCAAGAAGATGTTCCCCAACCTCGACTGGTTCAGTGCGGTCAGCTACCACCTGATGGGCGTGCCTACGGCGATGTTCACGCCGTTGTTCGTCATCTCGCGCACCTCCGGCTGGTCGGCGCACGCGATCGAGCAGCGCCAGGACGGCAAGATCATCCGGCCGAGCGCGAACTACACGGGGCCCGAAGACCGCCAGTACGTCCCCCTCGCCGAGCGCGGCTGAGAACGTCGCGCAGCCACCCGCTGCACGCGTTCCGCACGAACGGCGGAACCCCCTCTTCCAAGGAAACCACGCAGACATGAGCAGCCACATTGCGACCACCGGGCGGCCGCAACCGGACAAGGTCCTCGCCGACATCGTCGACTACGTCCTGAACTACGAGATCGGCAGCCGCGAAGCGCTCGACACGGCGGCCGCGTGCCTGATCGACACGCTCGGTTGCGGGCTCGAGGCGCTCGAGTACCCGGCCTGCACGAAGCTGCTCGGCCCGGTGGTGCCGGGCACGGTCGTGCCGAACGGCGCGAAAGTGCCGGGCACGCAGTTCCAGCTCGACCCGGTGCAGGCCGCCTTCAACGTCGGCGCGATGATCCGTTGGCTCGACTTCAACGACACCTGGCTCGCCGCCGAATGGGGGCATCCGTCGGACAACCTCGGCGGCATCCTGGCCACGGCCGACTGGCTGAGTCGCACCGCCGTCGCGCAGGGCAAGGCGCCGTTGACGATGCGCGCCGTGCTCGAGGCGATGGTCAAGGCGCACGAGATCCAGGGCGTGATCGCGCTGGAGAACTCGTTCAACCGCGTCGGGCTTGATCACGTCGTGCTCGTGAAGGTCGCCTCCACGGCGGTCTGCGGCCGGCTGATGGGCCTGTCGCGCGACGAACTGATCAACGCCGTTTCGCTCGCATGGGTCGACGGCCAGTCGCTGCGAACCTACCGGCACGCGCCGAACACCGGCTCGCGCAAGAGCTGGGCGGCGGGCGACGCCACCAGCCGCGCCGTGCGCCTGGCGCTCATCGCGCGCACCGGAGAGATGGGCTATCCGTCGGTGCTCAGCGCGAAGACCTGGGGCTTCTACGACGTGCTGTTCAAGGGCAACGCGTTCACGTTCCAGCGCCCGTACGGCAGCTACGTGATGGAGAACGTGCTGTTCAAGATTTCGTTCCCCGCGGAGTTCCACGCGCAGACGGCAGTGGAATGCGCGATGACGCTGCACCGGCAGCTGAAGGAAGCCGGCCGCTCGGTGGACGACGTCGCGAAGATCACGATCCGCACGCACGAATCGGCGATCCGCATCATCGACAAGAAGGGGCCGCTGGACAACCCGGCCGACCGCGACCACTGCATCCAGTACATGGTGGCCGTGCCGCTGATCTTGGGCCGACTCACCGCCGCCGACTACGAAGATTCGGTCGCCGCCGATCCGCGCATCGACGCGCTGCGCGCGAAGATGACCTGCGTCGAGGACGAGCAGTTCACGCGCGACTACCTCGACCCGGAGAAGCGCTCGATCGCCAACGGCATCACCGTCGAATTCGCCGACGGAACCAAGCTGCCGGAGGTCGTCGTCGAGTATCCGGTAGGGCATCGCCGACGCCGCGCCGAGGGCCTGCCGCTGCTCGTCGAGAAGTTCCGCACGAATCTCGCACGGCGCTTTCCGGCGCGCCAGCAGCGGCGCATCCTCGACGTATCGCTCGAGCGCGCCAAGCTCGAGACGATGACGGTTCCCGACTACGTCGATCTCTACGTGATCTGAACGCCGGCGGCGCCGTGGTGCCCATCTGCCCGTCCCGCGCCATGCTGACCTGCGTCGGGCTCGTCGTCGCAACGTCGGGCGCGGTCGCCTCGAGCGTCGCGCCTTCGGCGAGCGCCGTCACCGGCGCGCGCGACGCGGAGCGCGCGGCCTCGCCGGTCGGCGAGGCACTGCACGCCGATCATCCGAAGCGTCGCGTCGGGCTGTGGGAAGTGCGCTCGGTCGGCGCCCAGGCGGCCGGACTCGAAGCCACCAGGTTCTGCGTAGGCCCGAACACCGACACGCCGACGAATCACCTCGACCGCAGCGTCGGTCGGCGCGGGTCGTGCGAATTCGGCCCCTTCGAGCGCGCCGGCCAGGCGTGGCTCGCCGAATCGGTCTGCCGCGAAGGCCGCACGATCGTCACCAGCCGCGCAGTCGCGTCGGGCGACTTCCTGCATCGCTACCGCATCGACACCGTTGTGCAGTACGACCCGCCGCTGGCCGGCGTACGCCGCGAAGACAAGGACGCGCTCGAAGCGCACTGGCTCGGGCCCTGCGCCAGCGGGCAGAAGCCCGGCGACGTCGTCGTGCCCGGCATGGGAACGCTGAACATGGTCGACGGCCAGTTCCGCGCCGAGCCCCAGGCGCCGCCCGAGGCGAAGAAGCCGAGGCGCTCGCGCGCCGGCGCGCCCGGGCCGCATTGAAGAAGCCGCCGCGAAGCGGCGCCGAACCCCCTCCCATACCCCTCCCGCATTCGCTCTCCGACGAGGCCCCACTGCCATGCCCCACAATGCGTTCGACACGCTGAAGGAATTCCGGCTGAAATCCGGAAAGACGTCCCGCATGTACTCGCTGCCCGCGCTCGCGCGCAGCTTTCCGAACGTCTCGAAGATGCCGCTCTCGCTGCGCATCGTGCTCGAGTCGGTACTGCGAAACGTCGACGGCAAGAAGATCACCGAGGCACACGTCGCGCAACTCGCGAACTGGAAGCCGAACGACAAGCGCGTCGACGAAATCCCGTTCGTCGTCTCGCGCGTCGTGCTGCAGGACTTCACCGGCGTGCCGCTGCTCGCCGACCTCGCCGCGATGCGCAACGTCGCCGCGCGCATGGACAAGGATCCGAAGCGCATCGAGCCGCTGGTTCCGGTCGACCTCGTCGTCGACCACTCGGTGATGATCGACCACTACCGGCGTCCCGACGCGCTCGAGATGAACATGAAGCTCGAGTTCGAGCGCAACGCCGAGCGCTACCAGTTCATGAAGTGGGGGATGCAGGCCTTCGACACGTTCAAGGTCGTCCCGCCCGGCATCGGCATCGTCCACCAGGTGAACCTGGAGTACCTCGCCCGCGGCGTGCACCAGCGCGACGGCGTCGCCTACCCCGACTCGCTGGTCGGCACCGACAGCCACACGACGATGATCAACGGCATCGGCGTCGTCGGCTGGGGGGTGGGCGGCATCGAGGCCGCGGCCGCGATGCTCGGCCAGCCGGTGTACTTCCTGACGCCCGACGTCGTCGGCGTGCACCTGAAGGGGCGGCTGCGCGAGGGCTGCACCGCCACCGACCTCGTGCTGACGATCACCGAGATGCTGCGCAAGGAGAAGGTGGTCGGCAAGTTCGTCGAGTTCTTCGGCGAAGGCACCCGGTCGCTGGCGGTGCCCGACCGCGCGACGATCGCGAACATGGCGCCCGAGTACGGCGCGACGATGGGCTTCTTCCCGGTCGACGAGAAGACGCTCGAATACTTCGTCGGTACCGGACGCACCACGGCGGAGGTCGACGCCCTCGAGAGCTACTTCCGCGCGCAGGGGATGTTCGGCGTCTCGGAACTCGGCGACCTGCGCTACTCGAAGGTCGTCCAGCTCGACCTCGACACCGTCGCGCCGTCGCTCGCCGGTCCGAAGCGTCCGCAGGACCGCATCGAGATCGGCAACGTCAAGAGCACTTTCGCCGACCTGTTCTCCAAGCCGTTCGCGCAGAACGGATTCGCCAAGGATGCGGCGGACCTTTCGCGAACCTACCGCGCCGCCGACGGCACCGAGCTGAAGAACGGCGACGTGCTGATCGCCGCGATCACTTCGTGCACCAACACGTCGAACCCGGGCGTGCTGCTCGCCGCCGGGCTGCTCGCGAAGAAGGCCGTCGCCCGCGGATTGAAGGTCGATCCGAAGGTGAAGACCTCGCTCGCGCCCGGTTCGCGCGTCGTCACCGACTACCTGCAGCGCGCGGGACTGCTGGAGCCGCTCACCGAGCTCGGCTTCGGGCTGGCGGCCTACGGCTGCACCACCTGCATCGGCAACGCCGGTGACCTGCCGGCCGGCTTCAACGAGGCGATCGTCGCCAACGACCTCGTCTGCGCCGCCGTGCTTTCCGGCAACCGCAACTTCGAAGCGCGGATCCATCCGAACCTGCGGGCGAACTTCCTCGCTTCGCCGCCGCTGGTCGTCGCCTACGCAATCGCCGGCAACGTCGACGTCGACCTGATGACCGAGCCGCTCGGCAAGGATCGCGAGGGTCGCGACGTCTGGCTCGGCGACGTGTGGCCGAGCACCGCCGAGGTCGCCGAGCTGATGCAGTACGCAATGGACGCGAAGACCTTCCGCCGCCTGTACGCCGACCTCACGCGCGACCATGCGCTGTGGAACGCGGTGCCTGCGGCCGCAGGCCAGGTCTACGACTGGCCGCGCTCGACCTACATCGCCGAGCCGCCGTTCTTCGAGCGCTTCACGATGACCCCCGGCGCCGGCGCCGAGCCGATCCGCGGCGCACGCGCGCTCGGCCTGTTCGGCGACTCGATCACCACCGACCACATATCGCCGGCCGGCTCGATCAAGGAATCGTCACCGGCCGGTCAGTACCTGGTCGCCAACGGCGTCACGCGCGTGGACTTCAACTCGTACGGCGCGCGCCGCGGCAACCACGAGGTGATGATGCGCGGCACCTTCGCCAACGTGCGGATCAAGAACCTGATGATCCCGCCGCGCGCCGACGGCACGCGCGAGGAAGGCGGCGTCACGCTGCACCAGCCGTCGGGCGCGAAGATGCCGATCTACGACGCGGCGATGCGCTACATCGAGGAAGGCACGCCGACCGTCATCTTCGGCGGCGAGGAGTACGGCACCGGCTCGTCGCGCGACTGGGCCGCCAAGGGCACGCAGTTGCTCGGCGTCAAGGCGGTGGTCGCGCGCAGCTTCGAGCGCATTCATCGCTCCAACCTGGTCGGCATGGGCGTGCTGCCGCTGCAGTTTCCCGCCGGCCAGAGCTGGGAGACGCTCGGGCTGCGCGGCGACGAACGCTTCGACATCGACGTGCCCGCGGTGCTCGAGCCGCAGCAGGAGATCGCGATGACGATCCGACGCACCGACGGAAGCGCCGAAACCGTGCGCCTGCTCTCGCGCATCGACACGCCGATCGAAGTCGACTACTTCCGCCACGGCGGCATCCTGCCGTTCGTGTTGCGGGAGTTGCTGGCTGCCTGACCGCGGCTGACGCCGCGGAAGGGGAAGAGGCAAGGGGGAAGGGGAAAAGCCTCGGCGGCTTCGGTCGTCGGGGCCCTTCCCCCTTCCCTTCCTCGAGAACCCCCGACGGTGGGGGCGCCCCCCCCGCCGCCCCC
>JAEWFA010000029.1 GCA_023389055.1 Pseudomonadota bacterium | reverse complement strand
GCACGAAACTGCGCAGTCGTCCGTCGGTGTCGGCGAGCCAGCGCGTGGTGAGCAGCAGCACGGCGGCGAACGCCAGTGCTGCAATCGCGGCGAGAACGACGCCGGAGGCCATTTCGGCGCCGCCGGCGTGCGCGGCGTTGCCGGTCCAGCCGAACGCGTCGAGCGCGAGCGCCAGTCCGAAGAGCGCCAGCGCCATTGCGAGGAAGGCGCGCGGCTTCGGCCTCCCGGTGCCGGTCGCCCACGCGAGCAGGCCGAGCATCATCGGAAAGGTATTGAACACGAGCAGAGCCAGCGCGACCGGAATGCGTGCGACGGCGGAGTACAGGCAAAGGCTCTGCACCGACAGCAGCGCGCCGGTTACCAGCGCACGCACGAGCACGGGCTGCGCCAGACGCAGCGGCACGCGCGCGCCGCGCAGCAGCGTCCAGACGAACAGCGCCGCTCCCGTCGATCGCACGGCAACTGCAGTCGTGACATTGGCGCCGTGATCGAAGGCCACGCGCGCCGCTACGTGGTTGCTGGCGAAGGTCGTGGCGATCAGCAGCAGCAGCGCAGCGCCGAGCCATCGCGGCAACGCAGGGGCGGACATGGCCACGAAGGATACCGTGTTGCACGACGGGATCGTCGTTTGCCGCCCGCGCTTACCGGAGCCAGACGCCTTTACCGAGTTCCGCGTGCGGATTTGTCGCAAGTCCTTGATCTGCTGCGGCGATCGCCATTGGCACGGACCTTGCATGAACAGGGTTATCCGAAGTAGAACACCCGGAAGGAACTTTTCCGATGCACGCACCCGGTTTGCAGCTGCGCGCCACCCAGGGCGCCGCGCTGTCCCAGCAGATGCAGCAAGGGTTGAAGATGCTGCAGATGTCCGCGCTGGAGCTCGAGCAGGCGATTGCGCAGGCCTTGTCGACCAACCCGTTGCTCGAGAGCGACGACGCGCTCGACGAAACCAGCACAGACGAAGGTGAATCGGTCGACTCCCGCTCGAACGACGAAGAGGGCGAGGAATTCGTCGATCCCGAACGCGAGTTGACCTGGTCCTCCACGGGGAGCAGCCACAGCAACGAGCGTTCGCCCGACGACCCGGTGCTGCTCGCCCCGGCGCCGCATTCGCTGCGCGATCATCTTCTGGGCCAGGTGAACGTCAGCGGACTGGGCGAGCGCGACCTCGCGCTCGCGCAGGTGCTGATCGAGGCTCTCGACGAGGACGGCTTCCTGCGCGATTCGCTCGAGGAAATCGTCGAACTCGTGGAACCCGGATCGCGAACGCTGGTGCGCGAGTTCGAGATCGCATTGTCGTTCGTGCAGAGCCTGGACCCGGCCGGCGTCGGCGCGCGCTCGGTGTCCGAGTGCCTGATGCTGCAGTTGCGCGCGCAACCGTCGGACACGCCGGCGCTTTCGCTGGCGATGCGCATCGTCGAGTCGCATCTCGATCTTCTCGCCGCACACGACACGGTGCGCATCACGCGGATGCTCGGCTGCAGCGAGTCCGATTTCGCACAGGCGAATCAATTGATCCGCAGCCTGTCGCCGCGCCCGGCCTCCACTTTCGGCTCCAACGAGCCGCAACACGTCGTTCCCGACGTCACCGTGCGCAAGGTGCGCGGGCGCTGGGTCGCCTTTCCGAACAGCGCGGCCTCGCCTCGGTTGCGCATCAATCGCCTGTATGCCGACGCGGTGCGTCGTGACCGCGGCTGGTCGTCGACGCCGATGGGCACGCAGCTCACCGAGGCGCGATGGCTGTTGCGCAGTATCGAGCAGCGCGCCGAGACGATCCTGAAAGTGGCAAGCGCCATTGTCGCCACGCAGCAGGGATTCTTCGAGCACGGGGACGTCGCCATTCGTCCGCTGCATCTGCGCGACATCGCCGCCGAAGTCGGGGTGCACGAATCCACCGTCTCGCGCGTGACCAGCGGCAAGTACATGGCCACGCCACGCGGGCTCATCGAGTTCAAGCATTTCTTCGGCAGCCGACTCGTCAGCGGCGACGGCTACCGCATCTCGCCGCGGGCAATCCAGACGCTGATCCGCGACATCGTCGAGGCCGAGGACCCGAACCAGCCGTTGTCGGACATCCGCATCACCCGGCAACTCGAGCAGCGCGGCGCCAGCGTGGCGCGTCGCACGGTGACGAAGTATCGCGACGCGATCGGCATCCCGCCGGTCGAAGCGAGGCGGATGATCGCGATGGCGCAAAGGACGTGAAGGGTGAAGGGTGAAGGGTGAAGGGTGAAGGGTGAAGGGTGAATGGTGAAGGCCCGGCTTTGCCGGCGCCCCCTTTTTTACCCTTCACCCTTCACCATTCACTTTTCTTCCGAATACCCCTTCAGCCGGTTGTACAGCGTCTTTGCGCTGATGCCTAGCATCGCGGCGGCCCGTTCCCGGTGGCCGCCGCAGTGCTCCACGGTGGCGAGAATCAAGGTGCGCTCGGCGTCGGCGATCGAGGTGCCGACGGCGATGTCGAGCAGGTTGCGCCCGTTGGCGGGCGGTATCTGCGAAGCGGACGCGCGAGTGACGCCGGGCGCCGCGGCGCCCGAAGCGGGGTTGCCGGGCGGGGGCGGAGTCTGCGCCGGCGCGGCCGCGGGCGCTGCGGGCACCTCGTCCGCGACGACCGGCGGCGCGATGCTCGCCGCGCCGATAGGAAGGTTTGCGACCTCGATGACGTCGCCCTCGGCAAGGATGAAGCCGCGATGCACGGCGTTGCGCAACTCGCGCACGTTGCCGGGCCATCGGTACGCGGCGAGCGCCGCCAGCGCGCTGTTGCTCAGGCGCTTGGTCGCGCCTTCGCGCTCGTTCAGCCCGGCGAGGAAATGTTCCGCGAGCAGCGGGACATCTTCGAGCCGCTTGCGAAGGGGTGGCAACTCGATGGGGAAGACGTTGAGCCGGTAGTAGAGATCCTCGCGCAGCTTGCCGCTCGATACCGCCTCGGCCGGAGCGCGGTTGGTGGCGGCAACGATGCGCACGTCGACGTTGATCACCGCATCGGAGCCCACGCGGACGAACGCGCCGGTCTCGAGCACGCGCAGCAGTTTGACCTGAAGCTCCATCGGCATCTCGGTGATCTCGTCGAGGAACAGCGTTCCGCCGTCGGCTCGTTCGAAGAAACCGCGATGCTGGCGCAGTGCCCCCGTGAAGCTCCCCTTCTCGTGTCCGAAGAGCTCGCTTTCGATCAGCTGCGGCGAGATCGAACCGCAGTTGATCGCGAGGAAGGGCGCCTTGGCGCGCTTGGAGAGGTCGTGGATCGTCTCCGCAACGACTTCCTTTCCGGTTCCGCTCTCGCCGGTGATCAGCGCCGTGACGGCGGTCGGCGCGACGCGAGCGATCTGGTGATAGATCTCGCGCATCGCCGGTGACTTGCCCCAGAGGCGTCCGAAGCGGCCTTCGGCATCGACGTGGATGCGTTCACTGGCCAGCCGACCGCGCGCTTCGGGGCTGCCGCTCGCGCGCGCGAGGATCTGGCGCAAGCGGGGGACGTTGACCGGCTTGAGCAGATAGTCGGCCGCGCCGAGCCGCAGCGCCTGGATCGACGTCTCGAGCGTCGCGTGCCCGGTGATCAGCACGATCTCGCAGGCCTCGTTGCGCTCGACCCGGTCGAACAGTTCGATGCCGTTTCCGTCTGGCAGCGACAGGTCGAGCAGCACGATGTCGGGCTGCCGGAACGCGTATTGCCTGCATGCATCGTGCAGGCTGCCGGCGGTGGCGGTCGAAAAACCTTCGGCCGACACGAGCTCCGCCAGCATCTCCGCCGAATTCTCGTCGTCTTCGACGATCAGCGCGTGCGCCAAGACCCGGATCCTCCCTCAATGGCTGCGATCTTCAGCGATCGAGCATGGCTCTCAAGTGGTTCAGCAGCACCGAGGGGTCGATCGGCTTCGCGAGAAAGAGGTCGAATCCGCCCTGGAACGCTTCGCGACGCGTGTCGGGGCGGAAATGCGCCGACAGCGCGATCGCCGGTATCCGGCGCAGATTCATTTCCCGCTCGAGAGCGCGTACCGCCTGCATCAGTGAAATGCCGTCGCGCTCGTGCATGGCCAGATCGGATAGAACGAGTCGCTCTCCCCCGCCGCATGCCCACGAAGGATACCTCCGAAGCGCCTCGTCGGGCGAGGTGGTTGACTCGACTACGGCGCCCGAGTGTTCGAGCAGCGATTGCAGCATCTGCAGGACGTCGGGATCGTCGTCGATGGCGAGAATGGAAACACCGCGCAGCGTCCCTGCGTCGGGCAACGCAACGTCGCTGTCACCGGCCCGGCCCGTGGCGCCGAGCGCCGGGTGGAGGCGCGCCCCCTCGTCTTCGAGCGGCGCGAGGCGAGCGGCGCGACCGGGCGCTTCGGCACCGCAGCCGCCCGGCCGATAGCCGTCGGCAAAATCGCCGGGCGAATCGAGCGTCGAGACGACCCGGCGTTGCTGCTCGACGGCGCGCTGCAGTCCGGCAAGCGCGCGCTGGCGCAGTTCATCGGAAACGGTATCGGACGTCAGCAGATGCAGCCAACCGACCATCGCGTTCAGCGGTGTTCGCAGATCGTGCGCGAGGCCGGCGAGAAAGGCCGCGGTTGCCTTCGGCTCGGCCTCGTCGGACGGTTCCAGCGAGCGCGCAGCGAGCGGCCTTGGCGCGGTGGAACGGTCTCTGGTTGCGGCGCGTGCTGGTACAGCCATCGGTTCAGCTTGTGATTTCGGTCGCAATGGTTGACGCGTGCGCGCGTCCGTTTTCCCGGTCACACGGGCGTGAGCGGAAGTCCGGAAGTCTAGCAATTGCCGTGCCCAGCTCCGCTACGGAAGCCTAAACCCAAAGTGCAAGCGCGCCAATTTTCCTGCCTTCGGGTGCGTCATTTGCTAAGCGCCTCCGATGCCTTCCGATCCCTCCGCAGCGAGTGCAGGACCCCTTCTCGGCCCGCAGCCGGGGGCCGGTCGCGGCGAAGACTCCGCGGCGATCGTCGACGAGCCGTTGGTCGTCGAAGTCGAGCCGACCGAGCCGATCGGGATGCGCCTGGCCCTTGGCGCGATGGCGACGATTGCCCTCGTGGCCGCGTTATGGGCGGGCAAGGCTTTGCTGATGCCCGTCGCCTTTGCGATCGTCCTCACGCTCCTGCTGGCCCCCGCGGTAACCTGGATGAACCGGTTCGGGCTGCCTTCGTGGATCGGTGCCGCCGTCATGATGGCGCTGTCGATCGCCGTGGTCAGCGCGGGCGTGCTCCAGCTGTCGGGCCCGGCCGAACAGTGGCTCAATCCGAGATCGCCCGAGTGGCGCAAGCTCGAAGCCCAGGTGCGTGCCATCAAGCAGCCGCTGTCCAAGATCCAGGGTGCGCAGGAGCGCGTCAGCGCGATCGCGGATCCGGAGGGAAAAGCGAAGCCGCGCGAGGTCGTCGTCCAGAAGGGCGATCTCCTTACTACGTTCAGCGAGTTCCAGACGATCGCCGTGGGCATCGTGTCGACGATCGTCCTGGCGTATTTCCTGCTCGCGGCCGACGATCTGTTCCTGCGCAAGCTGGTTCGCGTGCTGCCGACCATGCAGGACAAGCGCGTCGCCGTCGGTATCGCACGGACGATCCAGAGCGAGATCGGCCGCTACTTCGCGACCGTGGCCATGAGCAACACGGGCCTGGCCGTCGCAACCGCGCTCGTGATGGGCTACATCGGGATGCCGTCGCCGGCGTTCTGGGGCGTCGTTGTCGGCCTGCTCAATTTCATCCCCTACCTGGGCGCTGCGACGAGCCTCGTCCTGTTGACGGCGGCGGCCGCAGTGAGCCTGGACGGGTGGCAGATCGCACAGGTCCCGCTGGCATTTCTCGTGCTTACGACGATTGAAGGGCAGTTCGTACAGCCGATCCTGGTCGGTCGGCGCATGCAGTTGAACGTGGTCGTGACCTTCCTGACCGTGATGTTCGGCGGCTGGCTATGGGGACTGGGCGGGCTGTTCATCGCCGTCCCTACGCTCGTCGTCCTGAAGATATGCGCCGATCACATCGAGGCGCTCTCGACGATCGGCGAGTTCATTTCGCGCGACTGACGCGCGCGGTGTTGATCCAGTGCAGCACCTCGTCCGGCTCGACCGGCTTGACCAGGTGCGCGTCGAAGCCGGCCTGCTGCGACGTTCGGCGATCGCTGTCGCGGCCGTATCCCGTAACGGCAGCAAGCAGCAACCGATCGCCGAAAGCCAGTGCCCGCGCACGGCGCGCGAGTTCCAGTCCGCCCATCGTCGGCAGGTCGAGGTCGATCAGCGCGACGCTGGGGCGCCAGCTCTCGATCGTCCGCCAGGCCTGCCCTCCGTCGTTGTCGGTGCGCACCTCGAAGCCTTCCGTCGACAGCACGATCGCGAGGCTCTCGGCCGCATCGGGGTGGTCGTCGACGATCAGTACGCGGATCGGTGGGGTGGTCAACGGCGCGAAGTCGGGTGGAAGGAGAAGGCATTCTGCGCCAAAAAAAACCCCCGGGTGAACCGGGGGACGAAGTCCGTCGAAACGGACAGGGGAGGAGACATTCGCGGATGGTGC
Organism: Pseudomonadota bacterium; assembly: GCA_023389055.1. Classification (GTDB taxonomy): domain Bacteria; phylum Pseudomonadota; class Gammaproteobacteria; order Burkholderiales; family Burkholderiaceae_E; genus Zeimonas. Next base: position 11,679 of record JAEWFA010000029.1, on the reverse strand, counting down.
CCATGACTGGGCACTTCACGGAAGCAATCCCGATGCCTGATGCGCAGGTACAATCGACCGGAGCGGGGGGCGTTGGCGGCGCCCCGTTTCATTCTTGGGGGGACGACTCCCGGCATGGGCGAGTTCTGGCACCGGGTCACCGAGCGCGCGATCGGCAAGGCACTTGCCGTGTTCGTACTGCTGCTCGGGCTGGGCGTCGGCCTGCTCGTCTGGCGCGGTGAGACGGCGCGCGTCAGGCAGGAAAGCGAAGCGCGCACGCTGGAGTACGTCAAGTCGATGGCGGCGCGCATCGAACGACGCATCGTCGCCTACGATCTCGTTGTGCGCGCCGGCGCGTCGCTGTTCGCCGCAACGCAGGCGCCGACGCGCGCGCAGTGGCGCTCCTTCGTGGAGGCCTTCGACCTCGGCACGACGTATCCGGGCGTACAGGGAATCGCTTTCGCCACGATCGTCCCTCCGGAGTCGATCGGAGCCCTCGAGAGTCACGTGCGCGCGGAGGGGCTCGACGGCTTTCGTGTATGGCCCACCGGCCCTCGCGTCGAATCGAGCGCGATCCTCTACATCGAGCCGTTGAACGCGGCCAATGCGCGTGTGCTGGGCTTCGACATGCTCAGCAGTTCCGAGCGCCGCGAGGCGATGCACGCGAGTCGCGATTCCGGCGAGACCACTCTTTCGCGTGCGGTAGGACTGGTCCAGGATGCCGGCGGCGAGCAACGCGCCGGCGTGCTGATGTATCGCGCGGTGTATTCGACCGGCACCGCGCCCGAATCGGTCGTGGCCCGTCGGGCGGCGATCCGGGGGTGGGTCTATGTGCCTTTTCGGCCGGTAGATCTCGTGCGCAGCCTTCGCGGAGCCGACCCGTCGGTGCGGTTGCGCCTGTACGAGACGGCGAGCAGCGATCCCCATGCGCTGCTCTACCAGGACGCCGATCCCGCAAACGCCGAGCGCGACTGGAGCGCGGCGGTTCGGGCACCGGTTCGCGCGCTCGATCGTCGCTGGACGCTCGAGGCGATCCGCGTCTCCGGCGCAATGCCGCCGCCCGGGCGTGCGCCATTGCTGCTCCCTGCCGCGGTATCGCTGCTGGGGTTGCTGCTGTCGGCGGTGCTGTGGTCGATGGCCACGACCCGCGATCGTGCCCACCGGTTGGCGCAGGAGATGACGGCGGCGTTGCGTCGCGCGAACGAGGAGCTCGATTCGCGCGTGCGACAGCGAACCGAGGAGCTCACCGCGAGCAACCTGCAACTGCGCGAGGAGATCGTCGAGCGTCAGCGCGTCGAGCGCGAACGCAGCGTTTCGCTCGAGCGCGAGCGGGCGCGTGCCGCTCAGCTGCGGGCGCTGGCCGACGCAGGGCTGGCGATTCCGGCGCTCCCCGACGACCAGGCGCGACTCGAGCATCTCGCGGATCGCGCGCGTCAACTCGTGAGATGCCGGCACGCGCTTCTGCTTCGGGACGACGTGATCGGCGCGCGTCGCATCGCCGTTTCGAGCGCCGACCCGATGAGCTTTGCGAATCGCCGTGCGCTGCTCGAGGCGAGCCGCCACTGGTCGCACTGCGCCGAGCGCATCGAGCGCGTGCGAATCGAATCGGCCAGGGTCGATCCGCGCGCCTGGCCCGAAGGGTGCGGCGATGCGATGATCGTGCCGATCAGCGTCGGAAACGAGCCGCCGTCAGGGCGGCTCGTGCTGCTTCACGCGATCGACGCCGGCTTCGTCCCCGAAGACGAGGTCATCGTGCACCAGCTCGTGCTGCTCGTCACGGCTGCGATGGCGACGGCCAAGGCGGTCGAGCGCGAGCGCGCGGCCCGGATGGATGCGGAATCGGCGAATGCCAGCAAGGATCAATTCCTGGCGATCGTCTCGCACGAACTGCGAACGCCGCTGCATGCGATTCTCGGCTGGCTCCAGGTGCTCGAGCGTGCAGGCTCGAAGCCGGGACACGCCGAGCGTGCTGCGCAGGTCATTCGCCGCAACGCAGAGGCTCAGAGCAGGTTGATCGACGATCTGCTCGACCTGGCGCGCATCGAGCAGGGCAAACTCGCGCTCGAAATGGGCCGGGTGCGCATCGATCACGTCGTACGCGATGCCGTCGAGTCGCAGCGCCAGGAAGCCGGGGCGCGCGGCGTCGCGATCGAGCTGCACGCGGAACCGCGTCTCGAGGTGCTCGGCGATGCGATGCGGTTGCAGCAGGCAATTTCGAACCTTCTCGTGAACTCCGTGAAGTTCTCGAAGGCGGGCGGACGCATCGCGGTGCGATTGCACCGTGACGGACAGCGGATCGTGATCGGCGTGGAGGACGACGGCGACGGAATCGAACCGACGTTGCTTCCCTTCGTCTTCGATCGTTTCCGTCAGGGCGAATCCGGCGGCCGCACTCGCAAGGCCGGGCTGGGCCTGGGACTGGCGCTCGTCAAGCACATCGCAGAGGCGCATGGCGGCGACGTGTCGGTGCACAGCGAAGGCAAGGGCGAGGGTGCCACGTTCACGATGCAGCTTCCCGTGCTGGTCGGGCAGGCCGCCGATTCACCGGCCTGGCTGGGCTTCTTCGAATCGGTCGCGCTGGCCGATACGGCATCGGTGCTCGTGATCGAAAGCGATCGAGCCCGGCGCGATGCGCTCGCTGCGCAATTGCGCAGCAGGAGCCTGGCGGTCGTCGTCTTCGACGATCCGCTGGCTGCGCTCGAATGGCTCGGTGAACGAGATGCCATCCGGTGGCCCGCGGCGATCTTCTGCGATCTGCACGGCGAGACGGTGGACGGCTACGGCTTGCACGACCTGGTGCGCGCGCTGGAGGCCAAGCGGGGGCGGCATCGCTTAGTTCCGATGGCCGCGCTCGCCGCGCACGCAGACGACACCGAGCGCGCCCGTGCACTCGAACACGGCTTCGTCGCGTATCTCGCCGAGCCGGTTTCGAGCGAGCATCTGGTGCGCATGCTCGATCGCCTGGCCATTGTGGCAGTCGCGCCCGAAGCGCAAGGCCTCGCATCCGGTGAGGATTGCGCCTCGGGACTGCCGTCCGTTACGGACGAACGATGATGTCGTTCTTGACCGCCTGAACGCCTTTTACCTGGCGCGCCAGCGCCACCGCGCGATCTTTCTCCGCCTGTGACTTCGCGAAGCCGGTGAGCTGGACCGTGCCGTTGAGCGTCTCGACGCCGATGCTGGTGGCCGCGACCGTCGGATCGCCGGCGAACTTCGCCTTCACTTCCGTCGTGACGCGGGCGTCGTCGACGTACTCGCCGGCCGTCTGCTGACCACGGGTTACCGAGCAACCGGTTACGCCGATGATCGTTGCCGCGACGAGTGCGGCGCCTAGCGTTCTTGCTTTCATGCGTGCCTCCTTGGGGGCGTGGAAAAGTCGGCGGGTGCCGATGCGCGTGCGCGGACCCTGACGGCGACCCGCTCGCGCTGACGGATTGGCAAGCAGCGTGCCCGCGCTCGCGCAGCGAGAAACGAAGCGGTCATCGTGCGCGTGCTCGGGCACGCGGGTTGCGAAACGGCTGGCACCGACGCAAGTCCGAACCAACTGGGGTAGTCATGAACTGGGATCGAATTGAAGGCAATTGGAAGCAATTCCGCGGCAAGGCGCGCGAAAAGTGGGGAAAGCTCACCGACGACCAGCTTGATGTGATCGCCGGCAAGCGCGACCAGCTCGCCGGGAAACTGCAGGAGGCCTACGGCTACAGCAAGGACGAAGCCGACAGCCAGATCAAGGCGTGGGAGTCGGGACTGCCTGACGACGACTCGACGCAGTACCGCCGTCCGTCGTGAGGCACGAGATCCCTGCGCAGGAGGACCACATGCTCTATTACGCACTCGTCTTCTTCGTCATCGCCGTGATCGCGGCGGTGTTCGGTTTCGGCGGAATCGCTGCCGGCGCATCGAGCATCGCGCAGATCCTGTTCTTCCTGTTTCTGATCGTCGCCGTGATCAGCCTCGTGCTGGGCTTGATACGCGGTTCACGATGAGTACGAGCCATAGGAGAAAGACCATGCATCGAATCGCACAAGCGGCCCTGGTCGCATCGTCCATCGCTCTGGTGGCCGGATGCTCCACCTGGGACAGCCTGTCGGGCGCCGAGAAGGGCACCGCAGTGGGGGCGGCTGTCGGCGGAGTCGCCGGCAACGCGGTGGTCGGTGGGCCCTTGGGAACCGCCGGAGGGGCTGTCGTCGGCGGCGTTGTCGGTCACGAGGTCGGCAAGGATCGCGACCGACGCTGATCGCACGCGGCGCGCGCGCTCTCCTGCCTGCCGGCGGAGGGCGCGCGATCGCTCGCGCGGCCGTCGCGGCCGAGGCGTGGATCGTCTCGGCTCGCACGGACCAACCATCACAGAGGACACAGCATGAAACGATGGCTCCCGATAGTGGCGGCGGCATTCCTGGTCGCGGGATGTGACAACGCGAACGACAAGCCGCCGGCGTCGCCGCAGGCGAGCAGCACGGCGCCCGGGGCGGGCTCTTCCACCGACGAGAAGCTCGTCACCGGTCCGCGTGGCGCGGCCGAACAGCTGCCGAAGACGAACGCGCCGAGCGCCCCGGCCGATTCGGGACGCGACAGTGCAGCGACCAAGCCGAAGGAAGACCTGACCCAGAAGGAGGAACAACAGGCGATGCCCAAGGCGGGTCAGGCGAACAACCATTCGAGCGAGGCATTGAGCAAGCCCGGGTCGCAGGGTGACACCACGTCCTCTCAGACGAGCGCCACGCAGGTTCCGACCGCGAGCGGGGCGGCAAGCGGCACGGCCAGCGGGACGACGCAGCTCGCGCAGGCCGGCTCCGGCGGTTCGACTGCGGCTGCGCCCTCCGGCGCGCCCGCCGGCGCCGGCACTCCTGTTTCACAGGAGCAGGCGCTCGAGCTGATGAAGAAGCACAACTGTGCTTCCTGCCATGCGGTGGACAAGAAACTGGTGGGACCGAGCTACAAGGAAGTCGCCGCGAAATACAAAGGCGACGCGACGGCAGAGTCGAAGCTGATCGACAAGGTCGTCAAGGGAGGCTCCGGCGTATGGGGACCGGTGCCGATGCCGCCGCACCCGACCGTTCCGAAGGACGACATCAAGGCGATCGTCGACTGGATCCTCGCCGGCGCGAGCTGACCGCCGGACGCGGCGAGCCCCGCACCCACCGCCCCGCAGCCAGTCCGCCTGCGGGGCGGTTTTTTTTTGGCCGGCCTTGCATACCCATAGGGGTATGGGTATCATAGGCGGATGGATAAAACAGACCGCGAGCTTGCGCCTTGTGCGGTTCGCCCGCGCGGCCGTAGCGGCCTCGAGATCGCCGCCCGAAGATTCGCCCGCGCGATCGCGATCGCCTCGCTGGCGTGCTCGTTCGGTTTCGCCGGGGCGGCGCCCGACGCGGACCCGCCGGCGGTCGACACGATCGAGGTGCGCACGCGGCCGGTGCGCGCCTCGGTGGAGTTCGACGCGACGCTCGAGGCGATCCGCCAGAGCACCGTCGCCGCCCAGGTGAGCGGCAACATCGTCGAGCGCCTCGTGCGCGCGGGCGATCGGGTGCGTGCCGGCCAGCCTCTGGTTCGCATCGACGAGCGCGACGCACAGGCTGCGGTCGCGCGCAGCGACGCGGCCATCGCGCAGGCGCGCGCCGAACGCATCGACGCCCAGTCTGCCGTCGAGCGAAACCGCGCGCTCGTCGAACGCGGCTTCCTCAGCCGCGCGGCGCTCGACTCGTCGCAGGCACGCCTGGATGCCTCCAGGGCCGCCGAGCAGCAGGCGCTCGCCGGGTCGCGCCAGGCAACGCTTGCGCGAAGTTTCACCACCGTCGTTGCGCCGTACGCGGGTCTCGTACTGGCCACGCACGTCGACGCAGGCGACCTCGCGGCTCCGGGGCGCGCCATCGCCACGATCTACGAACCGGGTGCCATCCGGGCCGTCGTGCACGTACCGCTTTCGGCGCTGTCGATCGCACAAGACACGAGCGACGTCGAAGTCCTCTTCGCCTCGGGGCAGGCGCTCGTCCCGGCGCTGCGCATCCTCGTTCCCGGCGTCGATCCGGTTTCGCAGACGCGCGAGCTTCGTCTCGAGTTCGCCGAATCCATGCACGTTCCGGGCGTGCCGGGCCAGCGCGCGCGCGTTCGCTTCGACGGCGCACAGGCGCAGCGCCGCACGATTCCGCGCAGTGCGGTGCTGCGGCGCGGCGAGCTCGACGCCGTCTACGTGGTCCGTGGCGCGCGGTTCGCGTTGCGCGCCGTCCGACTCGGCAGCGTGCACGGCGACGAGATCGAAGTGCTCGCCGGGCTCGCCGACGGCGAGCGGATCGCGGCAGACCCGGTGCAGGCAGGGCTGGTTGCCGCCTCGCCTCGCGCAGCCGGGCGCTGAATCCGACGATGTCGACCGATCCGCTTTCTTCGCAGGCTCCGCTCGGTGCGGCGGGCCGGATCGCCCGAGTCTTCCAGTCGAGCGCGCTGACGCCGCTGCTGGCGATCGCCGCGTTGCTGCTCGGGCTCTTCGCGGTGCTGGTCACGCCGCGCGAGGAAGAGCCCCAGATCGACGTGACGATGGCGAACGTCCTGATCGGCTTTCCCGGTGCCTCCAGCGCCGACGTGCAGTCGCTCGTGGCGCTGCCGGCCGAGCAGGTGCTCTCGCAGATCGCAGGCGTCGAACATACCTATACGGTGGCGCGGCCCGGCATTGCGGTGCTCACTGTGCAGTTCGAGGTCGGCGTCGCGCGCACCGAGGCGCTGGTACGGCTGTACGACGCGCTCGAGGCAAACAGCGACTGGTTGCCCCGCGAGCTCGGCGTGCTCGAGCCGATCGTCAAGCCCAAAGGCATCGACGACGTGCCGACGCTCGCCGTCACGCTGTGGAGCCGCGACGCGCGTCCGGCCGCGGATCTCGAACGCGTCGCTCATTCGCTGGAAATCGAATTCGCACGCATGCGCGGCGTGCGCGAAGTGAAGACGATCGGCGGACCCGGACGCATCGTCTCGGTTGCGCTCGACCCTGCGCGCATGCGCGAGCGGGGCGTCGACGTGATGGGGTTGCGACGCGCGCTGGCCGCGGCCAATGCCGGGATGCCTTCGGGCAGCGTGCCGGACGTGGAGCGCGGAAGCGGGATGCTGTCGGTTCAGACCGGGGAGTTCCTGAGGTCGGCCGACGACGTCGCCTCGCTCGTCGTCGGCGTGCACCGAGGGCGACCGGTCTACCTGAACGAGGTCGCGCAGGTGTCGGCGGGCGCGGCTCAGCCCGGGCAGTACGTCTGGTTCACCCAGGGCAGTGCCGCACCCGAGGCGGGCGCGCACGCCGCGCAGCCCGGTACCGAACGCGCTACGCCCGGCGAGGTGTTTCCGGCGGTGACTGTGACGGTGACCAAGAAGCCGGGCGCGAATGCCGTCGACGTCGCACGAGAGGTGCGTGCGCGACTCGAGTCGCTGCAGGACCGCATCGTTCCCGAGAGCGTCCAGTGGACCGTCACGCGCGATTACGGCCGCACCGCCTCCGAGAAAGCCAACCAGCTGATCCTGAAGCTCGCTTTCGCGACGGCCTCGGTGATCTTCCTCGTCGGCCTCGCGCTGGGCCGGCGCGAAGCGGTCGTCGTCGGCGCGGCGGTGCTGCTCACGCTGGTGGCGACGTTGTTCGCATCGTGGGCGTGGGGCTTCACGCTGAACCGCGTCTCGCTGTTCGCGCTGATCTTCTCGATCGGCATCCTCGTCGACGACGCGATCGTCGTGGTGGAGAACATCCATCGGCACCAGGCGTTGCACGGGCCGACGAAGGGCCTGAAAGCGATCATCCCGTACGCGGTCGACGAAGTCGGCGGACCGACGATTCTCGCCACGCTCACCGTCATCGCCGCGCTGCTGCCGATGGCCTTCGTCACCGGATTGATGGGCCCGTACATGAGCCCGATCCCGATCAACGCGAGCATGGGGATGGCGATCTCGCTGGCGATCGCGTTCACGTTCACGCCCTGGCTCGCGGCGCGCCTGATGAAGGCGCACACGGCGCACGAAGACGTGGCCCGCGGTCCGTCGCGCGCCGAGCGATTCTTCGCACGCGTGCTCGGTCCGCTGCTCAGTCGTGCCCGTGCGCGCTGGCTGCTCGCGCTCGGGATCCTGTTCGCGACGGCCGCGTCGATCGCGCTCGTTCCGCTGCAGGCGGTCGTGCTGAAGATGCTGCCCTTCGACAACAAGAGCGAGTTCCAGCTCGTCGTCGACATGCCGGCGGGAACCGCCCTGGAGGACACCGCGGCGGCGTTGCACGATCTGGGCGCGTTCCTCGCGCAGCAACCCGAGGTGCGCGACCTGCAGGGCTACGCGGGAACCGCTGCGCCGATCACCTTCAACGGACTCGTGCGTCAGTACTACCTTCGCGCCGACGCCGAACTGGGCGAGCTGCAGGTCAATCTCGTCGACAAGGCGCATCGCCACGAACAGAGCCACGCGATCGCCTCGCGGCTGCGTGGGCAAATCGTCGAGATCGCCCGCCGGCACGGCGCGCGCGTGCAGGTCGTCGAGGTGCCGCCCGGTCCGCCCGTGCGGGCGCCGATCGTCGCCGAGGTCTACGGCCCCGACGAAGACGGGCGCGTGGCGCTCGCCCGGCGGATCGCCGAAGCGTTCGCTCGAACCGCCGACATCGTCGGAATCGACACCACGACGAAGGAGGACGCTCCGCGCGCGTTCCTGCGCATCGACCGCACGCGAGCCGATTCGCTCGGCATTCCGGCCGCTTCGATCGCGCAGACGGTGCACGGCGCGCTCTCGGGCGTCGACGCGGCGTGGCTGCACGAGGGTGCCGGAAAATATCCGGTCGCGATCCGCCTGCAGCTGCCGCGGGAAGCGCAGGGCGGGCTCGACGCGCTGCTGGCGTTGCCGATGAAGGCCGCCGACGGCTCCCTGGTCGCGCTGTCGGAGCTCGTGCGCGTCGAGCGCGGGATCATCGACAAGCCGCGCTTCACGAAGGACCTGCTCGGTGTGCAGTACGTCCTGGGCGACATGGGCGGCGCCCTCGACTCGCCGCTCTACGGGCTCGCCGCGATCCGCGCGTCGCTTCCCGACGCCGCACTGCCCGGCACCGGACCGCTGGGCGAATACTGGATCCGCCAGCCGGCCGACGCGTGGGGTCAGTACGCGATCAAGTGGGACGGAGAGTCGCAGATCACCTACGAAACCTTCCGCGACATGGGCGCGGCCTACGCGGTGGGCCTCGTGCTGATCTACCTGCTCGTCGTCGCCGAGTTTCGTTCGTACGTCGCACCGCTGGTGATCATGGCGCCGATCCCGCTGACGCTGATCGGCGTGATGCCCGGGCATGCGCTGCTGGGCGCGCAGTTCACCGCCACGTCGATGATCGGGATGATCGCGCTGGCGGGGATCATCGTGCGCAACTCGATCCTGCTGGTCGACTTCATCGAGCTGCAACTCGCCGAGGGTGTCGCGTACCGCGACGCGGTGATCCGTTCGGCAGCCGTGCGCGCGCAGCCGATCGCGCTCACCGCGCTGGCGGCGATGACCGGCGCGTTCTTCATCCTCGACGACCCGATCTTCTCGGGGCTCGCCGTCTCGCTGATCTTCGGCATCCTCGTTTCGACCGCGCTCACGCTGATCGTGATTCCGGTGCTGCATTACGCCGTGTTCCGGCGCCGTCACGAGGCGCCGGCCGGCGCCGATCTCTCTACACCGTCCTCCGAAGGAGTGCACTCATGAACGTCGAACGCCTGATCCGGATCTTCGCCGGAAGCTTCATCCTCGTCTCGCTCGCGCTCGGAGTCGAAGGCAGTCCGCTCTTCGTCTCGAAATGGTTTCTCGCATTCACCGCCTTCGTCGGCTTCAACCTGTTCCAGTTCGGGTTCAGCAACGTCTGTCCGCTGGGGATGATCCTGAAGCGGCTCGGCGTCCCGGACACCCCGTCGACATGCGCCCGTTGAACGAAATCCGCACTTCGTCGCCGGAGGTCCGTACCGTGGATATGCGAGCGTTGCGAGACGAGACTTCGCGCACCGACCTGCTCAATCGCCTGCGCCGCGCCGAGGGCCAGTTGCGCGGCGTGCAGCGGATGATCGAAGAGGGAGACGACTGCATGCAGATTGCGCAGCAGATTGCCGCGGTGCGCCGGGCGCTCGACAGCGCCTACGTGCGCATGACCGTCTGCTTCATGGAGCAGGAGTTGTCCAGCCGGGTGCGGGACACGAAGGGGCGTCCGCAGGACCTCAGCGAACTGCTCGGCAACGTCGAGACGTTGCTGGCGAAGGTGCGCTGAGCCCCGGCGGCCGGTGTCCGGCATGCTATGGTCCGCGCGAACCGCTCGCGCGTCTCCGGCATGCACTGGCCCCTGTCCCTGTCGCCGCTCCAGCACGGCGTGTTCGTGCTCGTGGGGCTGCTCACCTATGTGATGGTCACGCGCATCGGCGGCCATCACCGGCATCCTTCGGCGGCGATCGCCTGGGTGCTGCTCATCGGCCTGTTGCCGTACCTGGGGCTGCCGCTCTTCCTCGTGTTCGGCACCCGCAAGCTGGTGCGGCCCGCGCGTCGCGTTTCCCGCATCGACCGCGCGTTGCCGGTCGAAGGCCCCGGATGGGCGCTGCAACTGCTCGCGGCACTCGACGTGCCGCAGCCCGTGCGCAACCAATCGATCGAGTTCCACGACGATGGCGCCGAATCGCTGCGCGCGCTGCTCGCGATCCTCGGCCAGGCGCGCGAACGCGTCGACGTCTGCACGTACGTCGTCGGTGACGACGACGTCGGCGAAACGGTGCTTTCGGCGCTGGTGCACAGCGCGCAGCGTGGAGTGCGCGTGCGCGTACTCGTCGATGCGATCGGCGGGCTGCGCGGAGCCCGCCGGGTGGTGGCGATGCTGCACGGCACCGGCGTCGAGTTGCGCTGGTTCATGCCGGTGCTGCGCAATCCGGTCCGCGGCCGAACGAACCTGCGCGACCACCGCAAGCTCGTCGTCGTCGACGGCTGCGCGATGTGGAGCGGAGGGCGCAACCTCGCCGCCGAGTATTTCGACGACGGCGATCGCGGCTGGACCGACCTCAGCTTCGTTGTGCGCGGGCCGCTCGCGCTGCAGGCGCAAGCACTGCTCGAGCGCGACTGGCAGGCCGCGCACGGCCGCGTCGCTGCAGCGGGGATCGCCGACGGCGTCGGCGCGAATCAGTCGGAAGGGCCGCCGGCGCAACTCGTTCCGAGCGGCCCCGACCTGGCAGACGACACGCTGTACGCATTGCTCGTCGCCGCTGCGTTTCGCGCCGAGCGGCGCATCGTCGCGATCACGCCCTATTTCGTTCCGGAGGACGCGCTGCTCGCTGCGTGGTGCGTCGCCTGCCGCAGGGGCGTACGGATCGATCTCGTCGTGCCGTCGCGCTCGAATCATCGGATGGCCGACCTCGCGCGCGGGCGCGCGCTGCGTGCGCTGGCCGCCGCCGGCGGTCACGTTCACCTGCACCCGGCGATGATCCACGCCAAGGTGGCGATCGTCGATGACGAGATGGCGTTGTGCGGATCGGCCAACCTCGATTCGCGCAGCCTGCTGCTGAACTTCGAGCTGATGACGGCGTTCTACGGCGATCGCGAGGTCGAGTGGCTATCCCGGTGGGCGCAACTGCAGCTGCGACGCTCGCGCGCCTACGAGCCGCAGCCGCCGTCGTGGGGGCGGGACGTACTCGAGGGGTTCGTGCGGGCGGTGGGGTTTCAGCTTTGAGGGAAGGGAAGGGGGAAGGGGGAAGGGGA
>JAEWFA010000006.1 GCA_023389055.1 Pseudomonadota bacterium | reverse complement strand
GGCGTGGCCCGAGCCGTCGCTCGACACCGGTCTCGCGGTCGAGTCGGGTGGACTCGCCGGTCGCAGCCTGCGCCTGCAGTGGCGTGGCGACGTGACGACGACGCGCGTTGCGAAGGTCGACGCGTCGATCGACTACGGCGGTGCGCAGGCGAGCGCCCGCGGCGATCTGGGCCGTGCAGGTGATCGACTGCAGTTCACGGCGCGTGTGCGAGAGCTGGGGAATCTCGATGCGCGCGCGACGGGATCGGCGAGCGCGCAAGGAGAGTTGCGCGGCGGCTGGCACGAAGCCTCGCTGGGACTGCTCGCGCGGGTCTCGGCCCGCCGGCTCGGCTGGCAGGACGTGCTTCGCCTGGCTGCATTCGACGGCAGCGTCGACGTTCCCGACCTTTCGCGCGGGCGTGTCGAGCTCGACCTGCGTGCCGAGCGACTCACCGCAGCCGGCCGCCGCGTCGATCGACTGACGGCACGCGTCGGCGGCGACGTCGACGCCCATACGATCCGCGCCGAAGCGTCCGGGGCCGATTTCGCCGCACGCGTCGTCGCCGAAGGTGCGCTGGCGCAGCACGGCGCCGATAACGCGTGGCGCTGGAGCGGACGGCTCGTCGACGTGCAGGCCGATCGGCCGCTTGCGCTGCGACTGCTCGACCCGGCGCAGTTGCAGGCCGACCCGCAGGGCTTTTCGCTGGGCGCATCGGCGTGGCGACTCGACGGTGCGGCGCTGAACGTCGCGGCGCTCGCCTGGCGCGACGGCAGCTTCACGGCGCGCGGTGACGCCGCGGCGCTACCCGTCGGGCACTGGGTGTTGCGCTACGCGCCCGAAGCGGCGAACGCCGTCGAGCAGGCCCAGGCGGAGATCGAAGCGCTGGCGCTCGATGCGCAATGGGACGTGCACGGCAACGAAGCGACGAAGCCGAGCGGTCGCGTGCGCGTCGTACTGCAAGGCGGCTCGGCCGGCGAGCAGCGCGGCGAGGCGAAGATCTCGCTCGACGAAGGCCGGCTCGCCGGGAGCGTTGCGCTGAACGTGCCGACGCTCGCCTTCGCCAATCGCATCATCGGGCCGACGTGGGCCGTGGCCGGGCGCCTGCGCTTCGCGGGCGATCTCGGCGGAACGATCCAGGCGCCGCGAGTGAACGGCGACCTCGACGGACGCTCGCTCGCGCTGCTGCAGCGCGAACTCGGCTGGCGCCTGACGAACGGCACGCTGCAGGCGCGCTTCGAAGGCGACCGGCTCGTGCTGCGCCAGCTGCGCCTCGAATCGGGAGGCGGGTCGATCACGATGAGCGGCGCGCTGGTGCTGGACGGCCTGCGGGGCGGATTCGAGTTGCGCGCCGACCGCCTGCCGGTGCCGCTCGGGCCGGGCGAGCGCATCGTCGTCTCGGGCGTGAACGCGATCACCAGCCGCGGAACCGCGCTGCAGTGGAGCGGGAACCTGCGCGCAGACGAAGGCCTGGTGGAGTTGCGCGGCGGCGAGGCGCCGAAACTGCCCGACGACGTCGTGATCGTGGGCGCCGCCGTACACCCGTCCGCCGTCCGCAAGCGCACGGCGGTCGAGAGGGCCGAGGCTGCCGGGCAGGCGGACGGCTTGCGCGTGGCGGCCGACCTGAAGCTCGACCTCGGCGAGAAGCTGCGCATCCGTGGCAGCGGCGTGGACGTGCTGCTGGCGGGCTCGCTGGAGTTGCGCGGCGTGCTGCCGGCCGATCCGCTCGCCTACGGGACCGTGAGCGTCGCCAAGGGCACCTACAGCGCGTACGGCCAGGAGTTGCAGATCACGCGCGGCCGCGTGGTCTTCGATGGACCGATCGACAATCCGGTGCTCGACATCGTCGCGATGCGGCTCGCAACGCCGGTGAAAGCCGGCGTGGCGGTGACCGGCACCGTTCTGTCGCCGCGCGTGAAGCTCGTCTCCGATCCCGAGGTGCCCGATGCCGAGAAGCTGTCGTGGCTCGTGCTCGGCGTGGGCTTCGACGACGCGAGCAGCGGCGCGCAGATGGCCGCGTTACGCGCGGCCGCGGCGTCGCTGATGGGCAGCAGCGGCGGCGGCGTCTCGGGCGGACTCGCGCATACGCTCGGGCTCGACGTGCTGACGATCCGCAGTGCCAGCTCGGGCGACGCATTCAACCCGGATTTCGGTGCGACGTTCCCCGGACAAAGCGCCTCCGGATCGCCGGCGCCGACCGCCGCGCAGAACGTCGTCGCGATCGGCAAGCGGCTGGGCTCGCGCGTACTCGTCACCTACGAGCAGGGACTGCGCGGCATCTGGAACCTGCTGCGAATCCAGTACGAGATCACCGACCGGCTTTCGGTACGCGCGCAGACGGGCACCGACACGGCGCTCGATCTGCTGTATTCGTTCTCGTTCGATTGATTGGGGAGGTGAAGGGTAAAGGGTGAAGGGTGAGGGGGCTGCGCGGAGCGGCCGTCGCGCGGACTATTTGGTGCGTTCGTCGATCAGCGTGGCGAGGCGGTCGAACGCGTCTGGGGCGAAGGGATCGATCGAGAGGCGTGCGGGGGTTGCGCGCAGCCAGGTGAGCTGGCGCTTGGCCAGTTGGCGCGTGGCGGCGATGCCGGCTTCCCGCAACGTCTCGACCCGGCCGCCCGCGTCGAGCCACTGCCACGCCTGGCGGTAGCCGACGCTGCGCATCGAAGGCAGTGAAGGCGAGAGGTCGCCGCGAGCGCGCAGCGCGCGAACCTCGTCGACGAACCCGGCGGCGAGCATCGCGTCGAAGCGCGCCGCGACGCGTGCGTGCAGTGACGCGCGATCGATGGGTTCGAGCGCGATGCGAACGATGCGCGCACTGCCGGTGGGCGGGGCAGGCACGGGCGCGGCCAGCCAGTCGGTCATCGTTCGGCGCGTCGTCTCGAAGATTTCCAGCGCGCGCTGGATGCGCTGCGCATCCGACGGATCGATGCGAGCGGCCGAAGCGGGATCGATTTCGGCGAGTCGGCGGTGCAGCACCGGCCAGCCGAAGCTGAGCGCTTCGGCCTCGAGCCGTCGGCGAACTTCCGGTTGTGCGCCGGGCAGCGGATGCAGCCCTTCGGCGAGCGCACGCGCGTAGAGCATCGTGCCGCCGACCAGCAGCGGCATGCGTCCGCGCGAGCGGATGTCGGCGATCGCCACGAGCGCGTCTTCGACGAAGCGCGCCGCCGAGTAGCGTTCGGCGGGATCGACGATGTCGATCAGGTGGTGCGCGACCGCGGCGCGCTCGGCCGCGTCCGGCTTCGCCGTGCCGATGTCCAGACCGCGGTATACCTGCGCCGAATCGACGCTGACGATCTCCAGCGGCAGGCTTTGCGCGAGCCGAAGTGCGATTCCGCTCTTGCCCGAGGCGGTCGGGCCGAGCAGCATCACGAGCGGCGCAGCGTCGTCCGCGAAACTCATCGGGCGTCGCGCAGTGGCGCGAGTGCCGCGTCGCCCGCCGCGTAGGGCATCGTTTCAGCGCCCGCGCAGGAACCAGCGATCGAGTTCGTCGAGCGGAACCTGCAGCCAGGTCGGGCGGCCGTGGTTGCACTGGTCGGCCGCCGGCGTTCGTTCCATCTCGCGCAGCAACGCGTCCATCTCTTCGAGCGTGAGTCGTCGGTTCGCCCGCACCGAGCCATGACACGCCATCGTCGCCAGCAGCGCGTCGCT
This sequence comes from Pseudomonadota bacterium, assembly GCA_023389055.1. Classification (GTDB taxonomy): domain Bacteria; phylum Pseudomonadota; class Gammaproteobacteria; order Burkholderiales; family Burkholderiaceae_E; genus Zeimonas. Next base: position 159,322 of record JAEWFA010000006.1, on the reverse strand, counting down.
GCGTTCGGCGAGCACGCGCGAGACGCCGTGCTCGCGCAACTCGGCGAGCACCGATCGGGCGAGCGCTTCGGCGTCGGCGCGCGCCAGCGCCGCCGGCACCGCGCGCACGGCGATCGACTGCGCCGAGAGCACCGAGAGCTCCAGGCCGAAGCCGGCGATCGTCTCGGCCTCGTCGTCGACGAGCGCGACCTCGAAGGCATCGGCGCGGAAGACGACGGGAACCAGCAGCGGCTGCACCGGAACCGAACGCGCCGCATACGACGCCTTCATCCGCTCGTAGACGACCCGCTCGTGCGCTGCGTGCATGTCGACGACGACGAGGCCGTGGCGGTTCTGCGCGAGCACCCACGTGCCGTGCAGTTGCGCGATCGCGTGGCCCAGCGGGAAGTCTTCGTCCGCGGCCGGCTGCGCTCGCGATGCGGAACCGAACGGTTCGGGCGGCATCGCGGCGAGCGGCAACGCGGCAGGCGATGACGTGAGGGGCGACGACGCGAGCGTCGATGCCGAAAACGAAGGCATCGGCGCAGGCGGCTCGCGCACGAGATCCAGGCGCCCCGGGGCCGGCGCATCGCGCAACGGCACGGGCCCCGGTTGCCGGGCGACGCTGGCCGCCGCGGCGAGCGCGATCGCGTCGCCGCGCTCGCCTGCCGAAGCGCGCAGCGCGGCCTCGACGGCATGAAAGACGAACGAACGCACGCCGGTGGGGTCGCGAAAGCGCACCTCGATCTTCGCCGGGTGCACGTTGACGTCGACCTGCGACGGATCGATCGTCACGAACACCGCCCAGGCCGCGTGGCGATCGCCGTGCATCAGGTCCGCGTAGGCCTGGCGCAGCGCGTAGCCGAGCATCCGGTCGCGCACGAAGCGACCGTTCACGTAGAGGAATTGCCGGTCGGCACGCGCGCGGTTGTGCGTCGGCAGGCCGAGCACCGCGCGAACGCGCAGCGTGCCCGCGTCGACGTCGACGATGCGGTGGGCGTCGTCGTACTCGTCGCCCAGCGCAGTGAGCGCGCGCCGCGTCCAGTCGGCCGGCTCGAGCGATTCGGTGCGCCGATCGTCGACCTGCAGCTCGAAGCCGACCGATTCGTGCGCCAGTGCGATGCGCCGGAACGCGTCGACGCAGTGCGCGCTCTCGGTGGCGGCGCTGCGCAGGAACTTGCGCCGCGCGGGCGTAGCCGAGAAGAGGTCGAGCACCTCGACCTGCGTGCCGCGCGCCGCCGGCGCCGGTTCGATCTCGCCGGTATCGGCGTCGATGCGCCACGCGCAGTCTTCGGCGCTTGCGCGGCTGGTGAGCCGCAGGCGCGCCACCGAGGCGATCGAAGCGAGCGCCTCGCCGCGAAAGCCCAGCGTGCCGACGCGTTCGAGCTCGTCGAGCGTGGCGATCTTGCTGGTGGCGTGGCGCTCCAGCGCCAGCGGCAGTTGCGCGCGTTCGATCCCGCAGCCGTCGTCGGCGACGACGATGCGCCGCACGCCGCCTTCCTCGATGCGCAGGCGAACGCGGCCGGCGCCCGCATCGAGCGCGTTCTCGAGCAGCTCGCGCACGACGGACGCGGGCCGCTCGACCACTTCGCCGGCGGCGATCTGGCTGATCAGTCGATCGGCGAGCCGCGCGATCGGACGGCTCGACGGGCCGCGAACGGCGGGCGCAGCGGAAAGCATCGCGCGATTATAGGAGCGCGGCGTGTACCATCGCGGCCGATGGACGTCTCCCAGCTGCTCGACCTCTTCCTGCACCTCGATCGGCACCTGGCGGCGGTCGTCGAGCAGTACGGAGTCTGGGTCTACGCGATCCTGTTCGCGATCATCTTCGTCGAGACCGGGCTCGTCGTCATGCCGTTCCTGCCGGGCGATTCGCTGCTTTTCGTTGCGGGCACGCTGGCCGCCGTCGGCGGTCTCGAAATCGGCGTGGTGATCGCGCTGCTGATCGTCGCAGCCGTCCTCGGCGACGCGGTGAACTACTCGATCGGCCACTATTTCGGCCCGAAGGTCTTCGGCTGGGAGAAGTCGCGCTTCTTCGACAAGACCGCCTTCGACCGCACGCATGCTTTCTACGAGCGCCACGGTCCGATGACAATCGTCATCGCGCGTTTCCTGCCCTTCGTGCGCACTTTCGCGCCGTTCGTGGCCGGCGTCGCGCGGATGCGGTACCCGCGCTTTGCGCTCTACAACATCATCGGCGGTACGCTATGGGTGGCCGGTCTCACGACGATCGGCTACCTGTTCGGCAACACCGCGTGGGTGAAGGAGCATTTCGAGTGGGTGACGCTTGCGATGATCGTCATCCCCGGGCTGCCAGCGCTGTTCGAGGTGCTGCGGCACGTGCTGCACGCACGCCGCCAGCGCCATTCTCGTGTGCCGGCGCAACGATCTTCGTCGGGTTGAGCCGCCGCTTGCGGCGCGGGCGGTTCGGCACGGTCTATTCCGCAGCGCAGACGGCGGCACGCGCCTTGCTCCTGTCGATGGCTGAGGTCCGGAAATGCACGGATCGACAGGAATAAACGGGGCCGCGCCAATGAAAACCCTAGTCGTCACCGATGCCCCCGACGCCTCGAGCCGAATCGTCGCCCCGCTGCGCGACGCCGGACTCGATGTGGAGGCGGTAGCCGATACCGAAAAACTAGACCCGTTGCTGCGTGTCGCGCCGGCCGGGGCAATCGTGCTCGACCTGCGCGCCGATGCGGGCACGCCGCTCGAATGGCTGCGCGGGGTGCGCGGCCGGGGAATCCGCGTGCCGGCGCTGATTCTCACGAAGGCGGAAGACGTCGATGCCCGGATCGCCGCGCTCGACGCCGGCGCGAGCGACTATCTTGCCGGCGAATTCGAGTCGCGCGAGCTCGTTGCGCGCAGCGCCGCGCTGGTGCGTCGACGCGAGGAGGCGGGCGCTGCCGACGTCGTCTTCTGCGGCGAACTGGTCGTCGACAGTCGCAAGCGCGAAGTCCGCTGCGGCTCGGTTCCGATCGACCTCACGCCGCGCGAGTGGTCGATCTTCGAGCAGCTCGTCGAGCACGTCGGCACGCCGGTCACCAAGGAAGACCTGATGCAGGCGATCACCGGCGTTCACGAGCATCTGGCGCCGAACGCCATCGAGGTCTACGTGTCGCGGCTGCGCGCGAAACTTGCCGGCAGCGGTGCACGCATCAGCACGTTGCGCGGCATCGGGTATCGGCTGGAGAACCCGCAGGCGTCGTCCAATCGCGTCGGCTGGTAGCCCGCGGCGCGGGAGGGGCACCGTTCTACGCCGGGCGTCGTCAGGTCGCCTGCGCCTTCGCCGGGGGCGGATGCCGGCGCAGGTAGGTGGCCAGGCCGCGGTAAATCGCGTCGGCCACGCGTGCCTGATAGTGTCCGCTGGCCAGCCGGCGTTCCTCCTGCGGATTGCTGATGAACGCCGTTTCGACGAGAATCGAGGGGATTTCCGGTGCTTTGAGCACCGCGAAGCCGGCCTGTTCGATCGCCGGCTTGTGCAGCGTGCCGACGTCGCCGAGTTGCGCGAGCACCATCCTTCCCAGCCGCGACGAGTCCTGGATCTGCGCCTTGGTCGACAGATCGAGCAGAACGCGCCGTGCCTCGGCGTTGCGCGTCGCGAAACGGGCGCCGCCGATGCGGTCGGAATCGTTCTCCCGCCGCGCGAGCCATCTTGCCGCCGCGCTCGTCGCGCCGCGCTCCGACAGCACGTAGACCGACGCGCCGCGTGCCTCGGGCCGCACGAAGGCGTCGGCGTGGATCGAGACGAACAGGTCGGCCTGCACGCGCTGCGCCTTCGCCACGCGGGTGGCGAGCGGCACGAAATAGTCGCCGTCGCGGATCATGAACGCGCGCATCGACGGCTCCGCGGTGATGCGCTCACGCAGTCGCTGCGCGATGCGCAGCACGACGTCCTTCTCCCGGGTGCCGTGCCGGCCGATCGCGCCGGGATCCTCGCCGCCGTGCCCGGCGTCGATCGCGATGGTCACCAGCCGCGTCATCGCCGCCGTGCGCGGCGCACGCGCCGGGCGCTTCGATGCGCTGGGCTGCGGGTGCGCTGAAACGGAGGTCGCGCTCGGGTGCGCCGCGTCTGCGGCATCGGCCAGCGCCGTACCGCGCTCGCTTGTCGGCAGCGGGGACTCGTCCTCGGTGGCGGAATCGTCGGCACGCGCCGTGCCGCCGCGGGTTGCGCCGGAGTGCTTCCCGTCGTGCGCGTCGCCGCTGCGCTGCTCGAGCCAGCCCGCCAGCGGATCCGCTGCACCGTGCATCGGCTGTCGCTCCCGCTCGCGCGTGCGCGCCTCGTCGAGCAGCGCCTGCAACGGATCGATCGGCACGACCGGATACAGATCGATGACGAGTCGATGCCGGTACGCGCCTGCCGGGGCGAGCGTGAACAACTGCGGCGCGACCTCGCTCTTCAGGTCGAAGACGAGGCGCGCGACGTGCGGACGGTTCTGGCCGACGCGAACGCGGGCGATGTACGGATCGTCGGGCTGGATCTTCGCGACCAACTCGCGCAGTGCGAGGTCGATCTCCAGCCCCTCGAGGTCGACGACGAGCCGCGGCGGATCGGACAGCTGCAGCTGCGTCGATTTCAGCGGCCGGTCGAGCTCGAGCGTCACGCGAGTGTAGTCGCGCGCCGGCCAGACGCGCACGCCGTGGATCGACGCGGCCTGCGCCAGCCGCACGTCGAGCGCGAGCAGCGCCCCGGCGCCCAGCTTCAGCAGCGTCCGTCGGCCGGCGCCAGCACCTTCAGGCACGCGCGTCCCCGATCGGTGCCGGCGATCGCCTCGACGATGCGCTCGTCGGGGTTCGTGTCGCGGCCGAAGCGCAGGTATAGGTGCAGGTCGGGCGCCGGCAGCGTCCCGGCCGCGCGCTCCGGCCATTCGACGATGGCGACGTTCGGCGCCCCGATGAATTCCTCGAAACCCGCATCGAGCCAGCCCTGATCGGAGTCGAATCTATAGAAATCAAAATGATACAGTCGAAACTTCGACAAATCATAAGATTCGAGCAGCGAAAAGCTCGGACTTTTCACTCGGCCGGCGAAACCGAGCGCTCGCAGCAGCGCGCGCACGAAGGTCGTCTTGCCGGCACCGAGGTCGCCGGACAGGTACAGCACGAAGCCCGGTTCGAGGCGTGCAGCCAGGCGGCTGGCGAGCGCCTCGGTAGCGCGCGCGTCGGGCAGGTGCAGCGTGGGTCGGTCGCGGCAGGACACTAGAATCGGCGCATGCAGGCTGGGCGAATCCGGGCGGGGGACGGCACGACGACATTGCCGGACGTGGAAACGCTGCGCAAATGGGCGCGCGAGCTGGGCTTCGCGTCGCTGGGCGTGGCCGACGTCGATCTGTCGAGCGCCGAGCCGGGGCTGCAGGCCTGGCTCGACGCCGGCTTCCACGGCGAGATGGATTATATGGCGCGCCATGGCGCCAAGCGCGCGCGTCCGGCCGAGCTGGTGGACGGCACCGTTCGCGCCGTAATGGTCGCGCTCGAGTACGCGCCGCGCGACCCGCGCTGGCTCGATGCGGCGCGCGCCACGCTCGCCGATGAACGACGTGCCTATGTTTCGCGCTATGCGCTGGGGCGCGATTACCACAAGGTGGTTCGCGCGCGCCTGCAGCGGCTCGCCGAAAGAATCGAAGCGCAAGTCGGCCCTTTCGGCTACCGCGTCTTCTGCGACTCCGCGCCGGTGATGGAAGTCGAGCTCGCGAGCCGCGCCGGACTCGGCTGGCGCGGCAAGCACACGTTGCTGATCGATGCGCGCCGCGGCTCGACTTTCTTCCTCGGCACGATCTACACCGATCTCGAATTGCCGTCGGGCGATGCAGTCGACGAGCATTGCGGAACGTGCACGCGCTGCATCGCTGCGTGTCCCACCGGTGCGATCGTAGCGCCGTACCGGCTCGATGCACGTCGCTGCATCTCGTACCTGACCATCGAGCACAAGGGGGCGATCCCCGAGGCGCTTCGGCCGGCGATCGGCAACCGCATCTACGGTTGCGACGATTGCCAGATCGCGTGCCCGTGGAACCGCTTCGCCCGGCCCGCGGTGCTGGGCGATTTCGCCGTGCGCGAACGGCTCGACGAGGCGTCGCTCGTCGAGCTTTTCGCCTGGAGCGAGCGGGAATTCGAGGCGCGCCTCGCGGGCTCGCCGATCCGCCGCATCGGCCACGAGCGGTGGCTTCGCAACCTCGCGGTGGCGCTGGGCAACAGCGCGGGCGGTGATGCGGTGATCGCAGCGCTGCAGGCGCGCATCGGCGACCCGTCGGCGCTGGTGCGCGAGCACGTGTGCTGGGCACTGCGGCGGCTCGGCGCGCCGCTGCGCGAGCCGGACGACGAGATGCAGCCCCGGCGGGAGGCAATCGACGATTCGGCTTCGGTACACAATAGCGATCGAGACACCCGACCCACCTGATCGCAGCGAGGAAACCCGAACCCGTGCGCGCCCCGAAAGTGATGACCCGGACGTTCCTCGCGAACCTCGCGCTCTTCCACGAGCTGGGCACCGAGGATCTCGACCGGATTGCGACGGGCACGACCGAGCTGCGCATCCAGAAGGGGCGCATCCTTTTCCGTCGCGGCGAGCCCTGCGTCGGCTTTCACATCGTCGTCTACGGGCGCGTGAAGCTCGGATTCGTTTCGCCGCAGGGCACCGAGAAAGTCATCGAGATCCTCGGGCCGGGCCAGTCGTTCGGCGAGGCGGCGATGTTCCTCGATCGCCCGTACCCGGTGAACGCCGAATGCCTGGCCGACTCGCTGCTTCTGCACATCTCGAAGGCCACGCTCGACGCCGAGTTGTTGCGCGACCGACGGCTCGCGCGAATGATGCTCGCCGGGCTGAGCCGGCGCCTGGTCGGCCTCGTGCACGACGTGGAGGCGTATTCGCTGCGTTCGGGCATGCAGCGGGTGATCGGTTACCTGCTGCGCGATATCGAACAGCAGGACGACCCGACGGCGCCGATCCGCATCGTGCTCGACACGAGCAAGGGCGTGATCGCGTCGCGGCTGAATCTCACGCCCGAGCATTTCTCGCGCATCCTCGGCGAGCTCAGCCAGGAAAAACTCATCACGGTGAAAGGCGCCGAGATCACGATCCTCGACCCGGAGCGGCTGCGCCAGTTCCTTGCCTGATTCCGCCGATCCAGCGGTTGCCTGCGTCGACGAGCGCGGTGCATCCGACGCCGCGCACGAGCCGATAGGGCGGCTGGCCGGACCGCGCCCCTTCGACGAGGTCGCGCGAGCGGCGCGCTTCGACGTCGGCGCGCGCGAGCGCGATCCTGCCGGCCCGATCGAGCGCGAGCAGCACGGCGCCGTCGTCGAGCGCGGCGACAGCAAGCACTTCTCCGTCGACGGGCATCGGCTCGACGAGCTTCCACGAAGAGGCATCGAGCACGCGCAGCGTCGAGCCCGCGGGGTCGGCCAGCACCCAGCCGCGGGAACGCGCGCCCTGCCAGGCGGCGATGCGCCCGGGCGCCGGAACCGAGCCGACGTGCGGGCGTTCGATTTCCCGCCGCACGTTCAGGTTCAGCACCCCGAGCGCACCGGACGCGTCGATGCGGAGCACCTCGTGCGGGGCGCTGCCGGCGATGAGCGAGCGTGTGGCGCCCGGCACCTTGAATGCCCGCGGCGTGAAGCGCCCGGGCAATTCGACCGCCTCGCGCATCCGGTAGTCGTGCACGAGCCCGCGCAGCACCGGCGGCGCGTCGCGGCTGTAATCGATTTCCCAGACCTCGTCGAGATCGGAAAAAGCGATGACGAAGCGCGAGCGCTGCGGCCGGTCGACGACCGACGAGACGCTTGCGCGCGTGCCTTCATCGAGCCGGTATTCGTGCAGCGAGTCCAGCGTCGCCGGGTCGCGCGCCGACAACGGCGTTCGGCCGGAGCCGGCGGCGAGCACGATGCCGTCGGGTCCCCCTGAAGCGACGAGCGAGTCGATGTCGGGTTCGAGCGCGGCGCGCGCCTGCAAGGCAAGGGACGGTAAGCGCAGGCGCAGCAACTGCCCGCCGGCGGCGACGAACGCGGCGTCGCCTTGCGGCGCCAGCACGACCGAGCGTTCGGGCGCCGGCAGCGCGAACGAAGCGGTTTCCCGGCCGTCGGCGCAATCGAGCGCCTGAAGATGCGATGCATCGGGCGCGACGAGCACGATGCCCGTCGCTCGCACCGGGTCGGCGGCGGCGCCGGCAGCGGCAAGCAATGCGACGAGGACCGCTGCCGCAGCGGCTCCCCGCACGGGCACCTGTGCGGTCGCGTCCCGAACGACTGGCCGCCGCACTGCGCGCACGCCAAAGAAAAAGGGCGACCCCTCGGGGTCGCCCTGTTCCGATCGAGTGCCGCGCCGGCTTACTTCGCTCCGGCGAGGACCCATTCGACCAGCGCCTTCACGTCCGCATCGGGAACGTTCGGGTTCGGCGGCATCGGGACGGGGCCCCAGACGCCGGAACCGCCTTTCTTCACCTTGTCGATGAGTTTCGCCTCCGCGGTCTTGTCGCCCTGGTACTTCTTGGCGACGTCCTGGTACGACGGACCGACGAGCTTCTTGTCGACCGCGTGGCACGCGGTGCAGTTGTACTTCTTCGCCATCGCGACATCGGCCATGGCCGGCGCCGAAACGGTGGCGATCGCCGCAGCGGCCGCCAGGCCCATCCAGAGGGAACGCTTCATCGCTTCGCTTCTCCCGTGATCAGTAGACGTCGTGTTGCGTGTTGTAGACGTTGAACTTGCCGGTCGGCGTGATCAGTTTCGGATCCTTGATGACGGCCTTCAGCTTGCGCGTCTTGTCGTCGACCACGACGATCGCGGACTCCTGGTTCTTCGCACTCCACACCGAGAACCAGACCTCATCGCCGGCCTTATTGTACTCGGGTTGCGTGACGCGCTTGGCACCTTCGCCCACCTTTGCCCAGTCGGCGATCGGCAGCACCTCGTACGGCTTGTCGAGGTTCTTGATGTCGAACACCGCGATCGACTGGTTCAGCTTCGCGTCGGGGTTCAGCGGCGTGTCGACCCACAGGTTGCTCGACTTCGGGTGCGTCTTGATGAACAGGTTGCCGCCGCCCTGCGCCTTCAACGACTGCACGACCTTCCACGCTTCCTTCTTGTGCTTGGCGGGATCGGTACCGATCAGCGCGATCGTCTCGTCGCCGAGGTGACCCGTGGCCCAGACCGGGCCGTACTTCGGATGCACGAAGTTCGCGCCGCGACCCGGGTGCGGGATCTTGCCGACGTCGACGATCGCCTCGAGCGCGTTGTCCTTGCTGTCGACGACCGCGACCTGGTTCGACTGGTTCGCCGCGACCAGGAAGTAGCGCTTCGAGGCGTCCCAGCCGCCGTCGTGCAGGAAGCGCGACGCGCCGATCTCGGTGGTGCGCAGGTTCTTCAGGTCGGTGTAGTCGACGAGCATGATCTTGCCCGTCTCCTTGACGTTCACGATGAACTGCGGCTTGTCGTGCACGGCGACGATCGAGGCGACGCGCGGCTCGGGGTGGTACTCCTGCGTGTCGACGGTCATGCCGCGCGTGGACTGCACACGAAGCGGCTCGAGCGTGTCGCCCTTCATGATCACGTACTGCGGCGGCCAGTAGGCACCGGCGATCGCGAGCTTGTCCTCGTACTTCTTGTCCTTCGACGTCTCGACCGAGCGGGCCTCCAGGCCGATGCGGATCTCGGCGACGTTGTCGGGCTTCTCCATCCAGAGGTCGATCAGGTTGATCTTGCCGTCACGGCCGATCACGTAGACGTAGCGACCCGACGCCGACGTGCGCGAGATGTGCACCGCGTAGCCGGTCTTCACGATGCTGATGATCTTCTTCGACGCCCCGTCGATCAGCGCCACCTCGCCGGTGTCGCGCAGCGTCACCGAGAAGATGTTCGAGATGTCGTAGTTGTTCATCTTCTTCTTCGGACGCTGGTCGGGCGCGATCACGACCTTCCAGGTCTTCTTCATGTCGTCCATGCTCCACTCGGGCGGAGTGGGAGGCGACTGCTGGATGTAGCGCGCCATCATGTCGACTTCTTCGTCGGACAGCTCGCCCGACGTGCCCCAGTTCGGCATGCCTGCCGGCGAGCCGTACTTGATGAACGTCTTCAGATATTCGGAACCACGCTCGAGCGTGATATCGGTCGTCAGCGGCTTGCCCGTGGCACCCTTGCGCAGCACGCCGTGACAGCCGGCGCAACGCTCGAAGTAGATCTGCTTGGACCGCTCGAACTCCTTCTCCGTCATCTTCGGAGCCTTCGGATTCACGTCCTGGTGCATCTCGTCGGCGCCGAGCGGCGAGCCGCCGGCCTGGTAGGCGGCCTCCGGCGGTGACACGTGTTCCTGCTTGTTGGCCTGCGCGAGCGCCCACGCGGGCGCGCCAGCCATCAGCGCGGCGGCGACCCAGGCTGCCGGCGTCATGCGTGCGATCACTTTCATCTGCGGTTTCCTCTGGAAATCGCCCCGGAACCGATGGGCGCTGAGTGGATCATCAAGGAGGGCAACGGGGTGCTCATTGATGAGAGTCAACTGTTGCGCTGCAATGCAGCACGACAATGCGCGCCGGTGCGGAAGAACGACGACCCATTGCGAATGAATCCCTTTTCGACTCCTGGGCCGGGTTCCGTCCGGGCCTCGTCCCGTCCCGAGGCCGCGAGCGTGCGCGCGGATCGTGCGAGTTTCGTTTGCGAGATGTACCTCGTGCAATCGCGAGGCTCGAAATCGCGGAACGCGAAGTCACGAAGTCCGGCTTTCCTTGCTCGCGCCGTTCCGCTTTTTGCGATGTCGCGCGAAGCAGTCGTTGCCGGCGTCGTCCTCTGCGCTGCGCTTGCCGCGCCGATCCCCGCGTTCGCGCAACAAGGCGCGCCGGGAAGCGGCGACGCGACTTCGCCCGGCGCTCCCGCGGCGGGCGATCGCGCGCGCACCGACGAGGATCGCGCGCTCGAATCGGTCGTCGTCACGGCCACGCGTTCCGCCGCCGAGACGCTGAACGTTCCGGCGAGCGTCACCGTCGTCGGGCCGCGCGAACTCGAGGAGCGAAATCCGCTGCGCCTGGGTGATGCGCTCTCCGACGTGCCGGGGTTGTACATCCGCGGCGCCGCGATGGGAACGAACTTTCCCGGCAGTGGGCAGGCCGTGCTGTCGTTGCGCGGCGTTCCGCGTACGCCGCGCACGCTGGTGATGATCGACGGCCAGCCGGTGAACAACGCACTCACCGGCGGCATCGACGTGGCCGCCATTCCGCTGGCGAGCGTCGAGCGCGTCGAGGTCGTGCGCGGCCCGTACTCGGCGCTGTACGGCGGCAGTGCGATGGGCGGCGTGATCAACTTCATCACCGCCGCGCCCGACGATCCGCTCACCGAAGTGCGCCTCGGGGCGGGAACGTTTCGCCAACGCGGCGCGTCGATCGTGCATCGCAAGCGCTACGAGAGCGGGCTGGGCGTGTCGATGTCGGTGGCGTATCGCGAAAGCGACGGCGACCCGGACAGCGACTCGGTCGTCAAGCAGCAGTTCCAGCCCAGGCCCGGGACGACCGCGCCGCCCGCCACGCCCGTCACCGGCGTCGTCCCGACCCGCGATCCCGACGGCAGCGCGCGCTACCAGGTCGGCACGGCCGGTGCCCGCCCCTGGTACCAGGACAACGCGCAGCTGAGCCTGTATTTCTCTCCGGCCGCTGCAACCGACCTCGTTGCCGGGCTCGGCTGGGGCGAGTATTCGGTCGGCTACTCGCGTCCGCGCAGCTTCCTGCGCGACGCGGCGGGCAACGCGGTCTTCGCCGGACAGGTTTCGTTCGACGACGCCGGCGTGGCGCGACAGCTGTCGCTGGGGCAGACCGACTGGTTCACGCCGACGCCCGCCGGCGAGCGCGATCGCCGCGCTTTCGTGCGCGCGGCACATCGCTTCGACGGCGGCAGCCGCCTGCAGGCCCAGATCGGTGTATTGCGGCACGATTTCTTCTTTTCGCAGGCGGGCGCCGGAGCGCAGTACGCGAGCGGCCCCGGCGTGCTCACCGAGCAGCCCAATCGACGGATCGATGGTGAGTTGAGCCTGCGCACGCCGATGTCGGCGAACTGGGCGCTGGTCGGCGGCATCTCGATGAACCACAGCAAGCTCGATCGCTCCGACTCGCTGCTCTCGGACTGGCGCGACTCCGATAGTGTCCGCGCGCAGCTGAGCGGCGACGGCGGCCGGGCCTCGAACGTCGCGGCGTTCCTGCAGAGCGAGCACGACCTGGCGCCCGGCTGGAGTCTCTACGTCGGCGGCCGATACGATCGTTTCGAGACCCAGGGCTACGCGATCCAGAATTCGCCGACGCTCGTCGAGCAGCGCTTCGACGAGCGCAGCTTCGACCAGTTCAGCCCGAAGCTCGCGATCGTCTGGCAGGCGCGGCCGGCGCTGGCGCTGCGCGCCTCCTACGGTCGCGGCTTTCGCCCGCCGGCGCTCTTCGACCTGTACGGCAGCTCGGTGGTGCGCGCCGGTCCGCTCCTGCTCGAGACGCTCGCCGCGCCCGATCTGGTCCCCGAGCGCGTCTCGGCCTTCGAGCTCGGCGCCGACCTCTCGCTGGGCGGGCAACGGCGCGCGTCGGTCACCGTCTATCGCCAACGACTCGAAGACCTCATCTACCGACGCACGCTGCCGGGCAGCACCCCGACGTTGCGCCGCCTGCAGAACGAGAACGTCGCCGGCGCCGACGTAGACGGCATCGAGTCGAGCCTGCGCTGGCCGACGCCCGTATCGGGGCTCGTAGCCTTCGGCTCGGTCACGCGCCATTTCCGCTTCGTGGTCACCGAGAACGATTCGGTTCCGGCGATGGTCGGCAAGAAGCTCACCGACGTGCCGAGAACGAGCTGGTCCGCGGGGCTCGAGTATCGCCAGGGCGCCTGGAGCGGGCTGCTCGCGCTGCGACACGTCGATCATGTGTTCGGCTCGGGCGACGACCTGAACCAGGACCGCGTCGAAGGGGTCTACACCTCCTACGACGGCTACACGGTCGCCAGTGCCCGTGTCGGGTGGCAGATCGATCGCAACTGGGGCGTGAACCTGTCGATCGACAACCTCGCCGATCGCAAGTATTTCGTCTTTACCCGCCAGCCGGGGCGCACGTTCTACGGCGAACTCGTGTATCGGTTCTGAGCGGCGCGGGATCAGAGCAGCAGCGCGAGCCACGCCGGCAGCGTCACGACCGCGACGAGCATCGACACGGTCATCAGCAGTGCGGTGAACGAAGCGTCGCCGCCCATGCGTGCTGCCAGGATGTACGCCGACGGCGCCGTCGGCATCGCGGCGTAGAGCACGACGATCGCCCGCGCGGGCGCGTCCAGGCCGATCGCCGCTGAAAGCGCGTAGGCCGTTGCCGGCATCGCGAGCATCTTCACCGCGGTGATCCAGCCGCCGAGCGCGAGCGTCGCTCGCGAACCGCGCCAGCCGCCGCGCAACGCATCGAGCTGCAGGCCCGCGCCCACCGCGAGCAGCCCGAGCGCGATCGACGCGCCGCCCAGGCGCCCGAGCGTCGCCTCGACGGGCTTCGGCAGGCTTAGGCCGAGCGCGTGGCCGATCAAGCCGGCGAGTGTCGCGAGGATTAGCGGATTGCGCGCGAGCTCCGCACCGAGGCGGCTCTGCGCATGGCGGGCGAGCGGAATCACCGCGGCGAAGTTCACGACCGGAACGCTCACGCCGATCAGGATCGCCGCCAGCGAGAGCCCGGCTTCGCCGCCCACGCGCTGCGACAGTGCGAGCATCACGTACGAATTGAAGCGGAAGGCGCACTGCACGCCCGCTGCGAAGCGCGCCGGATCCGGGTCCAGCAGCGGACGCGCGAGCCAGCCCAGGCCGATGCCCGACCCGATCGCCACCAAGGCGACGACGACCGCCGGCAGCGCCGTCGACAATTCCAGGCGCATGTGCAGGATCGTGTCGAACAACAGCGCCGGGAACAGGACGTAGTAGATCAGCTTCTCGAGTCCGTTCCAGACGCTGCGTTCGCGCACCAGCGAGCGCAGCAACAGCTGGCCGATCGCGATCAGCGCGAGATCGGGGAACAGGGCTGCGACCGGGTTCATGCGGGCGCAGTGTATCGCCCGTGCATTCGACGATTCGCTGCGCGCATCATTCGTCGCTCGCGTTATAGTCGGCGCCCATCGCGCGACGGCACGCGTCAAGTGCGTCGTCGTGCAGCAGCGGCAATTTCCGGGCGGACGACAACGGTGGGCAGGACGCGACAGCGCAACGCGAGACGACGAGCATCGAGTACCGGCGCGGCTCGTGCTCTGGGCGCCGCGATGGCGCTCGTTGCGTGGCTCGCGCTGTCGGCGGCGCCCGTCGCGCGAGCGGTCGAGGTCGCCGGCGTCGAAGTGGACGACTCCATCGAGCTCGGCGGCGCGCGGCTTCAGCTGAACGGCGCGGGCGAACGCACGCTGTACGTGGTGCGCACCTACGTCGCTGCGCTCTACGTCACGAAGCCGTCGTCGCAGGCGCACGAACTCCTTGCGCAATCCGGCCCGCGCAGGCTGTCGCTGACGATGCTCACCGCGCTGTCCACCGACTGGGTCGTCGAGCGCATCGTCTCGGCGATGCGGGCGAACACGAGCGAGCCGGCCTTTGCGTCGTTGCAGCCGCGGCTCGAGCGCCTGCTCGGGCCGTTCATCGCGCTCGACCGGCTGCAGAAAGGCGATCGGCTCGACATCGATGCCGTCGACGGGGCCACGCGCCTGAGCGTCGGCGGCACGACGCTCGCGGTCGGCGCCCCGGGGGACGATCTGTTCGATGCGTTGCTGCGCGCCTTCATCGGCGAGCGGCCGATCGACGCGGAGCTAGGACGCGCGCTGCTCGGCCGTCCTTCGCCGAAGGACGACATCGGAAACCGGGGTACGTGAGCACGAAGCACGATCCTGCCGAGCGCTGGGTCGAAGCGTTCTGCGATGCGGTCTGGCTCGAGGACGGGCTGTCGCGCAATACGCTCGCCGCATATCGGCGCGATCTGGCGGCGCTCGCCGCTTGGCTCGGCGACCCGATGCGCGCGGCGCTGCACGAGGCGAGCGCCGCCGACCTGCAGGCCTACATCGCCGCGCGCCACGCCGGATCGCGCCCGTCGAGCAGCAATCGGCGACTCACCGTCTTTCGGCGCTTCTACCGGTACCTGGTGCGCGAGCGCGTGCGCGAGGACGATCCGACGCTGCACATCCGCTCGGCGCGCCAGCCGCCGCGCTTTCCCAGCGCGCTGTCCGAGCGGCAGGTGGAAGCGCTGCTCGCCGCCCCCGACGTCGAAACGTCCCTCGGATTGCGCGACCGCGCGATGCTCGAGACGCTGTACGCGACGGGACTGCGAGTCAGCGAGCTGGTCGGCCTGGATACAGTGCGCGTCGCGCTCGGCGAAGGCGTCGTGCATGTCATCGGCAAGGGCGACAAGGAGCGGCTCGTGCCGCTGGGCGAGGTAGCGCGCGAGTGGATCGTGCGCTACCTGCAGCAGGCGCGACCCGCGTTGCTCGGCGCGCGCGCGGCCGACGCGCTGTTCGTCACCCAGCGCGGCGGCCCGATGACCCGACAGATGTTCTGGTCACTGATCAAGCGCTACGCGCGGGCGGCCGAAGTGCACGCGCCGCTGTCGCCGCACACGCTGCGACATGCGTTCGCGACGCACCTGCTCAATCACGGCGCCGACCTGCGCGTCGTGCAAATGCTGCTGGGCCATGCCGACATCTCGACGACGCAGATCTACACGCACGTCGCGCGCGAGCGGCTGAAGACGCTGCACGCACGGCATCATCCGCGCGGCTGAGGATCTGCGCCGGATCAACAAGAACGAGAATGATTCGTATTAGACTTCGCCGATGCATCGGATCGGCGAAATCCCGGCAGTCGACGACGGCGCCCGTCGCGCAGCCGGCATCGGCCTGAGCGTGCTGCTGCACATCGCGCTCGTCGGCGCGGCGTGGGCGGGGCTGGCTGCGACGACGCAAAGACCGCCGGTGCCGCTCGAGGTGCGGTTCATCGAAGCCGCGGCGCCGATTGCGCAACCGGTCGCGCAGGCGGCGCCGGCGCTCATCCCGGAGCCCGCCCCGGAGCCGACCCCGGAGCCGCCGGCAAAGCCGCAGCCACGCGACGAGCCGCGCCCGGCCCCACCCGTCGAGCCGAAGAAGCAGGCCCGGTCTCCGTCTGCGCCGGTGCGCGCACCGCAGCCGCGGCCGAAGCCGAAGCCGAAGCCGCGCGAGGTATCGGCGCGAGTGCCTGCGACGGCGGCGCCGCTGCCCGAACCGCGGACCGTCGAACGGCCCGAATCGCCCGTGGCTGCGCAGCCGTCGACGCCGATCCCCCAAGCGCAGCCGCCGGCAGCAGCCCCTGCCATGGCGGTCGCCGCGCCGCCGGCGCTCGCGGCAGCGGCGCCCGCCGTGCCGATGCGCGCGCCTCGCTTCGATGCCGCCTATCTTCGCAATCCGCCTCCGGTCTATCCGCGCGCGGCGCGTCGCCACGGCGAGGAAGGCCGTGTCGTGCTGCGCGTTCGCGTCGACAGCGACGGACATCCGTCGCGGCTGGAATTGAAGATGTCGTCGGGTTCGTTGCGCCTGGACGAGGCGGCGCTCGAAGCGGTCCGTCGCTGGCGCTTCGTCGCTGCGCGTCGCGGCGACGACAACGTGGCGGCCTGGGTGCTGGTGCCGATCGAATTCCGCCTGAACGACAGTTGATGCTCCGGAGAAGGGACAGATGAACGAGACGCTCGGATTCGCACATTTTCTCGAGCACGCCGACGGCGTCGCGTGGTCGGTGCTCGCGCTGCTGGTGGCGATGTCGCTGGCGAGTTGGTACTGGATCGCGGTGAAAGGCCTGAATGCGTTGCGGCTGCGGCTCGCATCGCGCGCGTTCCTCGCGTCGTTCTGGAGCGCGACCGCGATCGATGCGCTGGCGCACCGCGCGCATCCGCGCATGGGCAACGATCCTTATTCCCGGATCTGCGAGGACGGGTTCGATGCGATCGACCGGCATCGAGCCGGCGCGCCGGATGGCGAGATCGAAGCCGGAACTGCGCAGGAGTTTCTCGCGCGCTCACTGAAGCGCGCGATCGTGCGCGAGTGCGCGCGCCTGGAGGCGGGGCAGACGCTGCTCGCCACCGTAGCGTCGACAGCGCCTTTCGTCGGCCTGTTCGGCACCGTCTGGGGGATCTACCACGCGCTGCTCGCGATCGGCGATGCGGGCGCCGCCGGCCTTCAGGAAGTCGCCGGCCCGGTGGGCGAGGCGCTGATCATGACCGGGATCGGGCTGGCCGTCGCGATTCCGGCGTCGATGGCGTTCAACGCCTTCGCGCGCGAGCGGCGCACGCTGCGCACCGGACTCGAGGCGTTCGCGCACGAGTTGCTCGCGCTGCTGGCCACCGGAACGGCGCCCGCGAGACTGCGTCGCCGCAGCGCGCGGGGCCTGGGCGCTGCCGCGTCGAGCGCCCCCAACGCGCTCGCCGCCGTCCCCGCCGGGAGCCGATGAGATGGCGTTCTCGCTGCTCGACGACGAAGGCGACGAGGAGCCGATCGTCGAAATCAACATGGTTCCGCTGATCGACGTCATGCTCGTGCTGATGGTCGTCTTCATGGTCACGGCGCCCCTGCTCACGCATGCCGTGAAGCTCGACCTGCCGCGCGCCGCGAGCGCCGCGCTCGAGCACGACACGCCCGCGCTCGAAATCGCGATCGACGCCGACGGACGCACGAGTCTCGACGGCCGGCCGGTCGATTCGGATGAACTGCCCGCGCGTTTCGCCGAAGCCGCGCGCCGCGAACCGAAGACCGAGCTGCGCATCCGCGCCGATCGGCGCACCGCCTACGAGACGATCGCGCGCGTGATGTCGGACGCGTCGCGCAAGGGGCTCGCGCGGATCGGCTTCGTTACCGACCCGCGCGAGCTTCGTCCTCAGTAGCTCGCGTTAACGCTCACCCGCAGCGCGCGCGGCGACCCCGGCATGATGTTGTTGTTGCTGTGCGCCGAGGCGAAGTATTCGCGATCGAACAGGTTCTCGACGTTCAGCTGCAGCCGCACGTCGGGCGTAACCGCGTAGTGGATCGCGGCGTCGACGCGGGCGAAGCCGGGCACCGTCACCGCGTTGTCGGCCGACGGGAAGAAGCTGCTGGACGCGACCACGCCCAGGCCCGCTCCCCATTTCGCGTCGATGTCGTAGCGGTTCCACAGCGAGAACGTGTGTCGCGGCAATTGCGCGAGCCGCGCGCCGCGCACGATCGTCGCCGACTGCGTGCTCGTGTATTCGCCGTCCTGGTACGCGTAGCCGCCGATCAGTCGCCATTGCGGTGCGAGCTTGCCGGCGAGCGACAGCTCGAGGCCCTTCGCGCGCTGTCCGTCGACGAGCACCGAGCGAGTCGGATCGGCCGCGTCGGTGATGGCGACGTTCGTGCGCTCGAGCCGGTAGATCGCCGCAGTGGCCGACAGGTTGCGCCGCAGGTCCCATTTCATGCCGAGCTCGACGTTGCGGAACTCTTCCGGGTCGAGGGCGCGATTCGATTCGGTGAGCGAACCGAGCTGCTCGCCGGCGCGGGGCTGGAACGCGACGCTGTAGCTCGCGTAGATCGAGATCGCGTCGCGCGGCTTGTAGACGATCCCAGCGCGCGGCGAGACGAGGTGGTCGGTGTTCGACAGCGCCCCGTCGTTGCGGTGGTCGTCGAGCTCGACCTCGAAGCGATCGAAGCGCACGCCGGCGATCGCCTGCCATTGCGGCGACAGCTCGACCTGGTCCTGCACGTACAACGCCGCGATCTTCGCCGTGCTGCGGTTGTCGGCGTCGCTGGCGCTCGGCGCGAAGCGCACCGGGGCGTAGGTCACCGGCGAGGCGAGCGGCACGGCGAGTGCGCCGCCGTCGAAGAAACCACTGTTGCGCAAGTTGTCGGTGGTCTGCCGGCCGAACTCGGCGCCGACGAGCAGCGTGTGCGCGAACGAAGCCGTCGTCGTTCGAAGGCGCAGGTCGGTCTGATTGAAGAAGTTCCTGCGGTCGGTGCTGTGGTTGTAGGCCGCGATCGACACCATTGTTCCGGCGGCGTTCACCGCGCCGGGAAACACGTTCTGGTAGGACTTTTCGTACTTGGACCAGCGCGCATGGTTCGTCAACGTCCATCCGCCGCCGAAGTCGTGATCGACGACCGCATCGAACGCATCCACGCGCGCCGACGTTCGGCTCAGGTCGGGGTTGCCGAAGAAGGTCGACGGGTCTGCGTCCACCGGCCGGCCGCGAAACGACGGCACGCCCCGATCCGCGGTGCGCTCGTCCTTGAAGTGCTCGTAGCCCAAACGGACGAGCGTTCGATCCGCGGTGCGCCACGCCAGCGTCGGATTCACCCCGTAGCGCTCGAGCCCGACGTGGTCGCGGAAGCTGTCCGAGTTTTCGTAGACTCCCGTCACGCGAAACGCCAGGTCGTCGTCGATCGGCCGGCCGAAGTCGGCACTGAGACGACGCTCGTTCCAGGAACCCCAGCGCAGCGTCGCTTCGCTGACGTCTTCCCATTGCGCCTTGCGCGTCACTCGGTTCAGCACGCCGCCCGAACCGCCGCGTCCGAAGATCATCGCGTTGGGGCCCTTGAGCGCCTCGACGCGATCGATGTTGTAGAGGTCGCGGTAATAGGGGATGTCGTCGCGGATGCCGTCGACGAAGAAGTCCCCGGTCGAGCCGATGCCGCGAAAGACCGGCTGGTCGCGGTTGCCCTCGCCCTGGCCCATCGTGACGCCGGGAACATAGCGCACGACGTCGGCGAGGCTTCTGGTGGCCTGGTCTTCGATCACTTGCCGTGGGACGACGGTGATCGCCTGCGGTACGTCGCGCAGCGGCGTACCGGTTTTCGTCGCCGTCGTCGTCTCGGTCGCGCGGTAACCAGTGGATTCTTGCTCCGCCGGGGCGGTGACGCTGACCGTCGGCAGCGTCACCGCCGGCTGCGCCTGCGCGAGCACGATCGGCGCGGCGCCGAGCAGCGCCGCGCAGCACGAGCGCGGTCGCCACGGCAGTTGCCCGAAAAACGAAGGAACGCTTGCCTGTCTCATCCCCCACCCCAATGTTAATGAGAACTATTATCATGAACGCCGAGAAGGAGAAGATACAAACGAGAATCGTTATTTTTTGAAACGCGCGCTTATAGTGGCGTCCGTGCCTGAGGACAGGGATCGCGAATGAGCCGTAGCGAGACGCCCGCCACGCAGTTCCTGCGCCGGAACGACGTCGAGTTCGGCGAGCACCGCTACGAGTACGTCGAGCACGGCGGCACCGGCGAGTCGGCGCGCCAACTCGGCATCGACGAGCACGCGGTCGTCAAGACGCTGGTGATGCAGGACCAGGACGGGCGCCCGCTCGTCGTTCTGATGCACGGCGACCGACGCGTCTCCACGAAGCGGCTGGCGCGCGAGATCGGTCGCACGAGCATCGAGCCGTGCGAAGCGCGCGTCGCGCAGCGGCACAGCGGCTACTTCGTCGGCGGCACCTCGCCCTTCGGGTTGCGCAAGCCGATGCCGGTGTTCGTCGAGGCGAGCGTGCTCGATCTGCCGCGCATCTACATCAACGGCGGGCGACGCGGCTACCTGGTCTCGATCGACCCGCGCGCGCTGGTCGAGAAGCTCGGTGCGTCGGCGGTGCATTGCGCGCTCGACGACTGAGGCGTCGCGCCGCCGTCGCGAGCCGGTACACTCGCGCGCGACGCCCGCAGCGGGCACGCGTTCACTTCGACAGAAGTCCCGGGGAAGGTGCGATGCAGAATCTGTACTCGCTGGTTGCCGTCGTGCTGGCGTACCTGCTCGGCTCGGTCTCCTTCGCCGTGCTCGTCAGCCGGGTGATGGGGCTGGCCGATCCGCGCAGCTACGGTTCGCGCAATCCCGGCGCCACCAACGTGCTGCGCACCGGCAACAAGCTCGCGGCGGTGCTTACGCTGCTCGGCGACGGCGCGAAGGGCTGGGTCGCGGTGATGCTCGCGCGCGCCTTCGGCGCGCGCTGGGGGCTGGACGAAGGCGCGCTCGCGCTCGTTGCACTCGCCGTGTTCGTCGGGCACCTGTATCCGGCGTTCCATCGCTTCCGGGGCGGCAAGGGTGTCGCCACCGCGGCAGGGGTGTTGCTCGCGCTGCATCCGCTGCTCGGGCTGGGCGCGCTCGCCACGTGGCTGCTGATCGCCTTCTTCTTTCGCTATTCGTCGCTTGCGGCGCTCGTCGCGGCCGTGTTCGCGCCGCTGTGGGACCTGTTCCTGTTCGGTCCCGGCCCGAATGCGCTGGCCATCACGGTGATGAGCGCCTTGCTCGTCTGGCGCCACCGGGGCAACCTCGCCAAGCTCGTGCAGGGCAAGGAATCGAGGATCGGCAGTCGCTCGCGCTAGCAGCCTCTCAGACAGCCGGCAGCGACTCCAACGGCCAGCGCGGCTGCACGACGAATCCGCCGATGGCGCGTCCGCGTGGCAGCGCTTCGCTGCCCGCATGCTGCAGTCGCAGCGCGCCGGCGAAAGCGATCATCGCTCCGTTGTCCGAGCACAGCGCAGGCTCCGGGAAGTGCACCTGCGCGCCGATGGCGGAGCAGGCGCTCGTCAGCCTCTCGCGCAGGCTGCGGTTGGCGCTGACGCCCCCGGCAACGACGAGGCGTCGCTGTCCGGTCGCGTCGAGCGCCGCCAGCGACTTCGCGACGAGCACGTCGACGATCGCCGCTTGCACTTCGGCGGCGAGGTCGGCTCGCGCCGCTTCGTCATCGAAGCCGCGCCGCGCCAGCGTTGCGACGGCAGTCTTCAGGCCGCTGAAGCTGAAGTCGAGCGTCGCCGAATGCAGCATCGGGCGCGGAAGCAGGGGGCGGCCGGTCTTGCCGGTCTCGGCAAGTCGCGCGATCTGCGGGCCGCCGGGATAGCCCAGGCCGAGAAGCTTCGCGCTCTTGTCGAAGGCCTCGCCCGCCGCATCGTCGAGCGTGTCGCCGAGCAGGAGGTAGCGGCCGATGCCGGTCACCTCCATCAATTGCGTGTGGCCGCCGGAGACCAGCAGTGCGACGAACGGAAATGCCGGCGGATCGCTCGAAAGCAGCGGCGACAACAGATGGCCTTCGAGGTGGTGGATTCCGATGCCCGGCACATCCAGTGCGAAGGCCATCGCCGCGCCCACGCCCGCGCCGACGAGCAGCGCGCCGGCGAGCCCCGGTCCTTCGGTCCACGCGATCGCGTCGATACCCGTGCGCGCGACGCCGGCCTGCGACAGCACCTGCTCGACGAGCGGGAGCAGGCGCCGCACATGGTCGCGCGACGCGAGCTCCGGGACCACGCCGCCGTATCGCTCGTGCAGGTCGACCTGCGAGTGCAGCGCCTGCGCGAGCAGCCCGCGCTCGGTGCAGTACAGCGCGACGCCGGTCTCGTCGCACGAAGTCTCGATGCCGAGCACTTTCATGCGGCGAGTATGCCCGTTTCGCCTCGCCGCGATGCGGCGAACGAACCGGACCGGCCGTTCAGACGACGAGCAGCGCGAGGTCGGGCTGGTCGGCCGGTGAATCGGCCGAGACGACGCGGTTGCGTCCGGAGCGCTTCGCCTCGTACAGCAATTCGTCGGCGCGCGCGAGCAGCTGTGCGAGGCGCTGGCCGTGCTCGTGGATCGCCACGCCGATGCTCACCGTCATCTGCACCGTCGAGCCGTTGACCACGCACGGTTGGCTGGCGATCCGGTGTCGCAGCCGCTCGGCGGCGACGAAGGCATCGCGTTCGCGGTCGATCGGCACGAGAAGGCAGAACTCCTCGCCGCCATAGCGCGCCGCCAGCGCCTCGGCGCGCGCGCCGGCGCGCAAGTGGCGTGCGCAGTGGCGCAGCACCGCGTCGCCCGCGGCATGGCCGTGGACGTCGTTGATCTGCTTGAAGTGGTCGATGTCGACCATCATCGCCGCGACCATGCGCCCCGACAGTCGGGTCGCCGCCAGCAGCGGCTCGCCGCTGTCGAACAGCACCCGGCGCGACAACAGCCGCGTCAGCGGGTCGGTAGTGGCCAGCGCGCGCAGCTCGTCGGCCATCCGCGAATGCACGGCCGCCAGCATCAGGCCGGTGATCGCCATCGGAACGATTGCGCCGAGCGCCATCGTCACGAGCTCGAAGGTGTCGACGTCCGACACCGGCGCGTCGGCCGGAAACGACTTGCGCAGCACGAGAACGGCGGTGGCAACCGACGTGATCGCATAGATCGCTGCTGCGGCGATCAGCATGCGGCGAACGACTTCGGCGGCCGGGTCGCGCGCGCGCGCCACGCGGATCGCGGTGAGCGCGGCGGCGACCGTGACGAGCAGCTCGGCGTAGGCGGTGCGCAGCGTCCCGTCGCTGCGCAGTGCGTCGAAGCCGAGCGTGCCGGCGACGAGCAGGAAGAGAAACGTGAACAGCACCGCCGGGCGCGGCGTCGCGCCGTACAGTCTTCGCACGGCCTCGCAGCCCACGATGGCGGCTGCGCCGACGCCGACGGCCGCAACCCCGCGCGCGAGCGACTCGTGAGTTCCGGCGGTGAGCCCGGCCACGAGCAGCGCATTGCCGCCCAGCGACATGGCGAGCGCGTGCAGCCCGAGCACCGGCGCGGACGGGTGGTGCAGCGAGCGCAGGAACATCAGCGTGGCCGCGGTCGCCAGCACGGTGACGCCGCTGATCAGCCACAGCGTCTGCATGTCGACGATCAGCACGGGGGCCATTCGGACAACGCGGGCAATACGGTTGGTGGATACGGGCTGCAGGCCCGAAAATCGAGGGTCAGTGTGACATCGCGCATCGCGGCGGACAACAGAACCCGCCGCCCTGTGCCGTGCGTTGCGTGCCGCTCGTCGGGCACGGACCCCGCTCGGGCGCGCGCAGAGTCCCGGCTTACGCCGCGACGAGCGAATCGTCGGCGATGACGCGGTTGCGGCCCTCGGACTTCGCGCGGTAGGCGCGCCGGTCGGCTTCGTCGAGCATCTCGCGCAAGGTGCGGCCGGGTCGGTGCAGGCTCACGCCGATGCTCATCGTGATCGGCAACGCAAGCGACTCGCTGCGGTACGGGGATGCCTCGATCGTCGCGCGCAGCCGTTCGGCCACGCCGAAGGCGGCCCCTTCGCCGGGTACCGGCACGAGCGCACAGAACTCGTCGCCTCCGTAGCGCACGATCAGCGAGTCGGTGCGCAACGCACCGCGCAACAAGGTCGCGACGTGACGCAGCATCTCGTCGCCGACCGCGTGGCCGTAGCGGTCGTTGACCGCCTTGAAGTCGTCGAGATCGATCATCAACAGCGCGATGCATTCCTTCGTGCGCTCGAGCAGTTGCGGCCCGGACTCGTGCAGCGAACGCCGCGAGACCAGGCCGGTGAGCTCGTCGGTGGCGGCGAGCTGGCGCAGGCTCGTGCTGAGCCGGCCGTTGGCGATGCTCAGCACCGACACCGTCAACGCGAACGGCAACGAGCCGAAACTCATCGCGAACAGCGTGCGCATGAGCCCTGGCGGCGCGCTGCCGTCGGCGTTCAACGGAATGCCCTGCACGAGGAACAACGCCATGCGCAACGCGATGATCGCGCAGAAGGCCACCAGCAGCCCGCGCATCAGTCGAGCCGAGCGCAGCGTGCGCACCAGCGGCGAGCGATGCGCTTCGCGGGCCGCAAGACCGAGGAAGACGAGCGTGAAGGTGCTGCTCAACGCGATGCGCTCGAGCGCGCGCTCCGCGTTCGCGCCGTACAGCAGCGCCATCGTCGCGACGTACATCAACGCAAGGCCGCTGGCCGGCCACGGCGACACCTGGCGACCGAACAGTTGCGTCGTACCGAGCCACACGAGTAGTGCGGAGACGCCGAGCGCCCCGTAGCCCAGCGTGGCGGCGAGCGGCGCGATCCACTGTTCGCGCACCGCGAAGAACATGAAGCCCAGGCCCATCGCGAGGATGCCGGCGGCGAGGATCGGCATCGAACGGTCGACGCCGGCGTGGTCGCCTCGCAGCGCCAGCAGGATCGCTGCGCCGGCGACGCTGGAGAAGCCCGTCATCAGGTAGATGGTCGGGATGTCGGCGAAGAAGGCGATCATCGATGCGGAAAGGACGGGGGCGAGACTCGCTCAGGGAGCAGGGGACGGCGATTTTCGCGCGGAATCCGGGCCGCGTCGCGGCATTTTCCGATCGAAGGCGGCGCAGGCCCGGCGCGCGCAGCGACGCCTTCCGGTTCAGAAACCGATCCGCGTGCGCCGGGCGCTGCGTGCCAGGTTCAGGTCGTCGCTTTCGATGGCATCGCGCCCGGCGAGCTTGGCATTGCCGAATGCGCCGACGAGCAGCCGTCGCATCTCCCGCGGCGCGCACTGCGCGAGTCGCTCGAGAACCGCCTCGTCCGGCTGCGGCGGAAACGATGCCCCCCATTCGTGCGCTTCGCGGATCTCCCGATACAGGTTCTGCGCGATGCGCGCGGCGCCCTCCCGATCGGGAGGCGCAATGCGATACACGTTCATCCGGTTCAGGATCGGCTCCGGAATGCGGTTCGCTTCGTTGGCCGTGGCGATCCAGACGATCTCGGAGCAGTCGAGCGGAATCTCGGCGAACTCGTCGACGAACTCGGCCGCGGTGTCGGGTTCGAGCAGTCCGTACAGCGCACCGAGCGGATCGTAGGCACCGTCGACGCTCGCCTTGTCGATCTCGTCGACGACCATCACCGGGTTCGCGTAGTCGCCGTTCACGAGCGTCTCGAAGACCTTTCCGGCGCGCGCGTTCTTCCATTGCGACGACGCGCCCGACAGCACCCACCCCGCCGTCAGCGAGCTCATCGACACGAAGCCGTAGCCGGTGCCGAGCAACTGCGAGACGCGACGCGCGAAGTGCGTCTTCCCGATGCCCGGTGCGCCCAGCAGCAGTAGCGGGGTCAGTTCGATCGGATCGGCGGTCTGCAGGCACAGCGCGAGTTGGCGGCGCAGGTCGTCGAGCACCTCGGCGAAGTTCGGCAACTCGTCTTCGAGCGCGTCGAAGTCGGGCATCGCGCCGGGCTTGACGCAGAACCGCTCGCCGCCGGCCTTCAGCATTCGCTCGTAGGTGTCCTTCAGCGAATCGTTGGTTCCGGGAGCGAGGTCATCGAGCTTCGCCTCGACACGCGACGTGGAGTAGATCTGGCGGAAGCCGGCGATGGCGATCGCCTGCGGGCGCTCGCCGCTCGAGCGCGACTGCGGAGAAAGGCCGGGATCGATCAACGATCGCATCGATTCGAGCTCCAATGCCTGCCTGCTGTCATTCTGATGCGCCGCCTCGCGCAGCGACAAGTCCCTGCGTCGGCTCGCTCGCCGTCCGTCGAGCGAGGCGACGCGGACGGCCACGCCCCTTGAGGCGATGTCCGCAAAAAGCTATAATCGTCGGTTCCACATGAGGGGTTACCGTTAATGCCGACCGTTCGCGTCAAGGAGAACGAGCCGTTCGACGTCGCGCTTCGCCGTTTCAAGCGCACCATCGAGAAAGCCGGAATCATCACCGAGCTTCGGGCGCGCGAGTTCTACGAGAAGCCGACCGCCGAGCGCAAGCGCAAGAAGGCGGCCGCGGTCAAGCGCCATCACAAGCGCCTTCGCAGCCAGATGCTGCCGAAGAAACTCTACTGAGCGCCCCTCTCCCGTCGATCGGCCCACGGCGCGAAGCACGCGCCCGCAGATCGACACCGCACCTGCGTCCCATCGGTCGAGGTGCCAAGCGCAGCCCGCCCGGGTATCCTGAGGCGGGCTTCGTTATTTCCGGATCCCAGCCATGAGCCTGAAGGACCGAATCGGCGACGACATGAAAGCGGCGATGCGCGCGCGCGATGCCGGGCGGCTGTCGGCGATCCGCATGCTCGTCGCGGCCGTGCGCCAGAAGGAGATCGACGAGCGCATCGAGCTCGACGACACGCAGACCATCGCCGTGGTCGAGCGTTTGAGCAAGCAGCGTCGGGACTCGATCGAGCAGTTCGAGCAGGCCGGGCGTCATGAACTGGCGGCGCGCGAGAAGTTCGAGCTCGACGTGCTCGCCGGCTATCTGCCGCAACCGGCCAGCGCCGAGGAACTGAACGCCGAGATCGACGCGGCGATCGCCGCTGCGTCGGCCGCTTCGCTGCAGGACATCGGCAAGGTGATGGGCCTGCTCAAGCAGCGGCTGGCCGGCCGTGCCGACCTCTCGAAAGTGTCGGCGCAGGTGCGCCAACGGCTTTCGGCCTCGCGCGGGTAGGCGTCCGGCAAGGAGCCTGCCGCCCGGTGATCCCGCAGGCGTTCATCCAGGACCTGCTCGCGCGCGTCGACATCGTCGACGTCGTCGGGCATTCGGTGAAGCTACGCAAGTCGGGGGCGAACTTCGTCGGCCTGTGCCCGTTTCACGGCGAGAAGACGCCGTCGTTCAGCGTCAGCCCGTCGAAGCAGTTCTATCACTGCTTCGGCTGCGGCGCGCACGGCACTGCGATCGGATTCCTGATGGAGCACGGCGGTCTGGGCTACGTCGACGCGATCGAGGAGCTCGCGCGTTCGGTGGGCGTCGACGTTCCGCGTGAAGGCCGGGCGAGCGCCGAGCCTCGTTCGCCGGCGCTGCTCGAGTTGCTCGAGCGCGCGGCGCGTCACTACCGCAGCCGACTGAAGGACGCGCCGCAGGCCATCGAATACCTGGTCGCACGCGGCCTGCTCGGCACGACGGCCGCGCGCTTCGCGATCGGCTACGCGCCGGCCCAGTGGCGCGGTCTCGAGGCGGCGGTGGCCGACTACGACGCGCCGGAGATGGTCGCCGCGGGTCTCGTCGTCGAAGGCGAGGGCAACAAGCGCTACGACCGTTTCCGCGACCGGATCATGTTCCCGATCCGGAACCCGCGGGGCCAGGTCATCGGCTTCGGAGGCCGCGTGCTCGGCGCCGGCGAACCGAAGTACCTGAACTCGCCCGAAACGCCGTTGTTCTCCAAGGGCCGCGAGCTGTACGGACTGTTCGAAGCGCGCGAAGCGATCCGGCGCGAGGATTGCGTCATCGTCGTCGAGGGCTATCTCGACGTCGTGATGCTCGCGCAGCACGGCGTCGGCAACGCGGTTGCGACGCTCGGCACGGCAACGACGCCCGACCACGTGCGCAAGCTGCTGCGCATGGTCGACCGCATCGTTTTCGCCTTCGACGGCGATGCAGCCGGTCGCAAGGCCGCGTGGCGGGCGCTCGAAGCCTCGCTGTCGCAGACCGACGACACGAAGCGCATCGAATTCCTGTTCCTGCCCGTCGAGCACGATCCCGACAGTTATGTTCGCGCCTTCGGCGCCGACGGCTTTCGCGAGGCGCTTTCCGGTGCACTGCCGTTGTCCGAGCTGCTCGTGCGCGAGTTGTCCGACCGCGTCGACCTGTCGGTTCCCGAGGGGCGCGCCCGGCTGCTCGCCGAGGCGCGGCCGCTGCTGCATGCGCTCGCCGCGCCTGCGCTGAGGCTGCAACTCGTGCACCGGCTCGCCGAGCGGGCCCAGGTGAGCGCCGACGAGGCCGACCGATACGTCGGCGTTGCCGCGGGCAGCCCCGCGGTTGCGCACCGGACCCGAGCCTCGGGGGCGACGCCGGGGCAGGGCTTCGACGACGCGACACCTGACGCGTCGGGGCGCAGTCCGCACGATTCGACGAGCAACCGAAGCGCCGCGGCGGGGGGTTCGCGAGCGCCTTTCCCGTCGTCGCGGCGCGCCGGCCGCGCGCCGACGGTCACGCGCCCGGATCTCGAGCAGCGGATCCGCTGGCTCGCCGCGCTGCACCCCGTGCTTGCCGCACGCGCGGTCGAAGGAGGCGAACTGCCCGGCGATCCGTCGGCACCGGGCGGCGCATTCCCGCTCGACGCCTGCGCGTCCGCCGCGCTCGCCGACTGGCTGCGCACGATCGCGGCATTGCCGCCAGGCTCGACGCTTGCGAACGTCTGCGAGGCGTTGCGCGCGCAGGCGCCGTCGCTGGTGGAGCGGCTCGAGCGGGAGGGCGCCGCGCACGACTGGGCGCTCGGCACGTTGTCGCTGGACGAGGCGCAGGTGGAGTTCGATGCGGCGCTCGCGCAGCTCCAGGATCGCGAGCTCGCGCGGCAGATCGACGAGCTGGTCGCGTCGGGCATGCACAGCACCGAAGATCGCGAACGATATCAAATACTTATGGCAAAACGTCGCCGTTCTTGATATGATCGGCGGTTTCGCTTCGTCGCCGTAACCGATTTTCCGTCGCTTCCGCAACCGTTGCTGGAATCCCGGGCGCGCGTCCCCATATTCGTCGGGAGCGGGTCCCGTTCATCGCGAGGGTATTCGACAGGTGGCTTCCAAGACCGCAGCGAAGAAATCGGCTCGCAAGCCGAGCGAGACCTCCCGCAAGGCGAACGGGCCCATTCGCGCCAAGGCGGGCGAGCCCACGACAGCCAGGCCCCGCGCCGATCGATCGGCCGGCGCGAAGAGCGTGCCGCGGTCGCGACGCGCCGTTTCGAACCCTGAACCCGTCGCTCGCGCGACGACCGGACGAGCAGTGAACACAGTACGCAAGAGCACGAGATCCGCGACGGCCGCATCCGCGGCGGGCGCGGCGAAAGGCGCGACGAAAGACACGACCCGGGCGGGCGCGTCGAAGGCCGCGAAGGCAACCGCGAACGCGACTGCGAAGGCGCAACCTGCCCCGAAGCAACCGGCAGGCACCGCCCGCGCGGCCGCGCGGGTGGCGAAGTCGTCGGCTCGCGCAACGGCCGTCGCGCAACCGGCTGCGAAGAAGGCTGCCGCGCGCAAGGCGAGCGGCAGGGAGCGCGCGGCCGAGGCGCTCGAGAAGGATCGTCTCGTTGCCGAAGGCGCCGAGGCTCGCGCGTCGGTGAAACCCGCCGCGAAGTCGCCGGCCCGCCCGTCGGCGACGTCGAAGGCGGTGAAACCCGCCGCCAAGGCCGTGAAGGCCGCCGAGGCGAAAGCGACGGCGGGCGCGAAGGCCGTCAAGGGCGCCAAAGGCAAGACGGCAAAAGGGGCGAAAGCCGCGAAGGGTGCGAAGGGCAAGTCGCTCGACGAGGCGATTGCGCAGGAATCCGACGACCTCATCGACGAGCAGGTCGAAGGCTTCGAGGAAGCCGACGCCGACGCCGAGGCGATCCCCGACGAGCCGGCGCCCGTTGCGGCGCCGGTGAAATCCAAGCGCGGCAACCGCGCGCGTGAGAAACAGCTGCTGCGCGAACTCGGCGGTCGCCAGGGCATCACCGAGGAGCAGCGCGAGATCACGCGCAACAAGCTCAAGCAGCTGATCAAGCAGGGCAAGGAGCGCGGCTTCCTCACCTACGCCGAGATCAACGACCACCTGCCGGAAGATCTGGTCGACGCCGAAGCCATCGAGTCGATCATCAGTACGTTCAGCGACATGGGCATTTCGGTCTACGACCAGGCGCCCGATGCCGAGCAGTTGCTGATGAACGACAGCACGCCGGTCGCCTCGTCCGACGACGATGCCGAGGAAGAAGCCGAGGCGGCGCTGTCCACCGTCGACTCCGAGTTCGGCCGCACCACCGACCCCGTTCGCATGTACATGCGCGAGATGGGCTCGGTGGAGCTGCTCACGCGCGAAGGCGAGATCGAGATCGCCAAGCGCATCGAGGACGGGCTGATGCACATGGTGCAGGCGATCTCCGCTTGCCCCACGACCATCGCTGAAATCCTTTCGCACGCCGATCGAATCGCCGCCAGCACGATGCGCATCGACGAGGTCGTCGACGGCCTGCTCGACGCCGACGGAGACGACGAGTTCGTGCCGCAACCCTCGCAGCCCGCGTCGGCGTCGGATGACGACGACGAGGACGCCGAGGACGCGGCAACCGCGAACACCGCGCGCCTGGAGGAACTCAAGGCCGCGGCGCTGGAGAAGTTCGGCCACATCGCGAAGCAGTTCGACAAGATGCGCGTCGCCTTCGAGAAGGAAGGCTACAAGAGCAAGTCGTATCTCGCCGCACAGGGCCGGATCCAGAACGAACTGATGAGCGTGCGCTTCACGGCGAAGATGGTCGAGAAGCTCGCCGACACGTTGCGTGCGCAGGTCGACGAGGTGCGCTCGCTCGAGCGCGCGATCGGCGCGATCGCCGTCTCGCGCGTGGGCATGCCGCGCGAGCGCTTCATCCAGACCTTCCCGGGCAACGAGACGAACCTGAAGTGGTCCGAGAAGGAAGTGGCGACGAATCCGGCCTACGCCGACGTGCTGCGCCGGAACATCCCTGCCATCCAGGACCTGCAGCAGAAGCTCATCGACCTGCAGGCTCGCGTCGTGCTGCCGCTGGGCGACCTGAAGGAGATCAACCGGCAGATGGCCGCCGGCGAAGCGAAGGCGCGCAAGGCCAAGCGCGAGATGACCGAGGCGAACCTGCGCCTGGTGATCTCGATCGCGAAGAAGTACACGAACCGCGGCCTGCAGTTCCTGGATCTCATCCAGGAAGGCAACATCGGCCTGATGAAGGCCGTCGACAAGTTCGAGTACCGGCGCGGCTACAAGTTCTCCACCTACGCCACCTGGTGGATCCGGCAGGCGATCACGCGTTCCATCGCCGACCAGGCGCGCACGATCCGCATCCCGGTGCACATGATCGAGACGATCAACAAGATGAACCGGATCAGCCGGCAGATCCTGCAGGAGACGGGCCAGGAGCCCGATCCGGCCACGCTCGCGCAGCGCATGGAGATGCCCGAGGACAAGATCCGCAAGATCCTGAAGATCGCCAAGGAGCCGATCTCGATGGAGACGCCGATCGGCGACGACGACGATTCGCACCTGGGCGACTTCATCGAGGACACCGCCACGCTGGCGCCGGCCGACGCCGCGCTGCACGCGTCGATGCACAACGTCGTGAAGGAAGTGCTGGATTCGCTCACGCCGCGCGAAGCGAAGGTGCTGCGCATGCGCTTCGGCGTCGAGATGAGCACCGACCACACGCTCGAGGAGGTCGGCAAGCAGTTCGATGTCACGCGCGAGCGGATCCGCCAGATCGAGGCGAAGGCGCTGCGCAAGCTGCGTCACCCGAGCCGGGCCGACAAGCTCAAGAGCTTCCTCGAAGGGCAGGGCTGATCGCGAAGGGGCCGGGAACGGCCGCTCGAGCGTGCGATGCGCGAGAGCGGCCGTCCGTTCAAGCAGGTGCTCAACGATGCGCTTCGGCTGGGCTTGCGCCGCAGCTCGGCCGACGACGACCGGCGACGCAACCTTCGCCAGCCCGTATTCGACATGGACTAACCGGCCATCGACCTCGCGAAGGCGAATCTCGTTGCTTCGATGCTCGAGCACGAGGGGTCGATCGACCGGATGCGTCACGGCCGATGAAGCAGCCGGATACGAGCACGGCGCGACGCTCGGTTCCTTCGACAGCGATTCCGAGCGATTCGATGGCTTGCGCTTCGAACGGCTGCGCGCCTGACGTTGCGTGGCCGCGGAGAATCTGATGTTCGGCTACACGGAAGAGCAGATCGCCGAGTTCGGCGTCACCTTCGGCATCGGCGGGTTCATCCTGTTCATGCTGTTCATCGTCTGGCAGCTCGCCCGCGAATCGAAGGCCGGGCGCATGGGGACGTTCGTGTTGTTCCTGGTGCTCGCGCTCGGCATGCTCGGGTTCATCGCAAAGAGCGTGATCCAGAAGGTCCTCGGCATCTGACGTTGTGCCCGGCCCGAGCGCCGGTGTCGCTCGCTTTTACAGCGGCACCGGCGGTCGCGGCGCTTCGTTCCCGAAAGGTTTTTGAATCAGGGGTTTCCGCGAATTGGCATGGAAGATGCAGGTGCACCATTGCCCTCTGCAAGGGTTGTGCATCGATACGAATCATTCGCAGAACTCGGAGGTCGTGATGCGTGCCTGGATTGCAACGGTTCTTTCCCTGATGAGTCTTTCGGCGTACGCCGGAGCGCCTGTCCCCGTACCGGAACCGGGAACGCTCGGCCTGCTTGCTGCGGCCGCCGTCGTCGGCTTCGCTTTCGGCCGCAAGCGCAGGAAGTAGGAGAGCGCCTTTCTCATCCCTCCCCCCGGGCGAGCGACGCGGCGATCGCGTCCGCGGTGCGGATCGCCAGCGCCTCGATCGTCAACGACGGCGATTCGCCGCCGCCCGAACTGGGGAACACGCTCGCATCGGTCACGTAGAGATTTCGCCACCGATGCGCGCGGCCTGTCGGGTCGACCACCGACTCGTCTTCGCGCGTCCCCATTCGGCAGGTCCCGAAGACGTGCGTCGAACTGAAGTAATCGCCGCTCCCGTATTCCTCGACGAGTTCGCGTGCGCCCGCTTCGCGCACGATTTCGCGGCACGTCTTCGCCATGAACCGAAGGCGCCGCAGCTCGCGCTCGGGTAGGTGGCTGTGAATGCGCGCGACCGGGTCGTCCGCTTCGTCGCGTTCGTCGGGATCGAGATCGACGTACGAGTTCTCGTTCGGCAGCGACTCTCCGATCGAACTCACCGCGAGCAGCCGCCCGAACCGCTCGCGCATCGCCTGCTTGTGCTGCGGGCCCCATCCGGGAATCGCCCGTGTTGCATAAGCAATCGGGCCGACGAACCCGGCATCGACGACCCCGGCCGAGAAACGGCAGCCGCCGACCGTGCCCGCAATCGCGTCGGGCGCGTTGTGCGTCCAGCTGACGACGTCGGACGGGACGCCGCGGAAACTGCCCAAAGTCTCCGGATGCAGGCCCGTGGACGACCAGAAGAGCGTTTCCATGAAATGGCGTCCCACGAGGCCGTTCTCGTTGGCGACGCCGTGCGGCGCGTTCGCTCCCTGCGAGAGCAGCAGCAGCCTCGGCGTCTCGATCGCACCGCAGGCAAGCACGAGAACCCGGGTTCGAATGCGTTCGCGGCGACCGTCGTGTTCTGCGACGACCGCGCCGACGCGCCCGCCGCCGACGGGTTCGAGCCGGCGAACCGGCGTATCGGTGCGAAGCGTGCAGCGACCGCTTTCGAGAGCCTTGCGCACGAAAGTGACGTCGGCGCTTCCCTTGTCGTTGCGAGGGCAGCCGCGCAGGCAGTTCGCGCAGTAGTTGCAGCCCGGACGTCCGTCGTACGGCCGGGAGAGAATCGCCTGCGAATTCGGCTCCCAGCGCATTCCGAGCGCGGGTCCGGTCGCGACGATCCGGCGGCTCGCATAGCTGATCGCGTGCGCCGGCAGCGGGTGCTCGGTGCGACGCCGTCTCGCGGAGCGAGTGCCGGGTCCGGCAACGCCGACGATATGCTCGGCAATCTCGTAATAGGGTTCGAGCACGTCGTAATCGAAGGGCCAGTCGGCGGCCACGCCGAAGCGCGTACGCATGCGCATCGACTCCGGGTGAAGGCGATGTGCATCGCCCTGGAAATGCACGGTGGACCCGCCGACCCCGCGCACGTGGTGATAGGCGTGGGCCCTGCGTCGATCGCCGGTGTTGAGCCTGCCGACCACCGAGTTCCAGCTGCGCAGGTCGTTCCACACGGGATCGAGGACCTGCATCGGCGCGTAGCGATAGCGACCCTTGTGTCGTGCCTTGCCCGACGGGAACATCGAGCGTTCCCAGTCGCTTCGATGGAGTCGGTAGTCGACGGCGGGATCGAAAGCGGGGCCCGCTTCGAGCACCAGCACCTTTGCGCCCCTTTCACAGAGCGCCCAGGCCGCCGCTCCGCCGCCGGCACCGGATCCGACGATCACGACGTCGTACTCGGCGTCGCTGCTCATGCGCGCGATCGGGGCGGGTTTGCGTAGCCGGGAAAGCCGGCGGGCTGTGGTGGGCCGTCGAAATGCAGCGATGGCCAGACTTCGGGTCGGGCGTAATAGGCGGTCATCGTCGCGTGGCGCAGCAGGCGGAATGCGCGTGCCGGCGAATCGGCTTCGGTCGAATCTTCCATCCGGGCGAGCAGCGCGAACTGCCGTGCCTCATCGAGCGAGACGAAGTCGTCGAAGCCGTCGGCGCGCGCCTCCGAATCGAGCCACAGCGCCGCCTCGGCCACTCTCTGCGCGTCGTATCGCCTTCGCTCGATATCGGCGAGAACCTCCCGGTCGATGCCGAAATGCAGCGCACCCGGAGTTTCGTCGGAGGGGATCAGCAGGTCGACGACGCGTGCGACAACGCGGCGTTCGACATCCGTGATCGGCGTCACCTTTATCCGCAGGCGCCTCGGCAACCCGAATACGCCAAAGCCGGGAATCGTGATTCCCGACGTCGTCAGCTTGAGCCAATGTCTGCGGTTCAGCGTCACCACCGTCCTCGTGGTTGCGAGTCTGCCCCGAAAGCATGGATGCTTCCAGCCGCGCGTGACGTGCGAAGCCATCCGCCGATCGGCAGTCAACCACCGTGCTCGCCGCGACGTTCACGGGTCGGGGCATCCGCTCCGCACAGGACGAAGTCATGAACCGGTTCCTCATCGCATCGATCGCTTCGACGTTCTCTCTGGGCGTGTTCGCTCAGGCCACGCCGGCTACCCCCGCGGCGCCGGCGACACGCGCCACGCCGGCTACGCCTGCGACTGCCGGGGCCTCGGCTACGCCCGCCACGCCTGCCACGCCCGCCACACGGGCCACGCCCGCCGCTCCTGCTGCGCGGGACTCGGGCGCGGCTGCAGCCCCGGCCACTCCCGCGACGGCGAACAAGAAGGTCACCCGGCACAAGCGCGCCGTCAGGCAGTCGAAGAGCCGGACGGCGACGCCCAGGCGTGCCGGTTGAGGTTGCCGCGAATACGCGCGCCCGTCACGGGACGGGCGTGCGCGCGGCGGTGACGGGCTCGGCTGCACGCATGCCGGAAGACGACTCCCCCTTACCCGCGGCGTCGTCGGGGATTTTTACAGAATAACGACGGCCAACTCCGGAGCGGGCGGTCTTCAACTTCCGCTTTGCCTTTCCCGTTCAACGGCTTCCAGTTGAATCAAACGATTCGGCGCGATTCTTGCTAATCGTTCAGGAGGGTCCGCAGCCTTATATCGGTGGCGAACGTGGGGTCGACGCTGAGCTCGTAGCCGCCGAAGCGGTTTTTTCCTGGGACGTCCGTAGTCCGGCCGTTCTTCTTCCACTGCACCCCTATAGAATCGGAGGCTCACATGCGCGTTTGGATCGGAGCGTTGCTTTCCTTGACGAGTGCCGCGGCTTACGCTGGGATTGCCCCGACGCCGGTTCCCGAACCGGGGACCCTGGGCCTGCTGGCCGCCGCGGCGGTTGCCGGAATCGTGGTCAGGTACAAGCGGAAGAAGTAAGCGCCGACGGCGCTCAGCGTTTTTCCGCTGGCAAGCGCCGCGGCCATCTCGTCCGCGGCGCGAATCGCCCAGCGCCTCGACCCTCAGCGACGGCGGCTCGCCTCCGCCGGAAAGCTCCGTCGGCTTCGACGGGTGGCTGTCGATGCGTTCCACCGGGTCGCGCGCCGCGTTCGTCGGGATCGAGCTCGGCGATCGCACTCACCGAAAGCAGCTGCCCGAACGACGACCGCATCCGGTCCTTGTACGCGGCGCCCCCGTGAGCGACGCCGTCGCCTTCGGCGTCATTGCTCAACGGCGCAGAGCGTCCTTCGCATGCGTCAAGGCACACGAGCGGTGCATCGCCCTGTCAAAGCGCGAACCGAGGCGCCGGACTGTGTGTAGCATTGCCCGCGCGGGCCTCTAGCTCATGCTTGGTTAGAGCAGCGGACTCATAATCCGTTGGTGCCGGGTTCGACTCCCGGGGGGCCCACCAGTTCGAGCGGCTTTGCGCGATAGCGACCGCTTACAAGCGTCTCTGGTGGGACACTGGTGGGACACTAGCGCGCGACTTTCTGCAACAGAGCGCGGTCCGTGGCGACGGATCGGGCTATGATCGGCATCGGATCTCAGCGATGAAACCGGCGGCATAAACGACCAGCCGTCGGCGGAGCAACAACTGCTGCCTAGCAGGCGTTGCCTCGTCGACACCTCTGGCAGCCGCTCCGGTCGGGACCTTCGAATGTCCCACGCTGATGGCATCCTTCGAGACTCGCCGTTCCGACGACGGCACCCGCAGTTACCGCGCCAAGGTTCGCCTCAAGGGGCAGCCCGCGATCACCGCCACCTTCGCACGTCGAACCGACGCGAAGCGCTGGGCGAGCGCCACTGAGCTTGCGATCCGCGAAGGCCGCTACTTCAAGACGGCCGAGGCCAAGCGCCATACGCTGGCCGATCTCATCGATCGCTACGAACAGGAGGTTCTCGCGCTCCAGCCGAAAAACGCGCCGAACACGCGGCGCAACCTGGGTTGGTGGCGCGGCAAGCTCGGCGCATACACGCTCGACGAGGTGACGCCGGCGCGCATCGTCGAGTGCAGGAACCAACTGCTCGCCACGCAGACGCGCCGCAAGCGGCCCATGTCGCCGGCTACCGTCGTGCGGCACATGGCTGCGCTCTCGCACGCGTTCACCATTGCGGTGAACGAGTGGCAGTGGCTGGACGACTCGCCGATGCGCAGGGTCAGCAAGCCGAAGGAGCCGCGCGGGCGCGAGCGCTTTCTATCCGACCGTGAGCGCGACGCGTTGCTCGCCGCGTGCAAGTCCTCTTCGATGCCGTGGCTCTATCCGGTCGTCGTGCTGGCACTGTCGACGGGTATGCGCCGCGGCGAGATTTTGACCTTGCGCTGGCGGCAGATCGATCTCGAACGCAATCGCATCTTGCTGTTCGAGACGAAGAACGGCACGTCGCGCGCAGTGCCGCTTCGCGGGCGCGCGCATGCGCTGCTGTCGGATCTCGCGCGTGTTCCGCACCTCGACTCGCAGTTGCTCTTTCCCGGTAACGATGCGGCGAAGCCCTTCGCGCTCGACAACCATTGGCGTGCAGCCATAGAGGCTGCCGGGATCGAAGACTTCCGCTTTCACGACCTTCGGCATTCAGCCGCTTCGTACCTGGCCATGAACGGTGCTTCGACGATCGAGATCGCGGCGGTCCTCGGGCACAAGACGCTGCAGATGGTGCAGCGCTACAGCCATCTCTGCGCGGGCCACGCCGATCGGGTGGTGGCTTCGATGAACGAGAAGATCTTCAGGGATAGGACCGATGAGTAGTCGTCGCTGGCTGCAGGTCGACACGGCCGAAGACCCCTACGGCAACAAAGGCGTCGTGCTCAATCCGCAATGGAGTGCGCAATGGTCAAATTGGTCCCCGCAGCGGCGTGATGACTACATCGCCGGCGTCGCCGGGTGGAGCGTGTTGAGCACGGCGCAGGCGGGCCAGCTCCTACAAGGTATCCCCCCGAACCCGGGCGGTTGGGAAGATGATCCCGCAGCCTGTCTGGGCGAGTTCCGAGGCATCCTGAGACGCCTGCATCATGATGTCAGGCGCGGGGCGTTGCCGCCCAGCTCAACCATTCGCGAGTTTGTGAACTGGTGCAGGTCGCTGAACGTCCATCTGCCCGAACCGTTTCTGCGCGCGCTGCCCGCGTTCGACCGTCAACCCGCGCTGCCGACCGAACCGACGCTGGAGACCGGAACATCGAGTTCGCTGGCACGGTGGGTGCCGGAGGGACTTGGTAAAGGCTGCCAAAGCAGCGCACCTCCCGCTCGTTTGCGAGGACGAGGACGAGGGCGACCGCGAACAGCAGCGGCGCGCGATCGCGCTCTCGTGAAGAAGGGAACCGACTTCCTCTATGAGCAGGCGGAGAAGGGCGTCAACAAGACCATCGTCGAGGTGGCCAAGCACCTGCACACGCTCCCGGAGAGCGACGGCGTTTCGGTCAAGAGGCTCGAGCGCATCCTGAAGGGAAAGCTCCCGCTGGAGAGTGCGGCCGCTGACGCGGCAAAGGTGCGACGAGCAGCCCGCAAGCGGATGTCCACGCGGTGAACCTCGCGGCGATCAAACGCGCGGCGCGTTCCCGCCGAAAGTCGCGCAGTGCCGTGGGCTGTTTTTCATATTCGCTCCGCTTCGCCGGCTTTTTTCGCCCCTAGCGCCCCTCGACAGTCGTGTCCTCAGAAGCACACCGCGTCTGACCGACTGTCGAGAGGTAAACGATGTCTGATCGCGTTGTTGGAACTCGCTTGATTCCGGCCAGCGACTGGCCCGACCACCATGCCTGGCCTCCCATCGGAGGTCTGCGCCACCTCATCTTCCACGCCAAGGCGAACGGCTTCGACCGTGTCGTGCGCCGCGTTGGCCGCCGCGTGCTCATCGACGAGCAGGCGTTCTTCGACTGGGTCCGTGCCCAGCAGGCCGACCTGTAGGAGCTGCGCGATGAAAACCAACGCAGTAGACGAAGTCACTGTGCTGATGTCGTGGGACGGAATCGCGACGAAGCGGATCACGCGTGACGACACCGGCGAAGTTGTGATCCACGAGTTCAGCGCGGGGAAGGACTTCAACGTCGGAATCTACCCGGTCGACGGAATCTTCGCCTTGTCGGACACGCTGACCGCCCTGGAGGACTTCCCCAAGGCCCTTGTCATCCGCGGTGATCCCGTAGCCGGTCCGGACGGGAAGTCGCGCACCCGTCGTCTGATGTCTAACTTTCTGACCCCGGCAGAGGGGCGGCGCTGGGTGATGCTGGACCTGGACAAGATCCCCCTTCCGAAACGTTTGCGCGGAGACCCCACCTCTTCCGCCGTGCGCGAGCACGTCATTTCCCTGCTACCGCGCGAGTTCCATGACGCGTCGTATCACTGGCAACTCTCTTCGAGCGCTGGATTTCGTGGATACGACAAGGTCTCCTTTCATTTCTCTTTCTGGCTCGATCGCTACGTTCACGATCGAGACTTGAAGCGCTGGGCCAAGAAAGAGAACAAGCGGCTGGGCTACAAGCTCATTGATCCGGCGCTCTTCCACGACGTTCAAGCGCACTACACCGCTGCACCGATCTTCGAAGGCGTCGAGAACCCGTTTCCGTTGCGCTCGGGGCTGGTAATCAAGAAGAGCGACGAGGTCAAGCTCCTGCTGCCGCCCACTCCGCGCGAAGAGACGAAAAACCGCGCTCGCCCCACAAATGATTCGAGCCACCCCGTCGGCTTCGAGAACTGGCTGACGCGCATCGGCGATCACGAAGGCGGTGACGGATTCCATGACCCGATCATCCGGGCCGCAGCGAGCTACGTGGCAACCAACGGTGCTTCCGGTACCGACGTGGAGGCTCTGTATGAGCGGATTCGCGACGTCGTGCTGACGGCGGACGCTTCGCGGCACGATCCGGCGTACATCGAACGCATGGCGGGCCGGGAGCACATCGTCGGCGCGATCGAGGGTGCTATCAAGAAGTTCGGCCACCAGCCGAGCGCGCGCCGGAAGTCGCGGCGCATCGACCACGTGGATCCGTACTACCCAAGTGTATCGACCAACACATCCGATGCGGTCGAGGCGCTGGACGCCGCGTTCGAAGCCTTCTTCACCCGCGCAGCATGATTTCCGCGCATGTAATCAAGGCACCGCCCGGACTCGGCAAAACGACGGCTGCGGTTCACAAGATCGCGCAGAAGAGACAAGGCACGGCCGAGATCTATGTGCCGACGCATCGTCTGGCGGACGTATTGAACAGCTCTTCCGACAGGCGAACCCGAAGATCGGTGTGCGCGTCATTCGAGGGAGAGGACACGTCGATCCGAATGGCAAGACGATGTGCGCCAAGGCCCAAACTGCAGAGGAGGTTGCACGCAGCGGTCTCGACGTTTACACCTCGATGTGTGAGCAAACGCGCGGGCAGCAAGTCGAGCAGTGCGCGCACTTCGCGACCTGTCCTTACATTCAACAGTTCGCCGGCGACGTCGACGTCAACATCTACACGCACGCCTATCTTTCGAAGGAGCGGACAAAGCTCGAACCGCCCATCCCAGACCTCGTCGTGATCGATGAGTCCTTCTGGCAGTCATGCGTCGAGATCATCCGTGTTCCCGTTGGTTTGCTCCATGCGCAGTTCCTGAAGCAGGCGCGTATGGCGACGGCGGAGAAGGTGTGCGCTGCAGTGTATGACGCGCTGATGCAAGGGGCTCCGTTGTTCCAATACTTGCGTGATGCCGGCGTCTACTCGCTCGATATACGCCAAGCACGCATGCGGTTGCGTAGCGGTCGTGGCGCTCTCAAGCCCGGAATGGGTGATTTCCAACTATGCGCTGCCGCTGCGGCTCTACGCGATCAGTCCCTTCTCGGATGCTTGATGGACTGTCTTTGGCGGGAGTCAAATGCGCTTCGTCCGGATAGCCACGCGATCACGCTGGACCGCTCGAGGAACGAAGTGCTCGTCCACGCGCTATCTCCCATCCGCCGTTTCGACGACGCGGAAGGCGGCAAGAGCGTTCCGATCATGGTGATTGATGGCAGCGCCGACGAGCGGATCATCAGGCGCTTGATGCCTGTGAACACCTTCACCGTGATTTCCGTTCCCCGAAATGCTCGTGTGATCCAGTGCTCCTCGACCCGGTGCTCGACGACGTCGTTGGATGCGACACGCAACTCGAGCGCCGAAGGGAAGAAGGACGCACAAAAACGAATCAAGCAGCTGACCTTGTTCATTGAGCGGCTCGCCGCGGAGCACAAGAAGGTTCTCGTCGTCGGGCCGACCGCAATCACCGGAAACGCCAGGACAGGCAAGAACCCCTCGCTCACAGTGCCCGCTAACGTCGATCTCGCCCACTTTGGTGCGATCCGCGGGATCGATGCATGGAAGCACCACGATGCAATCGTAATCGTCGGGCGAAACGAGCCGCCCATCGCCGAAGTCGAGAAATTGGCGCGTGCGATCTGGTGCACCGACAGAGAGCTGTTGAAGTGCGGCGGCGACTGGATCACCGAGGTTCGGGGATATCGCGCTGCTGGAAGCGGGAGAGTGGGTGGGGTAGATGTGGTCCGCCATCCCGATGACCGCGTCCAGGCGGTTCTCGAACAGCTTCGTGAGGCCGAGTCGATGCAGGCGATCGATCGATTGCGCCTCGTTCACAATGCGCAGCCGAAGGACGTCTACCTGCTCTCGAATATCCCACTTGACGTGGACGTTGACGAGCTCGTCGACTGGGATGGTCTGATGGAGGGCCGACGCGTAGAGCGCGCCTTCGATCAACTCGTTGACGCAATGCCTCTATCCGGCGCATGGCTCGCACGGCGATTCCCGCAGTTTTGGCGAACGGCCGCGGCCGCCGAGAAGGACGTGGGGCGGTGGCGGAAAGGCAGACAACGTTCTAATAGAACTACTATTAGCAACATGTCTGTCTTTGAGCATGAGTACAGGCCGTTGCATTCCAAACAACGCGCTTGGAGCCGATGCTTGAGCACACTGCAGGACCCCGCCGATGCTCGCGCGGCGCTCGAAGCGCTTCTGCATGAACCGGTCCTCATTCGCACGACGGGTGCTGCAACGTCGGCGGCGAGCGCGCGGCGCGCCGATGCGCCGGCCGCGCTCTCGAACGGGTCGCCGCTCTAGTCGCTCGGTGCAGAAGCGACGATCGCCAACAACTCCGCGTCCGACATCCGGGCGAAGTCGTTCTCCGCTACCGCGGCCTCAATGCCGACGCTCACCCGCTCCGGCGCGTACAGCCCACACATGCGCGCGATCTCGCGCCATCCAGCAATCATGCCGGCCGGGTTCGCCTGTGCACGAGCAAGCTCTACAGCCTCCAGGAGTTCTCGAACCACCCGCTGGCGGGTCATGCTCACCTCGGCGGCTACACGCGCTTCCTG
Organism: Pseudomonadota bacterium; assembly: GCA_023389055.1. GTDB lineage: Bacteria > Pseudomonadota > Gammaproteobacteria > Burkholderiales > Burkholderiaceae_E > Zeimonas. The sequence goes on along the minus strand of JAEWFA010000006.1, from coordinate 116,922 downwards.
GGCCGCTATGGCGGCCTGAACGTTAGCCTTCCTGAGCAGCCGCGAGGCCGTCACGGCGATGCCCGGACCCGGCGCGTAGCCGGCACCAATGGCGGCCTTCACGCCGCACCGTTCGGTGACGTAGAGGCTAGCGAAGCGCTCCTGCTTAGGCGATAGTGATGGCATACTGTTATTATATACAGTATATCGATCTAAGAGTAACGAACTACGGAAAAACGAGTTTCAGTGACTTGATCATCAAGTCGCCGAAGCCGTTGATGATGGTGCCGACCACAATAAGCCATACCTCCCAAGCACGAATTCTCCTCTTGTCGGCTGCGTAGACTTCATCTAGCTTGCGGTTCATTTCAGTGTGAAGCTTTCCGCGAAGCCGTTGTCGTTCTTCTACCGACGGTCTCGCCGCGTCTCCCGCGACTGCTCGGACTGCCGATTCGACCACTGACTCAAGGTTTTGTTCGACGATGCTCCGAAGCTTCCGTTGGACCCATTCCTGGAAGCGCGATGCCGCTAGCAGTACACCTGCGACGATGACTAGTGATCCGGATCGGTTCAACCACATGACATCGTGAGTCCATGCTAGGTAGCTCCCTCCGGCCAGTGCCACCAGTGATGCAAATGCTGCAAAGCTTTCGGGAGCATGGCGTCCGAGAAATCGATACATGCCGACGCCCAATGGTCGAGTTCAGGAGCAGGATCTAAGCGCCTATCGAGCAAACTCAGCGCGCCGAAGCGTCCGGCTCCAGGCAACGCCAGGCTAGTCTTCGTGCATGCGGTAGGTTGTCGGATCATGCTGCGCGTGATAGTCGTGCTTAAACGCTTCCCCGATCCCACTCAACCTCTTCTTCGAAGGCTCAGTCAACCGCGCGCTGATGTTGAAGTGCGGATACTCGCCTTTTACGTCCGGATGCATCATTGCAGCAACTTCCACATCGGACGTAGAGACGTATCGACCACCCCATCTTTCGATCAGGTGCTTGAGAGGATTCACTTTGGTGGTCTTACCTTTGGTCTTCTTCTGCGCATCCAGCCATTCGTATGCGATTCTTATGCAATCCGGATGCTCGTGAAGACGGTCTTCACTGTATTTCATCGCCCGCTTAGCGCGTTCAATTTCTGCATCCGTCAACACTTGCATCTCCTTGTGAATAGTTGCGGAACGGCAGGCGCAAGCGCCCTCTACGAGGGAACTTTCGACAATCGTCTGACTGGTTGCCGTGCATGAACGGCCCGTTTTGTAGGCACGTCATTGCACGCGTCTTTCGCTTCGGTCGTGCTTGAGCTTTCGCTCGCTCGTTCTCCATTCGATCTGCCAATTATCGCTACGCTGGTGCTGACTCGTCGGACCGTCCAGCATCGCAAAGCAGCCGTGCACCGGCGTGGTGTGGCTTATGCCCCAAACGGCCTAGGCCATGAACCCGATATCGGACAGCTCAGAATTGGTCGCACCATGCGGGCCGAATGAGCGAGATCTCCCACAACGAGACGAACCGCCCGTGTCGCTTCTGCAGGCACTACGTGAGGCGCGATCGTGCAACGGCGGCGGCCGCAGTCTGCCTACATGTTGATCGTCCGCGCCTGAACCGTCTTCCGGAGGCCGGCTGCGGCTACTGGGAACTGCGGTTCAGCGCCAAGCCCGAGTGGTGCGCGTGGGTGAACGAGGAGTTCGTACGGCGGATGCTGGTGGACGGCGCCTCGTCGTAGCGGGAACACTACGATCGATAACACCTTCACTCGCCGAGCGCCACCCGCCCGTTGACGAGATCGCGCGCGCATTTGTAGTGCCAGTTCGTGCGCGTCGCGGTCACGTACCGCACGGCCCGGAAGCCCAGAGGAAGTTCCGGTTCCGTTGAGGAATTGAAGAACACGCGCTTTCGTCCCTTCAGCTGCGAGGTGAGCGCACAGAACTGTGCGAGGTAACTCTTGCCGCCGAGGAAGACGGTCTCGTTCCCATCGTCGGGGATCATTTGAAAGTCGCGGTAGCGGTCCTTCTTGCCTCGTCGCATCCAGGGCTCGGCGCTGCCCGAGAAGGTGATGTCGTAAGCGGGCAGCAGGAAATCTGCTGAGACCAGTCCCCAGCCAGCGGACAAGATGAACACATGTTCGAGGCCAAACCGTTTCACGAGTTCGCGGTACAACTCGTTCGCGTAGAGCCTGTGTGCCGGCCGCAACTGAAGAGCATTCGACCGGCCGTCGTTGTACTCCTGCAGCTGTCCCCGCCAGGTTCGTCCGTCCTCTGACGGATCGTCGGGGCGGGCGAACACATTGCCAGGAGTCGGCGGCGCAAGATGTGGGACAGCAACGAAGCGAACTGATCGTCCCTTTCGGTCTTGGAACGTACCGGCGTCCGGCAGCTTGCTAGCTGCACACTGGATCACGACGTTGATAGTCATACGCGGACGTTGCCGACGTGGCTCTCGAAGGTGTCGAGAAATGTCGGATCGTAGTTCTCTCCGACGTGATTCTGATTCCACATTCCTGACTGCTTGACTCGTCCCTCACCACGTTCACACTGGCGCCCCAGCCACGTCGGCGACGCCTCATCGAGTGGCTCTTTGCCGAAGTTGCTGAGAAGAGCGATGCTGTTTCGTTCGATGAGTTTCCTGGCGCTTTCGCGCCCCGGCTCGTCCTCAACCGGAAGCCAGACGAACGGCATCGCGCGGATCGTGATGCTTACTTCGCGCTCCAGTTCTACCTCCTGCTGTCGGATCTCGCGCGAAGCACTGCCTCCCCGCCCCCAAGTCGGAACAGTGAGGCCATCCCGGCAAACGAGCGCTACGCCGACGAGCAACCGGAAGATCGACCCGCGGTGCTTGCCACCCCCCGATCTCTCCTGGCCTTTGTGTTGCGCTAGTCGCGTCCAGAGCGTGCTACGCGAGGTCGCGGTCAGTGCATGCGTGCCGACACGAACAACTCGAAGGCCCTTTCCAGAGTCCGTTCGTTCCTCGCCGCTCTCCATGAAGAAGTAGACGCCCCGCTGAGGCCACTGCATCCGACCGTTACAGGCGGAAAGCGTGCGGCGGCCTCCGACAGCGGTCTCAAGGTGGTCGAGGATCGTGTAGAAGCGTCGAAGATCTTCGAGACGGCGCTGTCCCTTTAACTCACGTTCGTCCGCGATCATTGCCCGTATACTCAAGCTCGGCTCCCACGGAACAAGCACGCCTCCCGACGCTCCTCCCCCGATGCCCGAACCTATTCTGCTGGCCGTTGTCGAAGTCGACAAGCATGATCGAGTGGCTTGCCAAGCACCGAACTGCAACCGCCCGGTCTACAAGCAAATCCACATCGTGGAGCTTGACGGCGCGCTGCGCGTCCTCGGATGCGAGTGCTACGAGCGACTTGTCGGCCACGGTATGAAGAAAGGTTCGACGCCGAGGTACGGGGCATCAGAAGGTCGGCGGCTGACGTCGGAAGAGCGGCAGCTTCTCATCGAGAACGCTGCTCGTTTGATCGATCGATTCGAAGCGGAACGTCGTGCTGCGGCCGCTGCACCTGAAGTGCGTCATCAGTGGATTGCCGAGGTGACGAAGTCGCCGGTAGCAACGCCCAACCCACGATCCCCTGTTTCTTCTGTGGACGATCGTCGATCACTTGAAGTCGAAGCGAAGCGTATCCTCCGAGACACGTATGGTGTCGACCCAGATCTATCTGGCTGGCGCGGGATGGTGGAGATGACGATCACTGATCTGCTGAGGAAGCGGGCGTAAGAGCCCGTCTTGGCCCCTCCGGTTGTAGCGCGTCGCCTCGCTCATGCCGTGGCTTGTACGGCAGCTCTCAAGCTTCCCGCTGGCGTTCGTCGGCCGTCTTCCGTGCGAGCGGACTCGCCGCCACTACTCCCGTTGCGCGCCCGTGTCCCGCCGGCGAGGCGCTCCGGCCTACGGTTTAGACGCGTTTTTTACTGTATGGAAGAACAGTATAATGGGGCCTGTGAACGATCTCACCTTTCCTCGTGGATCGTGCGCCGGCGAGCGCTGGCGCACGTCCGGGGGTTCTCCGAGTCGAAGCTGTTCAAGTCACGTGCAACGAGAAGCTACGAGAGCTGCGTCGCCGGACGAGGTCGCGCCTCGCTCCGTGTCGCGGGCGGGTGACCGCTGACACGCGCGCAACGGGTGCCGAAAGAGGGCGGGGCTCGAACGTCAGATTTCGCTCTGCGGTAGCTATGATGGGCTGAAGAAATCGTCTCGGGCTGTTTTGTTGTTGGGATGTCGACCAGCATGCCCGCAAGGAGAAGCATGGATTACGAGCAGATGCCCAAATCGGCACTGATTCGCCTGCTGCAGGAGCAGGAGGCGGCAAACCGCGAAGCAGGCAAGAACGGCGTCGTGATGAATTACACGGGGCGTACCGCCCCTTGGCAGATCATCCGACAGGTCAAGCCAAAGCTAAGCAAGATCGTTAAGAAGTATTCGCACGGTGAAGAACATCATCAGTGCGAAAACGAAATATGGGACGGTGAGAACCTGTCCACGATGGTCACGCTCTACAAATATCGCGGCCAAGTCGACTTGATCGTGGCCGATCCCCCATACAACACCGGCTCAGACTTCCGCTACAACGACAAGTGGGACAAGGACCCCAACGACCCGGACTTAGGCGACATCGTGCCAGCCGAAGACGGCTCGCGCCACAGCAAATGGCTGAAGTTCATGACGCCGCGCCTGTGGATGATGCGCGAAATGCTCAAGCCTGGCGGCGTGATCGCGGTGTGCATCGACCACCGTGAGCTCTATCGCTTAGGCATGCTGATGGACGAGATCTTCCTGGAAGAGAACCGGCTGGCGGTGATCAACTGGCAGAAGACCACGCCCAAGAACCAGGCGGCGCACATCACCGTCACGACTGAATACATCCTTGTGTACGCCAAGTCCTCCGAGCGGGCGAAAACAGGCACGGTGGAGCGATCCGCGCTTGCCGACGCGAGATTCAGGAAAAGCGTGGACGACGATCCGTATGAATGGAAACAGGGTGACTTGACCGGCAAGGGGCCGAGCGCGCTAGCGAACTATGCAATCCAGTCGCCGTTCACGGGGGAGTTCCATAACCCGGACGAGCGCCACTGGGCGAGCAAGCGCCAGACGATCAAGGCTTGGGCGGAGGAGTGGGACGTCAAATACGAGGATGTGGACATCGGTGACGGGCGCGGAAAGGCGTTGGCACTTGTGGGCTGGAAAACGGCCAAGAGCGCCGCGCAGAAGAAGGCCGTCATCGCAGTCGCTCGAAAGAAGGCTCAGGCACGCCAGAAAAAGGGCAGTTGGCCGGTGCTTTATTGGGGACAGGACGGCGAACAGAAACCGGTCAAGAAGGTCTACAAGTACCTGGTGAAGCAAGGCGCGGTCCCCCAGTCGTTCTGGGTGGACGACGAGGAAGGCCCCCCGGAACTCGATGCGGTTTCGTGGCTGCGAAACATGAGCGGGCGTTCGCGCGACGGCGTGGAGGAGCTCGACGCTATCGTGGGCAAAGGCCACAAATTCGAGACCGTAAAGCCGTTGAAGTTGATCAAAAAGATCATCTCGATCTGGTGCAGACCCAATGGAATTGTGCTGGATCCGTTCGCGGGCTCCGGGACCACCGGGCACGCGGTGTTGGAGTTAAATGCGGAGAGCGACGCCAATCGCCGCTTCATCCTGATTGAACAGGGAAATACCGACAAGGGCGACCACTACGCCAAGAGCCTGACGGCCGAGCGCATCCGACGCGCAATCACCGGCGATTGGGCTGGCGTCAAGAGCAGGACAAAGCCCAAGCCGCTGCCTGGCGGATTTCGCTTCCTGGAGCTGCGGCGCGACATCATCGACGCTAACGCCGTGAACGCGCTCGCTCGCGAGGAGATGATCGACTTGCTACTCACTAGCTACTGGGACAAGGCGGAAAAGTTGCGAAGCTACTTGAAGCGGTTTCCCGCTGGATCGCACCGTCATCTGTTCGCGCTGAACGCTCGCGAGGAAGGCTTCTTTCTGATCTGGGACTCACCGGACGAGCCGTCGATTCTCGACGCGGAGGCATTTCGTCGCGTGGTTGAAGAAGCGCGTGCCACCAAGCTGGCGGCCCGGTATCACATCTACGCCTCGTTGGCCACCTACACTGGCAGCGGCATCGAGTTCTACAAGATTCCCGATTCCGTGCTCGAGCACATTGGCTTCAATCGCCGCACGGACGCTTACAACAACGAAGCAGTCATCGAGCCGGCGCATGTTTGAACTGAAAGCTTTTCAGGCCGAATCCGCAAAGCTCCTTGTCGACCGCTACGCCTTCTTCGCAAACCACGTTTACCGCCCCACTTACAAAGGGCGACCGCGTCCATTCTTTCAAGGGCTCTCCGCCCTGACCGGAGCGGGGAAGACGCCGATCCTCGCGGAGGCTGTGGCCCTAATGCGCGGCCACTTCGTGTCGCAGCCGATCGTGTTTTGGATGTCGAAGGCGAAGTCGGTTGTCGGCCAGACCTACAACAACTTCTCGACCGGCGGCAAGTACAGTGAGATTATCGAAGGGTTCCGCGTCATCGCGGTTCCGCAACTTACTCCCAAGCTGATCGAAGACGGGACCACCCCACTGCTCGTGATGGCGACGACGGGTCTGTTCAACAACAAGGACCAGGCGGAGGGGTCACTCAACATCTACCGGAAGGACGAGGACCTGTTCGGCGAGAAGTCCGCCTGGGATCGGTTGAAGGAGCGCCTCGATGAAGGCAAGCGGCGTCCGTTGTTGATCGTCTACGACGAGGGGCACAATCTTTCCGAGCAGCAGACGGAGATTCTTGCGGAGCTCGAACCCGATGCCTACCTGCTCGCGTCCGCAACGCTGCGGCTACCGGAGAACTTCAATAAGAACGTGGTGCGCCCCTTTGAGAGGTGGATCGACGAGGCGGACAGTGAGGACGACCTGGCCGTCTTCCGTACCCTGCAGGCCATTGGCGAGGACGGCCGCCCGGCGGTCGAGCTGTTCATCACGACGACGGTCCACAGTGAGAAGGTCGTCGACGCGCAGCTTGTAAAGAAGTCGATCCACTTCGACGGAACCACTGCGCAGATGGAGTTCTGTCTTGACGAGCTGATCGCACGGCTCGAATCCCTGGAAGCCGAAATCAAGGCGCGGGGCCTCGGAATTCAGCCTAAAGCGTTCTACGTCTCGAACACCAACATGGTGAGCAAAGACGAAAAGGACAACCCGAGCGACGCTTTCGAGCACCGTAAGGCGCCGCCCATCCGCATCTGGCGATACCTCGTCGAGAAGAAAGGCGTCGATCCCAAGGAAATAGCGATCTACGCGAACCTCGCCTTCGACGGCAACAAGCCCAAACAGGTCAATCTCTTCTCGAAAGGCGACGACGACTTCGACAAATTCTCGGCCGGCGACTTCAAGCACATCATCTTCAATCAGGCCCTCCAAGAGGGCTGGGACGATCCGGACTGCTACTGCGCTTACATCGACAAGAGCATGGGCTCGGCGGTTCAGGTGGAGCAGATCATCGGACGCGCGCTGCGCCAATCTGGCGCAAAGCACTACGGCTCGCCCATGCTCGACTCAGCTCACTTCTTCCTCCGCGTCGACAAGGAGAGTGTGTTCACCGACACGATTCGAAAAGTACGTCAGCGGCTACAGGCGGACGGTGCTCCGATCGAGGTCGTGGAGAACTACGGAAGCAAAGCGTCGGGAGCGGAAGACTTGTGGCCGAAAGCCGATATCGAGGTTCCTCTAGGCCATGTGAACGTGGACTCCACGGCGGCTAGCGAACGGATTGCCGAGATAGTCGCGGAGTTTCCGACGTTTCAAGAAGGCGACGTGAACACTATCGCGCAGGCTCGGGCGGCCTCGGAGATTATTGACCTCAAGAAACTCAAAGTCGCCGAAGGCGCGCCGCAGTGGATCGTCAACGGCAACACTAATCCCGTCCGGCTGCGTTGGCTCGTCGGTCTTGCGCTGAAGGCGCGGTCTGGAGGCGCGTTGGCCGCGACGAGCCTCAATGATCACAAATTCGACGTTCGAGTACAGATCCAGAGCACGGCGAATAAGCTGGCTGAATCGTATGCCTGCAAGATCGCCGAAGCCTACTTCCAGTTCGCCGAACTTTCGTACGCATCGTTTCAGCCTTTCCACTTCGGCCCGATCCGCGTCAAGAAGGGTGCGCCCGGCTACGAGAACTCGCTGTATGAGCGATATTCGGGATTGAATAAGCTAGAGATCCCCTGCGCGGCAGCGATCGACAAGACGGGACTCACTTGGCACCGTAACCCTTCGAGCGGCGGCTTTGCCATTCCGCTATTGACCGAGGGCGACACGGGCTCCTTTTACCCGGACTTCGTCGTGTGGAAAGGTAAGCAGATCTTCTGTATCGACACTAAGGGCGGCCACCTGCTGTCTGACGCGGTTGCCCGCAAGCTGTTTGACATCCTCGAGGACGGGAGGGTGAAGGTGCAGGTGCGCTTCATCACAGAAGGAAAGCAGAAGAAGCTGTTGGAGAAGCCGGCGAAGGAAGGCTTCACCGTCTGGAAGATGAAGAGCGGAAGTCCGACGCCGATCCATGTAAAAACGATGGAGGAAGCGGTTGCGGAGTGCATAAAGTAGGTAGCGGCTTTAGCTGATAATTTTTTTTTCGGCCAACGTGCGACTGGACCCTCCCTCCCGGCCTCGCTGAAATGCACCCCCACTTCGGGTTTCGGTTTCCGTCCCGGAATAAGGAGTCTCTTTCGTCCTGCGAGCGTTTCGATCGTCGCGTGAACCGCGCCGATCGATCGGCCGGCCGCGGTGTCTTCAACCCGACCGGAGGAACACCATGGCCCGAACCACGAAGGCTGCGCTGCATGCCGAGAACGACGCGTTGCGCGAGCAGCTTCACGCCGCCTTGCGCGAGAACGCACGCCTCGCCGACGAGGTGGACAACGTGCGCGAGCGGCACGCCGACTCGACACTCGGCACGCGCTTTCGCGCCGAACTGCGGCGAGAAGCGACACGCCGTGCGCAGGCCGACGTGCCGCCCTGGCTCGCCGCCCGCCGCGCACTGATCGCCAACGCGAAGGCGCTCGCCGCCGAAGGAAAGACGGTGCTGATCCGCGCCGGCGCGCTCGTCGTGCGCTGACCCGTCTCGAGCGGCGCAGACCCCGCGCCGCTCGATCCCGCTCGCCCTTGTGCCTGTCCGTCGACAGCGGTCATCCCGACCCTCGGCAGGCGCAAGGAGCGTTCATGTTCGTCACCGGCTTTGTCATCTTTCTCTCCACGGTCCTGCTGCTCATCAAGCTGCCACGGCGGTGGATGTTGCGGCTACTGCACTACGACCTAACGATCGACCTCGTCGTCTCGGCGATCGTGCTGGCGATCCACTGGGGAACTTTCTCGGGCGTGATCGCCGCGACCTTCGCGGGGCTCCTCACGAGCCTGGCCACCAGCAGCGCGAAGCGCGCCTTCGGCTACATCCAGGCCGGGCGCTACTACCCGGGCTGGATCGCGCTCGACGTGAAGGGCCTGCAGTGAGCACGCTGCTCTGGCTGCTGGTCCAGCTCGTCTACTACGCGGCCGGGCTCGCGTTTCTGCGCGCACTGCCGCGCATCTGCGGCCGACCACGGCGAGCGCGACGCCGTCGCTGGTAGCGCCCTAGCCACTTCCCATCCCTTTCGGTTCCTTCCGCGCGTGTTCGCGCGGCGGGTGCTTCTCGTATGGAGATTCCGAATGAACGACCTCTACGAGTCGGTCACGCGGCGCATCGCCGATGCGCTGGCGGCCGGCACACCACCCTGGATTCGTCCGTGGACAACCGACGCCGCCGATCCCTATCCAGCGAACCTCGCCACCGGGCGCTCGTACCGCGGCATCAACGTGCTGCTGCTGAACCTGCAGGCGGCTGCCTGCGGCTATCCGGTGAACCGCTGGATGACCTACCGGCAGGCGCTCGCCGTCGGTGCGCACGTGCGCCGCGGCGAAGTCGGCACGCCGATCACGCTCTTCAAGCCGAAAGAGCGTGCCGAAGGCGAGCCGAGCGATGCCGAGAACGTACCGCGCGTCATCCCGTTCCTGCGCACCTTCGTCGTCTTCAACGCCGCGCAGATCGAGGGTGTGCCCGAGCATCTGCTGCCCAACGAGCCGCCACGGCCCGACTGGGCGCCGCAGGCGGCGGCCGAGCAGCTCCTGAACTCCGCCGACGTCGTGATCGAGCACGGCGGCTCGCGCGCGTACTACGCGCCCGCGCAGGATCGCATCCAGATGCCGCCGCGCTCGGCCTTCGCCGAGGCCGACGCCTACTACGCCACGGCGCTGCACGAGTTGACGCACTGGACGGGGCATCCGAGCCGCTGCAACCGGCCGCTGCAGCCGCGTGCGGCGATCGAGGCGTATGCCTTCGAGGAGTTGGTCGCCGAGATGGGTGCGGCGTTCCTGTGCGGGCACTGCGGCCTGCCCGGGAGGCTGGAGCACGCGAGCTACATCGAGGGCTGGTTACGCGCGCTGCGCCAGGACAAGCGGCTGATCTTCACCGCGGCGAGCAAGGCGCAGGCAGCAGCCGACTACGTGCTCACGCTCGCCGGCTACGACCCGCACGCCGAGACGAACATCGTGAGGGAGGCTGCATGAACGCCACCCGTCACCCGATCGTCGCTTCCGCCTTGGAGCTGCTCGCCGAGGAGGTGCGTGCGACCGATGCGCTCGCTTCGCCCGCCGCCGTACGCGACTACCTGCGCCTGGCGCTCGCCGACCGCGAGCACGAGATCTTCGCGGTCGTGTTCCTCGATTCCCAGAACCGGGTAATCGAAATCGTCGAGCTGTTTCGCGGGACGCTAACGCAAACGGCGGTCTATCCGCGCGAGGTGGTGATCGAGTCGCTCAAGAGGAACGCCGCGGCGGTGATCCTCTGTCACAACCACCCGAGCGGCATGCCCGAGCCTTCGGCCGCCGATCGTCTGCTCACGCAGTCGCTCAAGAACGCCCTGGCGCTTGTCGACGTGCACGTGCTCGACCACTTCATCGTCACCCGCACCCGCGTCGTGAGCTTCGCCGAGAAGGGCCTGCTCTAGCTGTAGCCGTCGGCGGCTGCCGTCCAAGCCGCTTTTCCGTCGCGCCCGGTCGAACCGCCGTGTTCGCCGGGCGCTTTTCGTTTCCGAAGGAGAACCACGATGTCCGAGAACTACTTCGCTCGCCTGAGCAAGATCAACGTCAACGAGCACGTCGAGAAGAAGGGCCAGTTCAGCTACCTGTCCTGGCCGTTCGCGGTTGCCCAACTGCGGCAGGCCGACCCGAGCGCAACCTGGGAGGTGCGACGGTTCGATGGCCTTCCATTCCTGCGATCCGAGACCGGCTACTTCGTCGAAGTTGCGGTGACGGTGCAGGGCGTCGTCTTGAGCCAAATTCATCCTGTGCTCGACTCGAAGAACCGGCCGATCGTCGAGCCCACGTGCTTCGACATCAACGCATCGATCCAGCGCGCGTTGGTGAAGGCGATCGCGCTGCACGGGCTGGGGCTCTACATCTATGCCGGTGAGGATCTGCCCGAGGGCGACGGGGAGGCGCCGGCAAAACCGGCAGAACCTCAAGAACCCCGCGCGCCGAAGGCAAGCGTCACGACGATGGGGAAGACGACCAAGGCGAGCGCCGCGCAGGTTCGCTACATCCAGCGGCTGCTGCAGGACACCGGCAGCGATCTGGAGCATCTGCTCGAATACTTCGGCGTGGAGCAGCTCGAAGAGCTGACGTCCCAAGCCGCGAGCCGCGCGATCCGCTCGCTGGAGCAAAAGCGGAGGGCTGCGTGATGGCCCGCATCGTCAAGCTTGTACAGGGCAGCCCCGAGTGGCACGCGCATCGCCTGGCGCACCGCAATGCTTCCGAGACGCCGGCCGTGCTCGGCGTCTCGCCGTACACCACGCCGTTTCAGCTCTGGCAGCAGCGCACCGGGCGTGCGCAGGTGGAACTCACCGCCGCGATGGCGCACGGCACGGCCACGGAGCCAGCGGCGCGCGCGATGTACGAGACGCTCACCGGCAACGTGATGCAGCCGCTCGTGCTCGTCGAGGGCGACTACTCGGCGAGCCTGGACGGCATCACGCTCGACGGTGATCTCATCCTGGAGATCAAATGCCCGAAGGCGAAGGACGCGACACTGCTCAAGGAGGCGCGCGCCGGGCGCGTTCCGGTGCACGTGTACTGGCAAGTGCAGCACCAGATGCTGGTTAGCGCCGCGCGCCTGGCGCACGTCTATGTGTACGACGGCAAGACCGGCGTCCTGATCGAGCAACGCGCCGAGCCCGAGTGCTGGGACACGATCCGGGACGGCTGGGACGCCTTCGCTGAGTGCCTGCGCGCCGATACGCCGCCCGCGCTTACCGAGCGAGACACGCGCCAGCGTGAGGACGCCGCGTGGGAGGACGCGGCGCGCGACTACGCGGAACTCAAGCGCATGGCCGAGTCGGTTGCCTTGGAGCTGGACGCGGCGAAGGCGCGGCTCGTGGCGCTCGCCGAGCACACGAGCGAGCAGGGGTTCGGCGTGACGGTCAGCCGCTACTGGAAGGCCGGCAGCGTCGATTACAAGCGCGTGCCGCAGCTCGAAGGGGTGGATCTTGAGCAGTATCGCGGGGCGGCGCGCGAGGAGGTGCGCGTGACGGTGGCGAAGTAGAGCGGGCGCCGCTTTCTTCATGGGGCCTTGAGCCTTGGTGTACAACCGAAATGGGGGTTGACGTCGGTGAACAGTGAGTGGAATACTGTTTAACACAATTCCACTCATAGGAGCTGATATGGCCACCTTGACGATCTCGCTGAACGAAGGAACGCTCAGCGGCATCCTCAGCAGTGCGGTAGCCAACGGGCTGACGCTTGATGAACAGATCCAACAGATCTTAAGCAAGGCGTTGAAAGAGCCCCCACGCAAGAAACCGATGACCATCGAAGCGGCACTCAAGCTCGCGATGGATCGAACCGCGCAGAAGGGTAGGGGCGATCAATTCCTTCTTCCCGACTTGTTCTCAGAGCACGTGTGGCGGGACGAAGTGCCGGCCCACAACGCTTTCGGACGCTGGTATCGCAAGGCCGTCGAAGAAGCGAAGATCGCAATTCACATCGGCAAGACTTCCGATAACAAAGCAATCTACCAGCGGTGTTGAACGGTGCATTATTCGCGGGCCTGAAGGCGGGTCTTTCTCCAGTGCCCCCATGGGACACTGGTGGGACACTGGCGTACGTTATCCAGCGGTTATCCACAACTATCTACAACAGACGATTTCTGCTATGTTGTTGATGTTGTTGCGATTATTCGTTGTAATCTGTCGCCGATTGTGGTCTGACCGCGTCTCATAATCCGTTGGTGCCGGGTTCGACTCCCGGGGGGCCCACCATCAGCCATTACGAGCAGCTTTGCGCGATAGCGGCCGGACTTCAACTTTCACTACCTTCGGCATCCGGCCTCCCCTTCCTCGTCGTGCAAATGAGCGGCGATCTCGTTACGCGCCGCGTGCCGGTGCGCTTCGGCCCGAACGCGAGAGCGGAACGTTCGAAGCCTCGCACGTCTCCTCAGACGGAAACCAGTGTCGACTGCGGTTCGCGATCGCGACCAGCGACAGCATCACCGGCACCTCGACGAGCACGCCGACGACAGTCGCAAGCGCGGCACCCGATCCGAGGCCGAACAGCGAGATCGCCACTGCCACCGCCAGCTCGAAGAAATTCGAGGTGCCGATCAGACACGCCGGCGCTGCGATCTCGTGGGGCAATCGAAGCCAGCGCGCACCGACCGCGCTGATGAAGAAGATCCCGTAGGACTGCAGGATGAGCGGCACTGCGATCATCGCGATCACGAGTGGCTGCGCAACCAGCGTCCCGGCCTGGAAGCCAAACAGCAGCACGACGGTGGCGACGAGACCGACCATCGACCACGGCTTCAGCGCTCGGATTCCCCGTGCGAGCCTCTCGGGGCCGTGTTGCAGCAGTGCCCGACGAGTCAGCACTCCGGCGATCAAAGGCAGCACGACATACAGCACGACACTGAACAGCAGCGTCTCCCACGGCACGGTCACGTCGGTCACGCCGAGCAGGAACGCGGCGATCGGAGCGAACGCGAACACCATTACGAGGTCGTTGACCGATACCTGGACCAACGTGTAGTTAGCGTTGCCACGGGTCATCTCGCTCCAGACGAACACCATGGCGGTGCACGGAGCGACGCCGAGCAGGATCATGCCGGCGATGTATTCGGAGGCCGAAGTCGGGTCGACCCACGGCGCGAACAGGTGCTCGAAGAACAGCACCGCCAGGACGGCCATCGTGAACGGCTTGATGAGCCAGTTGACGACCAACGTGAGCACGAGCCCCCGGGGGCGTCGGCCGACGTCCTTCACGGCGGCGAAGTCGATCTGGATCATCATCGGATAGATCATCACCCAGATGAAAACGGCGACGACGAGGTTCACGTGCGCCCATTCCAGGGACGCGACGAACTCGAACAGACCCGGTGCAACGAGCCCGAGGCCGACGCCCGCGACGATGCCCAGTGCGACCCAGACGGTGAGATAACGCTCGAAGATGCCCATGTGCTCGATCCGGTTCGTTCAGCTTTTCGCGATGGTGGTAAGCGCGATCTTCAGCGCTTCGTCGCTCGACTCCGTGAAGGACAATTGCAGCAACTGCAGCAGCCGGTAGCCGAGCGCCTGTCGCGTCAGGTCGAAAGCAGCGCGAAGGGCATCGACATCGCCCGCGACGTTCGACGGGTCGGGGTAGCCCCAGTGCACCTGCACCGGGCTCCCGGGCCACCAGGGGCAGGGTTCCGCGGCTGCTCGATTGCAGACCGTGATCACGACCCGAATCGGTGGTCCGTCGTCGCGGGTGAACTCGTCCCAGTTCTTGCTGCGCAAGCCGCTCGTATCGATCCCGGCACGGGACAGGACTTCGAGGGCCGTCGGATGAACGACGCCTTTCGGCGCGCTGCCCGCGCTGAAAGCGCGTACATCCTTGCCAAGCGCGCTGGCCAGGTGATTCAGCATCGCTTCGGCCAAAATGCTTCGCGCCGAGTTGTGCGTGCAAAGAATCAGTACGTTGGTCGTCATTCCTTCTTTCACTGTCGGCCGATGTCGCGGATTTCACGCTGCAACGCGATGACGTCCACGCGTTGCGCCGGCAACGCAAGCAGCAACTGGATTCTTCGCTTCAGAAGCAGCGCGGTCCCGCTCGGGTGACTGCCGGCCGACCAGGCCTTGAAGTGCCCGTTGCCGAGGTGATCGAGCAGGGCTTCGGCGAGGGTCGAACGTGCGGAATTGCCGGTGCAGACGAACAGGGCGTTGCAGGTCATGTTGCGCATTCAGGCGTCGCACGCCGCTGCAGCGACGGGGATCAGGCACTGCTGTCCCTGACAGCAGTTCTCCGTGAGGTACCCCAGAAGCGCGTTCATCGAAGAGTAGTCCGCTCGGTAGATCAGGTGCCGGCTCGAGCGCTCCTGCGTGACAAGGCCGGCAGCGGCAAGTTCCTTGAGATGGAACGACAGCGTGGCTGCAGGAAGCGCAAGCGCCTCGCTGATGGTTCCGGGGGTCAGCCCCTCCTCGCCAGCCACGACGAGCGCACGGAACACCTTCAGTCGATGCGGCTGCCCCAGGGCGGCCAGCGCACGAACTACCTTTTCTTCTTTCATATTTCTAGTATAATCAAAACATAGAGCCGCTGGCAAGAAAGAGGCGACTCGGCACGAGGGCCAAGGGGAGCCGCCATGAGTGACGTCGATATCAAGCTGGTAGTGAAGCAGAGGTATGCAGAGGCGGCACGCCGCGTCAGCGGGGGCGGTGCTTCAGCATCGTGCTGCGGCAGCAGCGCTCCCGCTGCCGAGGTCAAGGCTTCCTCGTGCTGCTCGGGAAGCGCGCTGCCAGGCGCGGACCCGATCACCCGCGATCTCTACGACTCGGTTCAGACCGGCAGTCTTCCCGAAGCGGCGGTACTCGCGTCACTCGGCTGCGGGAATCCCACGGCGCTCGCCGAGTTGAAACCTGGCGAAATCGTGCTCGATCTGGGCTCGGGCGGTGGCATCGACGTACTGCTGTCGGCACGTCGCGTGGGGCCGAACGGCAAGGCTTATGGCCTGGACATGACCGACGAGATGCTCGCGCTCGCGAACGAGAACAAGCGCAACGCGCAGGCGACGAACGTCGAGTTCCTGAAGGGCGAGATCGAGCATATTCCGCTGCCCGACGCGTCGGTGGACGTCGTCATCTCGAACTGCGTGATCAACCTCTCGGCCGACAAGGACCAGGTGTTGCGCGAGGCGTTCCGCGTACTGAAGCCGGGCGGTCGCTTCGCGGTGTCCGATGTCGTCACGCGTGGCGAGATCCGCCCCGAGGTTCGCGAGAGCGTGCTTGCCTGGGTGGGCTGTGTTGCCGGCGCGCTCGACGAAGCCGATTACCGGTCGAAGCTTGCGGCCGCGGGCTTCACCGGGATCGACGTCGAGCCGACGCGCATCTACCGGTCGGACGACGCGCGCGAGTTCCTGAGCGCAAGTGGACTTGATGCGTCGGAAATCGCGGACGAAGTCGACGGCCGATTCCTCAGTGCGTTCATTCGTGCGGCTAAACCCGCACGCGAGGTCGACCGCGTGCAGGACTGAGCAATCGAATTTCGCAGGGGCGAACTAAAGGCGAGATGTCGGCGACGTCCTCCAGTCGCAATGCGGGCCGCCGGATCGGCCCGCAGCCACGACGAAGCGCGCCGAACGCCGGCGACGCTACGACGCCATCCACTGGCGGATTTCCGCCTGCGTCGGGATTCGGCCGCTGCTCACCAGCTTCTCGTTGATCACCAGCCCCGGCGTCGACATGACGTCGTAGGCCATGATTGCCTCGATGTCGCCGACCTTGACAAACTCGGCTTCGATCCCGGCACTTGCGGCCGCTTCGCGCGCGACGGCTTCGAGTTTCCTGCAGTTCGAGCAACCGGGGCCGAGGATCTTGACGGTCAACATGACAGGTTCTCCTTTCGAGGATCAAGCGGCCCGGAATACGCCGCGACGACGCTGGTTCAGCCATCGCATCGCGAAAGCGAGCAGTGCAACGAAGACAAGCAGCCCGGCGCCGAGATGCACGATGCCGGCCCGGTCCACCCACGCGCCATAGAGGTAGCCGGCAACGATGCTGAATACCGCCACCAGGCCCACATACGAGAGGGCTTTCCGGCGACCGATCACGGCTGCCACCATCAGGATGCTCTGCAGGCTCAGTTCCGGGTCGGACATCAGATAGGCGAGCAGCGGACCGGGATGCATGCCGAGATCGAGGAACATCCGGGCCACCGGCACCTCGACCAGCGTCGGGAAGTACATGAACACGCCGAAGAACACGGCGACCGAATTGGCCAGCAGGTCGTTGCGGCCTGCAAGCGCCTGCACCCACTGTGGCTGGATCAGCTCGCGTGCGATGCCGACCACGAAGACGCCGATAACCAGCAGCGGAAAGATCTGCTTGACGAAGCGCCACGCCTCCCACAGCCAGTTGCGGCAATCCTCGGGGGTCAGACGTCGCGCGTATCGCCACACCGCCCAGAGAGAGAATCCGACCGCGATCACGCGACCGGTGAAAGCGATCTCCAGACCTCCCGGGTGTGGCGTGAAGCGCAGCGCGGCCACGAGCAGAGTGGCTGCGGAAAGCGCCATCGCCGTCCACGTCCACCGGTTCGCGCCTTCGACGATGTTTTCCAGACCCTTGTATGCGGTGACGCCGATGGCGACGAGGAACGCGATGAGAAGCGAACCTTGCAGGCTGACCCCCTCCTCGCCCTTTGTCGCGTCGAACGGCACCCAGCGAAACAGCGTGTCCTGCCACGGCTGCGCCCACGAGAGCGGCAGGTCGATCGCGCCCACGGTCGCCGTCAGCGGCCAAAGCTTCAACGTTCCCGAGATGAGTACGGCAACGAGCGACAACAGCACCCCGACGGCTGCGGGTGCGATGCGCGCCTCGACGCCGAACAACGTGTCCGTCTGCGCATCGTGGCGGGCGTCGTCGCCCCAGAACAGCAGTGACATCAGCATCCCGATCCCGATGCCGAACAGCAGGCAAAGCATGAATCGCGCGAACGCGAACTCGGCCCCGAGCACGCTCCCCGTGTAGGCCAGCGCCATGATGTTCCCGGCCGGCGCGAAGAACAGAAACGTGATGGCGGGTCCCAGGCCCGAGCCTTTGCGATAGATCCCCGCAAACAGGGGCACGATCGTGCACGAGCAGACGGCCAGCAGCGACCCGGCCGCCGCCGCGGCGGGATACGAGATATGCAACGGCGCGGTTCTCCCTAGCCAGCGTGTGATGCTTGCCTTCGGGATCAGCGAAGCCATTGCCCCCGCGATGAAGAAGGCGGGCACGAGGCACAGCAGGACGTGTGCGGCCAGATAAGCGGCCAGGTTGCCTGCGCCGCCGTTTAACAATTGCAGAGCGGAGTTCACGATAGGCCGCAGCGGTGATGGACGGCAACCCGGAACGCAGGGCCGGCGCACGACACGATGCCGTCAGTCGTTATTGCACACGGTTTTGCACTTTCGATGATTGCCGAGGATCAAGGCGCGTTCTGTCGTTGCACTGCGACCGAAACAACCGGCGGGACATCGTAGCGGCGGCATTGCGAATACTCGTTGTGATCCGTTGCCGATTGTGGTCTGACCTCGTCTCACGATCCGCTGGTGCCGGGTTCGACTCCCGGGGGCCCACCCGAATGTCAATGGCCCACCGATCGTTCGTGCGTCAATGAACCTCGACTGGCAGGCGCAGCGCGCTGGTGCCCCTTGGGGTACAATGCATGCGCTAGGCATGATCAAGACCGTTAGCTCGTAGGTCTTCTCTGACGGCCATTGGCAACTCTGCCAGTCGGTCCCGGTTGAAACTCCCATCGATGACTTTCTTGGCGTCTCTGCCTGCGCTGGCGCATTGCCTGCGCAGTAACGTGAAAGGAATCGACATGACGACTCAAACCGGTACCGTGAAGTGGTTCAACGAAGGCAAGGGTTTCGGCTTCATCGCTCCCGACGATGGCAGCAAGGACCTGTTCGCCCATTTCAGTCAGATCCAGGGCGGCGGATTCAAGACCCTGGCGGAGAACCAGCGCGTGCAGTTCGAGACGACGCAGGGCCAGAAAGGCCCGCAGGCGTCGAACATCCGCGTGATCTAAGCCGGATCTGCTGGCTCCTTGCGGAGCCTTGTTCGAAACCGCGGCCCCAAGCCGCGGTTTCTCTTTCTGCGAGCGCCCATGAACAATCTGCAGCAAGCCACCGAACGAATTTGTGAACTGAAGGGGAACGTGCTGGCGCTCGACGCGCTGTGTACCGCTCTGCTGCGGGAACTCGCCCCGCCGGCGCGGGAGCGCTTCCGCAAGACTTACGACGGCCTGGCCGAGATCGCTCACACGGCGATGCTGAACGCCGAGATTTCCGAGTACTCGATCGCGGCCTTCGAGCACGACACCGCGCGCATCGGCGCGCTGATCGACGCGTTGGAGCATCATCAGCCAGGCCCTTGAGAAAGGGCCATTGCCGCCCGGAAACGCGGAAACGCCCGGGATTACGCCGACGCGAGCATCGACAGCGTTCTCCAGGTTCGCGCGCCAAGCAGCGCCGTGGCCACTGTTGCAAGCGCGATCAACAGGACGAACGATGACCGACGCAGCGCAAGGATGCTAGCGTAGCCTTCAGCGCAAACCACCGGGCTTCGCTCGCAAACCCACCGATGTCGTTGCCGCCGGCCGTCCCCTCGTTGCGCCGGATTCCGCCCCTTCGGTCGAGCTCGCTGCGCACCGGACGTCGCTTCTCGCGCCTTGCCGTGGCGTGGTGGAACGGCGAGCGCAAATGGACGGTGCGGGGAGCGGTGCTGTCGCTGGTTCTGCTCACCGTTGCGCAGGTCGGGCTGGCGATCTGGATCAACTACTGGCACGGCGACCTGTTCGACGCGCTCGAGGCGCGTGCGCTGCCCGAACTGCTCAGGCTCGCCATGATCTTCCTCGCGATCTTCGGCTTGACGATGGGCGTTACTGCGCTTCACCTGCACGTGAAGCGCTGGGTGCAGCTCGACTGGCGGCGCTGGATGACGGCGCTGCTGCTCGACCATTGGCTGCAGCGCGCCCACCTCTATCGCCTGCAGCTCAGTCCGGGCGAGCACGACAATCCGGACGGTCGCATTGCCGAGGACGTGCGCATCGCCACCGAGGTGGCCGTGGCGCTCGCGCATACGCTGCTGTTCTCGCTGCTGATCCTCGGCACCTTCATCGACATCCTGCTCAGCGTCTCGGGGAGTGCGTCGCTGCCCGGTACCTCGATCGAGGTGCCCGGTTACCTCGTCCTGATGGCCTTCGCCTACGCCGGGGTCGGGACGGTTCTCGGGCTGAGGCTCGGCCGTCCGCTCGTGCGTGCCACCGATCGGCTGCAGACGGTCGAGGCGAACCTGCGCTTCGGCCTGGCGCGCACGCGCGAGCACGCCGAGGCGATTGCACTGACGCGCGGCGAACCCTTCGAACGGCGTCGCGCCGAGCGACTGTTCGAGGACGTCGGTCACGGCTGGGACCGCCAGACACTGGGCTATCTCGGCATCGTCTCCTTCTCGACGGGTTACGGGACTCTGCTGCCGGTGTTTCCGATCCTGATCGCTGCGCCTCAATACATCGCCGGCGCGCTGACGCTCGGCATGCTGATGCAGGCGGCACAGGCCTTCCAGCGACTGACCTCGGCACTTTCGTGGCCGGTCGACAACCTCGGCGAGTTGGCGCGCTGCCGCGCCTCGGTGGAGCGCGTACTGGTCCTGTACGACGACATGCTCGTGCTCGAGCGCGAGAAGGACGGCGTCGGCCATGGCGAGACGCGCATCGCAGTGGCCGCTGGCGGGCAGCGGGCGCTCGAGATCGAGGGCCTGCGGCTCGCCACTCCTTCCGGCGAAGCGCTGCTCGAGGACTTCAACCTGCACGTGCGCTGCGGCGAGCGGGTGCTGCTCACCGGTGATCTCACCGTCACGGCGAGCCTGTTCAAGGCAGTGGCGGGTCTGTGGCCGTGGGGGCGCGGCGAGATCCGGCTGCCGACAGAGCGCGAACTGATGATGTTCGTTCCGCAGCGCCCGTTCCTGCCGCCCGGCAGCCTGCGTGCCGCGGTGAGCTATCCCTATCCTGAGACGCGCTACCCGTCCGCCGAACTGCACCGCGCGCTCGAGTGCGCTGGCGTCTCCTGGCTGGCGCAGCGGCTCGATGCACAAGACGACTGGAGCCACGGGCTGCCGCTGCGCACGCAGCAGCGGCTGGGCATCGCGCGCCTGCTCCTGCATCGACCGAGCTGGATCTTCCTCCAGGAGGCCACCGATACCTACAGCGCCAAGGAAGAGCTCCTCACGATGGAGCTGCTGTGTCGCGAGCTGCCGGGTGCGACGCTGCTCCACATCAGCCGGCAGGCTCGCTTCGATCGTTTCTACGACCGCACGCTGGTGATGAACCGGGCAGGCGCAGACCCTGGTGCCGGCGGTGGACCGACTTCCTAGTCGTAACGCGAGGGCAGCCAGCCGCGCTCGACGCAGTCACGGAAGGACCAGGCCGGCGTGGTCTCGGTCTTGTAGCTCCAGAAGAACCAGCCGTGATACCGCTCGAATGCCATCAGTTGGGCGGCACCGTAGGCGCGGAATGCGGCGTCCTGCTGAAAGCGGTCCATGCATTCGAGCGCATGGTTGAACGGTCCCTCGGCCCACAGCGACACCACCTTCAGGTCGAGCCCCAGGCTCCATTCGCCGCAGATCGCCGGCATGCCGAGTGCGGCGTCGATCGCGTGGGCCTCGTCGGTCCAGTCGCAGGCCGCCTTGCGAATGTGCCCGCAGATGTCCATGTCGATATCGGCGCGCTCGAAGCACTGGTAGCGATGGACGTCGAAGACCACGTTGCGCCAGTTCGGCGCCTGCAGGAAGCCCTGATACTCACGGAAGCTTCGAAAGCCGTCGTGGAACACCACGGCGACTTTCTCCGCGGCGCAGTGCTTGCGGATTCGCTGGTAGGCCGCCAGGTAGTAGGTCTTCAGGTACTCGGTCGGCACGTCCCAGCGCGGTTCGTTGAGCACCTCGATCGCGTGCAGCGCGCGGTGCGCGCGGTAGCGCGCGGCGAGTCGCTCGATCACGTCCAGCGAGTGCTCGAGATACTCCGGCTTCGTGTGCCACTCGACGACATCCTTGATGCCGCCGTTGTCGAATCCATTCTGGCAGCCGGGCGCCGCGTGCAGGTCGATCATGACCCGCAGCCCGAACTGTTCCGCCCAGTCCAGCGCGCGGTCGAGCACCTCGATGCCGCCGGTGACGAAGGGGTGCGGACTGGCGCCGTAGCTTCGGTGGTAGGGATAGGGCGGGCCGAAGATCCAGTGCCCGACCGGAATGCGCACGGCATCGAGGCCTCGCCCGGCGATCCAGGCGAAGTCCTCGCGTGTGACGAACCCCTGCCAATGGGGTTGAAGCCGCTCGGCGGCGGCGGCGCCCAACTCGGCGCACCAGGTGGTTTCGTCGGTGGCTGCGAGCCCTTCGAACAGGCTCGGCGCCATCCATTTCTCGAGCAGCAGCCAGCCGCCGAGATTCACTCCGCGCAGTCTGGTCACGCTGTTCTCCTCCTGCAACTGCTTCGGTTTCCCTACCTGATCGGACTGCGTCCCCACATACTGCATGGACGCGGCAGCCTCGGCCCGAAGACAGCGGCCGAGCCAACCGTCGCTACGGGGCCTCCACTTCGCGTTTCTTGAGCCGGTAGGCGAGTTGCGGGCGCGTGATGCCGAGTGTCCGCGCAGCGGCACTCAGGTTGCCGCCGGCGCGCTCGACGGCGGCGGCGAGCAGAATGCGCTCGACGTCGTCGAGGCTCGCCTTCCTCGACGCCACGTAATCGAGGAAGTTGCTGACCGCATCTTCGTCGGGCGAAAGCATCCGGCCGTCACGGCCGAGTCCGGTCATTCGCTGCCTGCGCGGCTCGGCGGCGATCGACGGAAAGAGGTCCGACAGGTCGATATACGAACCTGCGGAAGCGAGAATCACCCCACGCTCGATCACGTTCTCGAGTTCTCGCACGTTTCCCGGCCACGCATAGTGGCGAAGCGCGTGCAGCGCGCGATCGGTGACCCCCGGGACTCGCTTACTGTGCCGCGCGGCGTACCGTTCGACGAAACGCTTGACGAGTTCCGGGACATCTTCGGTTCGTTCGCGCAGCGGAGGAATAGTGATCGGATAAACGTTGAGCCGGTAATACAGGTCACGACGAAACCGGCCTTGCGCGACAGCGTTTTCCAGGTCGACATTGGTCGCCGCGATGACCCGCACGTCGACCTTTCGCGTCCGGACGTCGCCGACACGCTCTACTTCGCCCTCCTCGAGCGCACGGAGCAACTTGGCCTGCGCCGATGCGGACAGTTCGCCGACTTCGTCGAGAAACAGCGTGCCGCCGTGCGCACGTTCGAAGCGGCCCGGACGCGATTGGTGCGCTCCGGTGAACGCGCCCTTCTCGACGCCGAAGAGCTCCGACTCGATCAGCGTCTCGGACATCGCCGCACAGTTCATCGCGACGAACGAAGCGCTCGCGCGCGGCCCGATGCGGTGCAGCGCACGGGCGAACATCTCCTTGCCGACCCCGGTCTCGCCCAGCAGCAGCACCGTGACCTGGCTCGGCGCGGCCTTGCGGATCAGTTCCCACGAAGCGGAGAAGGCGGGCGACTGGCCGACGAGATCGCTGCCGCAGGTATTGGCGTCCAGCGAACAGCGCAGGTTCTTCACCTCGTCCTGCAGGCGCAGGATGTCTTCGGCGACCGAGTCGGGCTCGAAGTACTTCAACTGCCCGGCTGCGTCGGGCCACTCGTCGGCGGCACGACCGACGATGTGGCACTCGTGCGCTCCCGCGGCCCGGCACGCGGTTTCCCGGTACAGGATCATGCGCCCCATCAGCGCCGTCGAGTACCCCGACGCGTACCCGAGTTGCATCCAGCAGGCGGGCTCCGTGGAGATACCGTAGAGTTGGCAATGCACGTCGGCTTCGTACGAACTCTCCCACGTGAACTCGCCACGGAAGATCCCGTGCGCGACGTCCATCGTCATCGAGTCGGCGCGCGCACGAACGATCCCTTCGAGCGTGTGCAGCATCGGGCCCATCCCGAGCAGTTCGGTGTCCGACGCATCCGGATAGAGCTCGCGTGCCCACGCGGCATCGCGCGCGCCCGAGGCGAATCCGATGCGCATCAGCACGCCGCGTGCGCGGTCGACGCCGAGCGAGTCGATCAGTTCCTTTCGCAGCGCCGCGACCGATGCGCCGTGCAGCAGCAGCATCCGTTGCTCGCCGAGCCATATGTGGCCGGAGTCGACCGAGAACCGCAGCCGCGATGCGAGTGCATCGAGCCGCTGCGAGAAATCCGTGGAATGCGCCATCGACATTCGGAAGCTGCGGTACCCGGCGGGCGACCACGCATCGTCGCAATACGCGCATGCGTGCCGAACTGCAACTGTAGCGCAGTCGCCAGCCCGCTCGCCGCGCTTGATCATTTGATCAATCCCGGCCTCGCTTGACGATTTGATCGAGGCTGGCCGCTCGATTGGTGCAGTGCGATGTCGACGCAATTCCAACGAAAACAACGCCCTGCACGTTCGGCACGCATCTTGCGACGAAAACCGGACAAACCGCTCGAGGAGGAGACCCATGCGGAACCCGGGGATACGCGCGAACCTGTCGCGCTGTTTTGCGTTGCTCGCTCTCGCAGGCATCGCGTCGACCGCCATCGCCGACAGCAGCGGCAAGTGGCAGAACGGCCAGGAGATCTACGACAAGGTCTGCGGCTACTGCCACGAAGTGAATGTCGGTCCGGTGCTCAAGGGGCGTGCGTTGCCCGTCGAGTACATCCAGTACGTCGTCCGTCACGGCAACCGCGCGATGCCGAGCTTCCGGCCGAGCGAAATCGACGACGACATGCTCGCGCAGGTCGCGCGGCTGATTTCCGGCAAGCCGGTGCAGTGATGGACCGGCGCAACTTTCTCGGAAGCATCGCGGGCGCCGCCCTCTTCGCCGGAGCACCGGTGTTCGTTCGTTCCGCAGTGGCCACGCCCGCTTCGGCATCGCCCGCAGCGGCCGTTCCGCGCGTGCACGCCGAGCCCGTTCTTGTCGTGCACCGCAGCGATCTGCCCGGCTCCACCGCGCTGGCCACGGCGATCGTCGGCGCGCTGCGCGCTGCCGGTACACCGGCTACGCTGCTCGATCGCGGCGCCGAAGACCTGGTCTCGTTCGCCTCGATCGACTCGGTGCTGCGGAGCGCGCACGGCGCTCGCGTAGCAGGCGTGATCGATGACGCCGCCGCACTGCTGTTCCAGCAGGTCGCGGCATCGCAGGGCGGGTCCTGGCTGGTCGAGGGACAGCACCGCTTCGACGGCGCGCACGTGCGGCATCGCCTGCACGCAGCCGGCGCCGCGCCGGCACTCGCCTGGTCTGACCCCATCGAAGGATGGGCGCCGCCGATCGCAAGGCGCTACACGGAGATCGTCACGGGCCGGCCTGCGACCGGCGCAATCGACGCCGGTGCATCACCGGCCAACGGCGAAGCGGACGGTACCGGACTGGTTTCGTTCGTTATCGACTTGCACGAGAACCACGACGGGAGACCGGAACGATGAGTACCCACGGCAACGCGCTTCCCCAGGGCGTCGCAGCCTCGACCTTCGACAAGGCGCTGGCGCAGCTGCGCTCGATCCTCGGCGCCGAGAACGTTCTGGCCGAGACCGAACGCCTCGTCCCGTACAACAAGATCATGATGCCGGTGCCCGACGAGCAGCACGCGCCGTCGGCGGCGATCACGCCGGCGAGCGTCGAACAGGTGCAGCAGGTGATGAAAGTGCTCAACGAGCACAGGATCCCCGTGTATCCGATCTCGACCGGCAAGAACCTCGGCTACGGCTCTGCCGCGCCGGTGCAGCGCGGGCAGATCGTCATGGACCTGCGCCGGATGAACCGCATCCTTTCGGTCGACCCCGACCTGTGCACGGCTTTGGTGGAACCGGGCGTGACCTACCAGCAGCTCTACGATTACCTGCAGGAAAAGAAGCTGCCGTTGTGGTTCTCGTGTCCCGCGCCGTCCGCGATCGCCGGCCCGCTCGGCAATACGGTCGATCGCGGCGTCGGCTACACGCCGTACGGCGAGCACTTTCTGTTCTCGTCCGGGATGGAAGTCGTGCTCGCCGATGGCGAGGTGCTGCGCACCGGAATGGGCTCGATGCCGAACTCGAACACCTGGCAGGTGTTCAAGTGGGGATACGGCCCCACGCTCGACGGAATCTTCACGCAATCGAACTACGGGATCGTCACGAAACTCGGCATGTGGCTGATGCCGGCGCCGCCCGACTTCCGGCCGTTCTGCATCCAGTACCCCGACGAGGCCGACATCGCCAAGATCGTCGAAGCACTGCGCCCGTTGCGCATCGCGATGGTCATCCCGAACGCGGTGGTCATCGCGCACACGTTGTGGGAGGCGCCGTGCAAGCCGGTGAAGCGTGCCGATTACCACCAGGGGCCGGGCGCGATCGGCGACGACGCGGTGAAGAAAATCCAGAAGGACCACGACATCGGCGCGTGGAACGTCTACGCGGCGCTGTACGGCACGAAGGAAACCAACGATGCCAACTGGAAGATCATCGAGGCCGTCGCTGCAGGCACCGGGGGCAGGATCGTGCGCGCCGAGGATGCACGCGAAAGCAAGGCGCTCGAATATCGCTTCGACCTGATGAAGGGCAAGCCCAATCTCGGTGAGTTCGGCCTGTACAACTGGCGCGGCGGCGGTGGTTCGATCTGGTTTGCGCCGGTTTCGCAGGCGAAGGGCAGCGAGACGCAGAAGCAGATGCAGATGGCCAAGCGCATCCTGGCGAAGTACGGATTCGATTACGTCGGCGAGTTCATTGTCGGCTGGCGCGACATGCACCACGTGATCGACCTGCTGTACGACCGCAGCGACGCCGAGCAGACGCAGAAGGCCTACGCCTGCTACGACGAATTGCTGCACACCTTCGCGCGCGAGGGGTACGGCATGTACCGCGCGAACACGGCGTTCGCCGAGAAGGTCGCGGCCACCTACGGCCCGGTCAAGCGTGAGGTGGAGAAGAAACTCAAGCAGGCGCTCGACCCGAACAACATCATCGCCCCCGGGCGCTGCGGCATCAGCTTGTGAAGATGCCGATTGCGCAATCGCGTGGGGTAGACGCTCCCCGCGCCTCGCTGCAGGGTAAACCCGAAGGCTGCATCCGACGAAGCGCGAGGCGTTTCGCACGAAAAGCGAGGCGGCGCGGCCGCGACGTGCCTATCATCGTCGCTCTATGAAAACCACGAAAGGAGACACCATGAGCAAGCGTCCCGTTACCCGCCGCGACACGCTGCAGGCGCTCGGCGCCGGCGCCGCGGGCCTGGCGATGCCTGCGCTCGCACTCGGGCAGACCGGTCCGGTGCGAATCGGATACGCGATCGCACGAACCGGACCATGGGCCGCCGGCGCGCAGGTCACGCAGGAGCCGAACTACCTGTTGTGGGCCGAGCAGCAGAACGCCGCGGGGGGCCTCGAAGTCAAGGGCGTACGACGGCGCATCGAACTCATCGGACTGGACGACCGCAGCGAGATCGAGACCTGCATCCGCAGCTACGAGAAACTGATGGGCAGCGACAAGGTCGACCTGATCCTGCCGCCGTGGGGGTCCAACGCGAACTTCGCGCTCGCGCCGCTGGCGAACCGCTTCGGTTACCCGATGCTCGCGCCTACCGCGTTGTCGCGCAAGCTGGTCGACATGCAGCTGCCGCACTTCTTCGCGACGCTGCAGCAGCCCGACCGGATGATGAATGCGCTGGTCGACATGCTCGTCGCGAACGATGTGAAGACGATCGCGATTCTCTACATGGACGACCTGTTCGGACTCGAAAACTTCGCGGCGCTGAACTCGGCATTGAAGAAGACGAAGATCCAGGTCGTCGAACGCAAGGGATACCCGCTCGGCGTCAAGGACCTGTCGCAGGTGCTGCGAACGATAAAGGACCAGAGCCCCGACGCGTTCATCGGCATCACGTATCCGCCCGACACCATCCTCGCCAGCAAGCAGGCCAAGGAGATCGGTTTCAACCCGAAGCTGTTCTACGCCTCCGTCGGCACGGCGTTCCAGCTGTACCGCAACGTCATCGGCGCGGGTGCCGAAGGCGTGACCGGAATGGGTTCGTGGAACGCGAAGACGAGTCCTGCAGCGAAGGCGTATTTCCAGGCGCACACTGCGAAGTTCGGCAAGGAGCCCGATCGCTGGGCCAGCGGTCACTGCTGGGCCGGACTGGAGATCATGACGCAGGCGGCCGCGAAAGTCGGCCTCGACCGCAAGGCAATGCGCGACTACATCGCCCGCAACGAGCACCCGACGATCATTGGACCGATCCGTTTCGAAGGGAGCGAGAACGTCGCCACTCCGGGAAGCGTCGGCCAGTGGCAGAACGGCGAATTCGAGGTCGTCTGGCCGCGCAGCATCGCGACCGCATCGCTGGTCACCCCGAAGCCCGCGTGGAAGTGAAACGCCGGAATGTCGTTCGGCGCATGGTTCGAGCTCGTCGCATCCGGCTTGATCACCGGAGGTGTCTACGCGCTCGTGGCGCTCGGGCTGAATCTGCAGTACGGGTTGATGCGCATCCTGAACATCGCGCACGGCGAGTTCCTGATGCTCGGTGCGTTCGCGACCTGGTTCGCGCACACGAGTTTCGGGATCTCGCCGCTGGCGATGGCGCCGGTGGCTTTCTTCGTCATGGCCGCGCTCGGACTGGCGATCCATCGACTCGCTTTCCGGCGGCTGGCGGCGACGTCGCCGAACGTCGACGTCTTCGAAGCGCGCGGGCTGATGGTCAGCTTCGGGTTGATGTTCCTGGTGCAGAACTTCGCATCGCTGGTCTGGGGCGGAGAGCTGCGCGGCTATGACTACCTGACCGACCCGTTGGCCGTCGGCGGCACGCAGTTCGCCGCCAACAAGCTGCTGCTGCTGGCGGTGGCACTCGCGGTGAGTATCGCGCTGATCGTCCTGTTGCAGAGGACGCTGCTCGGCAAAGGCGTGCGCGCGCTGATGCAGTCGACGATCGGCGCGCAACTCGTCGGTATCGACACGGAGCGGCTACATCCGCTGATGTTCGGCATCGGGCTGGGGTTGTCCGGGCTCGCCGGCAGCCTGCTGTCGATGACCTATGCGATTTCACCGGCGATCGGTGAACCGTACACGGTCACCGCGCTGATCGTGATCACGCTCGGCGGCTTCGGCAGCATGACCGGCAGCCTGTTCGCCGGGCTCGCACTCGGGGTCATCGAAGCGCTCGGAACGCACTTCACGAGCCCTTCGCTGAAGCCGCTGCTGTCGTACGGGATCTTCATCGCCGTGCTGCTGTGGAAGCCGAACGGGCTGTTTCACAAATGACGCAGGCGAAGCCTCGATGAAAGATCGTCGAAGCCTGGTGCGCAACGTCTCGACGCTGCTGCTGCTCGCCGGCATCGCCGCCGTGCTGCCCGCGTTCGCAAGCGAGTTCGCCGTCTCGATGGCGCTCACGTGCCTGATGTACGCAGCGCTCGCCTCGAGCTGGGGCCTGTTCTGCGGCATCACGCGCTACCTGTCGCTGGCGACTTCGGCGTTCTTCGGAATCGGCGCGTATACGGCGGCGCTGCTTCTCGACGGCCTGCCGTGGCTTGTCGTTATCGGCGCCGGGAGCGCCGTCGCGGTCGTCGTCGCGGTGGTGATGGGCAGCGCGGTGCTGCACCTGCGCGGCACCTATTTCGCGGTGCTGACCTTCGGGATGACCGAGCTGATCCGCCACGCGATCACGTACGCCGAGAAGTCGTTCTCGGGAACCGTCGGCCGCGTGCTCATGACGGTCCCGGAGCGCAACACCGTCTATCTCACGGTCCTCGGGCTTGCGGTGCTGGCTGTCGCGACCTCGATCGTCGTGCGGCGCAGCCGGCTCGGCCTCGCGCTCTCGGGAATCGGCAGCGACGAGCAGCGTGCGCAGACGCTCGGCGTCGACACACGCACGGTGAAGGTGATCGGCTTCGCCATCACCGCTGCGTTCGCCGGCGCGACGGGAGCGGCGATGAGCGTGCGCTGGACCTACATCGACCCGATCACCGTCTTCAATCCGTTCATCGGCTTCCAGACCGTGCTGATCGCGCTGGTCGGCGGCGCCGCCACGCTGTGGGGCCCGCTGATCGCCGCCGTCGTGTTCAGCGTGCTCGCCGAGTCGCTGCGCCTGCAGTTGCCCGAGGTCTACATGATGGCGCTGGGCCTGCTGCTGATCGCCTCGGTGCTGTACCTGCCCGGCGGACTGGCGTCGGTGCGCATGAGCACCTTTACCGGATGGCGCGAGGGCGTCATTGCGTGGTGGAACGCGCGGCCCGGCGTTGCCGCGAAGGTGCGCGATGCGAAGGTGCGAGATGCTTGATTCCGGGGGCGCGTGCGGCGTGCTGCTCGAAGCGCAAGCGATCACCGTGCGCTTCGGCGGTTTGACGGCGGTCGACGAAGCCGACGTGCAGGTGCGCGCCGGCGAATTGATAGGAATCATCGGACCGAACGGCGCCGGCAAGACGACTTTCTTCAACGTTCTGTCGGGCGTGATCGCTCCGACGTCGGGTCGGATCGTCGTCGACGGCAACGACGTCACCGGCGCGAGGCCGCATCGTTACGTGGCAAGGGGCATCGCG
Source organism: Pseudomonadota bacterium (assembly GCA_023389055.1). Lineage (GTDB taxonomy): Bacteria > Pseudomonadota > Gammaproteobacteria > Burkholderiales > Burkholderiaceae_E > Zeimonas. The sequence continues at coordinate 86,291 of JAEWFA010000006.1, read as the reverse complement.
CGCACGTTCCAGACGCCGCGCGTGTTCGCCGAACTCGACGTCGCGGCCAACGTCGACTTCGGTCTGCAATTCGCCGGCCGGGGGCGCAGCGGGCCGCCGGCGCTGAAGGACGCAACGGCGATCCTCGAGTTGATCGGGCTGGGGCGGCACGCGTCGCTTCCCGCGGCGGCGATCACTCCGTCGCAGCAGCGGCTGCTCGAGATCGGGATGGCCTTGGCGACGCGGCCGCGCCTTCTGCTGCTCGACGAGGTCGCCGCCGGGCTGACCGAGAACGAAGTCGAGAACACCGCGCAGCTGATCCGCCGGTTGCGCAGCGAACTCGGGCTGACGGTGATCTGGATCGAGCACGCGGTGACGACGCTGATGCGGCACGTCGAACGCGTGCTGGTACTGCACCAGGGACGAAAGCTCGCGGACGGTGCGCCGGCCGACGTGGTGCGCAACTCCGAAGTCGTCGAGGCATACCTCGGAGACGAGATGCTCGAAGCCGCCGCATGAAGAACGACATCGACCAGGCGTTGGGCGCGAAGCTCACACACCTGCGCATCGAGGGACTGAGCGCCGGCTACGGTCGGTTTCTGGTCCTGCGCGACCTCACGCTGGAGGTGCGCCCGGGAGTCACGGTGATTCTGGGTCCGAACGGCGCGGGCAAGACGACACTGCTGAAAGCGATCGCGGGGCTGATCCCGCACAGCGGCTGCGTGCTGCTCGACGGCAAGGCACTGCCGCCGCAGGCTTCTCCCAGCCGGATCGTCGAACGCGGATTGGCGCTGGTTCCCGAGGGGCGACAACTGTTTCCGCAGATGACCGTGCGCGAGAACCTCGAGCTCGGGGGCTGGCTGATATCGGCCGCAGAACGGACCCGCCGCCTGCAGCAGGCATTCGACGACTTCCCCAAGCTGGCACAGCGAGCCGGGCAACTCGCGGGCACGATGAGTGGGGGCGAACAGCAGATGGTCGCCGTGGCGCGCGCGATGATGAGTGCGCCGCGGCTGTTGATGCTCGACGAACCGTCGCTCGGACTGGCTCCGCGCATGGTCGACGAGTTGCTCGCGATCGCGCGACGAATCGCCGACCAGGGCACGACCGTGCTGATGGTCGAGCAGAACGTGCGCAAATCACTCGCCGTCGCCGATCGCGGTTACGTGCTCGAGCGAGGACGGCTGGTGGCAAGCGGCGCCGCTGCGCTGCTCGCCCGCTCGTCGGTCGTGCGTTCGGCATACCTCGGTGCGCACGGTAGTTCCATTTCCTTGTCTTCGAAGGAGAACACAATGTCCGATCTGTCGATGCTGATCAACGGGCTGGCCGTCAGCGCCGAGAAGGGCGCTACGTTCGAGCGTCGCAATCCGCTCGATGGCAGTGTCGCCACGCGCGCGCCGGCAGCCAGTGCCGTGGACGCGATCTCGGCGGTAGAAGCTGCGGCCGAGGCGTTCAAGACGTGGAGCCTGACCGGCCCCAACGAACGTCGGGCGCTCCTGTTGAAGGCCGCTGATGCGCTCGAGGGGCGCATGTCCGAATTCGTCGCGGCGATCGCCTCCGAGACCGGCGCGAGCGCCATTTGGGCCGGCTTCAACGTGCAACTGGCCGCCGGAATGCTGCGCGAGGCCGCTGCACTGACCACGCAGGTCACCGGCGAAGTGATCCCGTCCGACGTCCCGGGATCGCTTGCGATGGGCGTTCGCCAGCCGGCGGGCGTCGTGCTGGGGATCGCCCCGTGGAACGCGCCGGTGATCCTCGGCGTGCGCGCGATCGCCACGCCGCTGGCCTGCGGCAACACGGTCGTGCTCAAGGGCAGCGAGAACTGCCCGCGCACGCACCAGTTGATCATCGATTCGCTGCAGGAAGCGGGCTTCCCCGCAGGGGTCGTCAACTACATCACCAATGCCCCGGCCGATGCCGGTGCCGTCGTGGAATCGATGATCGCCCACTCGGCTGTGCGGCGTGTGAACTTCACGGGCAGCACGCGGGTCGGCCGGATCATCGCGACCACTTGCGCGAAGTATCTGAAGCCGGTGCTGCTCGAGTTGGGCGGCAAGGCGCCGATGATCATCCTCGACGACGCCGACGTCGACGCGGCGGTGAGTGCGGCTGTTTTCGCCAGTTTCATGAACTCGGGCCAGATCTGCATGAGTACCGAACGTGTCGTCGTCGACCGGCGGATCGCCGACGCGTTCACGGGAAAGTTCGCCGCCAAGGCGCGCAGCCTACCGGTGGGCGACCCGCGCAAGCCCGAGCCGGTCGTACTCGGCTCCGTGATCGGGATGAGCACGGTCGAGCACTGCAACGCGCTGATCGATGACGCGCTCGCAAAGGGGGCGAAGCTGCTGTGCGGAGGTAAATCCACCGACACCCTGATGCCGGCAACGGTGCTGGATCACGTCACGCGGAAGATGCGCGTCTATCACGAGGAAACCTTCGCACCCGTGAAGTGCATCGTGCGTGTCGACGGCGTCGAAGAAGCCGTCGCCTGCGCCAACGATAACGAGTACGGGCTGTCGGCTTCGGTGTTCGGAGGCGATCTCGCGCGCGCGATGAACGTGGCGCGGCGCATCGAATCGGGAATCTGCCACGTCAATGGGCCGACCGTGCACGACGAAGCGCAGATGCCCTTCGGCGGCGTCAAGGGCAGCGGGATGGGGCGCTTCGGCGGCAGGGCCGGAATCCACGAGTTCACCGACCTGCGGTGGATCACCGTGCAGACAATGCCCAGGCAGTATCCGTTCTAGTGCTGGGAAAGCTTGTGAGTGCAGAAATCAAGCCTTCCCTTGGCGAGGGCTAGAGGCAAGCGCGAGCGGCTGCGCTCGATGTATTGTCTCGGCCATGCGCGCGCGGCCCGATCGGATCTCCTGGAGCACCGGAGTGCGGATGACGCGCCCGGGGTTCCTCGCGATCACCGTCGTGGGATGCGTGCTCGGCATTGCGACCGCGACGACCGCCGGGCGTGCCATCGAACCGACGATCGCACTGGCGACCGTGCTGCTCGCGCTCGTCGCGCACGCTGCGTTGAACGTGCTCAATGATTATCACGATGCTTTGAACGGCGCGGATGCCGCGAACACCAACGGGGTGTTTCCGTTCACCGGGGGTGCGCGACTGATCCAGGACGGCGAAGTGTCGACAGCGGCGACGCGTCGCCTCGCGATCAGCTTGCTGGTCCTCGTCGTCCCGGGCGGCCTGCTGCTCGCGGCGCATAGCGGCTGGGGCCTCGTCCTGGTGGGAATGGCCGGCCTGCTGATCGGATGGATGTACTCTGCGCCGCCGCTCGCGCTGATGTCGCGCGGGCTCGGTGAAGCCGCGGTCGCGGCGGCGTGGGCCCTGGTCGTCGTCGGTGCCGACTACGCGCAACGCGGCGAATTCTCGCGCGTCGCCGCGTTCGCGGGGATCGGCTATGGGTTGCTGATCGGGAACATCCTGTTGATCAACGGGTTTCCCGATGCCGCAGCGGATGGACAGGTGGGCAAACGCACGCTGGTCGTTCGCATCGGATCGGCGCCTGCGGCTCTCGTCTACCTCGGGGTCGCCCTCGCGTCGCACGCATGGCTCGTCGCCGGCGTCGCATCCGGATTCGCTCCGTCGACCGTGCTGCTGGGCCTGGCGTCGCTGCCGTTCTCGCTCGCTGCTGCGCATGCGCTGATTCGCCATTCGAACCTACCGAGCGAATTGCGGCCCGCGATAGTGGGAACGATCCTCGCCGCGCTCGTCAACGGCCTCGGGATCGCTGCCGGTTTCGCTCTGGCCGCGTAGCGGCACGGCTGCCGCGTACTCCGACTACGGAGTAGTCTCTCACCGATGTCCGACATCCCCGTCCAGCCGCCGCCGCATGGCGCACCCGAATCGGCTGTCGCTTTGCGGGTCAAGGCGATCGAGTCGCTGCTCGTCTCCAAGGGCTACGTCGAACCGGCCGCGCTCGACGTACTGATCGACACGTACGAGAACCGGATCGGGCCGCGCAACGGCGCTCGCGTCGTGGCGCGCGCATGGGCCGACCCGTCGTTCGATCGCTGGCTCGATCGCGACGCCACTGCCGCAATCGCCTCGATGGGGTACAAGGGGCGCCAGGGCGAGCACATGGTCGTCGTGCGCAACACGCCGCGCGTGCACAACCTGGTCGTCTGCACGCTGTGCTCGTGTTATCCGTGGCCGGTGCTCGGGCTGCCCCCGGTCTGGTACAAGTCCGCACCGTATCGATCGCGCGCGGTTTCCGACCCACGCGGCGTGCTGGCCGAGTTCGGCGTCGCGCTGCCCGCCGACACCGAGATCCGCGTCTGGGATTCCACCGCGGAAATCCGCTACCTGGTGCTGCCGATGCGACCGAATGGCACCGACGGCTGGGACCCCGAGGCGCTTGCGGACCTGGTGAGTCGGGACGCGATGATCGGCACCGCGCTGCCGAGGCAACCATGACGTTCGCAGTGCGTCCGGTTGCGGCAGTCGACGTTTGCCAGGCGAGCCGACGATGAACGGCGCGCACGATCTCGGCGGACAGCACGGTTACGGGCCAATCGCGCCGGAGCCCGACGAACCGGTCTTCCATCACGAATGGGAACGGCGTGCGATGGGGCTCACCGTGCTGATGGGTTCGATCGGCGGCTGGACGCTCGACCAGTCGCGCGCGGCACGCGAGTCGCTGCCCCCGGTTCAGTACCTGTCGAGCAGTTACTACGAAATCTGGATCGCGGCCCTCGAGAAGCTCATGCTCGAGCGCGGTCTCGTCAGCGAGGCCGAACTGATCGCCGGCCGTGCGCTCGATGCGCCGTCTGCAACGCGTGCCGCGATCGCTGCCGACGAGGTCGAGGCGATGCTCGGCCGCGGTGGTCCTACCGAGCGCGCCGCTCCGGCGGCAGCTCGTTTCGCGGTGGGTGACGCGGTGCAAACGAAGGTCATGAATCCGGTCACGCACACGCGCTTGCCGCGCTACGCGCGCGGACGCCGCGGCACGGTGGTGCGGGTGCACGGCGCACACGTGTATCCGGACACGAGCGGCGTCGGCCACGGTGAAAATCCGCAATGGCTGTACACGGTGCGCTTCGACGCGCGGGAATTGTGGGGGGCCGATACCACCGCGTCGGCGGTTCATGTCGATTGCTGGGAACCGTATCTGGACCCGGCGTGAGCGACGTCCGTTCGATCGCCAATGCCCCGCAAGTCCGCTCGATTGCCGACGCGATCGCGGCCTGCGGGCTGCCGGAGAGCACCGGCGCCGCGTTCGAGGAACCGTGGCAGGCGCAACTGTTCGCGATGACGCTCGCGCTGCACGAAAGCGGCCACTTCGAGTGGTCCGAATGGGTCGGATACCTGTCGCAGTCGATCCGTGATGCCCACGCCGGCGGCGACCCCGATCTCGGCGACACTTACTGGAAGCATTGGCTCGACGCCCTCGAGCGACTGCTGCGCGACAAGGGCCTGGCCGGTCCGCTGGAACTCGCGGCGCGGCGCGAGTCGATCCGTGCCTATTCGCGGGTGGCTCGCTCGGCAAGCATCATGAAGGCGGACTGAGACGAGCATCGGTCCGTAGTGCGGAGCGTTTTCCTCGGGGGAATCCATGCGCTGGTAGACGGGGCAGTGAAAGCCTCTGCGCGCCGCTCGAGTGTTTCAGACGTAACCTGCGCAGCCGCGTGCGAAACGACGCTGAAACGCATGGCGTCTCCAATGGTCGGCCACTTGCGAGACAGGAGGATCGATCATGTCGAGCGGCACCGTCCGGCTTCACCGCGTGCTCCGTGCCGATCCGGCGCTCGTCTATCGGGCATTCCTGGACGGCGACGCCATGGCCAAGTGGCTGCCGCCCCATGGCTACACGTGCCGGGTGCATCACCTCGACGCGCGGGTCGGCGGCACCTACCGAATGTCGTTCACGAACTTCACCACGCGCCAGGGCCACGCGTTCGGCGGCGAGTATCTCGAACTCGCGCCGTCGGAAAGGATCCGCTACACCGACCGCTTCGAAGACGCGAATCTTCCGGGCGAGATGCAGACGACCGTGACGCTGAAGAAAGTCCAGGGCGGCACCGAACTGATTGTGGTGCAGGAGGGAATACCGGAAGCGATTCCGGTCGAGATGTGCTATCTCGGCTGGCAGGAATCGCTCGCGCAGCTCGGCTGGCTGGTCGAGGCAGTGACCGAGCAGGAGCCTGCGCTGGTCGATTCGCCCTCGTGAGGCGCGTGCCTCCGGCTTGACGTCTCGCGGCGCTTGTTCCGCGCAGCTTATTCGCTCAGCTCCCGGTTCTGGATCTCCTTGAGTTCGGCGCGAGGGATCGCCAGGACTGCAGCGCATCGCCGATCGCCTCGAGCGTCGACACGCGGACCACGCCGTCCGGGGGATGCCGGTCGAGCGCGGGCGCCGCACCACCAGCCCATAGCGCGGTAGCCGCAGGCAACTGCGCGCGCAACTGCGCAAGGCTCTCGAGCAACAGGTTGCGCTTCATGCACGCGGTTGCGCTCAGCGCGACGATATCGGCGCGCCAAGCCCGCGCGGCCGCCGCAATGTCCGCGGTCGGCACCTGCACGCCCAGCGAAAGACAGGGGCAATCGTCCAGGGCGAACACAGCCTGCGCCATCAGCAGCCCGAGGCCGTGCGGCTCGCCGGGAAAAGTGGCGAGCAGCACGCGCGGAGCGCCGCGTGCAGGCGGCAGGCCGGCCAGAGCGGCATGCAGGACGGCCTGAATCGACTCGGTGAGCAGGTGCTCCTCGAAGATTCGCAACTCGCCGCGCATCCACGACTCGCCCACGCGCCGAGTGAGCGGCGCGACGACATCGACGACGAAGGCGCGCAGGCCGTGTCGCGCTTCGGCGCCCGCGAGTCCATGCCGAAGTGCGTTCGCATCGTGTCGCGCCAGCAGGCGCAGCAGCGCATCGACCTCGTCGTCACGGGCGCCCCGTCCGACCGGCTCGGTCGTCGTGTCGTTGCGCAGTGCCTGCAGTTCGTCCAGCGTGCGGGTAACGAGGCGGCCGGGCCGATGGCCGGCGTCGATCAACCGCTTGATCGCGCGCAGCTTGTCCACCTCGGCAGGGCCGTAGCGCCGCTCGCCTTGTGCGTCGCGCTGGGGTCGGGGGAAGCCGTACCGGCGCTCCCAGGCGCGCAGCGTGTCTTTCCCGAGGCCCGTGTCGCGCTCGACGTCGGCAATCGTCATTCCCAATGTCGCGGCGGGCAGCGTCGAAGCGGGCATCGTATGTTTAGTCGTTTTGTCCAGGACAACTATTGCACGGATGGGATTTTACCCTTATCATTCACGTCGTTCGCTTCGTTTGTCTAGGACAAAACTGGCAGCGAGGCGTCCGAAGTCGTTTAGACCCGACTTCTTCGAAAGCGTTCTCTCGTCCACTACACGGAGTCACCCATGAAAAAGACCTTGATCGCTGCCACCCTGGCCGCCGGGGCCTTCTCGGTCCAGGCCGCCGACATTGTCGATACGGCGTCTTCGGCCGGCAACTTCCAGACGCTCGTCGCCGCCATCCAGCAGGCCGGCCTCGTCGATGCGTTGAAGGGGCCCGGTCCGTTCACCGTCTTCGCGCCCACCGACGAGGCGTTCGCCAAGCTTCCCAAGGACCAGCTGGACGCGTTGCTGCGCGACAAGGCCATGCTCACCAAGGTGCTGACCTATCACGTCGTCCCGGCCAAGGTCATGGCCCAGGACGTGAAAGCGGGCTCCGTTCCTACGGTGCAGGGCAGTTCGCTGAACGTCACGACGCAGGGCGGCGTCTCGGTGGACGAGGCCAAGGTCGTGGCGGTCGACATCCTTGCCGACAACGGGGTGATTCACGTCATCGACCGCGTCCTCGTTCCGAACTGATACAACAGCGAAGGCGCGCGGGACCTCACCGCTCGCCGTAGCGCTTCTCGAGAAAAGCCCGGCGCCTGCGAAGGTGGCCGGGCTTTCGCGTTCCGTTCGTCTGCGCGCTACTCCTTTCGGGCAGGTTGCGGGCGTCGTTGGCCGGTCCCATGATCGCCTTTCTTTGCCCGGCGCTATCCCGCAGCGCCCGATCATGAGGAGAGCAGCATGAATTCGTCCGCGATCGCCGTCGCGTTCGCCGCGGCGGCTCTGAGTGGAGCGGTCCACGCGCAGGCCAGACCCGACAACCTCGACGCACTGAAGCAGTTTCGGGTGGCGACAACCGACCTGAACATTCCGGTCGTCGCGCAGGAAGGCAAGAATGCGGACGCGATTCGCGCGAACCTGAAGAAGGTGAAACTGCCGCCCGGCTTCCAGATCGAGTTGTTCGCCATCGTTCCCGACGCTCGCCACATGGCGGTGGCGCCTTCGACCAACATGTTGTTCGTCGGCACTCGCAAGACCACGGTCTGGGCGGTCACCGACCGCAACAGCGACGGCGTGGCCGACGAAGTGAAGGCCTTCGCGCCGTCGCTGAAATTCGCCAATCCGAACGCGGTTTGCTGGACACGAGACGGCTTCCTGGTCGTCGTCGAGCACAACCGGGTGCTCAACTTTCCGGCGGCCGAGTTCTTCTACGAAGGACCGGACGTCGCCGTCATCGAGGTGGTGCCCAAGGGGCAGCTGATTCCGGTCGAGGACGAGTCGTTCAACCACGGTGCGCGTGCATGCCGAGTCGGACCCGACGGCATGCTCTACATCGCGATGGGCCAGCCGTTCAACGTGCCGCCGCTGGACAAGCTCGAAGCCTTCGACCGGGCGGGCATGGGCGGCATCGTCCGAATGAACGCATTCGACGGCAGCGGGCGCATGGTGTATGCGCGTGGCGCGCGCAATCCGGTCGGCCTCGACTTCAACCCGAAGGACAAGACGCTGTGGTGGACCGACAACCAGGTCGACGGGCTCGGCGACGACGTGCCGCCCGGGGAACTGAACCACTCGACGAAGGCCGGCGAGCACTTCGGATTCCCGTACTGGAACGGCAAGTTCAAGGTGGCGGGATCGCCGGCAGCGCCCGAGTTGAAGGATCTGAAGGAGCCGCCAGGAGCCATCTTCCCGCAGGTGGAGTTCCCCGCCCATCAGGCGCAACTCGGCATGACGTTCTACACCGGAACGAAGTTCCCGCAGCAGTACCAGAACGGTATCTTCGTCGCGTCGCACGGTTCGTGGAACCGCACCAAGCCCTCGGGCGCCGAGGTGCAGTTCGTGCCGTTGAAGCCCGACGGCACCGCCGGCAAGATGGAAGTCTTCGCGTCGGGATTCCTTGATGACGAGACGGGCGTGTATCGCGGCCGCCCGGTCGACGTCGCGCAAATGAAGGACGGTTCGCTGCTCGTGTCCGATGACTTCGCCGGCGCGATCTATCGCATCCGCTACGACGCGAAGTAGGTCGATGCGCAGCCTCGCGGCTGCGGCGATCTGCCTCGTTGCCGCGTCTCCGGCGTTCGCCGGGGACGCGCAGGCCGGCCGGACGAAGGCGCGCACCTGCGTGCCTTGCCATGGCGCGCACGGAATCGCGACGAACCCGGGCGCGCCGCACCTGGCGGCGCAGCCCCACGTCTATCTCTCGGAGCAACTGAAGAACTTTCGCAGCGGAAAGCGCCAGGATCCGGTCATGTCGGTGATCGCAAAACCCCTCAGCGACGAGGACATCGACGATCTCGCGACCTGGTTCTCGTCGGTGGAGATCCAGGCAAAGACGCCTTGAGGGGTCCAGGCTCAGCTCGCCCGCTCGAAGACGAGGAAATACTGGTTCGGCAGGAACCCGTGCTCCTGCGCGAGCCTGTATCCCGCTCGCCGCAACTCGTCCTTCACGCGCTCTGCCGCCAGGCGTGCGCTGCGCGGCGGTCCATCCGGCGAGTCGGGCCGGAAATCGATGATCGCGACGCGTCCGCCCGGTCTCAGGTAGCCGCCGAGCCGCTGGAAGTAGCGTTCTCGTTCGTCCAGGTGATGGTAGACGTCGACCAGCAGGACGAGGTCGACCTTCTCGGGGAACTTCGGATCGTCCGACGTCCCCTGGACCGCAACGAGGTTGCCCCGGTTCTCCCGTTTCGCGCGGTTGGCGAGATAGCGGACCATGTCCGGCTCGACGTCGACAGCGTAGACGCGGCCCGAAGGCAGCCTTCTCGCCAGACGCACCGCGAAGTAGCCGGTACCCGCGCCGAGATCGGCGACGAGGGCGTCGGGCGGCAGCGCGAGCGCCTGCAGCACCTCGTCGGGTTTTTGCCAGACGTCGCGCTTCGGATCGTCGAATACCTGCGCCCAACGTTCGGCGTCACGGAAACGATGCTCGTGCGTCGAAGGCGACTGCGACCACGCGCGCGTGGGAAGCAGCACTACGCAGGCGTGAAATGCCAGGGCGGCGATGAGGAGGCGGCGTTGATTCATCGCTTTCGTCTGTTCGGGAAGATCGAGAGGCTCGTGTCGCGCACGCTCGCGAACGCGGGCAGGCGAGGATCGCTACAACAGGCTAACACCCATGCCGCGTGGCAGCGGTCGCTCGCGGAGGCGGCGGTTGCGGGAACTTTTCCGATTCCTGCTCGTTACACCCACAGGGGCCGCTTCGGCCAGCCGCTTTGACGGGAGAATTCATCCATGCCACCAGCCATTCACTTTTCCCGACGCGCGAAGCTTCTCGCCGTCCTCGGCGTTGTCCTGATCGAGCGCGCGGCCGCGCATCTGTTCGGTTACGAGTCGGCCTTCGCCTTGGGCGGCGAAGCCGGCCTGCTGATGTTCGCCGCGATCGGCCACTGCGACACGATCGATGGCCCGCTCGTGACGCTGGCGAAGCAGTCGCTCGAAGACGGGAACGTGAACCGTGTCCTGCCGTGGGTGCGCGCGGAGGACGAGAACGAGGTCCGCCACGCCTTCGATCATGCCCAGGCAGTGCGCCTGCTCGGGCCGAAGGCAAAGTCGCTCGCCGATCGCCACTTCCTCGAGACGCTGGTTCGCGTGCATCGCGCAGGAGAAGGGGCTGCTTTCACCGGCCTGAAGCCCGCCGGACTCGATCACGGGCCGGCCGTCCCGGCGGCAGACCGCGCGTTGGCCGAGAAGTCGTCTGCGCGGGCCGAGTCGCTCGTCGCGTTGATCGCCGACAAGGTTCGCGACGGACTGATGGCGCGCTTTCGCAAGGCGGTCGAGAAGAGCGAGTTCGATGTCGATGACGTGCGCGCCGGCCGCGAATACGTGGACGCGTATGTGCCCTATGTGCACTACGTGGAATCGGTCTGGAATGCGGCAAGCCGCGAGGCGGGCGGCAATCACTCGGGGCATGCGGTGAAGGGCCACAGCGCAGCCTGCGGAGGGCACGACCACTGATCGATCCATATGGACGCATAATTTGCCGGCGCCGGTTTCCGTCCCCGGCGGGTTGCCGGAAAGACTGCGTCCATGATTTCGAATCGCCATTCCCGCTTGTTGCTCGTCGCCGCCGTTGTCGTTCTCGGCACGGGCACATCGTCTGGACGGGCGGAATCAGCGCAGACGAAGGCTACGTTCGAAGTCGCCTCTGCCCATGCGAGCGCGAGCGCACGCCGGCCGTCGGTATCGTCTGCCAGCGTCGACCCGTTCGAGCCGGTGTTGCGCTATCGCACGCGTTCCCCCCGCGTGCGCGAGTTGCAGGTACGTCTGCGCCATGCGAAGTATCTGGCCCTCTACGATGTCGCTGATCGCTTCGACACGCGCACCCGCGAAGCCGTGCTCAAGCTGCAGCGCGACGTGGGTCTTCCCGCCACCGGCGTTGTCGACCGGGCCACCTGGGACGCGCTGCTCGAGCGCTCGCGCCGCCCCACCGAGGCCGAACTGAACAACGTCGACGTCGGGCCCTGGTTCACTGCCCCCACGCAGCAGGGCTTCTTGATGGAGCTGCAACATCGCTTGCGGCAGATCGGGGTGTATCGGGGCGCGGTGGACGGCGTATTCGACGGCATCACTCGCGAGGCGATCGCCGCATGGCGCATCCGCGTCGGCCTGCCGGCGAGCGACGTGATCGACGAGCGCGCCTGGGCGAGACTGATTCGCCGGACACGCAATCCACGCTATGCCGACCTCTTCGAGTCCCCGCCCGCCAGCGAACTGACGCAGGAGCTCGATCCGCGCTGCGGCAGCGGCAAGGTGGTCTGCATCTCGCGGCAGCAGCGCAGGATGTCGTACGTCGTCGACGGCAAGGTGCATTTCACCCGGGAGGCGCGCTTCGCGATGCCCGGTTGGGAAAGTCCGGAAGGCGAGTTCCATATCTGGTACATGAACAGCGACACTGTTTCGAAGATCTTTGGTGAGCGCACCCCGATGCCGTACGCGATCTTCTACCAGGGCAACGTGGCGATTCACTTCTCGCAGGACTTCGCCGACAAGGGCTACGAGAGCGGCTCGCACGGCTGCAGCCAGCTGCGCGATTACCAGGTGGCGAAGTGGTTGTACGAGCAGGTGAAGGTCGGAGACCGCGTCGTCGTGTACTGAGCGATTCCCGATCGATGGATTCGGCGACGACGCGATGATCGGGCAGGAGACCGCGCCCTGCGACGAGGGAGTCGTCCGCGCGGCCCGATCGACCGAGCCGCCGTGTCCCGCGCGCGATCGGCAGTGGGTGCTGGCGACGTCGATCCTCGGCTCGAGCATGGCGTTCGTCGACGGTTCGGTCGTCAACGTCGCACTGCCCGCTTTGCAGGCGGAGCTCGGCGCGCCGATGCGCAGCGTCCAGTGGGTGATGAACGCCTACCTGCTGATGCTCGGCGCGCTGATCCTCGCAGGCGGCGCGGCCGGCGATCGCTTCGGACGTCGCCGTGTGTTCGTCGTCGGCGTCGTCGTGTTCACGCTGGCGTCGATCGCTTGCGGGCTGGCGCCGGACGTGCGCGCGCTCATTGCAGCGCGCACGGCGCAGGGGATCGGAGGGGCGCTGCTCGTGCCCAACAGCCTGGCGCTGATCAGCGCCGCGTATCCGAAAGACCAGCGAGGTCGCGCAATCGGCACATGGGCGGGGTTCTCCGCGCTGACGACGGCCCTGGGGCCGGTACTGGGCGGCTGGCTCGTCGATGCGTGGACGTGGCGGGCGATCTTCTTCGTCAACGTTCCGCTGGCCGTCGTCGCGCTGGCGCTGTCGTTCCTTCGCCTGCCGGCGACGCGCGCTGTAACCGGGAGCGTGCCCGTCGATTGGCGCGGTGCGATTCTTGCCACCTGGGGGCTGGGGTTGCTCGCGTGGGGGTTGACCGATGCCGCTGCTCGCGGCTGGATGAACCCGATGGTGCTCGCCGCGCTCGGCGCCGCCGCATTGCTGCTGATGGCATTCCTGTGGTGGCAACGCGTCTCGAGTGCGCCGATGATCCCGTTGGAACTGTTCGCTTCGCGCAGCTTCAGCGGTGCGAATGCGATGACGCTGCTGCTGTATTGCGCGCTGGGCGGTGCGATGCTTTTCGTGCCGTTCAATCTCGTCGACCTGCAAGGCTACTCGGCGACGAGCGCGGGCGCCGCGTTCCTGCCGTTCACGATGGTGATGGGCTCGCTGTCACGCTGGTCCGGCGGGCTCGTTGCCCGCTACGGTGCCCGCCTGCCGCTGATCGCGGGCCCGCTCGTCGCGGCGTTCGGTTTTGCGCTGCTCGCCGTGCCCGGGGTCGGAGGCTCGTACTGGACGACCTTCTTTCCGGCGATGCTCGTGCTCGGCCTCGGAATGGCGATCAGCGTCGCGCCGTTGACGACGACGGTGATGAGCTCGGTCGACGACGCCCATGCCGGCGCCGCATCGGGCATCAACAACGCGGTCGCGCGGATCGCCGCGATGCTCGCCGTCGCGCTGGTCGGTGCGATCGCCGTCGGCGCATTCGGGTCGGCGCTCGAAGCGCGCCTCGATGCGCTGCGCCTGGCGCCCGAGATGCGCAGCGCGATCGAGTCGCAGGTGCCGGCGCTCGCGGCGGCGCGTACGCCGCCGCAGTTGCAGGGGTTCGCGCGCCATGCGGTCGACTTCGCGCTCGATGCGGCGTTCCTGCACGCCTACCGCATCGTGATGCTCGTGGCGTGCGGCTTGTCGCTCGTTAGCGCGCTGTGTGCGGCGGCGACGATACCCGGTCGACCGGAGCGACCCACACCGGCGGCGTGAGCCTGCGCTTGCCGTCCTTCGACTTGCGTATCCCCGGCTCGTCGAGCCCGACGCGGTCCCACAACTGGCACGTAACCTCTTCGTGCCGCTCGTCGAGCGCCTCGCAGTAGTTCGCGTAGGTGCAGGTGGCCACCGCATTGCCGTGGCCGCTGCGCACCTTCACGAACCAGTCCGGGTCGGCGAGGCTGGTGCGCGCGAAGCCGACGACGTCGGCGCGGTCGGACGCGAGCAGCGCTTCGGCCTGCTCGAATCCGTGCACGCCGCCGGTGACGACCACGGGAGTGGACAGGCCTGCCGCGCGAATCGCGTTGCGAATGCGCGCTGACGGTTCGAAGTTGCGCCCGAACGGGCCGCGCTCGTCCGATACGTGCGCGGGCATGCATTCGTAGCCGCTCGGACCCGTATACGGGTACGCCGATGCGCCGATGGCGGGCTGTTTCGCATCCTCGAACTTCCCGCCCCGGGACAGCGACACGAAATCCATTCCGGCTCTCGCGAACGCCACGCCGAAATGAATCGCGTCGTCGAGCGTCGAGCCTGCGTCGATGCAGTCCTCGGACAGATAGCGGCAGCCGACGACGTAGTCGCGCCCGAGCTCCGAGCGCACGCGCTCGAAGACTTCCAGCGGCAGGCGCACGCGGTTTTCGCGCGAACCGCCGTAGCCGTCGCTGCGCGTGTTCCGTGCAGACAGGAACGAGGCCATCGTGTAGGCGTGCGCGTAGTGCAACTCGACGCCGTCGAAGCCGGCTACGCGGGCGCGGCGTGCCGCTGCGGCGAACAGTCCGGGCAGTACCTGCGGCAACTCGCGGATGTGCGGCAGTTGGACGTCGGTGATGCGCTCGCGCGCGCCCATGCGCAGCGCCTCGAGTTCGCGCGCGTCGAGCACATCGACGAGTCGCTCTTCGGGCAACTCGAGCAGCGCGTCGCGCACGGCGGCTTCCGGCGCATCGACGAGACCGAGTGCGCTCCGATGGCGTTGCGTGATGACGAGATGCCGGCCGAAGTACCTCGCGGGCTCCGGCCGGCGACGGATCGCGAGGAAGTCGATGAGCTGGATGAAGAGCTTTGTCTCCCCGCCGCTCGCCTCGCGCACGGCGTCGACGATGCGTCGCAATCCCGGCACGAAGCGGTCGTGGCCGATGCGCAGCAGCGGACCGCTCGGAACGTCGCGGATGCCGGTAGCCTCGAGGACGATCGCGCCCGGGCGTCCGGCGGCAAAGCGCGCATACCAATCGATGTTGTCCTGTGTGACGAAACCGTCTTCGGTAGCGCGCCACGGCACCATCGCAGGCACCCAGGTGCGCGTGGCGAGCGCGAGCGGCCCGTGTCGCAGCGGCGAGAACAGGCGCGATGCGCCGGCATGCTGGCGCGACGGCCATGCGCCCGGCCTGGCTTTCCACTTGATCTTCTGAGAGGGTCGCCACACGCGCGCTTCTCCCGGCGAACCGATAAAGTTCAAGCTTCAACTATACGCGGAACCGATGCGATGGACGATCTTGCGAAAGGGGCTGCGGGAAGCCGCCAGAAGAACCTCGAGGCACGCGTCTGGCTGCGTATGCTCACGTGCGCGAACCTGATCGAGAACGAGTTGCGCGAACGCCTGCGCACCGGCTTCGAGACGACGCTGGCACGCTTCGACGTCATCGCGCAGCTCGCTCGTCCGCCCGAGGAGCCGACGATGAGCGAGCTCTCGCGGCGCCTGATGGTGACGAAGGGGAGCATCACCGACGTGATCGGAAGACTGGAGGCTGGCGGACTCGTCGAGCGCAGGCGCGATGCCGACGATGCGCGCGTGCAGCGGGTTCGCCTGACCGCGCGCGGCAGGCGTCTGGCGGCCCGGACGATTCCCGCGCACAACGAACGGCTCGCGGAAGTGCTCCGGGGTTTCGGTCGTGATGACCTGAAGGCGCTCGATGAACTGCTCGGGCGACTGCGAGGAGTCTTGCGGGCTGCGAGCGATTCCTGATTCGCGCGGGGCGGCGAGCGATGCCGCGGCTTCGAACGTGCCGCTACGGCATCCGCCGTCGCTCGATTTCCGCCAGAATGCAGGGCGACCTGCGGAGGATGCACACTCTTGGCTGCCCAGCGCTCACGATCTCGTTACCGCCCGCGCCAGGTGCGTCTGAGAGACGGCCGCGAAGTGACGGTGCGCGAGATCGAGGAGGGCGATGCGGGCGAGATCGTCGAAGCCTTCGAGCGCCTGTCGGCCGAGTCTCGCTATGCGCGCTTCATGCAGTACAGGAAGCAACTCGAACCGGATGAGGTCGAACGCGGCGTGCGCCCGCGTCCCGGCGTCGACTTTGTGCTGGTGGCGACGATTCCCGTCGCTCACGGGATCGACATCGTCGGTGCCGCCCAGTACCAGCGCGCCGATGCGCGTTCGTGCGAGTTTGCCGTCACCGTCGCCGAGGACTGGCGGCGGATCGGGCTCGCCACGGCACTCGTCTCGCGACTCCTGCGCCGTGCGCGGCGCGACGGCTACGAGTCGATGCAGGGCGACGTCCTGTGTTCGAACGCGTCGATGCTGGCACTGGCACGCGACCTGCGATTCAGCGCCGAGCGTATCGCAGGGGAAGTGGAGGTCCTTCGGGTGCGCAAGGAGTTGTCGCCCCCGCGGCGGGGGCACGCAACACCCGGGTCGGGCACATTCATTGCCGTTCCGTTGTCGAACCACCTCGGAGGCACCATGAAGGGCGAACGGGAGAAGAGCACCGAACATCACACATCGAAATCGAGCCGAGCCGGAGGCGCGCAGCGCGACGCCACGACGGCTCCGGTCAGCGGCGGCTCGATGAGCGGCACGGGCGCTCCCGTTCGCAGCCGCAGCCACTCGGGCACGACGACGGCCCCGGGAGCCGGGCCGAACCCGAATCCGATCGTCACGCCCGACGGGAAGGAACGATGAATGCAACCGCCGGCACGTCGGTGATCGTCGAGCGCAACGGCGCCGTCGTCACCGTGACGATCGATCGCCCGCGCAAACGCAACGCGATCGACGAGGAGACGGCGCGCGCGCTGCACGACGCGTTCTGCGCCTTCGACGCCGACGACGACGCGAGCGTCGCGGTGCTCACCGGCAGCGGTCCGGACTTCTGCGCCGGCGCCGACCTGAAGCAGGTTGCCGCCGGAATGCATTACGAGCCCGAAGGCGATGGCGCACTGGGCCCTACCCGGATGCTGCTCGGCAAGCCGGTCATCGCTGCGGTCGAAGGGCACGCCGTGGCCGGCGGGCTGGAGCTCGCGCTGTGGTGCGACCTGCGCGTGGCGAGCACCGATGCGGTCTTCGGCGTCTACTGCCGTCGTTGGGGCGTACCGCTCGTCGACGGGGGTACGGTGCGCCTGCCTCGCCTGATCGGGCACGGCCGCGCTCTGGACATGATCCTTACCGGGCGGCCGGTGGCGGCCGACGAAGCGCTGTCTTTCGGCCTGGTCGACCGCGTCGTCGCCCGAGGCAGCGCGCGCGAAGCGGCCGAGCGGCTCGCGCACGATATCGCGCGGTTCCCCCAACGCTGCCTGCGCGCCGACCGATTGTCGGTGCATCGGCAATGGGGAATGGACACCGCTGACGCCTTGAAAGCCGAGGGGCGCGGCGGCGCGCCCGTGATCCGCGACGAGGCATCGGCCGGTGCCGCCCGCTTCGCGGCCGGCCGCGGGCGCGGCGGCGATTTCGAATCCATCTGAGCTTGTGTCCGCAGGAGACAACGATGAATGAGTTGCCGGCCCCCGATCTGCATCCGTGCCTGCGGCTGGACGTCGAAGTCGGCGCGCCGGTCGAGGTCGGCGCGTCGGCTTCGTCCTTCGGGTATGGGCATCGCCGCGTGATCCCGATCAGCGGAGGGCGCGTGCAGTGCGAGCACGCCAGCGGCGCGTGGAACGGCCGAGTACTGCCGGGAGGCGCGGATTTCCAGCTGATCGTCGGCGATCGCGCAGCGCGCCTGGAAGCACGCTACGTGATCGAGACCGACGCCGGTGATCGAATCTACGTCGAGAACTTCGCGCTGCGCAGCGGATCAGCGCAAGACATTGCGCGGCTTGCGCGCGGCGAGCCGGTCGATCCGACCCGCATCTACTTCCGCTGCCTGCCGCGTTTCGAGACGGCCTCGCCCGCGCTCGCGTGGATGATGGAGCGCCTCTTCGTCGGCACCGGGGCTCGCCGGCCCGATCGCGTGGAGTTGCGGGTGTTCGAGCTCGGGTGACGCGACAACGTCCGGATCGAGGCCGCGGCGCCCGCGCGGATGCGGCGAATTTCGGGCGGCAATGCTCGGGCGGCGACGCCGCGATCCCGATGTCGAGCGAGCGTCAATCGTCGCTCTGGTAACTCGAGAGCAGCACGTCGGCGGCAACCTGCCGGATCGGGATCAGTGCCTGATACTCGTCCGAGCGATGCCATTCATCGATCGAGGCGAGGTCCGGAAAACGCAGCACGACGGTCTCCGCATACGGTTGCGGGCCGCTCAGCGTCTGCGCCAGGCGACCGCGAAACACGAGCTCGCCTCCCCAGCGCGTGAGCGTGCCCGGAACGCTGCTGCGGTACTGCGCCCAGTGCTCCGCGTCGCGCACGTTCACATGGCCGATGAGGTAGGCGGACATCGAGGTCTCCGTGTGATGCGCGCGGCGGTGCGTCCGCAACGGACGAACCGCCGAGCGCCGGTCATCGTGCCACAGCGGGTGGCGGCGGTGTCGGTCACAGCCAGAAATGCTGCGAAACGCAGCATTCCAACAGAGGGAAATGATCGTCCGGCAGGAAACGCTGCGTTTCACAGCAAAACGTCGCGGCCGCATGGCCACGGGTGCCAGGGGGGCTGGCCACTTGCACCACGGCCTGGGCAATCGAAGACCTGTCGCAGACGTGTCCACCGGCGGCGTGGCGCAAGCCACGCAAACGCCGCCGGTGGGCAAGTCGTCTTAGCGCCCCCAACCGCCGCAGCGCCCCCCGGCCATCGATCGACGCAAGTCGAAATGCGTGGATTCCGCGCAGATCGCACTGGCGGCCTGATAACGGTCGGCGAATCGCGCGAGATTCGAACGAAACCGCGCGCGCCATCCGGCACCGGACGCGGAACACGCGGAAAGCGTGCATTCCCGCGCACGTAACGGCAGCCCCGCGTAGGCACGGGGGGCCAGCTTGACTCCACCTAATCCGTTACCGATCCGTTAGCTCCCCGTCCGCATCGTTCGCTCCGTGGCGCGGCTCGCACCGCCGAAAGCCACCCCGCAAACCGTTTGAACGAGGAAGCACGATGAAACTCTCCCTTTCCACGACCCTGGTCTCGCTGGCCGCCGCCGCCTTCGTCCCGGCACAGGCCGAACCGCTCGCTGTCGGCCCGCATGGCGTACAGGCGTCGACGCAGTCGATCGCCGCACCCGAGGCGCCGATCGCCGCGTTCGAGCGCCTGCTCGCTGCACGCGCGCCGGGGGTGCGCACGCCGACCGCTCGCCTCGCCGTCGACCCGCTCGATGCGCCGTTCCACGCCGCCTTGTGGAGCCCGGCGGCGCCGTCGAAGCTCGCCACCGGTTCCGGCCCGCACCACGCCGAGGTGCCGCAATGACGCACGCAGCACTGGTCGCTGCTCACGTCGCGGGCGCGCTCCTGCTCGGCGCCGGCATCGCCGGCAGCGTGTATGCGGCCGAGCGCGCCCGCCGCGTGCTCACGCTGGAGCAGCTGGACGAAGCGCTGCGGCTCGGCGCGCGAATCGAGCAGCGTGTGCTCGCGCCGGGCGTCGTGCTGCTGCTGGTCTCCGGCGCCTGGCTGGTCTTCGCGCATTACGGCGGCTGGCGTTTCGTCGACGTGCCATGGCTCGCCGGCATGGTGTTGCTGTTCGCGATCGAAAGCGTTCGCGGCGCCGCGCTGAAGCGTCGGCACGGCGTGCGCCTTGCGCGTCTCGTGGCCGACGCACGCGAAAGAGGGCGCTTCGTGCACGAGCTCGACCGAGCGCGGCACGACTCCGGCGCGGCGTTCGGCCGCTTCCTCGAGGCGACGATCTTCGTGCTGCTCGTGGCGCTGGGCGTGTTTCGCCCGCAGTCGTGGGCGCCGTTCTGGGCCGGTGCGAGCGCTGCGGTCGTCGGTGCAGCGGCGCTGACCGCCTACGTCGGCAGCCCCCGAACGTCGATCGCGAGCCTGCGGAAGAGCGTTTCCGTCGATGCTGACGGGCACAGCTGAAGGCGTGCGGCGAGGACGTCACGGCAGCGTCGATAGGTTCGCTGCACGTCGGCGCCTCGCCCCATCCGCGCGTGCACGGACATCAGTTGCTGATAGAACGACTCGACGGTGTCGTCGACCTGCAGCGCGCCCTCCAGGCACGCGATCGCCTCGTCGAAACGCTGTTGCCTCTCGTGACGCCCGGCCAGCTCGCCGGCCGCTCGAACGAACCGCGCTCGAAGGCGCTCGCGCGGCGCGATGGCCCAGAACGCCTCGTCGTCCCCGAGGAATGCGCCGTGGTAGAGCAGCGTCGCTCGTCGCAGGTCGTCCGCGTCGCCTTGCGCGAGGTCGACCGACTCGAAGGCCCAGGTGTCGACCCAGCACTTGCGCGCATCCAGGCTCAGCCGGCTGTCCTGCAGCAGTAGTGCCTCGCGCTTGCCGAGCAGCTTGCGCAGGCGCTGCAGCGTCGTTACGAAGGCGTTGTGCGCATCGTCGCCCTCCGCGTCGGGCCACAGCACCTCGGTGAGCTGCGTTTCGTGCACTGCTCGGCCACCCAGCGCGATGAGCGCCCTGAGCAGCTCGAGCGGGCGCTTCTGCACCTTGCCGGAGAAGCGCAGCGGCACGCCGTCGACCTCGATGCTCCATCGGCCGAGCGTGAGAACGCGAAGGTCCCACGGCCATTGCTGCAGGCGAGCGGCCGGCCCGTCGGGCGGCGCCAGCGCGCGCAACCGGATCAGCCGCTGCACGAAATCCCGTTCGACGTCGTGCTCCAGTGCGAGCGCGCACAGGCCGGACATCGACGAGTCGCGCCACCAGGCCGAGTTGACGAAGCCTCGTTCGCGCATGATCGCAAAAAGCGCGCGTACCGCATCGAGCCGCGCTTCGTGCTCGCCGCGTGCCTCGGCGAATTGCGCTTCGAGCTCGCGCACGTAGTAGAGCGCGTTGCTGCATCCGATGCGCTCGGCAACGAGCACCGCGCGCTGCAGTTCGGCGCGCGCACCCGCGTCGTCGCCGTCGGTGAAAAGCGAGTGCGCCAGCGCCGGTCGCGTGTAGACCTCGCCCCAGGGGACACCGGTGGCGATCGCGCAGGCCACGCCCGCCTGCGCGTGCTCGCGCATCGCGTGGGTATCGCCGCGATGGACGGCCTCCTGGAAGCTGGCGAAGTGGTACTGCACGCCTTCGAGGCGGCGCTCGCCGCCCAGGACAGACTGCATTCGTCGCAGGAATGCCCGTGCGCCATCCGGGTCGTTGCTGCTGAGCGAAGTGAAAGCGCCCTGGCCGAGCAGCATGAACTCCCACAGGTGGGTGCCGGTTTCGTCGGCCAGCGCCAGCCCGCGCGCAACTGCCGCCGAAGCGCCCTGGTGATCCGCGCTCATCCACGCCGCGATCGCGACGATGCCGTCCCAGACCGTTCGTACGAACGGGCCCACCGCCTGCGTCGTGGCGAAGGGCTGCATGCGCGCGATGACCTCGTTTCCGGCGCCAACGCGTCCGATCCACCAGTGGTAGTAGAGCACCAGGTGGTTTGCCGCGAGCATCCGCAGCGTCGGATCGATGTCCTGCGACAGCATCGCCTCGACGCGCGCGGCCCATCGGGGCAACTCGGGGTCTTGCGGGCGTCGATACATCAGGATTGCGAAGATCGCCGCCACCGCACGTACCTCCGTATCGCATGAAGGAAACTCGGGATGTCGGGTGCGCAGCGCGTCGAACTCCTCGATCCACGGATCGGCCGGCGCGAAATCGTCCCACGCGTAGATGAAGGTGTCGATGATGCCGGCCCAGGCGACGTAGGCGCCGGTCGCGTTTCCCCGGTCGCTCAGGCCGCGATAGGCGCGGGCGAGGAGTTCGCGGGCCTGCATCGGATCGAACGGAAGTCGGCATGTGCCCAGGAAGTAGTCGAGCCAGGGCACGCCCGCGCGATGCGCGGCGGGAATGTCCGCTATCCATTCCGCAAGCGTCTGGAAGCGGCCGCGGCGCACGAGCTCGGGCGCCTGCCGAAGCACCATCGAAACGACTTCCGTCCAGTCGCCCGTGTCGCGCAACAGCGCGATGCTGCCCGCGATGTCGCCGTCGGCGGCCAGCAGCGACGCCGCCTTGCGCTTGGCGGCGCTCAACTCGTCGCTCGACAGACGCCGGGATCCCTCGTGCAGCAGGAACTCGCGAAACAGCGGATGAAACTTGTACGACCCGGCGCCGCCGGGAGCGCGATGGCGCATCACGAAGAAGTTGCGCCGGTCGAGCTCGGCGAGCATCCCGGCGGCGTCTTCCATCCCGGTGAGCGACGCTGCCGCCGCGGGCGTCAGTTGCGGCAGCAGCGCCGAGAGGACGAGGAAGCGCTGCTGTCGTGCATCGACGTGCGCGAACAGTTCGCCGGCGAAGTAGTCGAAGACCAGCGGATCGGTCGAGGCGTCGGCGTTGCCGAGCGGCACCGCGCGGCTCTCGAGCATCAGCACGAGTCCGGCGAGCCATCCTTGCGTGCGGCGGTGCACTTCGCGAAGTGCCGCTTCGTCGGGCGCCTCGTGACGCAGCCGTTCGCGGCCGACCGCGACTGCCTCTTCTTCAGTCAGGCGCAGCGCGTCGCGATCGATCATCGTGAAGGTGTCGAGCGTGCGCAGGCGCGTGAGCGGGGGCGGCGGTTCGCGCCGGCTCGCGATGATCACGGTGACGTCGCGCGGCGTCTCGGCGAGCATCTCGCGCAACGCGAGGTGCACCGGCGAGTCGGCAGCGATCTCGTGTTGGTCGTCGAGCACCAGCACCTGGAGTTTCGGCGCCAGCGCGAAGAATCGCCGCGACCAGTGGCGTGCGAACGACGGAATTCCGGCCAGGTATTCGGCGCTGAAAGCCGGGAGTCGGGCGGGGTCGTCGACGATCTGACCGAGATGCAAGAGGAACGACGCGACGTCGTCGTCGGTGGAGTCGGCGCGGTACCAGGCCGCCCGGATCCGTCGGGCTCGCAGGTAGCTCGCGAGCAGCGTCGTCTTGCCCGAACCCGCGGGTGCCGCTACCCAGATGATGTTGCCGCGTCCGCGCCCCTCGTCGATGAGCGCGAAAAGCCGCGGGCGCGGCACGACGCGGCTCGGCTCGGGAACCGCGAGCTTCGCGAGGCGGGCGACCGGTGCCGGGGCGTTCAACGGCGCAAACCCGATCGGACAGGGGGCATCGAACCTATGCCCCCATGCCGGTGGGTGTCAAGGAAACCGAGCGGGTCGATACGAGACCGGGCTTTCCCGGTCAGGACCGCGACTTGCGGCCCGCTCTCGTCGAAACCGAATTTCACCGGAGCGAGGAAATGGCGGGAAGACCGGGCGGCTGGCTGACGCTGATTGCGATCGTCGTCGCGCTGATGGGCCTGTACCTGCTCGGGGCGGGTGCCTGGCTCGTGTCCCTGGGCGGCTCGTGGTACTACGCGGTCGCGGGCGCTGCGCTGCTCGTCGTCGCGTGGCTGCTGTGGCGAAGGCGTCGTGCGGCGCTGTGGCTGTATGCCGCGGTGGTGATCGGCACCCTCGCCTGGGCGTTGTGGGAATCCGGCCTCGATTGGTGGCCGCTCGCCGCGCGCGGCGACGTCGTGTTTCTCGTCGGCCTGCTGCTGGTGAGTGCCTGGGTCGCGCGCCGGCTGGGCGACGACGAGCGGCGCGATCGTCGCTGGTGGCCGGCGCGCGCGGCACTCGCCGCTTCGCTCGCGCTCTTCCTGTTCGTCGGGGTCGCGTCGTGGTTCGCGCATCCGCATCGCATCGACGGCACCGTTGCGCACGACGGCGCGAAAGGCGCCTCTCACACGCTCTCCGACGTGCCGAAGCAAGACTGGCACGCCTACGGCCGCACCGAGGCAGGGCGTCGATATTCGCCGCTGTCGCAGGTCACGCCGCAGAACGTCTCGCAACTGGAGGTCGCGTGGCGTTTCGAGACGGGCGACCTGCGCGGGCAGAACGGCGATCCGCCCGAAACCACTTTCGAGGTCACGCCGCTGAAAGTCGGCGAGCGCCTGTTCCTGTGTACGCCGCACCAGCACGTCATCGCGCTCGATGCGACGACCGGCGAAAGGATCTGGGAATACGACCCGAAGATCCGCGGCGAACTTGCCCTGCAACACCTCACCTGCCGCGGGCTGTCGTACGACGACGGCCGCGCGACGCCAGCGCAGGCCGCCCTGCGCGACGAGGCGACGGTGCGTCGCTCGTCGAAGGCCGATCTTCCGATCGCCGCCGTCGAGGGGCCGACCGTCGAGCGCTGCGGCGCGAAGCTTTTCATGTCGACGGCCGATGGCCGGATCATCGCGATCGATCCGGACAGCGGGTCGGTGTGCAAGGCCTTCGGCGACGGAAGCGGCCAGATCGACCTGTGGGCGAACATGCCGAACGTGAATCCGGGCGGGTACTACTCGACGTCGCCGGTCGTCGTTGCGCACGGCCTGATCGTCGTCGGCGGGACGGTGCTCGACAACGTCTCGACGCACGAGACCTCCGGGGTGATTCGCGCCTACGACGCGAACAGCGGCGCTCTCGTCTGGAACTTCGATTCGGGAAACCCGGACGAGACGGCGCCCATCGCGCCCGACCGGACCTACACGCCGAACTCGCCCAACAGCTGGTCCATCGCCAGCGTCGATCCGCAGCTCGGGCTCGTCTATCTGCCGATGGGCAACGCGCCGCCGGACCAGTACGGCGCCAAGCGCAGCCCGGCCGAAGAGCGATTCTCGTCGTCGGTGGTCGCGCTCGATCTCGACACCGGGAAACCGCAATGGGTCTTCCAGACCGTGCACCACGATCTTTGGGACTACGACGTGCCGGCACAGCCGAGCCTCGTCGACCTGCGCATCGACGGACAGACGGTGCCGGCGTTGGTGCAGCCGACCAAGCAGGGCGACGTCTACGTGCTCGACCGGCGCAGCGGCAAGCCGTTGCTGCCCGTCGCCGAGAAGCCCGCGCCGCAGGGAGCGGCGCTCGACGATCGCGCCGCCGCGACGCAGCCGTCGTCGGCCCTGTCGTTCGCGCCGAAGCCGCTCGAGGGCCGCGACATGTGGGGAGCGACGATGTTCGACCAGCTCGCCTGCCGCATTGCGTTTCACCGGCTGCGCTACGAGGGGCGCTTCACGCCGCCGTCGAAGCAGGGAACGTTGGTCTATCCGGGCAACTTCGGCGTCTTCAACTGGGGCGGCGTCGCAGTGGATCCGGTGCGCGAAATCGCGTTCACGACGCCCGCGTATCTCGCGTTCGTCTCGAAGCTGGTGCCGCGCGAGAACGACCGGAAGCTCTACGTGCAGCAGGGCGGACGCGCGCCGCAGGGCAGCCTGCCTGCGCTGAACGAGAACTTCGGCGCGCCTTTCGCCGTGAAGCTCGAGCCCTTCGTTTCGATGCTCGGTATCCCCTGTCAGGCGCCGCCGTGGGGATACGTCGCAGCCGCCGACCTGCGCACCGGCAAGGTGATCTGGCGGCACAAGAACGGCACGGTGCGAGATCGCTCGCCGGTCCCGTTGCCGTTGCGGATGGGCGTGCCCGACCTCGGTGGCCCGATCGTCACTGCCTCGGGGATCGCGTTCCTGTCGGGCACGCTCGATTACTACGTACGCGGATACGACGTGGCGACCGGCAAGCAGCTGTGGCGCGCGCGGTTGCCGGCCGGCGGCCAGGCAACGCCGATGACGTACCTCGGAAAGGACGGTCGGCAATACCTGGTCGTCGTCGCGGGTGGGCACGGATCGCTGGGCACGAAGGCGGGCGACGCGGTGATCGCGTACGCGTTGCCGGCGGGGTGAGAGCGGCACTCGCCGGCGCGCGCTTCATGGCGTTCCGGCGAGGTGACTCCGTCGTGTCCGGCACGACGCTTGCTGCACGCCTCTTTCCCTGAAGGAGACGGCAATGGCCGACAGCACCCTTGATTACACGGGCGAGGAGCCGGGCAAGACCGGCAAGGGCCACGGCGTTGGCTCGCTCGGCCCCAGCGACAGCTCCGACTCGGGCAGCGACATCGCAGGCGCACCCGGATTGACCGACGCTCCGGACATCGGGCTCGCTCGCGGCACGAACGAGGATCCGGACGGGGCGGAAACGAACACCGCCGGACCCGACATCGGCGACGGCAACCTGTCCGGCGACAGCGATTCCTCGGGCACCGGCGAGCGCGCGAGCGCCGGGCGCGATCCGCTGCGGACCGATCGCGACATCGGCGTCGATCGCATCATTCCGGTCGACTCCGATCCGAGCACCGCCGACCCGCGCGACGACGTCGAGCGCTTCCGCGAATCGGAGGCGCTCGCCGACGCGGATGCGATCGGCGACGACGATGCGATCGGCGACCCGCACGCGACCGACGATGCCAAACTCGAGGACGAGGGCCTGCTCGACGACCAAGCCAACAACGACGACCACCACAAGCGCCCCGGCGCGCAAAGCGCCCGATAGCGCCTCGCCGGCTGCAACCATCGCGCGCTTCGCTGCAAAACACCGGCCGGGCCGAGGCCGCTTGGCCCGAAAATGCCGCGTTTCGCAGCACTACGCCGAAGCCCGCCGCGGACCGGCCGCCGCAGCGGCAGGCTGCGGCTGCCTACTTCACGGCGCCAACCGTGAACCCCGCGACGAAGCGGTCGACGAAGAAGTTGTACAGCACCGCCACGGGAAGGCTGACGATAAGGCACGCGCCCATCAGCGATCCCCAGAAGTAGACGTCGCCGCGCACCAGGAAGGTCGGCACGCCGACGCTCACCGTGTAGTGCGCCGACGTCGTGATGAAGGTGAGCGCGTAGACGAACTCCTGCATCACGAGCGTCAGCGTGAAGATCACGACCGTGAGGATGCCGGCGCTGGACACCGGCACGACGACGCGCACGAAGGCGCGAAAGCGCGACAGCCCGTCGATCATCGCAGCCTCCTCGATGTCGCGCGGAATCGACTTGAAGAAGCCCATCATCAGCCAGGTGCAGAACGGCACAGTGAAGCTCGGATAGACGAGCACGAGCGACCACAACGAGTCCTGCAGGCCCAGGTTGCCGATGATTCGCGAGAACGGGATGAACAGGATCGTCGGCGGGATGAGGTAGGTCAGGAAGATGCCGATCGCGAGTCGGTGGCCCCAGCGCCCGGTGAGCCGGGCCAGCGAGTACCCGGCCGGCACCGACAGCACCAGCGTGATGACGGTGACGAGCACGCCGACGTACAGCGTATTCAGGATCCACTGGCCGAACAGCGTGTCCTGGAACAGCACGCGAAGATTCTCGAAGGTCGGCGGCAGGTTGAACACGAACGGGTTGTGCTGCGTGTCCACCAGGTCTCGCGTTTCCTTGAAGGTGGTCAGCACCATCCAGTAGAACGGGAAGGCGAGAAAAGTGACGAAGGCGGCGAGGACGAGCACGTGGCCGGCACGCGCGAGCCCGCGTCGCGCGGCGTAGAAGCCGTCACTGGCGACGCGTCTTCTCATGCCACCTCCGCCTTGCGCGCGACCGTGAGGAAGACGATCGCCACCGCGACCAGCACGGGGAACAGGAACAGCGCGATCGCCGCACCCGAGGCGAGGTCGCCGCCTTCGATGCCCGTGAAGAACGCGTAGCTCGCGATCACCTGCGTCGTGTCGAAGGGTCCGCCGCGCGTGAGCACGTAGATGACGATCAGGTCGGTGAAGGTGAAGACGATGCCGAACAGCAGCGCCACCAGCATGATCGGCATCACCAGCGGCAGGTTGATCATGAACAGGTGGCGCCAGAAACCGGCTCCGTCGACTTGCGCCGCGTCGTGGATGTCCTGCGGGATTGCCGACAGCCCGGCGAGAATGATCACGGTGGCCAGCGGCAGCAGTCGCCAGACGTCGACGAGGATCACCGACGCCATCGCCAGATGCGGTTGCCCGAGCCACACCGGCCAGGTGTCCGGGCCGAAGAGGTGCAGCGCGCGCGCGCTCCAGTTCAGCACGCTGTAGACCGGGTCGAAGATCCACAACCAGCCGATCGACCCGAGCGAGATCGGCGCGACCCACGGCAGCAGGATCAGCAGGCGCACGAACCACTTGCCGCGAAAATCGCGGTACAAAGCCATCGCCAGTACCTTGCCGAGCACGACGACGAAGAACTGCGAAACGAGCGTGAACACCAGCGCGTTGCGCAGCGACGTCCAGAACGTGGGGTCGTCGAGTACCCGACGGAAATTGCGCAGGCCGACGAAGTCGAGCGCCGTGCTGCCCACGGTGGCGTCGCTGACGCTGTACGCGATCGCCAGCAGGAACGGAAAGCCGACGAGCGCCGCAATGTAGATCACGGCAGGTGCGAGCAGCAGGCGGCCCAGCGTCGCCTCGTCGTCGAGCCAGTTCGCCCGCCAGCGCGCCGCGCCGTCGGTCGTGTGCGTAACCCCCGTCGCGCTCACGACGGCGGCGGGCGAGCGGCGCCCGATTCAGGATCGAAGTAGCGAAAGTTGCGCCGGCACAGTGCGAACTCGTAGCGGCGTCCGCTCTCGATCGGCACGTCGATCGTCGAAGGCAGGCGGGAGATCACCTTCGTTTCCGGGTTCGGCGCCTCGAGCGTTGCGTAGACGAGGCGGTCGGCCCCGAGGTTCTCGATGCGCGTGACCGTCATCGGCATCGCGGTGCGCGGCTCGGATGCGTCGATGCACGATACCGGCAGCAGGTGCTCGGGGCGAAAGCCGCAGACGACGCCGTCGGTGCGCAACAGGTTCATCGGCGGGCTGCCGATGAAGGTCGCGACGAAGGTGTCGGCCGGATCGTGATAGACCGCGGCCGGCGTGCCGAGCTGGTGGATGCGCCCGTGCTCGAGCACCGCGATGCGATCGCCCAGCCCCATCGCCTCGATCTGGTCGTGCGTGACGTAGATCGTCGTCGTGGCCAGGCCGCGCTGGAACTGCTGCAGTTCGTCGCGCGCCGACGTGCGCAGCTTGGCATCGAGGTTCGACAGCGGCTCGTCGAGCAGGAACACGACCGGGTTGCGCACCACCGCGCGCGCGAGCGCCACGCGCTGGCGCTCCCCGCCCGACAGCTGCCGCGGCTTGCGCGCGAGCAGCCTGCCGATGCCGAACATCGCCGCGGCACGCTCGACCTTCTCGTCGACCTCGCGCCGCGGCATGCCGGCCGCCTTCAACGGAAAGGCGATGTTGCGGTAGACGGACAGGTGCGGATACAGCGCGTAGCTCTGGAACACCATCGCGATGTCGCGCGCGCGCGGCGGCAGGCGCGTGACGACGCGCCCTCCGATCAGGATGTCGCCCGAAGTGGGCGTCTCGAGTCCCGCGAGCATTCGCAGCAGCGTCGTCTTGCCGCAGCCCGACGGCCCGAGCAGCACGAGGAATTCGCCTTCTCGCACGGCGAGGTCGATGCGATCGACCGCAGCCGCGCCGTCGAAGCGCTTGCTCAGTTCGCGTGTCTCTACCGTGGCCATCGTCGCGCCTCTTCGCCGACCTTCGGGAGCCTGTCCGTGCCCGGACTCACACGAGGTTCTTCTCGCGCCACTTCTCGAAGATCGACTGGCACTTGCGATGCGCCTCCTTCACCGCGTCGGCCGGCGACGCCGCGCCCGAGGCCGCTTTCGCGAACATCGTGTTCAGCACCCAGGTATTGAAGATCTCGTCGATCGCGGCGTTGGCGTATCCGGGGTAGCCGACGTTGGTCGCCCATTTCGTCACGTCGGCGAGCACCTTGTACTTGCCGATCGGCTTGTGCGGATCCTGCGCGAGCAACTGCTCGAGGTCGGGAACGGTGCTCGAGAAGCACGGGAAGTTGTAGTACTGGCTCGCCACGAAGCCGCGGTGGAAGTTGTCGATGTAGTCGACGAGGAACTTCTTCGCGCCGTCGATGTTCTCGGCGAACTTCCAGATCACGTAGCAGTCCATCACGTGCTCGAGGCCGATCGCGCGCGTGGCGCCCATCAGCGCCTTCGTCAGCCCGATCTGGTCGGCGATCGGCAGCTTCTCGTTCTCGGCGGTTCGCGTCGTCGAGATCGCGTTCAGGCACAGCGAAATCTTGCCGGCGATCAGCGCGCGGTTGTTCGACGAGGCGTCCCAGGCCATCACCTCGGGCGTCATCGTCTGCTTGTAGAGCTCGGTGGCGAACTTCACCGCATCGAGCGTCGCCTTCGAGTCGAGAATGATCTTCCCGTGCTCGTCCTGCTCCGAGCCGCCCCAGGCATACAGCAGCGTGCGCATCGCCATTGCGGTGTCGAGCTCGGCCGACATGCCGACGCCGACCGGAATGTTTTTCGTGTCCTTGATCTTCTTGCCGATCCGGTGCACGTCTTCCCAGCTGCGCGGCCCCTCGGCCATGCCCGCCTCGCTCCACAGGTCGATCCGGTAGTTCACCGGGTCTGGGACGAAGCTGTCCGAGAAGCCGAAGTAGCGCTTCGTCTTCGGATTGAAGGTGCTCTTCACGGCGAGCTCGATCGGCTTGCCGTGCTTGTTCTGAACCTCCTCGTAGATTTCCCGGTGGTCGATCGTCTGCGTCTCGTAGGTGGGTGCCGGCCACAGGAACATGAAGAGGTCGTGCCCTTTCTGCGCGGAAACTTCGGCGGCCGCGCGCGAGTTGATCGCCGGAATCCCGACATGATCGACGATCACCTCGGTGGCGTTCTTCTCGCCCCACTCCTTCGTGTATTCGTTGTCGAACCACTTGTCGTAGGCGGGGACGAAGTGCGCCCACTGCAGGATCTTCAGCGTCTTCTTCTGGGCGCGGGCGGTGCGCGGAACCAGGTACGGGGCGACTGCCGTCGCCGCGCCGATCGCCGCGCCGGTGCCGACGAACTTCCTGCGGGGCAGGTCGAGGCCCGGCTCATTGCCGCCTGCCGATTCCTTCGTCTCGTTCATGATTCGCCTCCTGCTCCTGGTCGCCGGAGCGAGCGTCGTGGACCGGCGAGCGGTGATAGGTGCCGACCGGCGTGCGGAACGGAATCGCCAGGCGATTCCAGCCGTTGATCGCGATCACCGCGATCGACAGGGCGACCAGCTCGTGCTCGGTGAACTGCTCGCGCGCGAGCCGGTAGTCTTCTTCGGGAATGCCTCGCTCGATGCGGGTAAGCGCTTCGGTCCATGCGAGCGCCGCGCGTTCGCGCTCGCCGTAGAGCGGCGCTTCGCGCCACGCCGGCAGCAGGTACAGGCGCTGCTCCGTTTCGCCGTTGGCGCGAGCATCCTTCGTATGCATGTCGACGCAGTACGCGCAACCGTTGATCTGGGAAGCGCGCGTCTTCACGAGTTCTAGCAGGCCGGCTTCGAGTCCGCAACGGCCCACGTAGTCCTGCAGGCGGCGCATTGCCGCAAGTGCTTCCGGATTTGCCTTCCGGTAGTCGATCGTCGGGCGCATTCGTGCTTTCGCTGCCTCGCTGCGGCCCATTGCACTGCGTGCATTCGCGAAGATCGATCGGGAGATCCGTAAAGACCTTGTGGGGGAATCACGATGGGGAAAACGAGAGGGTGGCCGGTGCCACAATCGTTTCCGTGAGCGAACGGCACGACGGGCCCGGATTTCGCGATCTCTTCGAGAACGCCCCGTGCGGGTACCACAGCGTTGCGCCCGACGGAACGATCCTGCGGATGAATCGCACGGAGCTGCGCTGGTTGGGGTTCTCCCGGCGCGAGCTCGTCGGCGCGCGCCCGTTCGTCTCCACGCTGGCCCCCCGCTCCTCGCGCCGGTACCTGCGCGCTTTCGACGCGCTGCGCGGCGGGGCGGCGCGCACCGGGCTGCAGGCGGAGTTCGTGCGCAAGGACGGCACGGTCTTTCCCGCTTCGCTGGACATCGTCGCGCTGCGAGACCGCAACGGCGGATTCGTCGCGACGGAGGCGACGGTAATCGACCTGAGCGAGCGCCGGCGTGCCGAGGAGGAAGTGCGCCGCTACGCGGCGCGCCTGCGCACGATGTCGCGGCGCATCGTCGACGCCCAGGAGTGCGAGCGGCGCCGGCTCTCGGCGGAATTGCACGATCGCGTCGGCCAGGACCTGGCCGCGGCGACCCTCGACCTGCATCTGGTGAAGGACCAGCTTCCCGCGTCGCTGCGGGCCGTCGTCGCCGCACGGCTCGACGACGCGATCGCGCGCATCGAAGCCACCGCCGAGAGCGTTCGCGACGTCGCCGGAGCCTTGCGTCCCCCGGTGCTCGACGCATACGGGCTCGCGGTGTCGCTGCGCACCTGCGCCGAGCAGTTCGCAGCGCGTACCGGTACGCGCGTCCGCGTCGATACGCGGGCGGGCGCGGCGCGTGCCGATGCGCGCGTGGAAACGGCCCTGTACCGTGTCTGCCAGGAGGCGCTCACGAACGTGATGCGACATGCGCACGCGCATTCGGTTCGCATCTCGTTGCAGCGAGACGGGCTGGCGGTGTCCTTGTCGATCGCCGACGACGGGTGCGGCTTCGACGCCAGCGAAACCGCCGTCGCCGATCACGAGCGGCTCGGCATCCTCGGCATGCGTGAGCGGATGCTCGCCGTGGGCGGCGAGCTGCTCGTCGATTCGACGCCGGCAAGAGGCACGCGCATCGTCGCTCGCGCGCCGTCATCCTGAAGTTTCGGCCCTCGCGGCAAGGAGGTCGAGGTCATGGGAATCGCACCGGGCTGCATCCGCGTGCTGCTCGCCGACGACCACACCGTTCTGCGCGACGGGCTGCAGGCGCTGCTCGAGCGCGATCCGTCGATCCGCGTCGTGGCGCAGGCCGGTGACGGAGACGAAGCGGTACGCGCCGCCGTTGCGGAAGACGTGGACGTCGTCGTCATGGACGTTGCGATGCCCGGGATCGACGGAATCGAGGCAACGCGCGAGCTCGCCCGACTGCGCCCGCAGGTGCGCGTCGTCATCCTGTCGATGCACGCCAGCGCCGAGCACGTGTGGCGCGCGCTGCAGGCCGGCGCCGCCGGCTACGTCGTCAAGGAGGTCGCGGCGCGCGAGGTCGTCGATGCCGTGCACGCTGCCCGCGAGGGTCGCCGCCACCTGAGTGCCAGCATTGCCGATGCCGTCGTCGAGGGATGGCTGCATCCGATGCGCCGCCGCGGCCCGGTCGATACGCTCAGCCGACGCGAACGGCAGGTGCTCGAGCTCGTCGCACAAGGCCGAAGCAGCGTGTCGATCGCCCGTGCGCTGAACCTCTCGCCGAAGACCGTCGATACCTATCGCAGCCGACTGCTGCACAAGCTGCAGGTCGCCAACGTCGCAGGACTCGTGCGCGTGGCGATCGAGTGCGGGCTGGTTCCGGACGTGTGATTCCGCGTGCCCGCCTCCGGTCGGGCATCCGCGTTGCGGTCGTTTCCCCGTGTTTTCGAAGGAGGTCGCGAAGGTGCGCGACAAGGTGCGGAAAGTCGGCGGCGCCGCCGCCTTCGGCGGATGAGCCAGCCGCGGCGCATCGAGAGGCCGGGCGAGGTCGCCTTCCTCTTCGATGTCGACAACACGCTGCTCGACAACGACGCCGCCGAGCGCCGGTACGCGCAGTGGATCGACGAGCACCTGGGCGACGGTGCTTCGGCGCGCTTTCGCCGCGCCTACGAGGCCGTGCGCGCCGAGCGCGACTACGCCGACTATCTCGGCGCCGTGCAGCGGGTCTGGAACGACGAGGGCGGCGATCCGCGCTGGCTCGTGCTGGGCGACTTCCTTCTCGACTTTCCGTTCGCCGACTACGTCTTCGACGGCGCCTTCGATGCGCTGCGCGCTGCCGGCAAGCGTGGCGCTGCGTGGATCGTCTCCGACGGCGACGTCGTGATGCAACCGCGCAAGATCCGCCGCGCGGGGCTTTGGGAAGCGGTGCAGGGCAGGGTGCTTATTTTCGTCCACAAGGAGAACGCGTTGCACGAGATCGAGCGCCGGTGCCAGGCGCAACGTTACGTGATGGTCGACGACAAGATCCGCGTGCTCGATGCCGTGAAGCGGCAATGGGGCGATCGCGTGCACACGGTTTTCGTGCGACAGGGTCACTACGCCTTCGACCCGCGCCAGATCCGCGCCCATCCGCCGGCCGATCGCGCCGTCGAGGCGATCGATCGGTTCGCCGCCCTTGCGGAGACACTGTCGTGAGCGGCGCCCATTCTCCGCTCGCCGGCCAGCGCCTGCCCGAGTCGGCGCTCGTCGACGTCGATGCGTTGCGCAGCGCCTACTTCGATCTCCGGCCCGATCCTTCCTTGCCAGAGCAGCGTGTGCGCTTCGGCACCTCCGGACATCGCGGATCGTCGCTGCGCGGCACCTTCAACGAGTGGCACGTGCTCGCGATCGCACAGGCGATCTGCGACGAACGACTCGCGCGCGGCATCAGCGGACCGCTTTTCCTCGGCATCGACACGCATGCGTTGTCGCAGCCGGCCTTCGAGAGCGCGCTGCAGGTGCTCGCTGCCAACGACGTTGCCGTGCGCATCGCCGTCGACGGCGAATACACGCCGACGCCGGCGATCTCGCACGCGATCCTCGGCTGGAATCGCGATGCTTCCGTCGCGCGCGCCGACGGCATCGTCGTGACGCCGTCGCACAACCCGCCCGAGGACGGGGGCTTCAAGTACAACCCGCCGCACGGCGGACCGGCCGGAGCCGATTTCACCGCTTCGATCGAACGACGTGCCAATGCCTTTCTGGAGAACGCGCTCGCCGGCGTTCGACGCAGCACTTTCGAGCGCGCCCGCGCGTCGGCGCAGGTGCGCGAGCACGATTTCCGCCGCGTCTACGTCGACGACCTCGCCGGCGTCGTCGACTTCGAAGCCGTTCGCGCTGCGGGCCTGCGGCTGGGCGTCGATCCGCTGGGCGGCGCCGGCGTGCACTACTGGTCCGCGATCGCAGAGCGGCATCGCATCGAGCTCGACGTCGTCAGCGAGGAGGTCGATCCGCGTTTCGCGTTCATGACGGCCGACTGGGACGGGCGCATCCGGATGGATCCGTCGTCGCCGTGGGCGATGCGCCGCCTGCTGGCGCTGCAGGATCGCTACGACGTCGCCTTCGCCTGCGACACCGACCACGACCGGCACGGCGTCGTCGTGCCGGGCGCGGGACTGCTGCCGGCGAACCACTATCTGTCGGTCGTCGCGCATTCGCTGTTCGTCTCGCGCGAGCGGTGGCCGCGCGACGCCGCGCTGGGCAAGACGCTGGTCAGCACCGCGATGCTCGACCGCGTGGCGGCGAAGTGCGGCCGGCGCGTCGTCGAAACGCCGGTCGGCTTCAAGTGGTTCGTCGACGGGCTGCTCGATGCCTCGCTGGGCTTCGCCGGCGAGGAGAGCGCCGGCGCGTCGGTGCTGCGCCGCGACGGTTCGGTGTGGACCACCGACAAGGACGGCATTGCGCTGGCGCTGCTCGCCGCGGAGATCACGGCGCGCGAGGGACGCGACCCCGGCCGTTCGTACGCCGCGCTCGAGGCCGAACTCGGGCGCGCGTGGTCCGATCGCGTCGAAGCGCCCGCCGATGCAGCCCAGCGCGCAGCGCTCGCCGCGCTGCGCGCCGACGCGGTCGACGTCACCACGCTGGCCGGCGAACCGGTGCGCGCCGTGCTCGAGCGCGCGCCCGGAAACGGTGCGCCGATCGGCGGCATCAAGGTCGTCGCCGAGCGCGGCTGGTTCGCCGCCCGTCCGTCAGGCACCGAGGACATCTACAAGATCTATGCCGAGAGCTTCGTCGACGAGGCGCACCTCCGGGAGGTTCTCGCGCAGGCGCAGTCGGTGGTCGACGCAGCGTTGCGGAGGGCCTCGTGAGCGAGTCGACGCGCATCGACGCCGACGTGCTGCGGCGAATCGACCTGTGGTGGCGCGCTGCGAACTACCTGTCGGTGGGCCAGATCTATCTGCGCGCGAATCCGCTGCTCGCACAACCGATCGCCCGCGAGCACGTCAAGCCGCGCCTGCTCGGCCACTGGGGTACGACGCCGGGGCTGAACTTCGTCTACGCGCACCTGAACCGCTTGATCCGTGATCACGACGTGGACATGATCTGGATCGTCGGGCCCGGGCACGGCGGACCGGCTGCGCTGGCCAATACCTGGCTCGAAGGCTCGTACACCGAGCGCTATCCGGAAGTCACGCGCGACGGAAACGGAATGGGCCGTCTGTTCCGCCAGTTCTCGTGGCCCTACGGCATGCCGAGCCACGTCGCTGCAGAGGTGCCCGGGTCGATCCACGAGGGCGGCGAGCTGGGCTACTCGCTGGCGCACGCGTGGGGCGCGGTGCTGGACAACCCGCAGCTCGTCGTCGCCTGCGTGATCGGCGACGGTGAAGCGGAGACGGCGTCGCTCGCCACCAGCTGGCATTCGAACAAGTTCATCGATCCGGTGCACGACGGCGCGGTGCTGCCGATCCTGCACCTGAACGGCTGGAAGATCGCGAACCCGACGGTGCTCGCGCGCATCGGCAACGACGAGCTCGACCAGTTGCTGCGCGGCTACGGCTACGAGCCCCATTTCGTCTGCGGCGACGATCCGGGCCCGATGCATCTGCGGATGGCGACGACGCTCGAAGTCTCGTTGTCGCGCATCAGGCAGATCCAGCGCGACGCGCGCGAGCGTCGCGTGCCGAGCGCGCAGCGCGCCGCGGGTGCGCGCGAGCGCCCGGCCGGCGCCGAACGCTTCGATCGTCCGCGCTGGCCGATGATCGTGCTGCAGTCGCCGAAGGGCTGGACCGGTCCCGATTGCGTCGACGGCGAGCGCATCGAGGGCACCTGGCGAGCGCACCAGGTGCCCTTCGCCGGTTTCGACAAGCCGGAGCACCTGAAATTGCTCGAGCAGTGGATGCGCTCGTACCGACCGCACGAGTTGTTCGACGACGAGGGCCGGCCGGTCGAAGAGGTCGTGTCGCTCGCACCGCAGGGCGTGCGGCGAATGGGCATGAATCCGCATGCCAACGGCGGCGAGTTGCTCGTCGCGCTCGAATTGCCCGACTTTCGCCACTACGCGCTGCCCGTTCCGCAGCCGGGCGCCGTGCAGCACGAGTCCACGCGAGTGCTGGGCAGTTTTCTCTGCGGCGTCTTCGAGCGCAACGCGGCTCGGGCGAACTTCCGCCTGTTCGGACCCGACGAGACAGCGTCGAACCGGCTCGACGCCGTATACCGGGTGACCGCCAAGGCCTGGGTCGCGCACACGATCGACGACGACGAGCATCTCGCGCCGGACGGGCGCGTGATGGAGGTGCTCAGCGAGCACCTGCTGCAAGGCTGGCTCGAGGGCTATCTGCTCACGGGGCGGCACGGCCTGTTCGCCAGCTACGAGGCGTTCATCCACATCGTCGACTCGATGCTGAACCAGCACGCGAAGTGGTTGAAGGTGAGCCGGGGCATTCCGTGGCGCGCGCCGATCGCGTCGCTGAACTACCTGCTCACGTCGCACGCCTGGCGGCAGGACCACAACGGCTTCTCGCACCAGGACCCGGGCTTTCTCGACCACGTCGCGAACAAGAAGGCCGACATCGCCCGCATCTACCTGCCGCCGGATGCGAACTGCCTGTTGTCGGTGGCGGACCACTGCCTGCGCAGCCGCAACTACGTGAACGTGATCGTCGCCGGCAAGCAGCCCGAATGGCAGTGGCTGGACATCGACGCGGCCGTGCGCCACTGCGAACAGGGCGCCGGGGTCTGGGCATGGGCGGGCAACGAGCGGTCGGGCGAGCCGCCCGACGTCGTGCTCGCCTGCGCCGGCGACGTGCCGAC
Organism: Pseudomonadota bacterium; assembly: GCA_023389055.1. Taxonomy (GTDB): domain Bacteria; phylum Pseudomonadota; class Gammaproteobacteria; order Burkholderiales; family Burkholderiaceae_E; genus Zeimonas. The sequence goes on along the minus strand of JAEWFA010000006.1, from coordinate 48,608 downwards.
GATGGAAACGCTCGCCGCCGCGATGTTGCTGCGCGAAGCGGTGGCCGACATCCGCATCCGGGTGGTCAACGTCGTCGACCTGATGACGCTGCAACCCGCCGACGAGCATCCGCATGGCCTGACGCACGAGCGTTACGACGCGATCTTCGGCGTCGACCGGCCGGTGATCTTCGCGTTCCACGGCTACCCGGGTCTCGTGCATCGGCTCACCTACAAGCGCCACAACCATGAGCAGCTGCACGTGCACGGCTATCGCGACGAGGGAACGACGACCACGCCCTTCGACATGGTCGTTCTCAACCGCATCGACCGGTTCCGGCTCGCCCTCGCCGCGATCCGCAGTGTGCCGCGCCTCGCGTCGCTACACGAAGCGGCCGCCGAGCGTTACGAACAGACGATCGATCGGCATCGGCGCTGGGTCGCCGAGCATGGCGAAGACTTGCCGGAAGTCAAGAATTGGCAATGGCACGGGTACAAATGAGAACGATTCGCGTACACTGAACGCCGGTGCAAAGCTGGGCAGCGGCCGGCAAAGCGAGGATCGAACGATGTACGCGACGCTGATGGTCACTTTCCGCGAGGGGCTCGAGGCTTTCCTGATCGTGGCGCTCAGCGCGGCTTTCCTGCGCCAGACCGGCCGCGAGCAGCTGCTCGGCCCGTTGCGCGGCGGCGTGATGCTCGCGGTCGCCGGCAGCATCGCGCTCGGCATCGTTCTGTCGCAGGTGGGCGCGCTCACCCCGGCCACCGAAGGGTGGCTCGCCACGGCCGCTGCCGTTCTCGTGGTCAGTTGCACCGTTCACATGCTGCGCCACGGGCGTCGAATGAAGGCCGAGATCGGCGCCCGACTCGATTCCGCTTCGCAACGCTCGGGCTTCGCCGCCGCGCTGGCGGTGTTCGCTTTCGCCGCGTTGATGGTCGGCCGTGAAGGCGTGGAAACCGCGACCATGCTCGCCGCGCTCGCCGTCAGCGCGGGGCAGCGCGAAATGTTCATCGGCGGCGCGATCGGCGTGCTGTGCGCCGGCGCGATGGCCTGGGCGTGGTCGCGCTACGGGCGGCGCGTGAACCTGTCGCGTTTCTTCCAGGTGACGGCGGTGTTCATGGTGCTGTTTTCGGTGCAGCTCGTCATCTATGCGTTCCACGAGTTCAGCGAGGCGGGGTTGCTGCCGGGGCTCGACAATGCGTGGTGGCACATCGCGAGCGAGCCGTACGGGCCGGAGGGGGTTTACGGGCATTGGCTCACCTACGGGCTGGTGCTGATCCCCGCGGCGTTCCTCTTCGCCGGCTGGCTCGGCGATCGCTTCGGCGCGCATCCGCTGGACGCGCCCCGTTCTTCGCGCGCCTGATCGGCGCGTCGCGGGCGGGGCGGCCAAGCGCTTGCCCGGCTGCGCGCCGGCCGCCGCAGCATGAGCGCGACCGGCGCACGCACTCGGGCGTCCCTGCGCCAACCCAGACGCACGCGCACGGGCGGCCAACGGCCCGCGCCTTTGCCAGCGCCATTCACGGCGCGACCTTCAGTGTTTTCATCGCGGCGTCGATCGACTGGCGGGTGGACGCGTAGGCGGACCACGGATCGGGCGCTGCCAGGCGCGGAGCCACGTTGCGCAGCGTCCATTGCTCGCCGCTCGAGACGTCGGGCAGTTCGTCCCACGACACCGGCACCGACACGCCGATGCCGGGCCGGGCGCGCGTCGACCACGCGGCCACCGTTGTCGCGCCGCGGCCATTGCGCAGGAAGTCGGCGAAGATCCGGCCCTTGCGGTTCGACGGCCCGCTCTTGGCCACGAAGCGGTCGGGCAGCGTGCGCGCGAGATGCACGACGATCGCCTTCGACAAGCCTTTCACCGTCTCCCAGCCGTGCTTCGGTGTGAGCGGCACGACGACGTGAAGGCCCTTGCCGCCGCTCGTCTTCGCGAAGCCGGCGAGCCCGAGTTCGTCGAGCAGCGCGCGCACGAGTTGCGCGGCCTCGATCACGGCGCGCCACTCGACGCCTTCGCCGGGATCGAGGTCGAAGATCATCCGGTCGGGCTTCTCGATCGCGCGCGTCGTTGCGTTCCAGGTGTGGAACTCGAGCGCATTCATCTGCGCGGCAGTGACGAGTCCCTTCTCGCTGGCGATCTCGATCAGGGGTTCCTCCCCGGGATCGTATTCGGGGTCGAGCGAGCGCACGCCCGGCATGGCCGAGGTGCTCGCATGCTTCTGGAAGAAGCGCTGTCCGGCGAGTCCGTCCGGGGTTCGCACGAGCGCCACCGGACGACGCTTCAGGTGCGGCATCATCGTTGCGGCGACGATTGCGTAGTAGCGAACGACGTCGAGCTTCGTGATGCCGGTGCCTGCGTCGATCACGCGCTCCGGGTTGCTCACGCGAACGCCGGCGAGCAGTCGCTGGGCGCGCGCGTCCGGTTCAGGGCCCGGCCCCGGCAGTGCGGCGGCTTCGCTTGCGCGCTCGCGGCGGATCGCGGTGGCCGGCTTGTCGTCGCGAAGGCCATGGAACACCGGATGGCGGATGCGACCTTCGTTCGTCCATTGCGTGTACGAAACCTCGGCGACGAGTTCCGGGCGCACCCAGTGCGCGCCGCGCTCGCGCACGCGCTGCGCGAAGGGCGAAGCGTCGGTCTCGCGCGCCTTCAGCTGCGCGAACAGCTCGCGCAGGCGCGTTTCGTCGAAACCGCTGCCCACCTTGCCCGCGTAGCGCAGCGCACCGCCGTCATCGTGAACGCCTAGAAGCAGTGCGCCGAACGCATTGCGGGAGCCCTGCGGATCGGTGTAGCCGCCGACGACGAACTCTTGCCGGTTCGTGCACTTGAGCTTGATCCATGACGGCGACCGGCGCGAGACGTACGTCGAGTCGACGCGCTTGCCGATCAGCCCTTCCATGCCCAGTTCGCACGCCGAGCGCAGCAACTCGCCGGGTGCGGCGGAGAAGTCTTCGCTGAAGCGGATCCGCTGCGACGGATGCGCTTCGAGCCATTCGCGCAGCAGTGCCCGTCGTTCGCGCAGCGGCACCTGCCGCAGGTCGTAACCCGCACAGAAAGGCATGTCGAACGCGTAATAGACGATGTCCTCGGTGCGCGCGCTGTCGAAGGCGTTCTGCAGTTGCTGGAAATCGGGCACCCCGGCGGCGTCCGCGACGACGATCTCGCCGTCGAGCCACCCGCTGGGCAGCTCCAGTGCGGCGAACGCGCGTGCGAGCGAGGGCACGCGCTGCGTCCAGTCGTGTCCGTTGCGCGTGACCAGCCGCACGTCGCCGGCGTCGATGCGCGCGAGCAGCCGGTAGCCGTCGAACTTCATCTCCCAGCTCCAGGCGCCGGAAGCGGGAGCGGTGTCGACCAGCGTCGCGAGCTGCGGTTCGAGCGTCTGCGGAAGCGGCGCTTCGCGCGCCTGCGGCGGCGGAGCCGGGTCGGCCGGCGCGAGCACGCTGTCCGGCAGCGCGTCGACGACGGCGTATTCCGCCTCCGGGCGTGCAAAGGCGTCGCGTTCCTTGATCAGCAGCCACGGCTCCTGTCGGTCGTCGGCGTGGCCGTGCATTCGCACGAGCGTCCAACTCCCGTGCAGCTTCTCGCCTCGCAACTCGAACTTCAGCTTGCCGTCCCGATAGCCTTCGCTCGGATCGCCTTCGGCGACCCACGTTCCGCGATCCCAGACGATCACGGTGCCCGCGCCGTACTGCTTCGGCGGAATCGTTCCTTCGAAGTCGGCATATTCGAGCGGATGGTCCTCGACGTGCACCGCCATGCGCCTGGCCTGGGGATCGAGGCTGGGACCTTTGGGCACGGCCCAGCTCTTCAGCGCACCGTCCAGTTCGAGCCGGAAGTCGTAATGCAGGCGCCGCGCAGCATGTTTCTGCACCACGAAGGCGCGTTCGACGACGGCTGGCGACGCACGCTTGGGCGCTCGTTGCGCCGCCGGCTCGCCGGTGATGCGGAAATCGCGCTTCTCGCGGTACCGCTGCAGAGGGTCCGTTCGCGGCATCGGCGGTGACATCGTTGCGGCACTCGAAGGTCGCCGTCGGCCGCAATCGACGCTCCCGCTTTTTCCGACATCGCTGCCGCGTGCCGGGCCCTTCACTTGCTTGCGTCTTATCGGTTTCGTCATGCCGGCAGGAGAGAAGGAGCGCATGAAGGTTTTCGAGACGCGATATACCGAGAAGCAGTTATCGCGCTGGTTCGCGTCCGGGCTTGTCGCTTCATCGGTGCTGCTGTGTGCAGCGGTGGTGCTGGCGCGGTCGGAGGAAGGTCCGCGCTTCGCGCAGGCCACCCAGGACGTCGCGCCGGGGGTCGAAAAGGCGCAAGAGGCGCTTCCGAAACCCGCATCGCCCACGGCGCCGCCGTCGGTTACGCCGTCCACCGACGATCCGCCTGCTCCGCGCAGCGCCACCGAGGTGTCGATCGACCAGGCCATCGCCGAACGCGTGCGCGTCGCGTTGGCGAGCGACCACATCACGCGCGCGCAACCGATCGACATCGCCGTCACCCGAGGCATCGCAAATCTCTCGGGGAACGTCAGCACCGAGGCGGTGGCGCACCGCGCGTTGTCGATCGCGCGCGCCACCGGCGGCGTCACTGCCGTGCAGGACGCGATGAAGGTCGACGAAACGCCGCCGGTTCAGCGTCTGCGCTGATCAGCCGCTGCGGCCGAAAGTGTCGCAGGCCTGCGGGTCGCCGCCGTCGAGCCCGGTGCGGAACCACCGCACGCGCTGGGCTGACGACCCGTGCGTAAAGCTTTCCGGCACGACGGTTCCCTGCATCTGTCGTTGCAATCGGTCGTCGCCGACGGCCGCCGCCGCATTGATTCCTTCCTCGATGTCGCCCGCCTCGAGCCAGCTGCGCGCCTGTTGCGCGTGATTCGCCCAGACGCCGGCGTAGCAGTCGGCCTGCAGTTCGGCGCGCACCGACAGCGCGTTGTACTGCGTCTCCGACATGCGCTGGCGTGCGGCCTGCAGTTGCTGCATCGTGCCTTGCAGGTTCTGCACGTGGTGACCCACCTCGTGCGCGATCACGTAGGCGCGCGCGAAGTCGCCTTCCGCTCCGAGGCGCTGGCTGAGCACGCGGAAGAAGCTCAGGTCGATGTACAGCCGCTGGTCGCCGGGGCAGTAGAACGGGCCGGACGCGGCACCCGCGAGCCCGCAGGCGGTGTCGATGCGCTGCTCGAAGAGTACGAGCCGCGGCGCACGGTACGTGCCGCCCGACTGTCGGAAGATGCTCGACCACACATCCTCGGTGCTGGCGAGCACGACCGAGGCGAAGCGGCCTTCGTCGTCGGTTGGCGCGCCTGCTTCCGATGCCGCCTGCTGTTGCGTCGGGGGCGCACCGCCGCCGGAGAGCATGCCCAGCAGTACGCCCGGGTCGACGCCGAGGAACCACGCTGCGACGAACGCGACGATGACGGTACCGATGCCCAACCCGCCTGCGCCGCCCGGAATCGGCAGGCCCCGGCGATCCTCGATGTTCGAGCTTTCCCGCTGCCCGCGCCAACGCATCTCTTGTCTCCGTCGTGTTCGGCCGCTGCCCGCGGCAAACGTCGCACCTGCTCGGCGCCAAGGCGCTCAGCCGGCGATCCGGAACAGCAAGGAAGCGATCGCCGCCGCAACGAGGATAAAGCCCAGGACGCGCGAGATCCACTGGCCGCTCGGCAACCGTTTCTCGACACCGACGGCGATGGCGAGCGCGAGAACCCAGGGCAGGTTCATCACTCCGAAGACGAACAGCAGCGCCATCAGGCTCCAGCAGCAGCCGACGCACAACGCGCCGTGGCGCAGTCCCATGGTCCAGGCGCCTGAGAGCCCGGGCCGCCATTCCGCGAGCACGAATGCTACCGGGCTGCGGCAACCTGCCAGGCACAGCCGCTTCAGCCCCGTGAACTGGTAAAGCCCGGCGAGCAGCAACAGCGCCGCTGCCGGCCAGGGCGAAGTGCGCAGCATCATCGGATCGAGCCACCCGAGGTGCTGCAGCGCCCATTGCGCGAACGTGGCGAGCACGCTGAACGCCGCCCACGTGACGAGATACGCGGCGACGAACGCCGCCGTGCGTCCGGCCGCCTCGTTGCCTGTGGTTCTCGCGAAGGCCGAAACCATCGGCAGCGAAGACGGCAGCATCATCGCCGCCATCATCGCCGCCCACATGGCCGTGACCGCGAGGACGTTCGGCACGCTCCACTGCGCCGACATCGGCATCGTCGCCTGCGCGAACGGGCCGCTCATGTCGAGGGCGATCCAGGCGACGAAGGCCCAGCCGATCAGCGCGACCGCCGTGACTGCGAACGCGGCGCGTCCGGAAGCTGCGGGCAAGCGAACGTGGGCTGCCGATCGCATCATCGGTCCTTCCCCCCGTCAGGGTGCCTGCCAACTTGCGCCGTCTGCTCGTTCGATGTCAAGACCGCTGCTATTGCATGGCGAGGACCTGCGGGCGTAGTGTCGAAAGCTCTGGTCGTGCACGGGTTCGCTCGCCCTATTTCGGGAGAAACGCCATGGCGAACTGGCATATCGAGGGGCAGTACATGGAGACGTGCAATTGCGCGTTTCTATGCCCCTGTATCGGGTCGAACCTCGCGGCCCGGCCCACCGAAGGCGACTGCAAGGCTGCAGTGGCGATGAAGATCGACCACGGCGAGAAGGACGGCGTCACGCTCGACGGACTGTCTTTCGTCGTGCTGATGCACTCCCCGGCAGCGATGGGCGACGGCAACATCACCGTCGGGCTGATCGTCGACGAGCGCGCCGACGATCGACAGGCCGAGGCGATCGGCGCGATCGCCACCGGCGCAGCCGGCGGCCCGATGGCCGCGCTCGCGCCACTGGTCGGGCGCGTCGCGGGCGTCGAGAAGCGCCCGATCACGTTTGCGATGAACGGGCTGAAGCGCGAACTGACCGCCGGCGAGCTCGTCGACCAGGCGTGCGAGGGTGTCGCCGGTGCGTGCAGTGACGAGGCGATCGCGCTCACGAACACGATCCACCCCGTCAACGATCGGCTTTCGCTCGCAAAGGCCACGCGCAGCCGGATGCACGCGTTCGGCATCGATTGGGACGACGACACCGGAACGCGCAACGGCCACTTCGCGCCGTTCGCCTGGTCGGGTTGAGCGCCGCCGTCCCTCGGGTATTACGGGGCGGGCGGCCGGCCCGCTTCAGGCGGCGTGATCGACCAGCGTGAAACGCGCGCCGCCGCGCTCGCGCATCGCGCTGAAGCGCAGCTGCGGCCAGCGTTCCTGCGCAACGGTGATCTCGTGCGGAGAACGCACCAGCCAGGCCGGCGCGTCGGCGGCGTCGTAGGCGATGCGCGACGCATTCTGCTCGATGAAGCGGGCGACGGTCGCCTCGTCGTCGGCGTCGAGCCAGCGTGCCATCGTGTACGGCGCGGGTGCGATGCGCGCGGCGACGTTGTATTCGACGCGCAGTCGGTGGGCGACGACCTCGAACTGCAGTTCGCCGACCGCGCCGAGCAGCAGCTGGGCGCCGCCGTCGAGGCGGAAGACCTGGATTGCGCCTTCGTCGCCGAGCTGTGCCAGCGCCGCCCGCAGCTGCTTGGCCTTCATCGGGTCGACGACTTCGATCGTGCGGAACGATTCCGGCGCGAAGAACGGCAAGCCGCTGAAGTGCAGCGTCTCGCCCTCGGTGAGCGTGTCGCCCAGGCTGAGCGTGCCGTGGTTCGGGATGCCGATGATGTCGCCCGGGTACGCCTCGTCGACGAGGTCGCGTCGCTGCGACAGGAAGGTGACGACGTTGTGCGGACGCAGCGTGCGTTTCGTGCGTGCATTCACCAGCTGCATGCCGCGTTCGAATCGCCCCGAGCACACGCGCACGAAGGCGACTCGATCGCGATGCTGCGGGTCCATGTTCGCCTGCACCTTGAACACGACGCCCGAGAAACGCGGCTCGTCGGGCGCGACCATGCGCTCGTCGGCATGCTTCGCGCCGGGCATCGGAACGAACTCGACGATCGCCTCGAGCACCTCGGCGACGCCGAAGTTGTTGATTGCCGAGCCGAAGAACACCGGCGTCTGCCGGGCCGCGACGAAGGCTTCGCGATCGAACTCGGGCGTCGCGCCGCCCACCAGCTCGATCTCGGGCTCGGCGTCCCGCCACGGCTCGCCCAGCGTCGCCGCCTGTGCGGGATCGAAGGGGTCGATCTGCTCGTCTTCGCCGCCGAGCCGGTCCATCCCGGGGCGGAAACGATGTACCCGGGCGCTACGGAAATCGTAGACGCCGCGAAAGCGGTTGCCCATGCCGATCGGCCAGGTGAACGGGATCGGCGTCATTCCGAGCTCGCGCTCGATCTCGTCGAGCAGCTCGAGTGGGCTGCGTACCTCGCGGTCGAGCTTGTTGACGAAGGTGATGATCGGGATGTTGCGGCTTCGGCAGATCTTCAGCAGGCGCAGCGTCTGCGCCTCGATGCCGTTGGCCGCGTCGATGACCATCAGCGCGCCGTCCACCGCGGTGAGCACACGGTAGGTGTCCTCGGAGAAGTCCTGGTGTCCGGGTGTGTCGAGCAGGTTGACGACGCGGTCGCGGTGCACGAACTGCATCACCGAACTGGCCACCGAGATGCCGCGCTGCTTCTCGATCTCCATCCAGTCGGAGGTGGCGTGCCGGCTGGCCTTGCGCGCCTTCACGCTGCCGGCGATCTGGATTGCGCCCGAGAACAGCAGCAGCTTCTCGGTGAGCGTCGTCTTGCCGGCGTCCGGGTGCGAGATGATGGCGAAGGTGCGTCGCCGCGCGTATTCGGGAAGCGCTTGCATGGTGTCCGGCCGGGGGGCGGCCAGTATAGCGGGCGGGCTCAGCGCACGCGGATCGCGTCGCCGATGCTCTGCAGCGGCCCGAGCGGATTGCGGCGGATCTGCATCTCGTTCATCTTCGGCTGGCCGCTGTACGTCGTGTAGACGACCTGGTCCTCGACGAACAGGATCATCGCGTTGAAGGTGAAACCGGTGACGTTCGTGCGGCGAACGAAGCCGAGCATGTCGAGCCAGAAGTTGCCGATGCGGTCGTGCTTCACGCGCTTCACGGCGATCAGGTAGCCACTGCATGCCTTGCCGGCGACCAGGCAGCTGCGGATACCCTGGTCGTATTCGTCGCGCCGCAACGCGTTGCCCGCCGAGAAGCGCTGGACGATCTCGGGGTACGACAGAATCGTCACCGACGGATTGTGATAGGGGTTGAAACCGTTGGAGACCAGTGCCGACTTGCGCGTGTGAAACGGCTCGATCGCCTCGACCGCCTCGCGCGCTTCCTCGAACGTCTTCCAGGGCACTTCGGTCGCGTCGGAGGCCTTCGGCAGCAACGACTGGCATCCCGAGAGCATCCCACCGAAACACAGCGTCAGGGCGATCAGGAAACCGCTGTGTACGAGGCGCATGGTCGGAGGCGGGGAGGTCTCGGGAGCAATGCGGAGTACTGTGGGGCCAGCGGCCCCAGCAAACAAGAGGCCCATCGCCACAAACCGATGATCGGCCCGCTCGCGGCCGCGGCGGGCTTTTTGCCCCCGGAGGACTTTGCCTTCGCTGGACGAAAGGCGGACAATGCGCGTTTTCCCATCGATCGCGCGCCCAGGCGGCGCGATCCGTTCCGGCCACCCATTGAGCAAGACTTTCGACTCGTTCGGCCTCGCCGAACCGATCCTGCGTGCCGTCACCGAACTCGGCTACCGCGAACCCACACCGATCCAGGTAGAGGCGATCCCCGTCGTTCTGCAAGGGCGCGACGTCATGGGCGCCGCGCAGACCGGCACCGGCAAGACCGCCGGCTTTGCTTTGCCGATCCTGCAGCGGCTGATGCCGCACGCCAACACGAGCGCCTCGCCGGCGCGCCATCCGGTGCGCGCGCTGATCCTCGCTCCCACCCGGGAGCTGGCCGACCAGATCCACGAGAACGTTCGCCAGTATGCGAAACACACCGGCCTGCGTTCGGCGGTGGTTTTCGGCGGAGTCGACATCAAGGCGCAGATCGCGGCGCTGCGCCAGGGCTGCGAGGTCCTGATCGCCACCCCCGGACGGCTGCTCGATCACATGGGGCAGAAGACCGTCTCGCTCGCGCAGGCCGAGATGCTCGTCCTCGACGAAGCCGACCGCATGCTGGACATGGGTTTTCTGCCCGACATCCAGCGCATCCTGCATGCGCTGCCGGAGCAGCGGCAGAACCTGATGTTCTCCGCAACGTTCTCCTCGGACATCCGTCGGTTGGCATCGAGTTTCCTGAACGAACCGCAGGTGATCGAGGTTGCGCGTCGCAACGCGGCGGCAGAGAACGTCGAGCAGCGCGTCTATCGCGTGGCCGACCTGGAAGCCAAGCGCGCGGCGGTCGCGCAGCTCGTGCGCGAGCGAGAGCTCGCGCAGGTAATCGTGTTCACCAACACGAAGATCGGCGCCGGCCGCCTGGCGCGCCAGCTCGAGCGCGACGGCCTGAACGCGGCGGCGATCCACGGCGACAAGTCGCAGCAGGAGCGGCTCGCCACGCTCGAGTCGTTCAAGAAGGGCGAGATCGTCGTGCTGGTGGCCACCGACGTAGCCGCCCGCGGCCTCGACATCGCCGAGCTGCCGGCCGTCATCAACTACGACCTCCCGTACAACGCGGAAGACTACATCCACCGCATCGGACGTACCGGCCGCGCCGGCGCGAGCGGACTGGCGTTGTCGCTGATGACCGGCGACGACGAGCGGCATCTCGCCGACATCGAGAAGCTGCTCGCGCGCAAGCTTTCCCCCGAGCGGCTCGAGGTTGCCGCACCGGCACGCGGCCGCGAGCGCGAACGCGAACGTCGCGAACCGGGCGGCGAGCGTCGCGCGCGCTCGCCGCGCAGCGCCGGGCGCCCGCGCGACGCGGCGCACGCGCCCGTTGCCGGCTACTCGAACGACCCGTTCTTCTTCGAGCCCTACGTTCCCGCCGAGTCGGCGGTGGACGCCGAAACGTCGGTTGCCGCGCCCGAGCGCGCCAGCGTGAGGCGGCCGCGACGTCCGGTCGCCGCACTGTTGGGCGGCGGCAAGAAAGACTGACCCTGCGCGCGGCAGCCGTAGCGCCGCGCACGGCCGGCTCGCGTGTTACAAGCAGGCGCGGCCGCTCCGGCCGAAGCCCGTCCTGATCCGATGACCACTGCACCGAAACCGTCGCGTTCGAGGCTCCCCCTTTCGACGCCCTCCCTGTCGTCCGTTCTCGCGATGGGCGGGCTGCTCGTCGCCGTATTCGTCGTCGACATCATCGTGCCGCTGGGCTATGCGCCGTGGACGATGTACGTGCTGGCAGTGGCCGCCGCCCTGACGCAGGACGACGAGCGTACGCCCCTGATCGTGGCGCTGCTGGCCTCGCTGCTCGTCATCCTCGGATACGCGGCCAAGTACCAGATGGCCGACGACCTGGTCGTTCGCTTCATGGGTGGCGTGAATCGCGCGGCGGCGATCGTCGGCTACTGGTTGATGGCGGGCGCCGTCCTTTACGTCATCCGGATGCGCAACCGCGCAGCCGAGTCGCTGTGGCTGCAGCGCGCGCGCGCCAGCGTCGCGAAGTCGCTGCTCGGAGAGCAAAGCGTCGAGGAGATCGGACGCAACGCGACGGGGGCGCTCGCACGGCTGCTCGGTGCCGATGTCGGCGTGTTGTACCGGCTCGAGGGCCCGACGCTCGTGCGGGCCGGCGGCTTCGCGCTCGACGAGCAGAAGGTCGCGCTGCGCATCGCCGTCGGCGAAGGCATCGCCGGACAGGTCGCCTCGGACGGATCGACGCGCGTGCTCGACCAGGTCCCCGACGGCCATCTCCCGGTGCGCACCGCACTGGGTGCGAGCGCGCCGGCGCGTTTGGTGGTCGCCCCGGTGCTCGGCGACGGCCAGGTGACCGGCGTCGTCGAGCTCGGCGCGCTCGACCCCGCGCTCGACACGGCGCGCATCGTCGCCGTCTTCGACGCGGTGGGCGAGGCGATCGGCGTTGCGCTTCGCAGTGCCCATTACCGCGGGCAACTGGTCGAGCTGCTCGAGGAGACGCAGCGCCAGAGCGAAGAGCTGCAGGTGCAGCAGGAGGAGCTGCGCGTTTCCAACGAGGAGCTCGAGGAGCAGAGCCGTGTGCTCGAAGCCTCGCAGGCGCGGCTCGAGCTGCAGCAAAGCGAACTGGAGCACACCAACGTACAGCTCGAGGAGCAGGCGCAGGAGCTGGAGCGGCAGAAGTCGCAGCTGCTCGACACGCAACAGAAGCTGCTCGAGTACGCGGCGCGGCTGGAGTCCGCGAACCGCTACAAGTCCGATTTCCTCGCGAACATGTCGCACGAGCTGCGCACGCCGTTGAACAGCGCGCTGATCCTCTCGAAGCTGCTCGCCGACAACAAGGACGAGAAGCTCGACGCCGAGCACGTCAAGTACGCCAAGGCGATCTACGCGTCGAACGCCGACCTGCTGGCGCTGATCAACGACGTGCTCGACCTGGCGAAGATCGAGTCGGGGCATCTCGAACTGCACCCGGCCAATGTCGAGATGCCCGTGCTGCTCGAGCGGCTGCGCGCCACCTTCGAGCCGCTCGCGCTCGAGAAGTCGCTCGACCTTCGCGTCCAGGCCGACCCCGGGGTCCCGCCGGTGATCTTTACCGATTCGCTGCGCCTGGCGCAGATCGTCAAGAACCTGCTGTCGAATGCGGTGAAATTCACCGAACGCGGCCACGTGCATCTGCGCGTTTCGACGTTGCCCGGCGACCGCCTGGCGTTCGAGGTGCGCGACACGGGGATCGGCATTGCGCCCGAACAACGGTCGTCGATCTTCGACGCGTTCCACCAGGGCGAGGCCGGAACGAGCCGGCGCTTCGGCGGAACCGGCCTGGGGCTGTCGATCTCGCGCGAGCTTGCGCGCCGCCTCGGCGGGGAGATCGAGCTGCAGAGCGAACCGGGCCGCGGAAGTGTGTTCACGCTGGTGCTGCCGCTGCAGTGGAGCCCTCGCGCCGACGCGGCCTTCGGTGCTGCGGCAGGCTCGGCGGTCGCCGCGGGCGCGGCGTCGGGCGGCGCGACCGTGGAAGCGCCGGACTTCGCCTCCCAGGTTCCGGCGCTGGCGATCATCGACGCCTCCGGGAAGTCGGTCCGCGCGCCGACGGCGGCGGCAGCCGCGGCGATGCATGCCTGCGTCGTGCCGAACGGCGATGCATCGCCGCGCACGCAGGAACGCGGGCCTGCGCGTGCAGCCGCGACGGCAGGCGCGGAGCCCTGCGCTTCGGCCGCCGTGCACGATGACCGCTCGCAGCCGCGCCGCCACCCCCGCCTCGTGCTTTGCATCGAGGACGACAAGGCCTTCGCGCAGATCCTCGTCGACCTCGCGCACGAGCAAAGCTTCGACTGCGTCGTCGCCGGCAACGCAGCCGATGCGCTGAAGACGACCGCGGAACTGAGGCCGGATGCGATCCTGCTCGACATCGGATTGCCCGACCAGTCCGGGCTCAGCGTCCTGGAGCGCCTGAAGCGCGACCCGACGACACGTCATATTCCGGTGCACGTCGTCTCGATGCACGATCGAACGCACACGGCGCGCGAGCTCGGCGCCATCGGATTCCTGAGCAAGCCGGCCACGCGCGAGCAGCTCACGGAGATGTTCGCCGGCATCGAGCAGCGTCTGCAGCGAAGCGTGCGGCGGCTGCTGATCGTCGAAGACGACGCGCAACTTCGCACGAACCTGGAGCTGCTGCTGGGCGGCGAGCGCGTCGAGACGGTCTCGGTCGGTCGCATCGCCGATGCATTGCGCGAGCTCGACGCGTCGACTTTCGATTGCATGGTGATGGATCTGACGTTGCCCGACGGCTCGGGTCACGAGCTGCTGGAGCGACTCGCCCAGCGCGAGGATCGTTCGTTCCCGCCGGTGATCGTCTACACCGGCCGCGCGCTGTCGCCCGAGGACGAGGAGCGGCTGCGTCGCCATTCCCGATCGATCATCGTCAAGGGCGCGCGTTCGCCCGAGCGCCTGCTCGATGAGGTGACGTTGTTCCTGCATAGCGTCGAAGCGTCGCTGCCCGACGACCAGCGCAGGCTGCTGCGCCAGGCGCGCCGGCGGGACGCCGTGCTCGACGGGCGCCGAATCCTGCTCGCCGAGGACGACGTGCGCAACATCTTCGCCCTGTCGAGCGTCTTCGAGCCGCTGGGCGTGAAGCTGGAGGTCGCGCGCAACGGCCGCGAGGCACTCGAGAAGCTCGAGGCGCAGCCGGGAATCGAACTGGTGCTGATGGACATCATGATGCCCGAGATGGACGGCCTGACCGCCATTCGGCGAATGCGCGAAGACTCCCGATGGGCCGACATTCCGGTCATTGCACTTACCGCGAAGGCGATGTCGGACGACCGCGATCGCTGCCTGCAGGCGGGCGCGAACGACTACGTCGCCAAGCCGATCGACGTCGACAAGCTCGTTTCGCTGTGCCGCGTGTGGGTTCCGAAGTAGGGCGATGGACGAGTTGAAGCCGACCGGCGCGAGCGACGACGACGCGCTGTTCGACATCGAGATCCGCCTGCTTCTCGAGGCGGTGATGCTGCGCTACCAGCACGACTTCCGCGACTACGCGATGGCTTCGCTGCGCCGCCGGCTGCGCCTGGCAATGGAGTACTTCGGCTGCGCAACGCTCACGCAGTTGCAGGATCGCATCCTGCACGATCCGGCGACCTTTGCGCAGATGCTGCGGTTCTTCACGGTGCAGGTCAGCGAGATGTTCCGCGACCCGCCGTACTTCCGGAAGCTGCGCGACGAAGTGCTGCCGGTGCTCGCCACTTATCCGTCGTTGAAGGTGTGGGTGGCCGGATGCAGTTCGGGCGAGGAGGTGTGGTCGCTGGCGATCCTGCTCGCCGAGGAGCGGCTTCTGGAGCGCGCCGTCGTCTACGCCACCGACATCCATCCGGCGGCGATCGATCAGGCCGAGAAAGGTGTCTACCCGCTGGAGCGCATGGCGCAGTTCAGCCGCAACTACCATGCGGCCGGCGGACGCGGGTCGCTTTCCGACCATTACTCTGAAGCCTATGGCGGGGCGGTGCTCTCGCGCCGGCTGAAGAGCAGGATCCTGTTCGCCGATCACAGCCTCGCCACCGATAGCGTATTCTCGGAAGTCCACCTGGTCTCGTGCCGCAACGTGCTGATCTACTTCAATCGGCCGCTTCAGGATCGCGCCGTGGGCCTGTTTCGCGACTCGCTCGTACGCCACGGCTACCTCGGCGTCGGGCCGCGCGAAACGCTGCAATTCGGCGCGCACGCCGATGCCTTCGATCTGGTCGCGCCCGAGGCGCGCATCTACCGCAAGCGATGAGTGACGATGCCGAACCCCGTTTCGAGCTCGTCGTCGTCGGAGCATCGGCCGGCGGCGTGAACGCGTTGTTGTCGATCGTGCAGGCGCTGCCGGCGTCCTTCGCCCCCGCGATGCTCGTCGTGATGCACGTCTCGCCGCAGAGGCCGTCTTCGCTTGCGGCGCTGCTCGGCGAGCACTGCGCGCTTCCGGTGGCCGAAGCGCTGGACAAGCAGCCGATCGAGGCGGGAACCGTCACTGTCGCACCGCCCGGCTATCACATGCTCGTCGAGGCCGAGCGGCGCATCGCGCTGTCGTTTGACGAACCGGTACTGTTCTCGCGGCCTGCCATCGATCCCACCTTCGAGAGCGCCGCGGTTGCCTATCGCGAGCGCCTGCTGGCGGTGTTGCTGACGGGCGCGAGCGCCGACGGCACTGCGGGCGCCGTCTCGGTGCGCGCACACGGCGGCAGGCTGTGGATCGAGGATCCCGCGACGGCTCACGCGGCGACGATGCCCGAATCGGCGTTGCGCGCCGTCGGCGCCGATGCCGTCCTTTCGCTGGAGCGAATCGGCCCGCTGTTGGCCGGGTTGGCGCGATGATCGAAGCCGTCTCTTCCGATGCGCGCATGGACGTCAGCGTGCTCGTCGTCGACGACATCGAGCAGAACCTCGTCGCGATGCGTGCGCTGCTCGAACGTCCGGGCCTGCGGGTGCTCACCGCTTCGAGCGGCATCGAGGCGCTCGAGCTGTTGCTCGCCAACGACGTGGCGCTCGCCCTCGTCGACGTGCAGATGCCCGGCATGGACGGCTTCGAACTCGCCGAACTGATGCGTGGCACCGAGCGCACGCGCACCATCCCGATCATCTTCGTCACGGCCGCGCCCATCGATGCGCAGCGCTCGTTCCGCGGCTACGAAGCGGGCGCCGTCGATTTCCTGAACAAGCCGATCGACCCGAAGGTCCTGCACAGCAAGGTCGACGTCTTCGTCGAGTTGCACGACCAGCGCCGGCAGTTGCACCGGCGCATGCTCGAGCTCGAGCGGGCGCTGTCGCTCAACGAGATGATGGTCGCGGTGCTCACGCACGACCTGCGCACGCCGCTGTCGGCGATCGGCTTCACCGCCGAGCTGTTGCTGCGCACTGCCGCCGACGACAACGTCCGTCAGAGCGCGGTCCGCTTGAAGTCCAGCGCTTCGCGCATGTCGGCGCTGATCACGCAGCTGCTCGACTTCTCGCGGATCCGCGCCGGAGGCCTGCGCATCGAGCCGCGGCCGGTGGACCTGGGGCAGGTGATCGAAGGCGTGGTCAGCGAGCTGCGCCAGGCCGCGCCCGAAGCGCGCATCGAGCTTCGCATCGTCGGCGACGTGCGCGCGACGCTCGATCCCGACCGCATTGCGCAGGTGGCGTCGAACCTGGTATCGAATGCGCTTCGACACGGCACCGCGGGCGAAGCGGTCCGCGTGCTGGTCGACGGCAGCCGGCACGACGCGCTGCGCGTCGAGGTCGAGAATGCCGGCAGCATCGAGCTCGTCGAGCGACCGCGACTGTTCGAGCCGTTTCGCAGCACGAGAAGCGGTCGCGAAGGGCTCGGACTGGGCCTGTACATCGTCGATCAGTTCGTGCGCGCGCACCGGGGCTCGGTCTTCGTCGATGCCGATCGGCCCGACCGCGTCGTGTTCGGATTCTCCGTGCCGCGCCGCGGGCTCGAAGAGCCGATCGCCGGCGATGCGCCCGAGCCGCGCGACGGGGATCCCGCCGCGTCGTAGCCCGCACCGATCACGCCGGGTCAGAGCCGGGCCCGCGCCCAGCGTCCGGTGGCGATCGACCACCAGCGATCGACCGGTTCGTTTCCGATGTTTCCCAGGCCGAGCGCCTCGAGCGCTGCATCGAGCGCCTCGATCGGGCGAGCAGCGTCCACGGGGGGCGCGCCGGTCTGCTTGGAGAGCTTGGCGCCGTCGGGGCCGACCAGGACGGGAACGTGCAGGTGCCGCGGCACGGGCCATCCGAGCAGCCGACGCAGATGCAGCTGTCGTGCCGTCGACTCGAGCAGATCGGCGCCTCGCACGACGTCGGTCACGCCCTGTGCGTTGTCGTCCACCACCACCGCGAGCTGATAGGCCCACTGCCCGTCGGCGCGCCGGACCACGAAGTCGCCGACCTGCTCGTCGAGGCGATCACAGCGCGAGCCGGCCAGCCGGTCGATCCACTGCACCGGGGTCGGCCCGACGCGCACCCGCCAGGCGCGCGCAGTGCGGCCCGCGGGGATTCCGTTGCGGCAGGTTCCCGGATACGGCTTTCCGCCGCCTGCGGTCGTTTCGCCGCGTTGCGTACTCGAATCGGCGATTTCGCGGCGCGTGCAGGCGCACGGGTAGACGTGAGCGCCTGCGACGAGACGCTCGAAAACCTGTCGGTACGCTTCGTCGCGCCGGCTCTGGTGGACGATCTCGCCATCGCTGTGGAATCCCAGCCGCGCGAGCGTGTCGAGGATCGAGCGCGTCGCTCCTGGCATTTCGCGCGGAGCGTCGAGATCCTCGATGCGCACGAGCCAGCGCCCGTCGTGCGCGCGCGCGTCCAGGCGGCTGGCGAGCGCGGCAACGAGCGAACCGGCGTGCAACGGGCCGGTGGGCGAAGGCGCGAAGCGGCCGACGTAGCGCGTTCGTTCGGCGGCGGGCATTGCATCGAATTGTATTTCGTGCGCGGCAGCCACCGTGCTGCGGCATTACACTGGCCGCATTCTCGTCCGGAGGCGACGATGATCGAGATTCGACGCAGCGACGAGCGCGGTCGCGCCGATCACGGTTGGCTGAAGACGTTGCACAGCTTTTCCTTCGCCGACTACTACGATCCGCGTCACATGGGGTTCGGCGCGCTGCGCGTGATCAACGAGGACCGCATCGCGCCGGGCACCGGCTTCGGCACGCACGGCCATCGCGACATGGAGATCATCACCTATGTGCTCGAGGGCGCCCTCGCGCATCGCGACAGCCTGGGCAATGGGTCGGTGATCCGTCCCGGCGACGTGCAGCGCATGAGTGCCGGCACCGGCGTGCAGCACTCCGAGTACAACCACGAGCAGCAGGGCGTCACGCACTTCCTGCAGATCTGGATCGAGCCGGCACAGCGCGGCATCGCGCCCGGCTACGAGCAGCGACACTTCGAGGCCGCGTCCAAGCGCGGCCGCCTGCAGCCGATCGCCGCGCACGACGCCCGCGAAGGCGCGCTGACGATCCACCAGGACGCCGTCGTCTGCGCCGGGCTCCTCGACGGCGCCGAGCGAATCGAAGGGGCCATCGCCGAGGGGCGGCGCGTCTACGTGCACGTCGTTCAGGGGCGGCTGAAGCTCGGCGGAGACGCGCTCGAGGCGGGCGATGCGGCGAAGCTCACCGGCGAGTCGCGCTTCGTCCTGGACGAAGGCCGCGACGCCGAAGTGCTCGTCTTCGATCTCGGCTGACATGGCCCGGATCGCGATCGCTTACCACTCCGGATACGGTCATACCCGGCGGATCGCCGAGGCGATCCACGAGGGGGCGGCCTCGCTGCCGCGCACCGTGGTGGACGGCATCGACGTCTCGCGCATCGACGCCGACGGGTGGACGGCATTGTCGGCGTCCGATGCGATCGTGTTCGGCGCGCCCACGTACATGGGCGGCCCTTCCGCGGCGTTCAAGGCCTTCGCCGACGCGAGCTCGAAGATCTGGTTCGCGCAGGGCTGGAGGGATCGCTTCGCCGGCGGTTTCACCTGCTCGCTGGCGATGAGCGGAGACAAGCTCTCCACATTGAATTACTTCTTCACGCTCGCGATGCAGCACGGGATGATCTGGGTCGGCCTCGGCATGCTTCCGTCGGCACAGGCGGGTGACGCGAACGCCGCCAATCGCATCGGCAGCTACACCGGAGTGATGGCACAGGCCGACAACGTTCCGCCCGAACTCAGCCCGCCGCAGGGCGACCTGGACACCGCACAGGCTTACGGGCGGCGCATCGCTCGTTTCGCGGCGATGCGCTGAGAGGGATCGGAGAAGCGCTTCCGACCGGCAGGGGTTCAGGCGAGGGGGGCGGCGCCAAGCGCCTGCTTGTCCAGCCAGGCGCCGAGATCGGCGAACACGCGGCTGCGCGCGGGTTCGTTTTCGTTGAACAGTTCGTGCCACAGGCCGTCGTAGATGCGTTCGTCGACGCGTTGTTGCGTGGCGCGCCGCGTGAAGCGATGGCTGCCCGCCGGCGCTACCAGCCGATCGTCGCCGGCGACCAGCAGCAGCGTCGGCACGGCCAGCGTGCCGGCGCGCTCGATCGCCTCGCGCGAGCCTTCGACGATGAAGCGCGCCAGCCGGGCGGTGATGCGATCGTGCACCAGCGGGTCCTCTCGATAGGCGCGAACGACGGCCGGATCGTGCGAGATCTTCGAGGCGTCGAGGCCGTTGCCGACGGCCACGTTCGGGGCGAGTCGCGACATCGTCGCCAGCAGCAGCTTTTGCCCGAAGTTCAGCGCCGGGTCGAGTGCCGGCGACGACAGGACGAGCGCCGCCACGGTCTCCGGATGCGCGAGCGCGTGATGCAACGCCACCAGCCCGCCCATGCTGTGCCCGACGAGCACGATCGGCGCGCTCGCGGTCGAACTGACGATCGCTGCGAGATCGTCGACGAGATCCCGCTGGCGGCGCAGCGCGCCGCGTGCTCCGTCGGAGCGGCCATGGCCGCGATGATCGAAGGCGACGACGTCGAAACCCCGCCCTGCGAGGAACCTGCAGACGTTTCGCTGCCTTCCGGCGTGCTCGCCCAGGCCGTGGACGACGATGGCGCGCGCACCGCCCGCGCGCCGCCAGCGCAGACCGCGAAGCACGGTCCGATCGGGGCGGGAGAGCTCGATTTCCTGCGGCGATTGTGGCGCCGATGTCGGGTTCAAGCCCGCCTCCGGAGGTTGGCGATGCAAACGCTCATGCCGGTGCGGTTGGTGCGGGCGAAGCCGCGGCCTGCCTTCCGAGCAGCGCGTTGACGACGAGCGCGGCGAGCACGACGATCGCGCCTTGCAGCGTGGCGGCCGAGACTGCCTCGTCGGCCCACATCCAGGCCCACAGCGGGCCGAGGACGACTTCGAGAAGCGCGATCAGCGCGATCTCGTGCGGCGCGAGCGGGCGCACCGCGCGCACCAGCAGGAAGCAGGGGATCGCCAGCTGCACGCTGCCGAGCAGGACGAGGATCGGCAGGTCGGCCACCGCCAACCCGACCGGCCATGCGAGCGCGAGCGTGAATGCGCAAGACAGCACCGCCCCGACCAGCACCGCCGGGGCGAGGTCGACCTGCGTCTGCAGGCGCTTGAGCACGACGACCTGCACCGAGCTCGCCAGCGGAACGCACAGCGCGATCGCCATGCCGATTCGCCCTTCGCCGTCGAGGCCGTCGCGAACCATCCAGGCGATTCCCGCGCCGGCCAGGAGCGTGGCGATCCAGTCGAAGGCGCCGAGCCGCGTGCCGAGCACGGCGCGCCCGAGCAGCGCGGTCATGAGCGGCGCGATACTCATCACGACCAGCGCGTTGGCGACGCTCGTCTTCGTCAACGCGATCATGAAGCAGGTGAACATCGTTGCCCACATCGCGCCCGAGACGAGACCGGCCCAGCCCATGCGCGCTACCGACGGCAGCGGATTGCCGCGACGCTGCGCGGCGAGCAGCACGAGCATCGTTGCAGCGCAGAAGAAGCTGCGCCAGAACGTGATGTCGAGGCTTTC
The DNA here is from genome assembly GCA_023389055.1 of Pseudomonadota bacterium. GTDB lineage: Bacteria > Pseudomonadota > Gammaproteobacteria > Burkholderiales > Burkholderiaceae_E > Zeimonas. The sequence goes on along the minus strand of JAEWFA010000006.1, from coordinate 27,678 downwards.
CGCGTGCTCGAGCCGGCGCGTGAGCACGCCGGCGATGCTCCAGCACGCGGCACAGAAAGCCAGCAGCAGCATCGCGCGCCGGCGCGGCAGCGAATGGGAGGGCAACATGGGTAGAATTTCGGGCCGATGAGATTCTACCGATGAGCGCGCCCGGTTTCGTCCACCTTCGGGTCCACACCGAATACTCGGTCAGCGACTCGATCGTGCGAATCGACGCGCTCGTCGAACGCGCGCTCGCCGACGGGCAGCCCGCCATCGCGATCACCGACCTGGCGAACCTGTTCGGGTGGGTGAAGTTCTACAAGGCGGCGCGCGCGCGCGGCATCAAGCCGATCTGCGGCGTCGACGCCTGGGTCGCCAACGACGTCGATCGCGATCGGCCTTTTCGCATGCTGCTGCTCGCGCGCGACCGCGCGGGCTACCTGCGCCTGTGCGAGCTGCTCAGCCGCGCGTGGATCGAGAACGAGTACCGCGGCCGTGGCGAATTGCGCGAGGAGTGGTTCGACGAGCGGGGTGCCGACGGACGCCTCGCCGGCGAAGGGCTGATCGCGCTCTCGGGCGCGCAGCACGGCGACGTCGGCCAGGCGCTGCTGGCGGGGAATGCGCCCGGTGCCGCCGAGATCGCCCGCAAATGGGAGCGTCGCTTTCCCGGTGCCTGGTATCTGGAAGTGCAGCGCGGCGGCCATCCCGAAGCCGAAGCGCACACGCGCGCTGCCGCACAGCTTGCCGCGCGGCTCTCGCTACCGCTGGTGGCCACGCATCCGGTGCAGTTCCTCGATCGCGACGACCATCGCGCGCACGAAGCGCGCGTGTGCATCGCGCAGGGCGCGATCCTCGCCGACCCGCGGCGCGTGCGCATGTTCGCGCCCGAGCAGCATTTCCTCACGCAAGGCGAGATGGCCGAGCTCTTCGCCGACCTCCCGTCGGCGCTCGAGAACAGCGTCGAGATCGCGCGTCGCTGCAACGTCTCGATGGTGCTGGGCAAGGCCCGATTGCCGCAGTTCCCCACGCCCGACGGCGTCTCGCTGGAAGACTACCTGCGCGCGCTCGCGCGCGAAGGTCTCGAGCGGCGCCTCGCCACGCTCTTTCCGCCCGATCGCACGGCGCCCGAGACGCTCGCGGCGAAGCGCGCCGAGTACGGCGCGCGCCTCGACTACGAGTGCGACACGATCGTGCAGATGGGCTTTCCCGGTTATTTCCTGATCGTCGCCGATTTCATCAACTGGGCCAAGGCCAACGGCGTACCGGTGGGCCCGGGGCGCGGCTCGGGCGCCGGCTCGCTGGTCGCCTACGCGCTGGGCATCACCGACCTCGATCCGATTCCCTATGCGCTGCTCTTCGAGCGCTTCCTGAATCCCGAGCGCGTGTCGATGCCCGACTTCGACATCGACTTCTGCCAGGACCAGCGCTACCGCGTCATCGAGTACGTTCGCGCCCGATACGGCGAGCAGGCGGTGTCGCAGATCGCCACCTTCGGCACGATGGCCTCGAAGGCCGTCATTCGCGACGTCGGGCGCGTGCTCGACATGAGCTACACGTTCTGCGACCAGCTCTCCAAGCTCGTGCCCGTCGTGCAGAACAAGCCGGTTTCGCTCGCGAAGGCGCGCGAGGCCGAGCCGCTGCTGGCCGAGCGCGAGCGCAACGAGGACGAGGTGCGCGCGCTGCTCGCGCTGGCCGAGCCGCTGGAGGACCTCACCCGCAACGTCGGCATGCACGCCGGCGGCGTGCTGATCGCCCCGGGCAGGCTCACCGACTTCTGTCCGCTCTACAAGCCCCCGGGCGCCGACGCGGGCGTCGTCAGCCAGTTCGACAAGGACGACGTCGAGGCGGTCGGGCTGGTGAAGTTCGACTTTCTCGGCCTGCGCAACCTCACGATCCTCGATCTCGCGGTGCGATACGTCGAGCGCAGCACCGGTGCGAAGCTCGACCTGCAGTCGATGAGCTTCGACGATCCGCGCGCCTACCAGGTGCTGCGCGACGCGAACACCACCGCCGTGTTCCAGCTCGAAAGCGAGGGGATGAAGAAGCTGCTGAAGAAGCTGCAGCCCGATCGCTTCGAGGACATCATCGCGGTGCTCGCGCTGTACCGCCCCGGGCCGCTCGGTTCCGGGATGGTCGACGACTTCATCCTGCGCAAGAAGGGGCAACAGTCGATCGACTACTTCCACCCCGACCTGAAGGCCTGCCTGGAGCCCACCTACGGGGTCATCGTCTACCAGGAACAGGTGATGCAGATCGCGCAGACGATCGGCGGCTACACGCTGGGCGGCGCCGACCTGCTTCGCCGGGCGATGGGCAAGAAGAAGCCCGAGGAGATGGCGCAGCATCGCGACGTATTCGTCGACGGTGCGAAGAAGAAGGGCTACGACGTCGGGCTGGCGAACAAGCTGTTCGACCTGATGGCGATGTTCGCCGAGTACGGCTTCAACAAGTCGCACACGGCGGCCTACGCGGTCGTCACGTACCAGACGGCCTGGCTGAAGGCGTGTCATCCGGCCGAGTACCTGGCGGCGACGCTGTCGGCCGACATGGACGATACCGACAAGGTCAAGCTCTTCGTCGACGATGCGCGCGCCAATGGCGTCGAGCTGCTGCCGCCCGACGTGAACGCCTCGCAGTACCGCTTCGAGCCGGTGGGCGAGCGCACGATCCGCTACGGGCTGGGCGCGATCAAGGGGACCGGCGAGGGCGCGGTACTCGAGATCCTGCGCGCGCGCAGCGAGCGGGCCTTCGGCGACCTGTTCGACTTCTGCGCGCGCGTCGATCGTCGCGTCGTCAATCGACGCGCGATCGAGGCGCTCGTGCGCGCCGGCGCCTTCGATTCGCTCGACGACGACCGTGCGAAGCTGCTGGCGAACGTGGGCCGCGCGATGGACGCTGCCGAAGCGGCCGGCGCAGCGATCGACCAGGTGAGCCTGTTCGGCGACGAGACCGGCGGATTGCCCGCAGCGCCCGAATGGATCGAGGCGCCTGCCTGGGGCGAGCGGCGCAGACTGCAGGAGGAGAAGGCGGCACTCGGCCTGTTCCTGAGCGGACATCTGTTCCGCGCGTACGAGACCGAGGTGCGCAGCTTCGTGCGCCTTCGCCTGGCCGACGTCCAGCCGGGTCCGCAGCCCGTATGGATCGCCGGCATCGTCGCTGCGCAGCGCACGCAGATGACGCGACGCGGCAAGATGGCCTTCGTCACGCTCGACGACGGCACCGCTGCGCTCGAGGTCTGCGTGTTCAACGAGCTCTACGAGTCGAACCGACGACTGATCCGCGACGACGAACTCGTCGTCGTGCTCGGCAAGTGCTCGCGCGACGACTACAGCGGCGGGCAGCGCGTCATCGCCGAGCGCCTGCTCGACCTGGAGCGCGCGCGCCGCGAGTTCGGCAAGCGACTGCGCATCCGGCTCGGCGCGCGTGCGGCCGATCGCACCGCTTTGCGCGGGGCGATCGAGCCCTTCGTCGTCGCCGAGGCCGAAGAGCAGGCGATTCCGGTCGTCGTCGAGTACGGCAACCGCGATGCGGCCTGCGAGGTCGAGCTCGGAAGGAACTGGCGCGTGCGCCCGCACGACGACCTGATCGGCGCGATCCGTTCGATGCTGCGGCCGCTGGCGGCCGAGGTCGAGTATTGAGCGCCTCCCGCGAGCCCGACGCGGCGCACAAGCCGGCGGCCTCGCACGAGCGCCGCTCGAGCCTGGCGATCTACCGCCGCCTGCTCGGTTTCACGCGGCCGTATCGGGTGGGCTTCGCCGCCGCGCTCGTCGCGATGATCGTCGCGGCGGCCACCGAGCCCTTGTTCCCGGCGTTGATGAAGCCGCTGCTCGACGAAGGCTTCGTCCACAAGACCGACTTCCCGCTGTGGTTCGTCCCGGTGGCGCTGATCGCGATCTTCGTCGTGCGCGGCGTGGCCACCTTCAGCAGCAGCTACGCGCTGGCGTGGGTCGCCAACAACGTGCTCGTCGACATCCGCACGCAGATGTTCGAGCGCGTGATGCGCCTGCCCGCCGAGCAGTTCGAGCGCGAGGCATCGGGCCTGTTGATCTCCCGCATCGTCTTCGAGGTCACCAACGTCACCGCGGCGGTCACGCGCGCGCTGACCACGGTCGTGCGCGACACCATCGTCGTGCTCGGCCTCGTCGGCTGGCTCGTGTACCTGAACTGGAAGCTCACGCTGGTCGCGCTGATGCTGATCCCGGTGATGACCGTAGTCGTCACCGTCTACAGCCGACGCATGCGGCGGCTGAGCCGACAGAGCCTGCTGCACACCGGCGAGCTCACGCGCGTCGTCGAAGAGGCGGTGCACGGCTACAAGGTGATCAAGATCTTCGGCGGTTACCGTGCGCAGGGCGAGGTGTTCGCCCGCACGGTGGACAAGCTGCGCGGCTTCGCGATGCGGATGACGATCGCCGGCAGCGCGACGGTGCCCATCACGCAACTGTCGGCCGCGATCGCGGTGGCGATCGTCGTCACCATCGCGCTGGTGCAGTCGATGAACGACCAGACGACGGTCGGCGGCTTCGTTTCCTTCGTCACCGCGATGCTGATGCTGCTGGCGCCGCTGAAGCACCTGGCCGACGTCAACGCCGAGTTGCAGCGCGGGCTGGCGGCGGCCGAATCGGTGTTCGCGCTGCTCGACCTGCGCGAGGAGACCGATGTCGGCACGGTGTCGATCGCGCGGGCGCGCGGGCGCCTCGCATTCGAGAATGTCTCGTACCGGTACCCGAGCGCCGCGCACGAGGCTCTGCGCGAGATCGACCTCGACGTGCGCGCCGGAGAGGTCGTCGCGCTGGTCGGCGCCTCCGGCGCCGGCAAGTCGACGTTGCTGAACCTGCTGCCGCGCTTCATCGACCCGACGCGCGGCCGGATCCTGCTCGACGGCGTGGCGTTGCCCGACCTGCGGCTCGCCGACCTGCGCCGGCAGTTCGCACTGGTGAGCCAGGAGGTCGTGCTCTTCAACGACAGCGTGCGTGCGAACGTCGCGCTCGGCCGCGAGGATGCGGTGGACGACGAGACGATCTGGGCGGCGCTCGAGGCCGCGCGCCTCGGCGCCGTCGTGCGCGCGCTTCCCGCCGGGCTCGACGCCTCCGTGGGCGAGCGCGGAACGCGCCTGTCGGGCGGGCAGCGCCAGCGCCTGGCGCTCGCACGCGCGATCGTCAAGGATGCGCCGATCCTGCTGCTCGACGAAGCCACCTCTGCGCTCGATTCGGCCACCGAGCGCGAAGTGCAGATCGCACTGGAGCACACGATGCGCGGACGCACGACGCTCGTCATCGCGCACCGGCTGTCGACGATCGAGCGCGCCGATCGGATCCTCGTGTTCGATCACGGCCGCATCGTCGAGCAGGGAACGCATGCGGAGCTGCTCGACGCGGATTCGCTGTATGCGCGGCTGTACAGGATTCAGTATGCGAGTGCCTGACCCTTCCATCGAGGAACGAGCCATGAACGTCACGCGCTTTCCGCTGGCCGAACTGAACGATCTTCCCGACGACATCCGCTCGCGGATCGTCGAGGTGCAGGACAAGAGCGGCTTCGTGCCGAACGTGTTCCTGATGCTGGCGCGTCGGCCCGACGAGTTCCGCGCGTTCTTCGCGTACCACGATGCGCTGATGCTGCGCCCGGGCAATCTCTCGAAGGGCGAGAAGGAGATGATCGTCGTCGCCACGAGCGGTGCGAACCAGTGCCTGTACTGCGTGGTGGCGCACGGCGCGATCCTGCGCATCTACGAGAAGAGCCCGACCATTGCCGACCAGCTGGCGACGAACTGGCGCAAGGCGCCGCTGTCGCTGCGCCAGCGCGCGATGATCTCGTTCGCGATGAAGGTGGCGCTGAACTCGGCAGAAATCGACGACGACGACTTCGCCGCCTTGCACGCGCAGGGCTTCACCGACGAGGACGCCTGGGACATCGGTGCGATCGCGGCGTTCTTCGCGCTGTCGAACCGGATGGCGAACGTCAGCAGCATGATGCCCAACCAGGATTTCTACCTGATGGGGCGGGTGCCGAGGCAGAAGACTGCCTGACCGACAGAGGGAGGAGTGCAGATGGAAGACACAGTGGTGGAGAACCGGGTTCCCGACGCGAAGCGCCTCGCGACGATCTGCTACGCGCTGTATGCGCTTTCCTGCGTGATCGGCATCACCGCGATCGCCGCGATCATCATCAACTACCTGAAGCGCGACGACGTCGCCGGTACCTGGGTGGCGAGCCACTTCGAGTGGCAGATCAAGACCTTCTGGTACGGAATCGCGGGCGCGGTGATCTCGTGGCTGTTGATGTTCGTGCTGATCGGCTTTCCGCTGATGATCGCGGTCGTCGTCTGGGTGATCTACCGGATCGTCAAGGGGTGGCTGGCGCTGTGGGAGGACAGGCCGGTGGATGCGACGCGGCTGGTGTGAGGTGCAGGGGGGACTCCCCACGCGAGCCTTGCCGTGCCTTGCGCTGGGTCCTGGCGCTGCTCGTCCTGCACGTCGTCCTGGTGCTCCCCGACCACCGCGCATCCGGCTGGGGCGTGTTGGCCCGTCTTCCGGTCGAGTTGCCGATCGTCGTCGCGATCCTGCTGGCCTCGCCGCCACGGCGCTGGCCGCTCGTGCGCTCGATCGCTGCCGCCGGGCTCGGGCTGCTCGTCCTGCTCGAGGTCGCGGACATCGCGACGCAGGCGAGCCTCGGGAGACCGTTCCAGCCGATGCTGGACCTGCATCTGGTCGGCGCGGGCTTCGAGCTGCTCACCCGTGCCTTCGGCATGGCCGGCGCTGCTGCATTGGTGGCCACGGCGGTTCTCGGCTGGATCGCCGCGGTCGCCGTGCTGTACCGCGCGATCCAAGCGCTGCGTCCCCGGGAGCACCTGCGCGTGCGCCTGGCCGCGACCGCTGCTTTTGCGGCGATCCTGGTCGGCGGCGTCCACCTTGCGACGGTCGTCGGGTTGACGCCGGCGATCACGACCGTCGCGACGAGCGAGTCGGTTCGCGACCACTTGCAGGTGCTGCGGCTCGGCTTCGCCGATCGCGCGCGGTTTCGTCGCGAGCTGGCGGACGACGCATTCGCGCAAGTGCCGTCCGACCGCCTGCTGGCCGGCCTGCGGGGGATCGATGTCGTCTTCCTGTTCGTCGAATCATACGGCCGCAGTACGCTGGAGAATCCGCTGTACGCCCCGACCGTAGGGCGGGCGCTCGCGGAGTTCGAAGCGGCGGCCGAGAAAGCCGGATTCGGCGTGCGCAGTGCGTGGGTGACCGCGCCGATCCAGGGCGGCCAGAGCTGGCTTGCGCACACGACGCTGCTCTCGGGGTTGAAGATCGACAGCCAGCGTCGTCACGAGAGCCTGCTGCTCAGTGACCGAGCGACGCTGGTCGGCGATTTCCGGCGCGCAGGATGGCGAACGCTCGCGGTGCTTCCGGCTACGCGCAGGCCGTGGCCAGAGGGTCGCTTCTTCGGTTTCGATCGCATCTACGCAGCGAGCGATCTCGGCTACGCGGGCGAGCCTTTCAACTGGATCACGATGCCGGACCAGTTCACGCTGTCGGCGCTCCGACGGCTGGAGCTGGATCGGCGCGACCGGCGCGCGATCATGGCGGTCGTCGCGTTGATTTCGAGCCACGCGCCGTGGACACCGCTTCCGGTCCTGCTCGATTGGGACGCCGTGGGAAACGGCGCTTCATTCGACGCTCACGCTCGTGCGGGCGAAGCGCCCGAGGTGGTCTGGCGCGATACCGGGAAAATCCGTGCGCAGTATCTGCGCTCGATCGAGTACGTGTGGCACACGTTGAGTTCGTGGGTCGCTGGACAGGGGCGAGGTCGCTCGATGTTCGTGATCCTGGGCGATCACCAGCCGGTCGGTTTCGTGGCTGGCGAGGGCGCTTCCTTCGACGTTCCGGTGCATCTCGTTTCCCGAGAGCCGGAAGTTCTCGCGACGATCGATGGTTGGCGATGGAGCCGGGGGATGCGCCCCGATGCGAGCGCGCCGGTCTGGCCGATGGAGGCGATGCGCGAGCGGTTTCTCGACGCCTTCACGGCGCCGACGCACTGACGCCGGGGCGCGAAGCAGGGCGACGGCGAGCGCTACGATTCGGATGAGCGCGTCGACCCGTTGCCATGCCTGAATCCGCACCTCGCCTGATCGCCCACCTCGACATGGACGCCTTCTACGCGTCCGTGGAGTTGCTGCGCTACCCCGAGCTTCGCGGCCAGGCCCTCGTCATCGGCGGCGGGCGCAACAACAGCCCCGTGCTGCGCGAGGACGGCACGCGCTCGTTCGCTCGCCTTCGCGACTACACGGGGCGCGGCGTCATCACCACCAGTACCTACGAGGCGCGCGCCTTCGGCGTGCACTCGGCGATGGGCATGATGAAGGCGGCGCGGCTCGCGCCCGATGCGGTACTGCTGCCCGTCGATTTCGACGAGTACAGGCGATTCTCGAACCGCTTCAAGGCGGCGGTGCGCGCGCTAACGCCGGTGGTCGAGGACCGCGGCATCGACGAGATCTACATCGACCTCGGCGACGTCCCGGGGGCCCGCGTGGACGGCGGCCGGGCGATCGGTGCGGCGCTGAAGGACGCCGTGCGCGAGGCTACAGGATTGAGCTGCTCGGTGGGCATCGCGCCGAACAAGATGCTCGCGAAGCTGTGTTCGGAATTCGACAAGCCCGACGGCCTCACGATCCTGACGCGGGCCGAGATCGCCGACCGCGTCTGGCCGCTGCCGGCGCGAAAACTCAACGGGATCGGCCCGAAGGCGACGCAGAAGCTGGCGGCGCTCGAACTGCACACGATCGGCGACGTGGCTGCGGCCGATCCCGCGCTGCTGCGGGAGCGATTCGGCAACAGCTACGGAACGTGGCTGCACGAGGCTTCGCACGGCGTCGACTCGCGTCCGGTGGTGACCTATCGCGAGCCGAAGTCGATCAGCCGCGAAACGACCTTCGAGCGCGACCTGCACGCGGTGCGCGACCGAGCCGAGCTCGGCGAGATCTTCACGGCGCTGTGCGAGAAGCTCGCCGCCGACCTCGCGCGCAACGGTTACACGAGCAGGACGATCGGCGTGAAGCTGCGCTTCGACGATTTCCGCATCGTCACCCGTGACCGGACGCTGCAGGCGCCTACGGCCGATGCACGCGCGATCCGGCGTGCTGCGGGCGAATCCCTGAAGCGCGTCGACCTGTCGCGACGATTGCGCCTGCTCGGTGTGCGCGCAGCTGCGCTCGTCCGCTGCGTCGAAGGCCGGGCGCCGCCGTCGAGCGACGTGCACCGCTCGCTGCCTGTATCGGCGGTCGGTGCGCTCGTCGCGCAGGAGCCGCTCGCGTCGCAGGATCCGCCGACGGGAAGCCTGCCGTTGTTCGATCGGGAGCGGGCCATCCCCGATCCGCGCTGAGGCAGACGGCCGGCGGCCGCGGCGTCAGATCAGCACGATGTCGTACTGCTCCTGCCCGTACACCGGCTCGACCTGCAACGCGATCCGCTTGCCGATCGCGTCGCCCAGCGACGCCAGCGGCTGCGCCTCCTCCTCGAGGAAGAGATCGACCACCTGTTGAGAGGCGACGATGCGGAACTCCTTCGGCTCGAACTGCTTCGACTCGCGCTGGATCTCGCGCAGGATCTCGTAGCAGACGGTGCGCGCGGTCTTCACCAACCCCTTGCCTTCGCAGGTGGGGCACGGTTCCATCAGCTGGTGGGCGAGCGACTTGCGCGTGCGCTTGCGCGTCATCTCGATGAGCCCGAGCGAGGTGAAGCCGTTCACGCCCGAGCGCGTGCGATCGCGCGCGAGCGCCTTGCGCAATTCCTGCAGCACCTGGTCGCGATGCTCGCCGCTTGTCATGTCGATGAAGTCGATGACGATGATGCCGCCGAGGTTGCGCACGCGCAGCTGCCGCGCGATCGCATGCGCCGCCTCGAGATTCGTGCGGAAGATCGTGTCGTCGAAATTGCGCCCGCCGACGTAGCCGCCGGTGTTCACGTCGATCGTCGTCAGCGCCTCGGTCTGGTCGATGATCAGGTACCCGCCCGACTTCAGGTCCACTCGCCGCGACAGCGCGCGCGCGATCTCGTTCTCGATGTTGTGCATCTCGAAGATCGGACGCTCGCCGCCGTAGGGGCGCAGCCGCTCGCGCATCGACGGCATGTAGGCGGCGGCGAACTCGGACAGTTGGGCCAGCGCTTCGGGCGAGTCGACGAGGATCGATGTCGTCTCGTCGGTGGCGATGTCGCGCAGCACGCGCTGCGCGAGGCTCAGCTCCTGGTACAGCGTTGCCGGTGCGCTGCGGCGCCGACTCTCGTCGAGGATCTCGCGCCAGCGCCGGCGAAGGTAGGCGACGTCGGCAGCGAGATCCTCGTCGCTCGCGTCCTCGGCAGAGGTGCGAATGATGAAGCCGCCTTTCTCGTCCTCGGGAATGAGCTTCTGCAGCTTCGTCCGGAGCGCCTGGCGCCCGGCTTCGTCCTCGATGCGCTGCGAGACGCCGATGTGCGGATCCTGCGGCAGGTACACCAGCATGCGCCCGGCGATGCTGATCTGCGTGGACAGGCGCGCGCCTTTCGTGCCCAGCGGATCCTTGATCACCTGCACGAGCAGCGGCTGGCCTTCGAAGAGCACCTTCTCGATCGGCACCGGCTGGTTGCCGCCGTTGGCGCCGCTGCGCGACTGGAAGACGTCGGCGACGTGCAGGAAGGCCGCCCGTTCGAGACCGATGTCGAGGAACGCCGACTGCATCCCGGGAAGCACGCGCGAGACGCGGCCCAGGCAGACGTTTCCGGCGAGTCCGCGCATGCTCGCGCGCTCGATGTGCAGTTCCTGGATGGCCCCCTGCTGGACTACGGCAACGCGCGTTTCGTGCGCAGAGTGGTTGACCAGGATCTCTTCGGTCATCGGATGCCGGCGCCGCGCAGCAACCGGGCCGTCTCGTACAGGGGGAGACCCATGATACCGGAGTGGCTGCCCTCGATCCGCTGCACGAAGCGCGCTGCGGCGCCCTGGATCGCATAGCCGCCGGCCTTGCCGAAGGGCTCGCCGCCGGCGACGTACTCGGCAATCTCGATCGGGCGCAGCCGCGCGAAGCGCACCCGCGAGACCTGCGTGGCGATGCGTTCGCACCGCGCGCCGGCCACGACGACCGCAGTCAGCACGCGATGCGTGCGCCCCGACAATTCGCGCAGCATCCGGTGCGCATCGTCGGCGTCGAGCGGCTTGCCGAACATGCGCCCGCCGATCGCCACCGTGGTATCGCTCGCCAGCACCGGGGCGTCGGGTTCGCCGCGGCGCGCCAGGCGCGCGCGTGCCGCCGCCGCCTTCGCGCGTGCGACGCGCGCCACGTAGCGGGTGGGCGATTCGCCGGGCAACGCAGCCTCGAGCGCCTCGTCGTCCTCGTCATCGTCGGAAACGAGCAGGCGAAAGGGCACGCCGATCTGTCGCAGCAGTTCCTGCCGTCGCGGGCTGCGCGAAGCGAGCCAGATGAAGTCGGCCGGCGCTGCCGCCTGTCGCTGCTGCGCCGTGCTCGTCTCGTTGCTCAACGCGAAGGCGCGTCGCCGCGGTGATAGGGATGTCCGCTGCCGATCGCCCAGGCGCGGAACAGTTGTTCGGCGAGGACGACGCGAACGAGCGCATGCGGCAGCGTGAGGCTCGACAGCCGTAGCCGCTCGTGCGCCGCAGCGAGCAGCGATCGATCGAGTCCGTCCGGTCCGCCGATCACGATGGCCACCGCGCGTGCGTCGCGCTGCCAGCCGCGAATCCGCTGGGCGAAGGCGAGCGAATCCTCGTCGGCGCCGCGCTCGTCGAGCGCGACGATGCGTGCGCCGTCGGGAAGCGCTGCGCGGATGCGCGTGGCCTCCCGCTGCATCCAGCCAGCAACGTCGCCCGATGCGCCTCGTGTCTCGGCACGCACTTCCCGCCACTCGACGCGCCACTCGGACGGTAGTCGGCGCAGGTAGTCGTCGATTGCCGCAGCGACCCAGACGGGCATTTTCGTGCCGACGGCGACGATGCGGATGCGCATCGTCGCATCAGGCGTTCGATGCGCGCTTGGTCCCGGTGCGTTTCGCTGCCGTCTTCGCGGGGGTCGCCGGTCGCTTGGCGGCGGAAGCGCGCGGGGAAGTCGAGGCGGGGCGCTTTGCACTCGGGGCGGTGCGCTTCGCGGCCGCGCGCTTCGTCTCGCCGGCAGCCTTCGTCGCAGCCGGCGGCTTTCCGATGCGCAGGCGCACCGGCTTCGCGCCCCAGAGTTCCTCGAGGTTGTAGTACTGCCGGATCGCCGGCTGCATCACGTGAACGACGATGTCGCCCAGGTCGACGAGCACCCACTCGCCGGTGTCGGCGCCTTCCATCGAAACGACTGGCGCGCCGGTCTCCTTGACCTTGTCGCGCACGTGCGAGGCGAGCGCGCGCGTCTGGCGGTTCGAGGTGCCGGTGGCGATGATCACGCGATCGAAGAGTTCGGTCTGCGCAGTGGTGTCGAAGACCCGGATGTCCTGGGCCTTGACGTCGTCGAGGGCGTCGACGACGACGCGTTGCAGCTTTCTCGGATCCATCCGGTTCCTTCTGTTGGCGCTCTGCGCGAACGGGGCCTGCGCCGGCTCTGCGCGGCCGGGCGCCACGCGGTACAGCCGGTTGCGCTCAATATAGTCGAGAACCCCGGCAGGCAACAATTCGGCGGGCTGCTCGCCGCCGCGCATGCGCGCGCGCAGCGTGCTGCCCGATACGTGCATCGGGGGCATCGGGAAGAAGACGATCGACCCGGCCGGGGCATCGGAAAGCGAGTCGCGCAACCGCTCGTCGACGAGCGCGCGCACGGGCGCATCGAGCGCATCGAGCGCGTCGCCTGCGCGGCGGGCGACGGCCAGGTGCGCATAGCGCAGCAGCTCGTCCCAGCGATGCCAGGTGGCCAGGTTGCGCAACTGGTCACTGCCGACGATCCACACCAGCGCCGCGTTTTCACCGAGCTGTGCGCGTAACTCGATCAGCGTGTCGATCGTGTAGCTCGGGCCCGACCGGTGTGTCTCGCGTTCGTCGACCGACGTGCGCGGCAATGCGGCTGTCGCAATGCGCAGCATCTCGATGCGCTGCTGCGCATCGGCGCCCGCGCGCGCCTTCTGCCAGGAGTGGCCGGTGGGAACGAAGCGAAGCTCGTCGAGCGCCAGGTGCTCGAGCGCCGCGCGGGCGAGCGCGAGATGCGCCACGTGCACGGGATCGAAGGTTCCACCGAGCAGCCCGATCCGGCGTCGCGGCGAAAGACCGTTCGCGCCGGCTGCGTCGGGCATCAGACCCAATCGCGAGGAACGAGGAATTCCGCCAGACGCGCTTCTGCCGATCCGGGCTCGGGCTGCCAGTCGTAGCGCCAGCGCGCGACGGGGGGCATCGAGCACAGGATCGATTCGGCTCGCCCGCCCGACTGCAGCCCGAACAGCGTGCCGCGGTCGTAGACGAGATTGAACTCGACGTAGCGACCGCGTCGCCACGCCTGGAACTCGCGTTCGCGCTCGCCCCACGGCTCGTCGCGGTGACGCAGCACGATCGGCGCGTATGCGTCGACGAAGGAATCGCCCACCGAGCGCAGCAGCGCGAAGCAGCGTGCGAAGCCGCCGTCGTTCAGATCGTCGAAGAAGATGCCGCCGACGCCGCGCGCTTCGTTGCGATGCTTCAGGAAGAAGTATTCGTCGCACCAGCGCTTGTAGCGCGGATAGAGGTCGGCGCCGAAGGGATCGAGCGCCTGCCTGCACACGCTGTGGAAGCGTACGACGTCCTTCTCGAAGGGGTAGTACGGGGTGAGGTCCATGCCGCCGCCGAACCACCATACCGGTGCGGTCGCGTCGCCGTTCTTGCCGGCAACGAAGCAGCGCACGTTCATGTGCACCGTCGGCACGTACGGATTGCGCGGATGCAGCACGAGCGAGACGCCCATCGCCTCGAAGGAGCGACCGGCGATCTCGCCTCGATGCGCGCTGGCCGAAGGCGGCAGCTTCGTTCCGTTCACGTGCGAGAAGAGCACGGCGGCGCGTTCGAACACGCCGCCTTCCTCGAGCACGCGCGTGATGCCGCCGCCGCCCTCCGCGCGCTCCCAGGCGTCGGCGCGAAACGAGTGCCCGTCGATCGACTCCAGTTCGGCGACGATGCTCGACTGCAGTCCGGCGAGCCACCGGCGCACGGCGCCGGTGTCGACGCCACCGCCATCGGCCTCCGATTCGACGAGACGCGGCTTCATCGCGTCATTTCCGGTTCGCTTTCGACGCTGCACGCGAGCCGATGTCGCGTCGGTACTGCATGCCCTCGAAACGGATCGAGTCGATCGCCCGATAGGCTCGCGTCTGGGCGATCTTCGGCGAGTCGCCCAGCGCCGTGACGCACAGAACGCGCCCGCCGGAGGTGACCGTGCGGTCGTCCTCGAGCGCGGTTCCGGCGTGGAACACCCAGCAGTCGTCGTCGATCGCCGCGCCGGCGCGCGGCAGTCCGACGATCTCGTCGCCCTTCTGCGGTGCGTCGGGATAGCCGCCGGCGGCGAGCACGACGCCCACCGCAGTGCGGCGATCCCATTCGATCGAGACGCGGTCGAGCGTGCCGGCGAGCGCGTGCTCGATGACGTCGGCGAGGTCGCTCTTCATTCGCACGAGGATCGGCTGCGTCTCGGGATCTCCCATCCGGCAGTTGAACTCGAGCGTTCGCACCGCACCGCCCGGCTCGATCATCAGGCCGGCGTAGAGGAATCCGGTGTACGGCGTGCCGTCGGCGGCCATCCCCTCGACGGCCGGCCGGATGATCTCGCGCAGCACGCGTGCGTGGATCTCGGGCGTGACGGCAGGCGTCGGCGAGATCGCACCCATGCCGCCGGTGTTCGGGCCGCAGTCGGCATCGTGCAGCCGCTTGTGGTCCTGGCTCGAGGCGAGCGGGACGACGTGATGCCCGTCGACGAGGACGATGAAGCTCGCTTCCTCCCCGTGCAGGAAATCCTCGATGACGAGGCGCGCACCGGCTTCGCCGAGCCGGTTTGCCGTGAGCATCGCGTCGATTGCCTCGTGCGCCTGCGCAAGCGTGGCCGCGACGACGACGCCCTTGCCCGCGGCCAGGCCGTCGGCCTTGACGACGATCGGCGCGCCGCGCCGTTCGACGTAGGCGTGTGCGCTCGCCGCATCGGAGAAGCTCTCCGACGCAGCGGTCGGGATGCCGTGGCGCTGCATGAAGCTCTTGGCGAAATGCTTCGACGCTTCCAGTTGCGCCGCGCGCCGCGTCGGTCCGAAGATGCGCAGCCGGCGCGCGCGGAACCGGTCGACGATGCCGGCGGCCAGCGGCGCTTCCGGACCCACGACGGTGAAGGCGATCGATTCGCGCTCGGCGAAGTCGGCGAGCGCATCGATGTCGGTGATCGGAACGTTCACGAGCCCCGGTTCGCGCGCGGTACCGCCGTTGCCCGGAGCGACGTACACGCATTGCACGCGCGGCGAGCGCGACAGCTTCCACGCGAGCGCGTGTTCGCGCCCGCCGGCGCCGACGACGAGGAGTTTCATCTTCTTTTGCCCGTGGACTCGGGTTTGCGACCTTCGGCGACCGGCGTTGCGGTCATTGCGTTTCGTCGAACGCCGCGTTCGTGTAGACCTGCTGCACGTCGTCGACACCCTCGATCGCGTCGAGCAGCTTCTGCATCTTCGCGGCGTCCTCGCCGGCGAGCGCCACCTCGGTCGACGGGCGCATCGTGATCTCGGCGACGGCTGCGACGAGCCCGGCGCCCTCGAAGGCGTGCTTCAGCGCGGAAAAGTCGGCGGGTTCGCACAGCACCTCGATGCCGCCCTCGTCATCGGTGGCGACGTCGTCGGCGCCTGCGTCGATCGCGACTTCCATGACGCGGTCTTCGGAGGTGCCCGGCTCGAACAGGAACTGGCCGCAGTGGCGAAAGAGATAGGCGACCGAGCCGTCGGTGCCCAGGTTGCCGCCGTTCTTCGAGAACGCGTGGCGCACTTCCGCCACCGTGCGTACGCGGTTCTCCGTGAGGCAGTCGACGATCACCGCCGCCCCGCCCACGCCGTAGCCCTCGTAGCGGATCTCTTCATAGACGACGCCCTCGAGTCCGCCGGCGCCCCGCTGGATCGCGCGCTGCAGCGTGTCCTTGGCGATGTTCGCGTCGGACGCCTTCTCCATCGCCAGGCGCAGGCGCGGGTTCGCGTTGGCGTCGGCGCCGCCCATCTTCGCGGCGACGGTTACCTCACGGATGATTCGCGTGAACAGCTTGTTGCGCTTGGCGTCCTGGCGGTTCTTGCGGTGCTGGATATTGGCCCACTTCGAGTGACCGGCCATTCCTTCCCTCTCGTGGTGACCGCGCCCGGCGCTTCGGCGACGCGATGCGGTGATCGCGATCGGGCGCCTCGCCGGGCCATCCGTCCGGTGTGCTGCGCTTTGCCCCTGCGGGCGGTGCCTCGCTTGCGCGCGCCGTTGCCGGCGTGGTCGAATGTCTGGATTCGAGCCCGGGATTTTAGCATTCGGCCATGAGCGAACCGATGATGATTGCGCGCAACGAGCGCGCCGAGCTTTTCCTGCTGCCGGGCATGTCGAATCGCCACGGCCTGGTCACCGGCGCGACCGGCACAGGCAAGACCGTCACGCTGCAGGTGATGGCCGAGCGCTTCTCGTCGATCGGCGTTCCGGTGTTCGCCGCCGACGTCAAGGGCGATCTCGCCGGCATCTCGCAGTCCGGAGAGCTGTCGCCGAAGCTCAAGGAGCGGCTCGACCGGCTCGGTTTTCCGGCGCCCGCCTTCGGCGGCTCGCCGGTGGCGCTGTGGGACGTCTACGGCGAGAAGGGCCACCCGCTTCGCGCGACGGTCTCCGACATGGGGCCGCTGCTGCTTGCGCGGATGCTCGCCTTGAACGAAACGCAGGAGGGCGTGCTTCACATCGTGTTCCGCATCGCCGACGAGCAGGGCCTGCTGCTGCTCGACGCGAAAGACCTGCGTTCGATGCTGCAGTTCGTCGGCGAGAACGCGAAGACCTTCACCACCGCCTACGGAAACATATCGGCGGCGTCGGTCGGCGCGATCCAGCGCGGCCTTCTCACGCTCGAGCAGCAGGGCGCCGACCGGTTCTTCGGCGAGCCGATGCTCGACATCGACGACCTGATGCAGACCGACGCGCAGGGGCGCGGCGTCGTCAACATTCTCGCCGCCGATCGCCTGCTCAACGCGCCCAAGCTGTACGGCACCTTCCTGCTGTGGCTGCTCTCGGAGCTGTTCGAGCGCCTGCCCGAGGTGGGCGATCGGGACAAGCCCAAGCTCGTCTTCTTCTTCGACGAGGCGCACCTGCTGTTCGACGACGCGCCGAAGGCGCTGCTCGAGCGCATCGAGCAACTGGTGCGATTGATCCGGTCGAAGGGCGTCGGCGTCTTCTTCGTCACGCAGAATCCGCTGGACGTGCCCGATTCGGTGCTCGGGCAGCTCGGCAACCGCGTGCAGCACGCGCTGCGCGCCTTCACCGCGCGCGACCAGAAGGCGGTGCGGGCGGCGGCGCAGACGATGCGAGCCAATCCCGCCTTCGACACCGAGAAGGCGATCACCGAGCTGGGCGTCGGCGAGGCGCTCGTGTCGATGCTCGACGAGAAGGGCCGGCCCGGCGTCGTCGAGCGCGCCTTCGTCGCGCCACCCGCCTCGCGCATCGGGCCGATCTCCGACGAGGAACGCGCGGCGCTGGTGCGTACGTCGAACGTCGCCGGCATCTACGACAAGACCGTCGATCGCGAATCGGCCTACGAGAAGCTGCAGAACCGCGCCGCGGCGCAGGCGCCGGCCGATTCGAGCGCCGGGCGAAGCGCCCCGGGCGGCGCCGACGCGTCGAGCGGCGGGGTCGGCGGCGTCTTCCGCGACGCCCTCGGCGGGCTGATGACGGGCAGCGGGCGCAAGGATTCCGCGATCGAGGCGATGGCCAAGAGCGCCGCTCGCTCGATGGGCTCGACGATCGGTCGCGAGATCATCCGCGGGGTACTGGGCACGCTGCTTGGCGGGAGCAGCCGCAAGCGCTGAACCGACCGAGGCGGGGCTTCCCCGGTCGACCCGCTGCGCGTCGCGCTGACTGGCCCCAGGCGGTAGTCCGGGAGGCGGCGCGCGCGCGTCGCTATACTGATGCCGCTTTTTTCGGCGCCCCCCTCGGCGGAGGCGCGCCCGTTCCCAGGAGCCCAAATGCCCAAGGCGATCCGCATCGAGCGAACCGGCGGACCCGAAGTGATGCAGTACGTCGACGTCGACGTAGGCGCGCCGGCCCCCGGCGAGGTGCAGGTGCGCCACGAGGCGATCGGGCTGAACTTCATCGACGTCTATTTCCGCACCGGCCTGTACCCGATGCCTCTGCCCGGCGTGCTCGGGCTCGAGGCGGCAGGCGTGATCACCGCGGTGGGCGAGGGCGTCGACGCGCTGAAGGTCGGCGACCGTGTTGCCTATTGCGATCGGCCGCCGGGCTCCTACTCCCAGTTGCGCAACATGACGACGAAGCCGCTGGTGCGACTGCCGCGCAGTATCGCTTCCGAGACGGCCGCGGCGATGATGCTCAAGGGGCTCACCGTCAATTACCTGTTCCGGCGTACCTACAAGCTGCAGAAGGGGCAGACGATCCTCTTTCACGCGGCTGCGGGCGGCGTCGGGCTGATCGCGATGCAGTGGGCACGCGCGCTCGGCGTCACCGTCATCGGCACGGTCGGCTCCGAGGAGAAGGCCGAGCTCGCACGGCGCAACGGCTGCGCGCACACGATCCTCTACAAGCACGAGAACGTCGTCGACCGTGTGCGCGAGATCACCGACGGGAAGATGGTTCCCGTCGTCTACGATTCGGTCGGCAAGGATACGTTCCAGGATTCGCTCGACTGCCTGCAGCCGTTCGGGCTGATGGTGAGCTTCGGTAACTCGTCCGGCCCCGTTCCGCCGATGCCCCTCACCGCGCTCAAGGGATCGCTGTACATCACGCGCCCGTCGCTGATGCCGCATCAGGCGAACCGCCAGAACCTCGACGAGATGTCGGCGGAGCTGTTCCGCATGGTCGGGTCGGGCAGGATCCGCATCGAGATCGACCAGCGCTATCCGCTGGCGGAAGCCGCGCAGGCGCATCGCGATCTCGAGGCGCGCAAGACCACCGGATCGTCGCTGCTGCTGCCGTAGCCGCCGTTCGCCCGATGGATTCCTCCACGCTGGATGCCCGCGAGCCGCAGTTCGAAACGGCGCCGTCGGCGACGCCGTTGCTCGACACGCCTGTTCCCGGCGCGCCGCGGCTGAAGACGATCGACGCGAGTGTCGCGCTGCACGCGCGCGACGATCGTCGCCGCTTCGGCGGTGTCGCAAGGCTGTACGGCGATGCCGCGCTCGCTGCGCTCGCTCGTTCGCACGTTTGCGTCATCGGCGTCGGCGGGGTCGGTTCATGGGCGGCGGAGGCGCTCGCCCGTTCGGGCGTCGGCGCCCTCACGTTGGTGGACGCCGACCACGTTGCCGAGTCGAACGTGAACCGGCAGGTGCACGCGCTCGATTCGACGCTGGGCGCAGCGAAGATCGACGTCATGCGCGCGCGCATCGCCGACATCGCACCCGCCTGCGAGGTTCGCGTCGTCGATGACTTCGTCACTGCGGAGAACGTCGCGCAACTGGTTCCCGCCGACTGCATCGTCGTCGACGCCATCGACGCTCCGCGCGCGAAGGCGGCGCTCGTCGCCCTGGCCGTGCAGCGGCGCCAGGCGATCGTCGTCTGCGGCGCAGCGGGCGCGCGCACCGACCCGTTGCGCCTGCGTCGCGCCGATCTGGCGCAGACGACGGGCGACGCGCTGCTTGCGTCGGTGCGCGCGCGGCTGCGTCGCCAGTACGGCTTCGAGCGCCGCCCCGGCGCCAAGTTCGGCGTGACGTCGGTCTTCTCCGACGAGCCTTCGCCGGCGAAGCGACGCGCCGGGCCCGAGCCGGCGGCGGGATTCGCGCTGTCGTGCGCCGGATACGGGTCGATCGTCACCGTAACCGCGGCGATGGGGCTGGCGGCCGCTTCGTCGGCGCTCGCCCGGCTCGTGGGGGAGTCGCACGTCGCCTGATTCATGCAGGACTCCGGTACCGCCGCCGTCTACTTCGTCGCGTCTCCGCTGCAATACCTGGCAGCGCGACGCATCGCGCTCGACTTCGAACGGGGTGCGCGGCAGATCCTCGTCTGGTACAAGCCGGGAATGAAGGCCGTCGTCGATCCTTCGCAGTGGGACGCGTGCCTGTACCTGCCGTGGCCGCGTTGGGAGCCGTTGCCGGGGCCGTTCGGACGTCATCGGCGCCTGCGGGAGAACATCGACCTGGTCGCCGCTCGGGTCGGAAGATGCGCACGACTGCTGCTGCACAGCGCGGTGTTCGACACCGAGGCGATCAATTATTTCCTTCACGCGCTGCCGGCGCGCACGGGCGCGCGCGAGATGCATGCGCGGATCCTGCCGGACGGGCTGATCAGCATCCGCCGCTATCCGCTATCGGCGGCACGGCGCGCGCTGCAATGCGTACGCCGCTTGCGCCGCCTCGTGGACGCCGAGCTGTCGTACTGGTGCTTCTCGGGCGACCGGATCGGCTCCGATGCGCCGTTCTGCGACCGCATCTACGTCGTTGCCGGCCTGCCGCACGAATACCCGGCCGCGAAGGTTCACACGCTCGGCCCGCTGGTCGAATCCTTCGCACTTGCCGACGCCCGCGGCGTGGCGCCGCGGCGCGCGCTCGTCGTCGGCCAGCCGCTGGTCGGCGCAGGCCTGCTCGCGCCGGCCGATCTGCCGCCGCTCACGCAGCGCGTGCACGACTGGCTCGCTGCGCAGCGCTTCGACGAGATCGAGTACAAGCCGCATCCGAAGGACCCTTCGCACGAGCTTCGTCATCCTGACTACCGGGTCATCGAGCCGTCGTGTCCGCTCGAGTTGCACCTGGCGCGCACCGGATATGCGGCCGTCGTCGGCGTGCGTTCGAGCGCATTGCTCTTCGCGCGCCAGATCTACCCCGGCAGCGTTCCAGTCGTTTCGTTCGGCTGGTCGCAGCTGAAATTCAAGTCGTCCGACGAAGAGCGGGACATGAGGAGAGCCTTCGAGCAATGCGGAGTGGCGCTGCAATGATCGTCGTGGCTCCGGGCGAGCGGCCGCAGGCGGCGCAGGCGCTCGATCGTCGGCTCGCCGAGGCCTTCGTCGTCGTCGTCGTCCCGCTGCACATGCTGGTGCCGACCGTGGCGGGCTGGCTGATGGTGCTCGCTGCGTTGCGCGGACTCGTGGCGATCGTGCGTCGTCCGGCCTTCGATTCGCTCGATCGGTTCTATCTCGCCTGTTGCGCGCTGATCCCGGCTGCTTACCTGTTGAACATGGCGCTCACCGGCTGGGCTCCCTCGTGGCTGCATCGCCCGTCGCACCTGCTGGTCACCGGAGGTCTCGTCTTCCTGTGGATCGGCCGCACCGGGTTGAGCGAGCGCGCGCTGTTCCGGGCGGTCGTGCTCGCTTCGTTCACCGCGCTCGGCATCGCGCTGTTCGACGTGCTGGTGCACGGCAGCGTTCGCGTTTTCGGCTGGCGCCATCAGTGGAACGCCGTTCCGTTCGGCAACTTCTCGCTGCTGCTCGGCTTCATCGCATTCGCCGGGTGCATCGGCCCGATGTTCGCCGGCAGGCCCGACAAGGCACGAGTCGCGCTCGGGCTGGCCGCAACGGCCGCCGGCATCCACGCGTCGATCCTCACGGGCACGCGCGGCGGCTGGCTCGCGTTGCCGGTGCTGCTCGGCCTCACGTTGTGGGCTGCTCTGCGCACGTACCGGGGCCGCGTGCTGGCGTCGCGACATTTCATTCCGGCGCTCGGCGCGATGCTCGTCTTCGTCGTCGCGGCGATGCTGCTGTCCGACACCGCGCAGCACCGCATCGACATCGCCGTCGAGCAGGTCGAGGCCTTCCTCGACGGCGCCGGCGGCCGCGACGCGATCGACAGCTCCACCGAGTTGCGACTCGAGATGTGGAAGTGGGGGCTGGAAGTAGCGACCGAACGCCCCTTGACCGGCGTCGGGCTGGCGAACTACGACGAAGCGCGCCGACAGGCGGTCGAGAGCGGACGGATGCCCGCCACCTTCGCCGGACTGGCGAACCTGCACAACGAGTTGATCTCGAGCCTGGCGCTCGGCGGCGTTCCGACGGCGCTTGCCGTCGTTGCCTTCTGGTTGCTGATGGCCTCGTTCTTCCTGCGTCGGATCGGCGAGCACGACCTCTTCTTCTTCGCGACCGCCGGGCTGCTCGTCGTCGTGGGCACCTGCGTGTTCTCGATGACCGAGGGGCTGTTCGGAACCAGCGCGGGAACGAAGGCACTCGCGCTGCTGCTGTCGATTCCCGCGGGCGCGCTGCGCCATCGGGTTGCGCTTCGCGCGACCGGCACGGCGATTGCGAAGGCCGGACGTGGACCCTGAGGCGGCGACGGACCTTCGCCCGCGCACGCTCGTCGTGCATCATCGCAGCGGGATCGGGGACCTGGTCTGGCACGTCCCCTACCTCCGGGCGATCGCCGCAACGAGCCGCGGCGGGCGCGTGACGCTGATGGCGCGCCCGTCGTGCCGCGCCCCGGACGTGCTCGCCGCCGAGCCGTCGATCGACGAGATCATCGAGTACGATTACCGCCCGCGTCGCGGGGAAGCGCGGCGCGGACGAGATGCGGGCCTGCGCGGGTTCCTGCGAACGGCCGCGATCCTTCGCGCGCGTCGCTTCGACCGCGCCTACATCTTTTCGTCGCGCACCCGCTACGCGCTGCTCGCGTGGCTGGCCGGCATTCCGCGGCGCTCGGGCTTCGGTTTTTCGCTCGCGCAGCGCTTCGGCCTGAATGCGGGCCCTTTCATTCGCCGTCATCGGGGCGAGGGCAACTGGGTCTATCCGGAGGCGACGCAGTTCGCGCGCGCGCACGGCTTCGCCGCGGGCGAACTGCTGCCGCGCATCGAAGTGCCGCGCTCGCTGCTCGACGAAGCCGTCGGACGCTTGTCCGGGCTGCCGCTGCCGCGCGTTGCGCTGGTGATCGGCACGTCGGAGCCGAGGAAGGATTGGGGCGTCGACAACTTCACGAGGCTGGCGAAGGCACTGCTCGACGACGGCTGGGGCGTGCTCGTGCTCGGCGGTCCGGCCGAAGCGGAGGCGGCCGAGCGCATCCTCGGCGGCCTTCCCCGAACCTCGGGCGCGATTGCGATCTGTCGCGCTTCCGTGCTGCAATCGGCCGCGGCATTGCAGCGCTGCGATCTTTGCATCGGAAACGACACCGGCGCGCTGAACCTTGCCGCCGCGGTGGGCGTGCCCAGTCTCGGCCTGTTCGGGGCGACGCGAGCGCTGCGGCACGACCCGAAGATCGAGGCGATCGAGGCGGAATCGATGCAGGCGATCGCGCCGGACGAAGTGCTGCGCAGGGTCGACGCGATGCGAGCGGCTGTCGTGATCCAACGGGGGAGTTCCTCTGCCTGAACGCATCCTGATCGTGCGCACCTCCGCGATCGGCGACGTCGTCTTCACCTCGCCGCTGGCCGCTGCGATGCGACGCACCTGGCCCGACGCCTACATCGCGTGGGTCGTCGAGCCCGGAATCGATGCGCTCGTCGGGCACGATCCCGCCATCGACGAGTGCATCGTCTGGCCGAAGAAGCGCTGGCGCTCGTTGCTGCGTTGCGGCCGCTGGATCGCGCTCGTGCGCGAGATCCGGCGCTTCCGTGCCGACTTGCGCGCGCGGCGGTTCGATCTCGCGCTCGACCTGCACGGGCTGTTCAAGAGCGCGTTTCTCGCCTGGCTGAGCGGTGCGCCGCGACGCATCGGGCTCGGCGCACGCGAAGGTAGTTCGCTCTTCGTCACCGAGGTCGTTGCGCGCGACGGAGATCCCGATCGGATCTCCTCGGAGTATCTGCACCTGGCCCGCCATCTGGAACTCGATTGCAGCGACTTCCTGCCGAGACTGCATGTGCGCCCGGACGCCGCTGCTTCGGCCGACGCGCTGCTGCGCGAGAACGAACTGGAACCGCGCGGCTATGCGGTGTTCGCCGCGTTCACGACGCGCCCGCAGAAACACTGGTTCGACGACGCCTGGCGCGAGCTGTCGAAACGGGTCCGCGCGCAGACGGGTCTCGTGCCGGTGCTGCTCGGCGGTCCCGACGATCGTACTGGCGCCGACGCGCTGGTGCGCGATGCGCCGGAAATCGTGAACCTCGCCGGGCGCACCGACCTGGCGCAGGCGGCAGCGATCGTGCGTGACGCGGCGCTCGTCGTAGGCGTCGACACCGGGTTGACGCACATGGGGATCGCCTTCGCCGTGCCCACCGTCGCGCTGTTCGGGTCGACCTGTCCGTACACCGTCACCGGTCGCCCGAATGCGCGAGTCGTCTCGCGTCGTCTCGCGTGCTCGCCGTGCCAGCGCGCGCCGACCTGCGGCGGCCGCTTCGACTGCATGCGCGAGATCAGCGCGCAGCGCGTGGCGCACGAGGTAGGCCTCGCGCTCGGGCCGCCGTCGACGGAGGCGTCGCGATGAAGGTGCTGCACGTCGAGGGCGGGCGCCACTACTACGGCGGAGCCCGACAGGTGGTCTACCTGCTCGAAGGTCTCGCCCGGCGCGGCGTTGCCAACGTCCTCGTCTGCCCACCCGGCGCCGCGCTGGCCGAGCAGGCTGCGCCATTCGCCGAAGTCCTGCCGACGACGCTGCGCGGCGACCTGGACATCGCCTTCGTCGCGCGGTTGCGCGCTCGCATATGCGGCACGAAGCCGGATCTCGTGCATCTGCACAGTCGCCGTGGCGTCGACGTCTGGGGAGGGGTGGCGGCGCGGCTCGCCGGCGTGCCCAGCGTGCTGTCGCGCCGCGTCGACAATCGCGAGCGTGCATGGGTCGCGGCGGCGAAGTACCGACTCTTCGACCGGGTGGTTGCCATTTCTGCAGGCATCCACGACGTGTTGCTCGACGAGGGCGTGCCGGCGCAGCGCATTCGCTGCGTGCGCAGTGCCGTCGATGCGAGCCCATGGCTGCAGCCGGTCGACCGCGCGGCGTTTCGCCGCGAATTCGGTCTCGACGACGATGCGATCGTCATCGGCGTCGTGGCGCAGCTGATCCGTCGCAAGGGACATCGCCATCTGTTCGCGGCATTGAAGATGCTGCATCCGCAGCGTCCGCAGCTGCGCGTGCTGCTGTTCGGGCAGGGACCGTTGCGCGCCGAACTCGAGGCGCGCGCCTCTCGCGACGGGCTCGCTTCGATCGTGCGCTTCGTGGGTTTTCGCGACGACCTGCCGCGCTGGATGGGCGGGCTCGACGTGCTCGCGCATCCGGCCGATCGCGAGGGACTGGGCATCGCGCTGCTGCAGGCGCAGGCCGCCGGCGTGCCCGTCGTCGCGAGCCGCGCCGGCGGCATGCCCGAGGCGGTGCAAGACGGCACGACCGGCTTTCTCGTCGCGCCGGCGGACGTTCCGGCACTGGCCGACGCGCTGCGCCGGCTCGTCGACGACCCGGCGCTGCGCGAACGGATGGGCGCCGCCGCGCGCGCAAGGGTGCTCGAGCATTTCTCGATCGACGCGATGGTCGAGGGCAATCTCGCGGTATACCGCGAGGTGTTGGAGGCGCGGCGCGCTCAACGCGCGTGATGCCGGCCTTCGTCGTCGACGTCCACGCGCTGCTGCGCGTGCAGTTCGTCCAGGTGCTGCGCGATCGTGCGGCGCTCCGCGTCGAGGATCCACGCCTCATCGTAGTCCTGCGGGTAGAGCAGCCGCGCCTGCGCGAGCTCCTCCAGTGTGCGCGGTCGTTCGCGCAGCATGTCGAGCAGGCGCTCGCTTCGTTCGTCGATCCTGGCGGCGTAGGCGCGCAGTGCGTCGAGGAATGCGGTGCGATCGGTGCAGGCGCCGCGATGATGCGAGGTGATCCAGACCTTCGCTTCGATCTCGGGCAGGCGCGCGAGCGTGGCGCGAAAGGCGCCGAGATCCGAGCTCGCATCGCCGTAGTACGGGCCGAAGCCGCTCAGGTCGATGTCGCCGATGAAGGCAACGCCTTCGGGCTCGACGACGAGCACGCAATGACCGGCCGTGTGCCCCGGCATGTGCACGGCGCGCACGCGTGCGCCGCCCAGTTCCCAGGTCTCGCCGTCGCGGTATGCGACCGCGTCGGGACGTTCGACGTAGTGGAACTCGCGGCGGATCTTCGCGAGCATCGCGTCCTTCGCCGACGCCGACAGCCCGTAATGCGCGGCCAGTCCGTCCCAGCTGCGCGCCGCCTCGACGTCGAGCTCGTGGGCGTACAGCCGCGCGTTCGGCAGCCTGTGCAGTCCGGCCACGTGGTCCTCGTGCACGTGGCCGAGCACGACGACTTCGGCCGATTCGAGCTCCTCGCCGATCCGGTTGGCTACCAGCGGCGTGTCGAAGGCGGCGAGCGTGTCGCGTCCGCGTACCAGCACCTGGTTGCCGTCGGGGTACTTGCCGTTCTTCTCGCCGAAGAACACGCGAACGGATCCGAAATCCCTGTGCGGCGTCGGATTCATTGCGCGTTCTCCTGCTGAAGTCTCGTCCACGCGAGGCGGCATGCGGCGAGATCCCACAGCGCGTGTCCGACGCTCTTGAAGAGAACCGGGCCGCGGCTCGGCGGCGGGGTTTCGCCGGCAGCGACGAACTCGATCGGAGTCACGCGCGTCCAGTCGACGCCGCCGCGGATCAGGTCGCCCGCTTCGCTGCGCGCGGCCTCGAGGTCGTCGACGAGAATCGCTGCGGCGCGGTGCAGCAGCGCCGCGGGCAACTCGCACATCCCGGGCCGATACGCGCCGATCGCGGCGACGAAACCGTCGAAGCGCAAATCGTCCTCGAACAGCGGCTCCCGGCTCGAAGTTGCGGTGACGACGAGGTCGAAGTCGGCGATCGACGGCGTGAATTCGGCGGCGCGGCAGGGCAGCCCGCTGTCGTCGATCGCCTGGGCGAGCGCGCGCGCGTGCTGCGGGTTGCGCGAGTGGATCGTCGCTTCGCGCAACGGCATCACGCTGCGCAAGGCCTCGACGTGCGCGCGCGCCTGCACGCCGGAACCGAAGACCAGCAGACGCTCGCGCCGCTTGCCGGCGAGCACGAGCGCGGCGAGCGCCGACAACGCAGCGGTTCGTCGCGCGGTGATCGTCGCCGCGTCGAAGCGCGCGAGCGGTTCACCGGTATCGGCGCGGACCAGGATCGCCTCGCCGATCAGTGTCGGCAGGCCGCGCGCCGGATTTCCGTCGTGCAGCGTCGCGAGCTTGGTGCAGGCGAACTCGCCGTCGGTCGACGGCATTGCCAGCAGCACGCCGCCGGGCAACGGCATCGCGATGCGCTCGGGGGATCGGGTGCGCCCGGCACGCTTGCGTGCGAGCATGGCGCGCAGCGCCTCGACGAGCGCGTCCCAGGGCAACGCGCGCTCGGTGCCGCGACGATCGAAGCTCGAAACGCTCACGGCGCCGATCGTATCGTGACGAGCAGGATGATCGCGCAGACGACGACCCCGGCGCCGAGCAACTGCAGCGGCGCCATCGCCTGGTCGAGCACGATCCATGCGAGCAGCAGCGCGGCGATCGGCTCGAAGTTCATGATCGCCGCGTTGTTCACCGCCCCCAGCCTGGGCAGCAGCACGAACAAGGCGGTGATCGCCGACGAATAGAGCAGCGTGAGCAGCGCGAGTGCGAGCCATCCGGTGCGGTCCTGCGGCCATGCGAAGTCGCCGCTGGCCTGGCCGGCGACGAGCGCCACCGCGGTGACGACGAGCATCAGCACGAAACTGCGCAGTCGTCCGT